>CAZIDZ010000004.1:0-146723 GCA_964538455.1 uncultured bacterium
TTCCTGCAGCAGGTCGTTCCGCTGACCCTGGGCAAAAGCCTTAAATCGATCAACATGAACCTGTGGGATGAGGAACAGGACAGACTTGTCAGTTTTCGGTCGTTGAGGAAAGGGGCGTGACGGCGGAAGCGATCGCTGGAAAGGCAGCCGGGTTCGGAGACCCCCGATCGAATCGGGGGCAGGCTTCCGGCCTACACAGGTGGGCCACTGCCAGCCATCCCGACCCTTCGGGATGGCGCGGCAATCTCCACACCTGGGACAGTATACTCACAATCCCGAACTATCTGGATTGTGAGTATACTGTCCCTGAAGAACGCCAGTGGAATTAGAGATCGCCAGCGATGCCGAGTAGTCGGCATCGCTGGTGATGACACACATAGTAAACGGCAGAACACGTTTACTTATTTCGAACCGCGCTCGGCTTTGAAAGTGCTGTCGGCCTTCCAGAACTTTTCGATGAAACCCTCGCGGCCGGAACCCCGCTTGTACATCTCATAGTGAAGCGGATTTTTCTTGTAGTAATCCTGGTGATAGTTCTCCGCTGGGTAGAAATCCCCTGCGGGGAGGATCTCAGTTGCGATCGGCCGGTCGAATTTGCCCGACTTCCCCAGAATTTCCTTCGATTTCTCCGCTTCCCGGTGTTGCTCGTCGGTGTGGTAGTAGATAGCTGTGTGGTACTGGGTTCCGCGGTCGGCGAACTGCCCGCCGCGGTCGGTGGGATCGATGTTCTGCCAGAAGGTTTTCAGCAGCGTCTCGTAGTCCACAACCGCGGGGTCATAGTGGATTTCGACCGACTCACGGTGTCCGGTCGCGCCGGTGGATACCTCCTCGTAGGTGGGATTTTTCTTTGTCCCCCCGGTGTATCCTGCGACTACCCGCTTGACCCCGTCGAGTTTTTCGAAGGGCGGTTCCATGCACCAGAAGCAGCCCCCGGCGAACGTGGCCACGGCCAGGGTGCTGTCGCGCTCGGCGGGCTTCGCCTGAAGGGATGGATTCATGGGGCTCCCGAAAAGTAGTGCCAAAGATGCGATCGCTGTCAGCAAGATGCGTTTCATGCGGGTCTCCTACCGCTCTCCATGAGGCTGCAAGGTACATGCCGAGTGAACCCGCTGGTTCCAGTTTCATCCACTGAAAGTTGAGAATTGGAGCGGAGTTTCCGGACGGAAAAGCATTCGCCTAGGGCGACCGGTTCGCGGAAGTATCGAAAGTCAACAGGAGCATTCTGTATTTCTCCTGAAGACTCTTGTTCCACAGCTTGTTCTCGACCGTATCGGCCCGCAGCCGCCAGGCCGCCGATTCGGCCGCAAGATCCCGGAGCAAGATCCAGCCGTATTTGTACTTGTTGTCCTTCAACCTCAGGAGTGCGTCGCGCTGCTGGTCCGAAAGCCAGCCATCGTCGTACAACTTGCGAACGCCTGAAGCCTTGATTTGGTAATCGCCGAGCCGGGAAAGCTGAATCACTTCGTGGAGTTGGGCGTCGCCTAGGGATGTGAGCGACTTCACCGTTTCCCGCATTCGCACAGGGTTCTTGAACGTCCTCGACTCAAGTTCGAGCAGCCCCTCATCCTCGATCCCACGAGCTTTCAGCTCCTGGATGACGTCCGGACCGCAACGGAAATATTCCTGGCGGGAAACCTGCTTCTGGAAGACGTTGTCCACGAAGAAGAGCAGCAGAAACGAAATCACTCCGGCGAGTATCGGCGAACTGATCCAACCGAGCGAGATCTCCCCCATCACCTTGTAGCGGATCCCCGCGCCCCGCTTCAGCAGCCCAATTCCGAGCACGGCTCCGACTACAGCCTGGGAACTCGAAACCGGCACGAGGGGAATTGTCGGCAACCCGTGACTCGCCAGGAAGGTCTCCAACCGCTCCGACGCGAAGAGGAAAAGGACGAGCGATTGCGCGAGCACGACCACGAACGCGGCGAGCGGCGTTAGTTTGAGCAGCCCTCCCCCAACCGTTTTCATCACCCGCTCCGAATAGGTGAAGACGCCGACGCCGATCGCGAGCGCCCCGAGGAAAAAGAGCTGCTGGGCGCCGGTGACCGAGATCCCCGCGATCACCTTATCACTGAAGGGATTTGCGGTGACGAAAACGCCCATCACATTCGCGATGTTGTTCGCACCGAGGCTGTACGACCCGAAAGCTCCGACGAGGATCAGGCCGATGCGTGTCAGGTTGTCGAGGTGAAGCAGGTGCAGCTTCATCCGCAGCACGAATTCCCGCATCAGGACGTAAAGAATCATTGCAAACGCCGCAGAAAGGATCGGGCAGACGACCCAGGTGCTGACAATCTTGCTCAGCGACTGCGTGTTGGTGATGGAGTTCGAGTAAATATTCCAGCCGATGATCGCCCCGACAATCGCCTGGGAGGTGGACACGGGCAGGTTGTGGCGTGTCATCCAGAGCACGGTCAAGGCCGCGGAGAGGGCGACGGTGAAGGAACCGGCGAGCGCGTTGACCGCGCCGAGGCTGCCAAGGGTGTGTGCGGCGCCCGCGCCGCTGACCGTTGCACCAATGACAACGAAGATGGAGCTGATCAGCGCTGCGTTGCGAAAGCGGATCATCCGGGTGCCTACAGCCGGCCCGAAGACATTCGCCGCGTTGTTCGCCCCGAGGGACCAGCCGAGGAAAAGACCGCTTGACAGGTAAAGAAGCAATTCCATGTGGGCGCCCTCACACCATCCGCTTGATGGCGTAGATGCTCAGCCGCTGAGCAGCGTTTTCCGCGGCGTCCGAGACTTCCTCGACGTTGGTCGCGAAATGCCTGAGATGGATTTTCTTCGCGAGCTCCAGGTCGCTCTGGAAAATCAGCCGTTTCAGGGAATCGCTGATGCGGTCTGCTTCGCGCTCGTAAAAGAAGACCTTGTGGGCCAGATCCTGGACAGCGCGAACGTCACGGAAAAAGGACCGCTCGGCGGACACCAGCGCATCCGCCCCCAGCGAGCAGGCTTCGGCGAGCTCCAGAAAGCCGTTGTGCATCGCTTCGGGGATGTCCGGGTGCTCCTGCGAAAACAGCATCAAGGTCGCTTTGATCGTGTCGATCACGTTGTCCGTACTCTCCAGCAGGCCGAGCACATCGCCGCGATTTTCCGGGATCAGGGATCTCGCATACATTTGATTTTCAACGGCGTGGCTCTTGGTATCGGCCTCCGCTTCGAGCATCTGGATCTGATGCAGGCGAACGTCGAAAGCCTGAAAATCCCGCTTCAGGTAGTCCTCGATCGCCGGCAGGAATATCAAGCCGGCTTCGGAGACCTTATTCAGGAACTCATCGATCTCCGAAATGATGGTTCGCGTCGGTCCGGTGAACAGCATACACGCTCCAACGGTGAAAAGTGACCCCGCCGCAAGAAGCACGGGAGCTGTCAGTAATGTTCTAAACTTTAGAAAAAACTTGTTTCTAGGCAAGAGCTCGTTCTCTCCGCGGCGTTTTCGGTGGACAACGCTGCCGGCACCCGGCCAGGGACAATTAAGTGACTTTAATTCAGTGTGTTACGAATCAATCCCGGCTCTGTTAGAGAATAAAGGTGCGGAACCGTCTGAACAACTGACGAAGGATCGAGGAGCCTTCCCGAACACTTCGGAACACGTTCGGCGGAATCCTCTCCCATCCTTGCGTGAGCGATCGGGAGACGGGTTATCTTTCCGAAAATAGCAGACTGTTGACAGGGTCAGGGAACGCTTGAAACCGACAAATAGCCATCCGGCGGGGACGATTCTCCGCCATTCCCCGCTCGCCTTCTGGGTGCTGGTGCTGCTGCTTGGCGCCGGGACGGGGCGGGCGGATCCGATTTACCCGATCCGAACCTTTGAGGAAGGCCAATACCCGAAAGTCGGCAACGTCTTCGGGATGCTGCAGGATCAGCAGGGCACCCTCTGGATCTGGGGCTCCCGCGGGATCACGACGTACGACGGCAGCAGATTCAGCCATTACACTTCGGAGCAGGGCCTCCCCTCCAATTACGTCTACAGCATCCACCAGGCCGACGACGGAGTGTTGTTCATCTGCACCTACCGCGGGATGGTCGAGTACCGTCCGGGCACGTTCACCTTTACGCCCGTCACCCCTCCCTCCCTGGGTCCGATCCGCGATGTGGCCTTCCATCCCCTGGGCAGGCTGCTGGCGACGGATCATGGGGTCATCCTCGACCACGACGGACTATTCTACGTTATCCCCAACCTGAAACCCGAATCCGACACGCAGCGCATCCTGATGGTCAACCGTCTCGACTGGGACCCGGTGCTCAATCAGGTGTGGGCAGCCACCGACCGTTGGGGACTGCTGCGGTTGAACATGGATTACCTTCCTCCCCTGCTCGATCTCGACCCCACCCACGAAAAGCCGGAAAAGGCCATCTACGATTCGCTGCTGTTCGCCGGTCCCCCGAGCAGCGCGTTCGAGCCGGGACACTTCGCGCTCGCGGATCCGGCCAAGAGAATCGAACAATGGCACCGCGTCAGCACTCTGCTGTCAAAACCGGCAAACGCGACAAAAAGCTGGATTCCGAGCGGGTGGGCGACCGACGGCGTGCTCTACGATCCCAACCGGGCGAGCGCCGTCGTCTGGGACAATTTCAACGTCTACACCGTGAAGCATGGCGAGATCTCGAGGCTCGTCACGTTTCCCAGCAACGTCACCCTCAATTCCGTCGTGCTGCTGAACGATGGGCGTCTGAGTTTCGCGCGGAACGACGGAGTGTATTTCCTCGACGAGAACGGCAGCCTTGACCATCTCTCATCGGCGAACGGTTTCCCCTCGAATATCGTCATCACCCACGTCATGGACCGCGAGGGACATCTCTGGTTCGCCAACAACCACGGCGATCTTCATCGTCTCACCTCGACCGCGATCAGACTATACTGCTCAAAAAACTTCCCCATTCTCCAGGACACGCGGCAGACGGTGGTCACCCGGAACGGAGAGATCTTAGCCGCGTCCTCGCACGGCATTGTCTCGATCAAGGACGACAGGTTGAAAACGCTCGTCTCCTTCGGGAACATGGATAGCGACTTTCTCAATTTCGCGGTGGACAAGAAGTCGAACCTGCTGATTGGCACCACGACCCGCCTCTACCTGTTCGACCGCGCCACCCGGCAGCTGCGCCCGCTGACAGAGGCAAAGGCGCCGCACGTCGGGCGGATGAACATTGCGACAGACGGAAACGGGAATCTCCGGTTCGCCTACCAGGAACTGCTGCGCAAATGGGATGGGAAAAAACTGACGACCTACTCGTTCGACCGCTATTCGAATCCCCTTTTCATCGACGCCGGTCCCGGGGAACGGCTGCACATCGGCCAATGGGCCCGGCTGATTACGATCGACGACTGGGGAATGAGGATGCTGATGCGCGGGGAAGTTCGCCAGAAAGCGGATTTGAGGCCGGGCGTCGGCTCTGAACTGCGGGTCCCGCTCCCGGATACACTCTTCATGGACAACATCGCGGCGATGGACGGAGCGACCGGTCCGGACGGAGCGTATTGGGTCGGAACCTTCAACGCCGGGATTCTGCGGATCGAGGAATCCCCGGACCCATACAAAACCGCGCAGTCGATCCGGGTGTACGACACACGGTCCGGCCTCCCGAGCAACCAGGTCAGCAGAGTTTCGCGCGATTCGGAGGGAAACCTGTACTTTTCGCTGGTTCCGGGCGCCGCCGTCGTCACCCGGGACGGATTGGAAGTGATCCACCCTCCGCTCCCGGAAGGAGCGATCATCCAGGCGATCCTCCGCAACGCTTCCTACACACTGGTGGCAACGTCACGTGGCCTGTTCCTTTCGGATTCCTTGAACCAGTACAGGTTCGACCGCAACCTGGGCCTCCCGGAGAGCGCGGCCAACCAGGTGCGGCTGCTCCCCGACAGGAGGATTCTCGTCCAGCAGCAGAATGGGCTCTACCTCGTCGATTTGGCCGTACTGGGAAAAATGTCTCATCGCCTGTTCCGGCCCAACATCACCGAGCTGATCGCGGACGGGGTGCAAAAGAACCTGAATCAGAAGATTCAACTCACCGACCGGCGGCGCTCCCTGCGGGCGTACGTCGCCTTGCCGGATTATTTCAACGAGAACATGCACGCTTACTCGTGGACGCTGGAGCCCTTCGACCACGGTTGGCGGCCGTGGACCGACCAATCCGTAATCGAATACACCAACATCCCCCCCGGCACCTACACCCTGCGCGTGAAGGCCCGAAACGGCGTGGATCAACGGGAAACGTACGCGACTCCGGTTGTCATCGATGTTCCTCCCCGGTTTCTCGAAACTCCCTTGTTCGCCCTGCTGATGGTGCTTGGGGCGACGCTACTGCTGATGCTGATCGTGCTCGGCTTCGTCCGGCGGCAACAAATCAACCAGCGGAAGAATTTGAAACTGCAGATGGAGAAGCTGCGGGTTGCGAACCAGCTCGCGGCAACGATCGCCCACGAGTTCAACAATCCGCTGCAGGTAATGCAGGGTGCGTACTTCATGCTGAAGCGCAAGGACATCAGCGAAACGACCCGGGAGCGCTACCTCGACCTGCTGCCGAAGTACATCGATCGGATGAAGGACCTGATTCAGCGCCTGCTGCGCCTGCGGGACCTGCGCGAAATGGACTACGCCGCCGGAATGAAGATCCTGAATGTGCCTTCTCCGCCCCATCCGGACGACGAAACCTCTGACCCCGAAGAAAAAGCGTGATATAGGTTCAAAAGGGACCGTCACGTCTGAAAAAGTTCGTCGTCCCCCCTGATTCAAAAGCGACTGGTGGATTCAACTTTGAAGTGCAGCAGGCTCTCTTCTGTTGTTGATGGAATCATTCCAGTTCTGGTCGTCCTGGTTGGCCGCTCTCTGTCATCCCCCGGTTTAACCGGGGGATCCAGATAATCCGTGATTTTACCTGGCGTACCTGGATTGCCCGGTCAAGCCGGGCAATGACAACACAGGGCCTGAGGCATGTCTGCCGCTGCCCGCCACCCCTTTCCTCATACTGTTGCATTTGAGAGTTGAACTTGGGACTGTCACTTTTGAAACTACGCCTTGATATTCACGGCGCGAGCCCGGTGGAAAAGACCATAGAAGATCTCGAGATAGCGAATGGTTTCTTCGCGCTCGAGGTTGGAAATATATTTCCAGAAGCCATAGATGCGCGAAAGCGTAAGCAGCCTTTCGGCATAGAGCCGCCACGTGTATCGCTCTTCCACCCGCTGGATGGCGCCGTCGGACAACCGTTTCCATTCCTCGAAATCGGTGGCGGTCTTCTCGAGAAAGTCCGCGATTTTTCCGGCGGACCATTCTCCGAGGTTGGGATCGATGTGGAATCCTGAGACCCCATCCTCGATGATTTCAAGCGGCCCGCCGTAGCGAGTGGCGAAGGTCGGGAGACCGGAGGCCATCGCCTCGATGACGGTCAGTCCGAACGCCTCGAACAGCGCCGGCTGGACGAAGACTCCCCGTTTGTCCGCCACGTAGCGGTAGAGGGCCCCTCCCACCTCTCTCGGTACCCGTCCGATCCAGCGCACCAAGCCGGCGAGATCATGCTGATCGATCAGTTGGTGCATCACCTCAATCTGCGCGCGCTCCTCATCGTCCGAGGATTCGTCCGGGTTGACGCTGCCCGACGCCACGAGCACATTGGCGAGCTTCTGCAGACGCGGATGATCGGCATACCAGCGCATGAAGCCGGTGACGTTCTTGATTACGTCCATACGGCTGATGAGAAAAATGATTGGTTTGTGCGGATCCTCGAAGTGTCCACGGGTGCCTTCCAGGTCCTTTGTGAAGACCACCCGCCCCATCTCCTCGATTACTTCCGGCTTTCGCCGCTCCGTTTCACGGTAGGGGAAGTAGATGTCGGGATCGGCGCCCGGCGACACGATGTTGAACTTCGGGTCGAAAATGTCGATGCCGTGCAGGACCCGGAAGAGGCTGGGCATGGTGAACGTCTCGTAGGATTCATACTGCCCGATGCTCTTCTCGGTGCCGGCGATTTCCTGGTAGGTAGAGGTGATGACGAAATCTGCGGAGTTCATCGCGATCAGATCCGCGGAGTAGTGGCAGGAGAAGTTGTACTGTTCCTCGTTTTGCTGCCAGTACATCGCGGAATAGAGGTACTTCGTCTTCTCGAGGGCGTGCGCGATGTTGCACTGAGTTACACCCATACGGTGCGAGAGCAGCGTCGCCACCAGGTTTCCGTCTGAATAGTTGCCGATCAGCAGGTCTGGCCGTCCGCCGAGCACTTTCCTGATTTCGTTTTCCACTTCAACCGCGAAGCCCTCGAGGTAGGGCCAAACCTTGAAGCGGCTGATCCAGTGCGGAACCACGTTTCCCGCGTGGTCTCTGAAGGGGACGCGGATGATGCGTGCGTTTTTTGTTCCCGTGATCCGTTCAACGGGCTGATTGCAGGTCGTGCCGCGGGACTCGGGGATCAACCTGGTGATGACAATAACCTGCGGTTCGATCTCGATGCCGTTGAGATCGGCGCGGCGCAGCATCTCCTTCTCAAGGGCGCGCACCTGGTCGAGAATGTAGACGATCTGTCCACCCGTGTCGGGCAGCCCGAGAACATTTTCCTGGGCGAAAAACCCGTGCGGGGAGAGAATGGCGACGGAGAAGATCATCGGGATGCGCGCGAGAAACGACTGCAGCTTGTCCGGGCTCGGCGCCTCGAGAATGTCGGTCAGCATTTCAACCGTTTCGAGCACCCGCGCGGCCGTGTTGCCCCACCCCGGCTCAAAACCCAGGGACTTCATTTTGGGGGCGATCTCCGTCCACACCGCTTCCTTCGGCTGGGCCGCCAGCATCGTCTCCGCCTTGCCGAGGGCGGTGTGAAGCTTGTCCAGGGTATCCACCTTGCTGTTCAGCATCAGGGGCTGGCCCATGTACTGGTGGATTCTCAGGAACTCATGGAGTTTCCTGTCCCCGCCCTCGCCCTCGACGAACATCCTGCCCGAGAGGTAGCGGTTGAGATACTCGACTCCCCGTCCAATCGAACGCTTCTCCCGCATTCGTGGAAAATCCCGGGAAAACGGGTAGAGGTCGAATTTCAACAGCCACTCGCCGTGATCGGCGGAAGGATCGAGAATCCGCTCCTTCAGGACCAGGAACTCCTCCGGCTTCAGTTCCCGTATCTCCAGGTTCCCGGTGGCGATGGCAAAGTACTCCCATTTCCCGATTTCGCGGCGCAGGGAGATGCCGACGTGATCCGGGCGGGCGACCACTTCCTGCGCCTGGCGAAAAATCTCCTCGATGAGGGTGCCTTGCAGTGTTCTGCCGCCGTCCTCCTCGACGTACCTGTCGAACAGTGCATTCAGATCGGACGCCAGCCAGAAAATCCGGCCATCCTCCACCAGCCTGTGGATCAATCCCCGTACGGCGTCCTCGTGTCTTTTGAGCAGGGAATCAATTGTCCTCATCGACGCACTCCTGTTATTCGCCGGGAATGACGATGGTGCCGAAAAAGTCGTAATGGTCGATGCCTTCGATGACACCCCACGCATAGTGACCCTGAGCGAAGTAGACCCGGGGTTTGCCCTTGAGGACCTTCAACTCGGGCGAGTAATTTCCGACGACAACGCCGAGCACGTTGCCGCCCAGCATGTCCGTGTCGTTTCCGCTGTCGCCCGCGACAAGAATCCGTTCCATCGGCAGCCCCCATTTCAGCGAAAGGTAGCGAACAGCAAGCCCCTTTGAAGCGCGCATCGGAAGAATGTCAAGATAGGCGTTGTGGGAATGGATCACATTGGCGCGGATTCCGTGCTGGCGCAGATGGCGCACAATCCGCCGTTTGGTGGGCGGTTTGCTCCCCTCCAGGTCATAACTGATTTTGTAGGGACGCTGGTTCTCGTCAATCTGGAGATGAAGCCCTTCCATCTGCTTCATCACTCTGCGGATATGATCCGGCTCCCATCGAAAATCGATGTGGGCTTTCCACCCCTCATCCAGGTTGAAAGGGTTCCCGTACTGAATCTGGCTGCCGACGTCGGTGATCAACAGGTCGGGTGTTCGCACCCCCCACCGCTTGAGGACGGCCCGTGTGCTTTGCGCATGCCGTCCCGTCGCAATCCCGAATCCCACCTTTCCGCCCTGCCGCTCGATCCGCTCCATCAACGCCTGCAGCGCATCCCCGTCCCCGAGAAGGGTGTTGTCAATGTCGCAAATCAGCAGGCGGTCGACGGTGGGCAGGGGATTTCGAATGCCGGCGCGTCCAAAGGGAGAGCGGTGGCGCCGGGTAACCTTCCTCACTTCGCCGATGTATTTCCTGACGTGGCCGCCCCAACTGTAATGCCTGTGCACGCCGCTCAGACCGCTTCGCGACCACTGCTTCCATCGGTGGCGGTTCGACAACGCGTTGAGGATGGTCTTTCCCATTTTTTCGGCGTCAAGCGGATCCACCAGCTCACCGTTTCCACAATTCCGCAGGATGTCCTGGGGTCCCCCGTCGTTCGTCGCGACCACCGGCAACCCGGACGCCGCCGCCTCGAGCAGCGTCAGTCCGAACGGCTCCGTGAGCGCCGGGTTGACAAACAGCCCGCGAGACTCCGCCGCGAGACGGTAGAACGCGGGGACGTCCTCCTGTTGATGCTGCTTCGGATAGGCGACGTGCCCGTAGAGATCGTAACGGTCGATCGCCAACAGGAGCTCGCGCAGGACTTTCCTCGCCCCCGGATCCATGTCGCCGATCACGTCGCGGTTTCCCGCGAGGATCACGAGATTCGCCCGCTTCCGGAGACCGGGAGTTGTTGCGTACGCCTCGACCAGGGTCATGATGTTCTTGCGCTCATCCGCGCGGCTGATCGCGAGGATCATCGGTTTATTCGGCTCCCATAAAAACCGGTCGAGCTCTCTGCGAACCTCAGAATGCTCACGCCGCTTCCCCGGTGGGCGATACCGTGCGAGGTCTGTCCCCGGCGCGATCACCCGTTTCTGAGAAGGATCGTACCGGTCGTAGAGGGCGTATTGCTCCTCGACCTCCTGCTCGGTGCTGGTGACGACAAATGAGGCGGTCTCGAGGGCAAATTCCTCCGCCTCGATCCGCCTGCGCATGTTGTACCTGCTCTCGATGGCTTCTTCCGAAAATCCTCGAGCGAGCAGCCGCTGCCGTTTGACCCTTCCCAGCGAATGGCCGGTGAACACAAAGGGAACGCCGAGCAGCCGGCTCACCTGGGCGCCGATGTACCCCGCATCCGCGTAGTGGCCGTGAATGATGTCCGGGACCTTCGCCGAAGCGGAAATATGCCGGACGATGCGATCCGCCATTTCATCGACGTAGGGCCAGAGGTTCTCCTTGCGCAGATAGCGGTGCGGACCGGTGTCGATGCGAACGATCTTCGCTCCCCGCTCCAGCTCCTCCTCGGGCTGGGCGTAGATCGAATCCACCTTTACGTCCTGAACACGGCGGGTGATCAGTTCGACCGATTCGACTTCCTCGGAGCGGGCGAGGTGGCGGGCGAGTTCGAGTACGTAGAGCACCTGGCCGCCGGTGTCCGCATCCCTGCCCAACTCGGGTTCGACACCGCGGATCAGGCCGTGCACGGAGAGCAGGAGGATGTTCAGCTTCTTCCGTGGAACCTCAGCCATCTTCCGCACTCCAACCGTCGAGCGTCGGTTGATACCAGGAGCGTAAGCCGGGGAGCGCACCCCGCAGCGTACACACCCGGCTCGCGAATTCGATCGCACGTTTCAACGTGAGCTCAGCCTCCCAGCCGCGGAGCAGCCCCTTGATCAGTACGGCGCTAAAGGCATCCCCCGCTCCCACGGAATCGACAAAGTCGCGGACGGTCTTCGGTTTGACGGCGATCGGATCCCTGTCCTTCTGAGAGAAGACGGCGCCGTTTTCGCCGTCGGTAACGACAATCACCGGGAGATCCCACCTGCGGCGCAGCGCGTCGATGTCCTTCCAGACGCTCTGTTGCACGCTCCCGGTCAACTCCTTCAACTCGGCGCGATTGAGTTTCAGCCACTTCGCGTGCGCACAAGCAAGTTCAATTTTATCATTATTGTACCAAGGATTTCTCAGGTTCAAATCGACGAACGTGGGCACATTCAACAAGCGTTGCAGCATCGAGAACGTCCGCCGGGAACGGAGATAACGCAGCGCCAGGGTCCCGTGGTAGAGCAGGGAGGTGTGCTTGTGATCGAGAACGTCCGATTTGGGCGGAGCGCCGATGAAATCCCAGGCGACCCCGGGGGTGATCGAGTAGTGGGGTTCGCGCTTTTCGAACGAAACCTGGACGATGCCGGTTTCGTGTTCGCGGTCGATCTGGAGATAGGAGGCGTCCATCCTCCACGCCGCCATACGCTCGCGGATCATCTTGCCCCGTTTGTCCGCACCGATCCGCGTAATCATGATCGGCGATTCATCGAACGCGGCGAGGTGCATCGCTACGTTGAACGGCGCTCCGCCGAGCACGTCTCGTCCGTCCGGAAAAGCGTCAAACAGCACCTCTCCGAAGATGACCGGCCGGGATTTTTTGCCAAGCGCTTTCGGCGCCATTGCCTACTCGCTCCAAGTGAGTGTGGTTCACCGCGACAACGAAAGGTAAGGATGCTCGCCTCAGGAAGAATAAAGACTTGGCAGACAAGCTTCAAGCAGGCGCGAGCGACTCCCGGGACTCGGGAGTGAGATGAAGCGCCACCCGGCGGACCGTTCGGGGCAATGAGCAACCGGCATTCGGGGAGTTTGCAGACGAAACGATCCGGACAAGGATGACGCATATCCCTTGCGCACGGGCCGGCGGCGATCTTACCCTGCACGCATGCCTCTTTACCGTTCTCGTTCCGCACGGAGGAGACGCATGAGCCGCGGTGTTCCAGTAAAACGCGCAGCGCAAGCCCTGTCTTCCTGGCGAAGTCTTGGGTCTCTTGCTGCCATTCTCGCAACAGTGATGCTCGCGGGGTGCCAGCGGAGCGGGCGCGAGCGCAGCGAGTTTGAATATTCCTCCGCGACACGGACGGTGCGAATCACCGCATTGCAGGACAACGTGCTGCACTTTCAGGTTTTTCATCCCGCCAGCCACCCCGCCCGCGACCGGGGCTGGGTGATTCCTTCGATGCCCAAGGCGGCAGGCACCTTGATGATTCGCGAGGAACCCAGCCAGTGGTCGCTGTCGACTCCCTCGCTGCTGATCACCGTGCGCAAGCAGGACGCCGGTGTGACGATTCGAGACCGCGAGGGCAGGTTGCTTAGCGAGGATATCCGTGCCCCGTCTCAAGGCAACCGTGTGGAAACCCGGAAAAAACTCACCCTGGACCAAGCGTTTTACGGAGCGGGCCTGCGCCTGGGACAGTTGAACAAAATCGGCCGGCGCCTTGAACTGTGGAACAGCGATCCTCTCGAAAACGGCAGCGTTTCGATCGACGAAGATCCAATGCAGATGTCGCACCCGCTGCTGCTCAGCATGCAGGACACGGTGGCGTGCGGAATCCTGCTGAACAGCACCTGGCGGGCGGCCTACGACATCGGGTACAGTTCTCCGGATGAGTTTCGGATCTCCGCAGACGGAGGCACACTCGACTATCTGTTCATCTACGGGCCCTTCGCCGGGGCTGTGCTGAAAACGAGCGCCGACCTGCTCGGACACCCGCCCCTCCCCCCGCTGTGGTCGCTCGGGCTGCATGTGCCGCTTACCGCTCCGTCGAGCGTCGCGGACCTGCACGGGATGGCGGAGGAATTGCGCAAGCGCGGCCTGCCGAGCGACGCACTCTGGATCGACCACGAGTTCCGGAATCACGGCCGGATCTTCACGTGGGAACCGAAGCAGGTCGCCAATCCCGTGGACCTGTTGGGAGACCTGCACGGCATGGGCTTCCATGTCGTCGCGGAGGTGGATCCCGGCGTCCGGTACAGCCCCGACGCCAACTACGAGACTTTCGATCAGGGAGTCCGCGGTGATCTCTTTCTGACGACTCCCGAAGGCCATTTTTATGTCGGGCAGGGGGTGTCCGGACCGGCGGTCTTCCCCGACGTTACCCTGCCGAAAGCGTGCGACTGGTGGTCGCAGCAGGTCGATTCGTGGACTCGATCCGGGATCGACGGGATTTGGATCATCCGGAACGAACCGTTGGCAGGCGAACCCATCTCCGGGATGCCGCTGGACCTCCGCTTCAACGGCGACGGCAACCGCACCGATCTCCGCGAAGCCCACAACGTTTACGCGGACCTGTTCACCTCTGCGACCCGGAAAGGTCTGCTGCTGGCGCACCCGAAGCAGCGAGTTTTTGTCGCTTCCGCTGCGGGGTACGCCGGTCTGGTCCCGAACGCGGCGATCTGGTCGGCGGTGATTCCAACAACGTGGATCCACTTCGAGGAGGTTCCCGCCGCGCTGCTCAACCTGGCGCTGTGCGGAGTCGGGTTCGCGGGAGTGGACATCGGCGGGGCGACGCGGATCTCGGACACGGAACTGTACATCCGCTGGTTTGAGCTCGCGGCGTACACGCCCCTGATGCGCCACCGGCCGGTACAGCTTGAAGGCACGCTCACACCTTGGGGACAGGGCAAGCAGGCGGAGGCAATCGCGAGAAAAGTGACGGCGGAACGATACCGGCTTACCCCCTACTGGTACAGCCTGATGCACGACTATTCGCTCACCGGGATTCCACCGATGCGGCCGCTGTTCCTCGATCGCAGTTTTTACAGCGACGCGAACGTGCGCAGCATGGCCGACCAATGGCTGGTCGGTCCGAATCTGTGCGTCGCTCCGGTGGTCGAACGGGGCACCCGAACCCGCACCGTGTATCTCCCCTCCGGATACTGGACGGAGGTTCGCACCGAACGGATCTACAAGGGACCGCTGCGGGTGACGGTTGACGCGCCGCTCGATGAGATCCCGATTTTCGCGCGGGAGGGCGCGATCCTCCCCTCCTGGCCACTGGTCCAGTCTCTGAGCGAAAACAGCCCCGACACGCTGATCCTCGACCTGTACGCGCAAAGTCCCGGAGTCTCGTCCACCTTCGCGTACACATCCGACGACGGGACGACGCTGGACTCAAAAAGCTGCACCAGCGTGTTTCACCTCTCGCGCACCGAGGACGAGTACCAACTGGAATTGACCCAGGATCGAGAGGGATTCATTCCCGTCGAAACCCACTTCCTGCTCGTTTTTCATCACCAGGACTCCCCCCCCGCCAGCGTCGTCTTCCGGTCCGGAAACGAAGCGGCGACGAGGCTGCTGCGCAACGAGGGCGAGCCAATGCCGTTTACCTGGGCCTGGGATGCGCGGCATGACATTGTGCGCGTGCTTGTGCCACAGCAGGACGCACGGCAGTCGGTCACGCTGCTGAACAGAAGGGACTGAACGCGGCATTCATTCCCGCCTGCACGGCCCCGCAAAACGCCGTGGCATCCTGCATTCCTCTGCCTTTTCCCTGGACAGAACAAGAAAGCGGCCGCCCGCGCCCCAAGCGAACGGACGGCCACTTTTGAAACCGGGATGAAACGAATTCATCCCGCGCGCGGGTGCCGAAGCACCGAACCCGCTATCGGACTTCCCGTGTTTTCAGCCGATCGATCCGCACAGACTCGGGAGCTGCGGTTGAAAGGGTGTTGACCACGGTAATCGCTCCCGTAGCGCCGTCAATGTCGGCGATGTGCCAGTAGTCGTCCGTGCCGGCGGGAGCCGTCACCGTCTCGACCACCGACCCCGAACCATCCTTGAAAACCGTGACGCACTCGCCTTGGGCGAAGTCCTGGTCCCACCAGTAGGCGTACACTTTGTAGGTTCCCGCGGAAAGCTGGGCGATGTCGATGCTTTCGGGACCCGGTCCGTTCATTTCATCCCCATTGTGGTAAGCATAGGGCGCGGACGTCATGCTGCCGGGATTGGAGTAGGAGACGACGTAGGCGTTCCCTTCGATCTCAGGGGTCAGCATCTTCAGATCGTAGTCGTACGAGTTTTCCCCCCAGCCCATCTCGATCGAAAGCACCGAGCTGCCGGATCCGCCGCCCGAGCCCTCGGTCATCGCAAAGCTGACGAACGTCGGCTCGAGGCCGCTGGTCGAGGTGATCTCCAACTCATCCTCGTACCCGTCCTTGGACGCGACGACATCGTAGGCGGATGTGGTGAGATTCGTGATCACGTAGACCCCGAGGTCGGCGGTGGTGGCGTTGCCGGTGGCCGAGCCGAAGGATTGAGTGGCGGTCACCGTCACTCCCGCCAGCGGCATCCCGTCGGTATCGGTGACAACGCCGGCGATCAGGTTCGCTCCGCGAACCATCACCCACAGCTGCTGCTCGGTGCCGTCGTCCATCCAGATCTGCGCGATGTTGTCGTCGTAGACCAGCACTTCCAGATCGGTCACCTCAGACGTTCCATCCTCGAGGAGGTGCAGAAAATCGCCGTCCGAGCCGGATTCGAAGCCCACCGCTCCGCTTGTCGGTCCCTGATCCGTCTGCAGGCCGAACGTGTGCGCTTCGAGCGTAACCTCGAAGGTGACGAGGCTGCTGATGTCATAGATCGCGCCCTCGCCGTTGTCCTGCGCCGCAAATAGCACCCAGGTACCCTGAAGATCGTCCGGAATGGCTGATCCGAGATTCGATCCGTTGTTGCTATCCTCGCTTGTCGTGTCGCACCCGGCGACAAGCCCGAGCGCCAGCAATCCCGCGAGAAGAAGCAGCAACCAGTTGAACCGTTTTCCCCCAACCATGTTTGTTCCCTCCTTGTCCTAACGTTTGTTTTTGTTATCGCTAATCGACGTTTTGTTTTTCCAGTCCGCCGCGTTGCGCAGAATCAGCTTGAGCTCATCGAGGTTCGCCGATTTCTCCAGAAAACCGAACACGCCTCTGCGAACAGCTTCGACCACCGTTGGAATCGAAGGCTGTTCGGACATCATCACGACCGGCAGCGACGGTTCTTTCATGCGTATCCACTCAAGCAGGACGAAATCCTCATGTTCGGGCCCGAGATCGAAATCGAGCAGGACGGCGGCAGGACGATCCGTGGTGATCTCTTCCTCCGCCTCCGCGGGTGAATGTGCAAGCACACAGTGGAAATCCGCCGCGAGCACCATCGCGAGATCGCCCGCGTAAACGGAATCGTCGTCAACGATGAGCAAGTGAGGTTTCACTCGTTTCCCTTTCGGCTGCGTGAGGCGCTGCTCCCATGCACAGCTTTCGACGGACACCCGGACCGGGTTCCCGAATCCTGCCGTGCCGCCCGCTGACAACGACACTCGACCCGGCCGACAAACCGGATTCAGCTCTCCGCATGTCCGGTGTGCGCTTCGTTCAGGGTTCGTAAAGGCAAGGGATGTGCCAAGCGGGAGAGAATTTGCATCTTGCTTGTTTTAAAGAGGTTGCGTTCAAAGGGAAAGAAACAGAATGTCGCTCGTTCGGGCGACCTGATGCTCAACAAAGCGACAAATCCAGGGGGAGTGAAGCTTTGTGAAACAAGTTGAAGCGGTGAATCAGGCTGGTGACGTAGCGGAATGCTCTCAGGCCAAACCGCACCGTTTCATCATCCGGTACAGGTTGCTGCGGTTGATCCCCACTTCCCGCGCCGCCTCGGCGACATTGCCCTGATGCCGTTCCAGCAGGCGCCGCAGGAATGCGATTTCGACAGCGCGTCCCGCTTCCTGTTCAGCCTGTTTCCGCATCTCGTCCATCCCCTCCCAGTTTTCCGGGATGGAGTGCGGTTCGGCCGGTTTGTCCAAGGCGGGAGCAAGCGCAGGAAAGCTTGCAGAAGCGACTGCCGGTGCGGAGGAGAGCACGCGCGGATTGAGCGCGCCCACGTCGATGATCTCGCCCGCCGTCATGATCGCGGCGCTTGTCACCACGTTGCGCAGCTCGCGGATGTTCCCCGGCCAGGAGTAGGCCCGGCACGCCGCAATCGCCTCGTCCGTGAACCGCTTCGGAGCGGTTTTCATCTCATGGCACGCAAGCAGCAGGAAATGGTCGATGAGCGTCGGAATGTCCGCTTTGCGGCCGCGAAGCGGTGGAACGTTGATCGTCAATGTCTCAAGGCGATAGAAGAGATCCGGGCGAAATGTCCCGGCCTTCATGTCCGCGTGCAGGTCCCGGTTGGTTGCGGCGATGACCCGGGCGTTGCTGGTGATCGAATGCACCCCCCCGACCCGTTCAAACTCCCGTGATTCGAGCACGCGCAGCAGTTTGCTCTGCGCGGCGGGGTCAAGTTCGCCGATCTCGTCGAAGAAGACGATCCCGTCGGCGGCTACTTCAAGTTTTCCGGGTTTCCGTTTCTGAGCTCCGGTGAAAGATCCGGCTTCGTGGCCGAAGAGTTCGCTCTCGATCAATTCGCGGGGGATCGCGGCGCAATTGACGGCGATAAACGGCCGGTCGGCACGGTCCGAGCGGAGATGAATCTGGCGCGCGACGAGCTCCTTTCCCGTCCCGCTCTCCCCGGTAATCAGCACCGTCTGCGAGTTGTTCGCGAAGAGGTCGATTTTCTGGCGGAGCGCCTGCACCGGCGGACTTTCGCCGGCGATGCGTCCGTACCCCTTGTGCAGCTCCTCGGCGAGCGATCGCGCCCGTTCGCGAATCTGTTTCCCGGAGATCGCCTTCTGCAAAAGCAACACGAGCTCGTCGGTGTGGGTCCGCTTGGAGATGTAGCTGAACGCTCCGCGGCGCATCGCTTCCACGGCGGTGTCAACGGACTCGTGGCCGGTGATCATCACAATCGGCAGGTTTTCGTCCTCGGCGAGCATCCTGTCGAGCACATCAAGTCCGTTTTCGCTCGGACCGATCATCAGGTCAAGCAGCACCGCCGCGGGAGACTGTTCGCGCAGCACCTTGAGTCCCTCGCCGCCCGTGGCGGCGCTGACACAAGCGAATTCACTCTGCAGGACGAAGATCAGGTCCTGTGTGAAGGCGTCGTCATCGTCAACGATAAGAATCAGAGGCTTCAAAGTTCTCCCGGCCTTCGTTCAACTGGATGGTGAATGTTGTGCCCTGCCCCGGTCGGCTTTCCGTGACGAAGATATTACCGCCGACACGGGCGAGCAGGGTTCGCGCCTGCGCCAGACCGTGCCCCGTGCCGTCAGACCCGGACATTCCCTCTTCAAAGATGCGGTCCCACTCGTTTTCGGGAATGCCGCATCCGGTATCGCTCACATGCACGCGAATCCGTCCCGGAGTGGCCTCCACGTCAACGGCGATTCGCCTTTCCTCGGCGTCTTTCACGGCACGAACCGCGTTGCGCAGACAATTATCAAGAATATCCGCCAATTCCCAACCCCGAATCAAACCCCAAACCGGCCTCGCGTCCTGGTCTACGGACGGCGGAGGAACATCGGCTTCGGCAAACGCCGGCTCAAGTTCGCCGACAGTCTGGCGCACCACCTGGGGCACGTTGCAGGAGTAGCGCTGGTAGGCGGCATTGCGCAGCCGGCGAAGATTGTCGCGCAGCTGGTCCAGGGCGGATTTGAGCCGAGCCGCGATCCGGCCGCGCGAAGAGCTGTCGTGATTCGGCCAATTGTCGCGATCCGCGAGCAGAACGTTGATCGTGCCGCGGCACTCCTCCATCACCGCCACCGCAGCCGGAGCCATGCGTAGAGAGCCTGCCAGCTCCACGATGCGCCTCAGGTTCGGCTCCGTCATCCCCTGCCAGGTTTCCGCTCTGCGCCGCAATTGCTCCATCTGTTCCGGCGTGCCTGCCATGTCCTCCCGAAGAACGAATTCCCCAAGCCGCCGGATGGAGTCAAGATTACTCGACGCCCACGCGCCATGCGCAAAAACAAGCAGGGCCTGAAGCAGGTCGTCCCAGCTTCTCTCCCGTGCCAGCGCGCCGTGCCTGCTCATCCAGACCGAGAGCCCGAGGGTAAGAACCGCTATCGCTAGAACTGCTCCAGGCGGTGCGACGAAGCGAAGCGCGCCCTCGAGGCCCGACGTGAGCAGCACCATTAACCACCACACCGTCACGGTCCCCAACGCGAGAACGACCAGAAAGCGCGTGCTCCATTGGAAGCGCGTACTCCCGAACTGCAGAGTCGCTCCCAGCATCAGGATGCCGGCCAAAAAACCCAACAGATGGAATTGCACATTGCGCCGCTGCAGCAGTGCAACCGCTCTCGCCGGGAATAGAAATCCGGTCTGCACGATCGAGGGATAGTCCCGGACGAGCAGCCGCGACCCGGATGGAACACTGCGGAGCACCCGCGACTTTCCGCCATAAAAACGGACGCGGAGATCCCATCGCCGGTCAGGTTGCAGACCGATCCGCGCCTTCTCCAACCCCTTTGCCGACAGCCCCCGGCTGCCTTCCACGGCAAGCTGGCCACACGCCGAAAGGGAATCGGATCGGTCAAGCGATCCCGCCGGATAGACGCGCCAGGCGGCGTGCAGGGCGGATGGATTGGAGCGGCTGGCGCGAAGATCGAGCGTGACCGTCCCCCCGTGTTCCTGCTGGTTCACCCAGAGAATATTGCTGCCGTCGCGCAGACCGAGCAGGTCGACATCGCCGTCAGCCTCCATGTCAAACGGCACAAAAGCGTTCACCGAGGGATGTTCAAGTCCCAACTCGCCCGCAGCCTCGTGAAATCCGGCGGGCGATCCCAGCAGTACATGGTTCACCGACCCCGGCTGAGCCCCTCCGGCAACGAGCAAATCAGTCCAACCGTTCCCGTCCAGATCCGCGCATCGCAAATCGACGACGGCCGGCCGCGGCGGCAAGCCTGGCGGCAACCACCTGCGGCTGGCGTCGATGAACCTCCGATCCCCTGCGTTTTCGAAGAGCCTGAGGAAGCGGTCACCGTCGCAGAGCGCCAGATCGAGATCGCCGTCGTGATCGAAATCGAGGGCGACAGCGGCGTAGGTGGCGGTTGCCAAGGTGTCGGGCAAGGCTGCGGAATCCTCGCGGAATCCGTCGGGTCCGCCCCACAACAGCTTGTCGCGGATCCAGCGTGTCATCACCAGGGCGTCAAGCCAGCCGTCCCGATCCAGATCGGCGAAGAGATTCGCCTCGATCCAGCCGGAAACGGCCAGACCGATCCTGTTTTTGCTGTCCTGCGCGAAGCTCCCGAACCCACGGCCAAGCAACAACACATTCTTTCCCCGCCGATCGTCGCCGCTCCCGTAGTAGTAGCCGAGCACAATGTCAAGATGTCCGTCCCGATTGGCATCGACGAGGCTCAGATCGACGGGAGGATCGTAGGCGGGCGCATCGAACGGAATCCGCCGCGGCGGTCCAAAGCGGTCGCGTCCTATGTTCAACATCGCCTCGAGCACCGTGCCGGATCCTTCGGCGCGGGTGAAGACGAGGTCGGTCAGCCCGTCGCCGTTGACGTCGCCGAAGGCGGCGTGGGTCGCGCCCCGAGTCGTCAGCAACCCGGCCGATCGTGTGATGTCCGAGTAGGGGCCTTGAGCGGAAGAAGCGGAGAAAAGCTGATTGTACGGCCTCGATCCGCCGTTGAGGACGAACAGTTCAGGATGGCTGTCGCCGTCGAGATCCGCGGGTGCTGCGCCGAGAGTTTTATCGCCAGGACTCCCCCCGATTCTCATCCGCGCGGAAAGTTCGTAAAAGAAAGCTCCTTTCCCCGGTACACCCGCCACCAGATCGCCGGCCTGTGTGAGCAGCAGGCTGGAGCCGTCGGCGAAGACATAGATGTCCCGCAACTGATCATAGGGCAGAGAGACCTGCTGCACGGAGGTTAGCGAAACACGGTAGAATACGCCCGGCGAGAGGAAAATGAACGTCGAGTCTCCGGGTTCCATTCCAACCCAGCGTGCATTCTCCGCGCCGACCGGCCTCCACCGGCGGACACCGGATTCACTCACTCTCCAGACGCTGCCGTTCGCGAGGGAAACGATCAACTCGCGGCCGAAAGGCTGCAAGCGGTCGATGTCCGAAGCTTCCTGCCCGGGAACATCAATGAAGCTGTCCCCCGACGGGGTGCGGAGCACCAGGCCATCTCCGCGGAAAGCAAACCAGAGGCTGTCTTTTCCCTGCTGCGCCACGACGAGGACGTGATTCCGGGAGGGTACTTCGATCTTCCTCCAGAAACCCTTGTCGTGGTGGTAAAGTGAACCCCAGTCTCCGACCGCCCATTCCCCGCTTTCGGTTTCATAAAACCTGGATACGGGGAGTTTCGCGCGGAGACCGTCGGGGATCCAGTGTCCTCCACTCAAACGGTAGACCCGGGTGTTGTATTCGGAATCGATGCAGAACGCCCTGATGATGCTGTCCGTGGAGCGCGAGTACTGAACCGTTCTCCAGCTTCCATCCGGCGGCTGGATCGGTGCCCGCCATCCCGCGGGATCGTGGATCCGGAGACGAAGCTGAGTGTCGGAGAGTGCGAAGGTCGAGGTGGAGGCCGCCCAGAGGATTGTCCCATTCGCCTGGAACGGGAGATGCAGCGGATGCAGCCGGAGATAGTCGGCGCGCGCACCCCCTGCAAGGTTCAATCCAGCGATCAGGCCGATAATGTACAGGAATCGTTTGTTCCGCAAGTGAACCGCTCGCATCGCCCGCGTCATCCGTGGTACTGAAGTGAGAAGTTGGAGCTCCAGCCATCCAATTCCCACGCAAGATAGAGGCGACCGGCCGACCCTGCAAGCGGCGTTTCCCGGGGCTCCTGACCATGTCGCGCAACCGAAGTGGAAATCTCCACTGTTGAGTGCCTATTTTTGCCGAGCCGGGAGTATCAACAGGGAGATTTGTTCATGTCCCGAGTGGCCCGCATTCTTCTGATAAGCGCCCTCATCCTGTTTCTTCTCATTTTCCTGGTCAGCAGGATTCACTTTGGACCGGGCCGTGTCGCACTGACCGACGAGCCGCCTCCCTCTCCGCGCTTTGTTACCACGGATGACGGCTGGGAGGCGTTGGAAAATTTAGATTTCAAAACCGCTCATGCGCTCGCTGGCAAGGCGCTGCCGCGCAGACTGGTGGACGCTGCGGAGGCGCTGAGCTGCTTCCGTTTCGACGAAGCGGACCGTCTCGCCTCTCCGCTGCTGACCTCCACAAACACACACGTCAGGCTCACTGCGCGCGACATCGTGGTCAACGCCCGGCTCGCGAACAGGGATTATCCCGCTGCGCTCGAAGCGATCCCGCCATACCCCGAGTTGACGGGCGATAACGTGACGAACACGGTCGATTCAACGAACCGGCTGCTGATCGAAGCGTGGAGCCGCGCCCCCGCGGAACAGTGGACCGTGCCGGACAGCGCGATCACCCTGCCGATGAAATTAAACCTGTTCGGGCTCGCCTCGGTGCCTGTGCGGGTTAACGGAACCCCCGTTTGGTTCGCGGTCGATACAGGTGCGGATTTTACCGTGATCACCGATGTGCTCGCTGACCGGCTGGGGATTCAACCCGCAACGGAAGAGACCGGGTCGTCCGGGACAGCGACGTCGAAAAAGGTGTCAGTTAAAGCCGCGGTGGTCCCATTCCTTGATGTGGGCAGGCTGGAGATCAAGAACCACAGGACTTACGTCCTGAACCAGGATGACCTCCGTTTCAAGCTTGGCCCGATCACGGTGGCGAAAATCGAGGGCATCCTCGGCTGGAATTTCCTCCAGCACCTGCGGACGACGCTCGATTTCGAACAGAAACGGGTAATTTTCGAAAAACCCTCCTCCCCTCTGCCCGACACGAGCTGCACCCTGTTCTGGACCGGCGTTTCGCAACCGCTGATCCGTCTCTGGGCGGACAACGGCACTCCACTGCTGCTCTTCCTGGACACCGGCGCCAACCACACCGACCTGTACAAGACCATTTACGACAAAGTGATCCTGGAAATCGCAGACTCAAAGGAAACCATGGTCGGCGGCGCGGGCGGGTTCGAGCGGCAGTCACGCGACGTGGTGAAAAACCTGCCGCTCTACGGAGGCGGAGTCCAGCTTCGCTTCAGGGAAATCACCGTCTCAACGCCCAACCACGGGCTGCGCTCCTTCGCCCGTGAGGACGGCGTCGCAGGCTACGACATCGCAGGAGGCGGAACGATGGTGCTCGACCCGACGGCAGGGGAATACCGGCTGATGGCGCCTTCAGGAAAAGACTGACCGCGACCTCAGGGCGTCGGCACTACCGCCGCGGGAGAATCCATCCAGGGCGGGTGTCCGGTCGGGGAACCGCCGAAGGACGCCGGACCCACCAGGTGCAGCCAGAGGGCGATCACCACCACCGCAATCAGGTTCAGGACGACCCCGGTCTTTGCCATGTCGATGATCCTCAGCCGCCCGGTGCCGAAAACAATCGCGTTGGGCGGTGTCGCGACGGGCATCATGAACGCGCACGAGGCGCTGATCGTCGCCGGAACCATCAGGTAGAACGGGTTGCGCGCCAAGGCCTTGGCCACCGCCGCGAGAATCGGAAGCACCATCTGCGTCGTCGCGGTGTTGGACGTGAACTCCGTGGTGAACATCATCGAGATGGAAATGCCCACCGTCATCAGCATCGGGGGCAGCGTCGACAGACTCTGCAATTTGTCGCCGATCATCGCGGAGAGGCCGCTCTGGCTGATCGCTCCCGCGAGCGCGAAACCGCCGCCGAAAAGCAGCACGATTCCCCACGGCAGCTTTCTCGCGGTCGGCCAATCCATCAACGCTTCGCCGGGTTTCCGCGAGGGGAGAATGAACAGCAGCGAGGAGAGCACGATGGCGACGGTTCCATCCCCGATGTAATTGGGTTTGGGCAACAGGTGTGCCCACCCCTTCAGCGAAAACGGGCCGATGCCGATGGATTCCCGTGTCACCCAAAGCACCGCAAGCGTGACAAAGACGGCAAGGACGAATTTCTCCTCGCGGCTGATCGGCCCCATCTCCTTCAGCTCCTTGCGGAAGATCTCACGCTCCCCAGCGCCCTTGACACCCCGCGCGTACATGCGGTAGAGCAGCGCGGACGCCACGACAAAAAGCAGCACGCTGATCGGAAGAGCGAACTCCATCCACTGCATGAAAGTGATTTCCGGCCCGTGTGGAAAGCTCATCGGAAACAGGCTTGCGAAGACGAGGTTCGGCGGAGTACCGACGAGGGTTGCGATTCCGCCGATGGACGCGGAGTAGGCGATGCCGAGCAGCAGCCCGATTGAGTAGCGCTTCATCGCTGCCTGGTCGACCATCGCGTCGTAGCGCACGAGCACAGCCATGGCGATGGGGATCATCATCATCGTGGCGGCGGTGTTGCTGATCCACATCGAGAGCAGCGCCGTCGCCGCCATGAAGCCGATCAGCGTTCTCGCCGGACCGGCGCCGGCCATCAGCAGTACACGCAACGCGATCCTGCGATGCAGGTTCCACTTTTCCATCGCCAGGGCGACGATAAAACCGCCGACGAAGAGAAAGACAACGTCATTCGTGTACAGTCCCGCGACTTTTCCCGCCGGCAAAATCCCGAGCACCGGAAAAAAGGCGAGCGGCAGGAGCGATGTGATCGCGAGAGGAACAGCTTCAGTCAACCACCAGGCCCCCATCCAGACAACGACCCCGGCGGTCGCCGATGCGGCGGCTGCCTCCGGGTTCGCGGGCATCAGAATCCACGTCACTACGGCAAGGGCAGGTCCAAGCGCCAGCTTGATACCCCCGATCGAGACAGCGCGCCGTGCCATTTGATCCTCCAACTGTCGTTCGCTAGCAAACCTACTTCAGAGAAGGGGGCTGGTGGAGACCGGAGCCGCCTCGATCAGAAAAAAGATGCCGAATCGTCTCCGCTCGAGATGCACGATGTTCAAGCCGGCTTCACGGACGAGAGCGGCATGGTCGCGGTGGGAATGGCAGGCGAGTTTTTCGGCGTGATACTCCTCGCGGCGCTCGATCCAGCGATCGATCCAGGAGACCGTGCTGGGGCCGTGTTCGATTAAAAGGATTCTCCCGTCCGGGCGGCAAACCCGCGCCATCTCGCGCAGCGCCTCCACCGGTTCCGGGGTCGTGCAGAGCACCTGGGAGGAGACGACAGTGGCGAACGAAGCGTCGGGAAAGGGCAGGTGCTGAGTATCCGCGAGGGCGAAACGAACGTGCGGCATCCCAAACCGGGCGGCCCGCCTACGGGCGACGTCGAGCATCACGTCGGAAACATCCGTCAACGTGACGTCCCGAAGACGGGAGTACGCCCGCAGCGTTTTTCCCGTTCCGGCTCCTACCTCGAGCAGCGGGCCGTTAATCCGGCGAAAAAGTTTTCGCCGCAGCAGAGGAATCCCCGCCAGCCGATCCGCCGTGCCCTCGAAGAGATCGTAAACCGGCGCGAAACGGTTGTACTTCCGCCGTATGTCCCGAATCGTGAATTGTCCGCTCATGGCGTCGATTCCGGTGTGCGGATGAAGCGATAGCCCGCGCCGTATTGGGTGAGGAGATGACGGGGGTGCTTGGGATTTTCTTCGAAATAACGCCGGAGGTTGAGGATCAGGTTGTCCACCGTGCGGCTCGTCGGAAACCTGTCGTACCCCCAGATCGTGTCGAGGATGGCCTCACGGTCAACGACCTCCCCCTCCCGCTCCACCAGCAGCTTGAGCAACATGCACTCCTTCTGTGTCAACACAACTGAGCCGCGCGGAGTTTCGGCGCGGTACGCTGAAAAATCAATAGTGTTTCCTCCGAAGGAATAGGTGGCGCCCTGTTTGGGAGGGGTTTCGTACCAGCCCTGCCGCCGCAGGATCGCCCGCACCCGCCCCAACAATTCGCGCAGGCTGAACGGCTTTGTCAGGTAATCGTCGCCCCCCGCTTCGAGACCCTGAAGCTTGTCATCCTCACGGTCGCGCGCGGTGAGAAACAGGATCGGCACGTGGGACCCGGAGCCGCGCACTCGCTCCGCCACCTCGAAACCGCTCGCCCCGGGAAGCATCACGTCGAGCAGCACGAGATCGGGAGGGTCCTCGAGGATGCGGTCGATCGCGGACGTGCCGTCTCCCACATGATCAGTGGCGTATCCCTCCGCCTCGAGGTTGATTTTCAAGCCCCGTGCGATGTGGTCCTCGTCCTCGACAATCAGGATCCGCGAACTCATCCAATCTCCTTCAGGCCAGCGGCAGGGTCACGGTGAATGTCGCCCCCTGTCCCTCGCCGGGGCTTTTTGCAGCGACCCTTCCGCCGTAGCTGCGCACGATCTCGCGGACCAGATAGAGCCCGAGGCCGGACCCGGAAGTGCGGCGGGTGTCTTCATTCTCCGTACGGTAGAAGCGGTCGAAAATGCGCCTCCGCTCGCGTCGCCGGAACCCTCTCCCCTGATCCTCAACGTTCAGTTTCGCCCGGCGTCCACGCCGCACGCAGGTCAGTGTGACCCTGCCGCCCTCCGGAGAGTACTTGACCGCGTTTTCGACAAGGTTGCTGACTACGATCCGGCATTGTTCGGAATCCATGAACAGGCGCAGCGTCTCGTCGAGAGCGAGCCGGAACTCGATGCCAAACAGCTCCCCGACGCTCTCGCGAACATGCTTCACAGCTTCCCGGATCTCGTCGGCTGCATGAATCACTTCCCGTTTTCTTTCCGGGCGCGACGTGATCATCGCACGGGCCTGGAGCAGCCGGTCGATCAGGCTTTGCAGCCGGTCGAGGTTCTGGTTCATCGAGCCGAGGATTTCCACCTGTTGGTCACGCGGCAGCTCGCGCCGCTGAAGCGTTTCGCCGTAAAGGCGAAGGGCTGTGATCGGGGTTTTCAGTTCGTGGCTGATCGCCGAGAGAAAGCTTGTCTGCCGCCGTTCGAAGGTCAGTTCGCGCCGCAGCGTCCAGTACATGAAGAAAGTGCCGGCAATCAGCACCGCGGAGAAAAAAACGCCCTCGTAGAGGAACATCCGCACCGTGCGCTGAGTCTCATCCTGCAACCTTTTCTCGGCAGTCGGATTGATCATGATCTTGCCGTCGTCGGTCACCGCCAGATCGGGGAAGGCGCTGGCGAGCCAGCGCTGCAGGGAGCCGGGTTCGTTCGTGTGGACCCCGGCCCAGAGCTGAGCCGTGGAAAGTTGCCGTTTCCACAGGTCCTCTTGAAGCGAGGCGAGCCGCTCCCCGCTGCGGATCTGGAAAATGATCCACCAGCTCACCTGGACGATAAGAAACAGCGTGAGCAGCACGAAGAGCAGGAGTTGAGCTCGCGTGGTATCGCGGGGACGTTTCATGCGTTCCGACTCGCAACGGATTCAGGCCGCGGACACCTCCCGCTCCACCGCAGGACGCGATCTTCTCCGGCCGTACGTGAGAGTGCCCATGATGATGAATATGAGCCCAATCAATTCACCCACGTAAAGTGCCTCCACCAGACCGGTTTTTGCCAGCGATCCTCCGATGCCGGGGAGCAACCCGCCGAGCGCGATCATCGCCGCCCCTCCCGCCTTGATACCCATGCCGGGGACGCGGGCGAACCGGATCGCGCTGAGCGCGGCGCCTCCAACGAGAAACAGCGCGGCATACCCGTTGAGCAGCGGCGTCAGCAGGCGCACCCACGACCAGCCGAGAATCGCCCCGGACGGTTTGTCCGGAAGCAGCGCCTCCGCACGAACCGGCGAGAGGATAACGAGAACGGCCGCTGCGGTCGCGAACAGCAAAGTCCCCATCGTCCAGCGGTCCGCTGTCCGCTGTTTCAGCATCAGGTATACCGTGCCCTGGGCGAGTGGGTAGGCTCCGAACAGGGCGCCCGCGATGTACCACGCTTTGGTGAGAAAGATGGAGTTGCCGAGCAGCGTGATCAGGCTCTCCAGCAACGTCCCAACCCCGTAGAGAAGAATCCCCAGTGTCCACCAGAACATTGGCCGGTCCCTGCTGATCGACCATCGCCGGAACAGATGGATGAAAAAGAACGCGGAGAGCGCCGTCGTCAGCAACGGCAGGTAGTGGAGGGTTTGCAGTCTCATCGCCGCCTCGTCTCGAATGGACTCCATTGTCCGGAAGAAACCAACCCGCACCGCGCTTAGGGGGTATAAACGGCGGTGCGGGCTGCGAAGATTCAGCGGTCAGTTCGTGAGCGCGTCAAAGCGAACCGTAATCCAACCGCTGATCGGGATTTCGTCCACGACACGGTAATAGCCCGTGATAGCGAGCTTCCACAGCGTGCCGTCCGCGGCCTTCAGGATGTACACGTGTCCGCGGGTTTCGATGACATGCACGGTCTCATCGTAGTTGTACCATTCGCTCCCCGGAATATTGGGCGCGCCGAAGATGGACTGGATCGCGTCCGGGAAGTAGCCTCCTCCCTGCGGAGCGGTCGAGACCGAAGCGAAGTCGTTCGTCTCGAGATACATCGGGTACACGGAGGCGTTCCCCGGACCGCTGTTTCCGCCGTTGATCCTGCATTCATACCCCTGGAATTCGAGGTCCCATGCCGTGGAGGTGGAGGGATCGGCGACGTCGATCAGGCCGCCCTTGGCGAATGAGAAATACCCCGTGCTCGCGCCGATGTCGAGCACGGCGGTCTGGGGGTCTCCGGAAAGGTCAGTGCTGCCGTTCGGCTGGAAGACATAGGTGATCTCGACGGTGCCCATGTCGGGCGGCATCCCGCCGCCGTACAGGGTGTCCACGTTGAATTTGGCGTAATCTCCCTGAGCGGTGACCATCACATAAAGGTCGTGAGTGGGCAGCAGGATGTGTCCCTGTTCGGGGAGATAGACGTACCAGTTCGAAACGGCGAGGTTCTCCTGGTCGCTCTCCCAGGCGTCGCTGGGAACCTGCGGCGCGGTTGTCACCGCTTCGAAATCCGTGCTGTCCGGGTCCCCGATATCCGCGAGATCCACACCGACCATGCCGCCGGGGCCGGAAACTCCGCCGTTCAGCTTGCCGTTGATTCGTGAGAACGCGATATCCCAGTCGGAGGATGCGGACGCTTCCTCGTCGGTCAGCGCGACGATCTCCCTGTTCTGCAGGCTGAAGTAAGCGTAGCTGTCGTAGCTGGTTGCGTTGATCATCGAGTACCAGGATCCGTCATTCCCCTGCCAGACGGTTGCCGTGTCAGTGGTGTCGTTGGACGGACCGGAGACGTCGTTCGAACTGTTGTTCGAGCAGGCTCCCATCAGCAATCCGACTGTGACCGCTGAGACCACTACCATCAGCGAACTCTTCCTCATCTCTTTGCTCCTTGCTTCCGTTGTCCCGGATTCTCCGTCCGGGCGCGCGGTTGTACTCAAGATCTCTCTGGCCGGTCATGCCCCGAGTTTCGGCACCCACGACCATCGCCAGCCGATTGTCGCGATTCGGCCCTGGAAAGGGCCATACCGCGGGTTCACCGTATCCAGCAGATTGTCCACCTTCGCGATCAGCGTCATGCCCCCGGAAAACCGGCGGCTGACCGCAAGCGACCAGATCGAGTAGGGTTCGGTGTACTCGTCGCTCGTCTGGCTGTCCCTGTTGAAGCGATCCTGGAACAGGGATTTGCCGATGTAGCGTCCCCAGACCCGCACGCTCCACTGCGGGGGCGTCCACGTCAGCTCCCAGCGGGCGGTGTGGGCTGGGCGGCGCAGCAGCGACCCGCCCGTCTCACGGTTGTGCGTCGCCAGATAGCTGTAGCCGCCCCTCATGTCCAGGTGGCGGAAAAGTCTGAAGCTCTGCTCCAGTTCGACGCCCGCCGTCCACGCGCTCGTGATGTTCTCGTACTGGTAAATGCCCACGTAGTAGGTGTCGGTCGAGGTGAGGCTGTCGAAATCGATCAGGCTGCGGAGGTCGTTGTAGAAGACGCTGATCCGCGACGTACTGCGGTTTTCAACCGTGTGCTCCAGAGAGAGATCGAGGTTTGTCGAGGTCTCGGGCTGCAGGTTCGGATTGCCGATCACCTCATAGCCCACGGAACTGTGGTTGAACGTGAAATACAGCTCCTTGGCGGATGGCGCGCGATAGCCCTTGCCCGCGCTCGCCCGGACACGGATCGCCTCCGTGGGCGACCACATCACAGAGAAGCGCGGACTGATGTTCTCCCCGTAAATCTGGTGCCGTTCGTAGCGAACGCCGGGGACCAGCATCCACTTTCGCGCGACTGTCCATTCATCCTGCGCGAAACCATCCCAGGCGTTCAGGTCGGAGGAGAAATCGTCCACGTTCAGCGCAGGCGTTCCGCCGTCCACAAGCGTCATCTCGGTTCGGGCCTTGATCCCCCAGAGGTAGGCGTCCGCCCCCAGGGTCAGTCGGTGCGCGGGATGCACGGTGCGAGTCAGTTGCAGCGAGACTTGGTTGTAGTCCTCCTGGTTCCTGCTCAAATCGAGACGGCGGTGTCTCTGCTGCGTGTACTTGGCCCAGTTGTGGTACATCGTCGAGCGGTACAGCTTCACCGAGTAGCGGTCCGCCCAGGATCGGCTGCCGGTCAGCTCCGCGGATAGTTCGTTGCGGACATTCAACTCCTCGTCATCCCGGACGAGATTGATCCCCGGAATCCCGGTGTCTTCCAGCCACACCTGGTTTTCGTGGAGCAGGCGGCCGCTGAGAATCAGCGTGGTGGTGGGACTGAGATTCACGTCCGCGCGCAGGTTTCCCCCGCTTCGCTCCGACTGCGCCGTTCCCTCGGTCTGGGGCGTGCTCGGGTCGATGTCCATGATCCCGTTGTTCTCATACTGGAGCCCGCCGCGGATACCGACCGCTCCGCGCTTCCAGCTGAAATCCACGGCCGGATTCGCTGTCCTGGCCCCGATCGCAGACGACCCCGACGGGAGCCATCCCCCGCCGGTGAGGTCGACGTCCAGCCGCAGCGGATCGACCGGATCGGCCGTGATCACATTGATCACCCCACCGATCGCTTCGCTCCCGTACAGCGTGCTGATCGCTCCCTTGACAACCTCGATCTGGCGGATGCCCTGCGTGGAAATCTGATCGAGATCGATGCTGCCGTTGATCCGCCCGATCACCCGGTTTCCATCCACCAGGATCAACACCCGTTGCGGATCGACGCCCTGGAGCATCACACCTTGTCCTGAGAAATCCTCGCGGACATCGACGCCGATCTGGCTCTCCAGCGCGTCCGCCGCGGTCAGCGCCACCGATTTGTCCATCTCGGACCGGGTGACAAGCTCGGTGCTGACGGGAACGTCCTTGAGCAGCTGCTCCGTGCGGGTCGCCGTGTAGACCACCTCGTTCAGCTTCACCGCGTTGGCTTTCATCCGGATTGAGACTACGAGTAGTGCGTCGCCATGGATTGCGACCGGCCGGGTGACGGTGGCATACCCGACGTGGCTGATCTCGAGCTTCCACTCGCCGGGCGGAACCGATGGGAGCGTGAAGCGCCCGTCGAGGTCGGCTGCCGTGCCGATGCGGGTTCCCGACAGGCGCACGTCCGCTCCCGGAAGAGGTCTCGAGGTGCTGTCGTCGAGGACGATTCCACCGAGCGTGCCCGCCTGGGCCGATGCGCCGACGAATAGAGTAAAAAGTGCAAGGTTGTATATTCTTTTCACAAAGCAGTGCATGCCCGTTCCCGCTCTCCCTGTGCAGCCCCCTATGCCGCTAAAGGCCCCACGTCCCCTTCTGAATCACCCCGATCCCTTTTCGGGCCGCGGAAATCGGACCCCGGTCCATTGCGAACCGAGGTCCGATTCATCCGTCTGCGGTCCCGTGGGGGCGGGTACACGCGAAAGAATACGTTTTCCGCAGACGGGCAATTGTCATGGAAATTTCACAGGAGAGTCGACGTTGCGGGCTCCCCTTCGCCGGGGAAAAGCCCCCCGCGCTCCTTAATTTCCGCCTCCTGCGGAGCACCACTTGCACTGCGGACGCGAAGTCTGGAAATTCACAGACACTTCAGCCGCGTTCAACCTCCGGGAAACGATCATGAGACTATCCTCTTTTTCGTTGCAAAAAGTATTAGATAATCTAAACTTATGGGCCCCTATTGTGCTCCGTATCATACTCATCCTCGTCGTCGCCTGGCTCATCTGGTGGCTCCTCAGCCGACTGATCGGCCGTCTCGCCGCGCGCACCGCCTCCAGCAGCCATGTCACGGCGCAACGCGTCAACACCCTATCGAGCCTTTTGCAGAGCGCGTTAGGCGTTGCAATTCTTACACTTGCAATCACACTCGTGTTGGGTGAGCTGGGGATCAACCTCGGTCCGCTGATCGCCGCCGCGGGAGTGGTCGGCCTCGCGATCGGTTTCGGCGCTCAATCCCTCGTCAAGGATGTGCTCAACGGGTTCTTTTTCCTGCTCGAGGGCCACGTTCGCGTCGGCGATGTGATCGAGGCCGCGGGAAAAACCGGACTGGTCGAACAGATCACGCTGCGGACCCTGGTGCTCAGGGATTTCGAGGGGAAGGTCCACGTCATCCCCCACGGCGAGATCGCGACAGTAACGAGCCTGACCAAAGATTATTCACGAGCCCTGATCAACATCGGCGTCGCCTACCGGGAAGACCACGAATGGGTAATGCAGCTGCTTCGCGAGGAGGGCGAAAAACTCAGGCAGGACCCCAATTTTTCCCGATCCATTCTCGACGGACCGGAGGTGTTCGGGATCGATGCGTTCAACGATTCCGACATCCTGTTCAAGGTTCGGTTCATGACCCAGCCGCTCCAGCAATGGGACGTCGCGCGAGCGTACAGAAGACGGGTGAAGCGCCGGTTCGACGAAGAGGGAGTGGAGATCCCCTTCCCCCACACGACCCTCTATTTCGGGGCGGAGCGGGATGGAAGCGCACCTCCAGCGTTCATCAAGCTCGCAAGCGCCGAACTGAAGAAGCTGGTCCGAACAAAGCCCCCCGAACAGATTCCTCGTCCCGAAGCGGACGAAACCCTGCCCGACGGCCCCGACGGAGGAGAATGAACGAGGGAGTAGCAAGAACTCCTTGGCATTTCTGGAATTAACCCGGTCGGTTCTCCAGCAGGGGACGATTGGGCAAAACATGCCTTTCTCCCGGCAGATTTCACGACTTTCCCTCCGATTTGCTCCTGTATTTACAAGATGTTAGAGTGGTACAGGGGTTGCTCTATCAAAGGTACGGAAGACTCTCGATTATCGAGAGGCCAGGGTGGACTGTATCGGCATCGGAGCGAAGACAAGCGGAGACTTCATGGCACGAGCTCTCATTCACATTCACCGCGCGAGCAACCTAGGCGCCGCTCTGCCCTTTGCGCACGCATTGCGGCACGGCGGCCCCTGGGACCTTGCCCTTTCGGTGACGCCGCATGATCCGGAGAATCATGTGGGCCTCGCCGAGAACGCCCTGGCTCGTCTGCGTAAACTGGGGATTTCCCTGTATGACGATCCCCGAGAAGCGTCGGCGCAAATCACTTTCACCTTCGATCCGGTGGAAAACCTGCTCGAGGACTGCGGGCTGCTGGTGCGGGTTCCGTCCGGCGTCCGTGGCGGAGGCAGGCGATTCACCAACCGCCCGGCAGGAAACGTGGACAACCTCGCGGACCTGATCCTGCTGCCGGGCCCGTGGCACGCCGACAGGCTTCGCAGCGGCGGTACCCTGTTCGCACCCACAGAAATCGTCGGTCTGCCGTCCCTCGATCCGTTGTCAGCGAACTGGCTGCCGAGCCGGGAGATTTTCTGTCACCAGCTTCGCATCGATCCAGCGAGGATGTTGATCCTCTATGCCCCCTCGCATGAGCCGGAACTCTCGGCGGTGCCGTTGCTCTGGACGCGGATCGGATCGCTGGCCGATGAAAAGAACCTGCTGATCGTGCGGCTGCACCCGGATAGCGACGTTGAAACTGTGCAGGCTCACGAAGCGCTGGCCGAGCGAAACCCGAACGTAATGCTCGCCCGCGAAGTGGATATCCAACCGTACCTGCGACTGGCGAACGTGGTGGTCACCGATGTCTCCACGATCGGCTTCGAGGCGGCCGCACTGGGGATCCCTGTCGTGCTGTTCGACAACCCCAACCAGCGTGAGCATCCCGGGTTCGACCGCGTGGATCCGGAGTATTCATTCCGGACCTTCTTCCCCCGGGCGCGCGACATCGGCGGCCTGAAACAGGAAGTGCAAAGGGTGATCGCAGATCCCAGCGCCTCGGCAAAGGCGATTGAAGAGGTGCGAACGAGGCTGATCAGCGTGGACGATGGGCTCGCGATCAACCGGGTGATCGAGGCGACGGCACGGCTGCTCGAGAAGCGGAGCCGGAAGCACGGGGAGGCGCCGCAGGCGGCGGCGTTGATCCCGGTCGGGGCCGGAGACACGGATGCCGCAAAAGAAACGCTCGAATCGCTGTTTACCCACGGCGGCGTTCCCGTTCGAGCGTTCCTGGCGGTGCAGGATGAGGATGCGGCGCGATACGAGGAGATCCGGTCCAAGTGGCCGGACAGGACCACAATCGTGCCCTGCAGGAAGCTCTCTGAAATCGAGGGCGAACTCGCGGCGTTGCCCTATTGCGTTGTCCTCCATCCCGGTGTTCACGGAGGGCATCGCTGGCTGCTGCGGTTGCTCAACCATCTGCGCCGCATTCCGGAGCTGACGGGTGTGGCCCCGCTGATGCCGGGAGCCGCGCCGGCCCAGGATCCCCGCATCCTGCTTCACATGCACCTCGCGCAGGGAGCTTCCACGAGGGAGTTGGACAGGAAACTCGCCGTGGAGCAGGCAGGCGTCGCGTTGCGTGCCGTAACCGCTCCGCGTCTGGACGCGGCCGTCCTGCGTACAGGCTCGGAAACCTGGCGCGCCGTCATGCGAAACCTCTCGCTGGGGCGGCTGGAGGCTGCTCACACAGGCATCGGGATTGCCGCTGATGTGGTGATGACCCATCCGAGCTGGACCCGTCCTCCGGTGTGGGGGCACATGATGCCGCTGACCCACCGTGAAATCGCCGAGACCGAACGCAGGATTCGCGAGCTCGCGGAATGGGTGGGCCGCATCGTTCCCTCCGAGAAAAAGCGACCGGGAAATGGAACTGCGCCTTCAGCGGTTTCGCAAGGCCAGTCAGCTGACTCCGCGGAGGAGGACGGCAGGTTTCGCCTTGCGCTTCATTACGAAAATCGGGGCGAGCGGGAAATGGCTGTTCGACACCTGAAAGGATTTCTCGCGGATCATCCCAGCCACCCCGCCGCTCTCGAAGCGGCCCGGAGGATGGGACTCGTTCCCGAACCGATCCATTGAAGGGACGCGCAGGATGCTCTCGGAAACCGCAGAACACACGGGAAGAATCGTCGTCCTCGGCGCTGGCAACTGGGGAACGACGCTTGCCCGCCTCTACGCCGAGAGCCGGCCGACGATCCTGGTAACGCGGACGGAGGATCAGGCGCGGCGGCTGACCGACTCCCGCGAAAACAGCCGATACCTGCCCGGATTCCGTCTGCCGGAGGGTCTGCAGGTCGTCTCCGTAAAAGCCATCGGGCTGAAGCCGGAGGACCTGCTGCTGATCGCGGTGCCCAGCCACCAGGTCCGAACAGCGGTCACGCCGTTGATCCCCCATCTCGAAAAGAGCATTGTCGTCAACTGCGCGAAAGGATTTGAACATTCCACGCTGCGCACGATGAGCGAGGTGCTGATCGACCTGCTGCCGCACTCGGACGTCGTCGCCCTGTCCGGGCCGAACATCGCGAGGGAAATCGCGAATGGCAAGCCCGCGCGCGCGGTACTCGCCGGGAAACGGCTGGAAGCGCTTTCGCGCGCCGCCCAGATGCTCCAGCATCCCCGGTTTGTCTTCGAAACGAGCCGGAACTTGCGTGGAGTCGAGCTCGCGGCTTCGCTGAAGGGAACGCTTGCCATCGCGGTCGGCCTGGCGGAAGGATGCGAGCTGGGAAACAATTTCATCAGCCTGCTGATGACCTATGGACTGCGCGAGTTCGCCACATTGGCCACCTTCATGGGCGCTGACGAGGCGACGGTGTACGGAATCGCCGGACTCGGCGACATGATCACCTCGTCCTTGAGCCCCTCGGGGCGAAACCGGCGGTTCGGCGTGCTGCTGGCCAGGGGAGTGGATGCCAAGAGCGCGCTCGCAGAGGTGGGAATGGTGGTTGAGGGGGTGGAAATGTTGAAGACCGTAGCGCGGCTGCAGGAGCTGAACCTCCCGCTGCCGTTGTTCGCCACCGTGCGGGACATCGTGGACTCGGACGGAACCGGCGTGCGAGAGCGCCTCGTCTCCGCCGTGCTCAACTATGGAGCACCGGCGGCGGAGGGTTCGCGGATTCGCCGGGCGTGAGCGAGAGAGGAAACGGATTGGATAGGCGAGGGCACATGGGACGTCGCCTCCTGTTTTACGCAAAACGCAACCTGCATCTGCCGCACATGGAACCGGTCCGCTGCTGGTTGGCGGACAACTCTCCCGATCTGGAGATCCGTGTGTCCTCTCCCCCCTACGCTCCGCCGCGCGAATCCCTGCCGGGAGTCGGCCTGACGGAGGAGCAGATCCTTGACCTGGAGAACCGGGGAATCGCCTGGATACCCGAGTCGGAAATCGCGTCGTGGTCCCCGGACGCAACCATCGTCGCGGACGCGGACCTCGGCGGAATCTTCTGGGGCGGCAAATTCATCAATGTCAACCACGGCCTGATCAGCAAGGGAACATTCTACACGACCGCCGCGAACGTACTCCGGGAAAACGGTCTGGACCTGATTTGCGTTCCCGGGGAACATCACGCGGAAGTGCTGCGAAAGGTGCTGAAACCGCCCGTCGTCGCGACCGGATTTGTCAAGTTTGACCCGATCGGACGCGGCGAGCTGACCCGCGAATCGGCGAGAAAGGCGTTCGGGATCGGCGAGAACGCCGAAGTGATTACCTTGGCGCCAACGTTCAATCTCGAACTCTCCGCCGTGCCCCTGCTCGCCGATCGGGTTCGGGACCTGGTCGCCGACCGACCGAAACGCCACCTGTTGATCAAGCTGCACGGCATGGCTCCCGCGGTCTGGGTGGAGATGTACCGGCTGATCTCCGCAGTCGAGGAACGGATTCATTTTGTCGAAGCGGTCGACCTGACCCCCGCATTGATCGCAGCGGACGTTGTGATCAGCGACGTTTCCAGCGCCTTCATGGAGGCGATCGCCCTGGATAAGCCGGTGGTGCTCGTCGACAACCCGCTGCAAACCTCCTTCGCCCATTACGATCCCAACGACATCGAGTACGCGTGGCGGGACGTCGGCCTGCGCGTTTCAACGGTGGAGGAAACGATAGCCGCAGTGGAGCGAAGCTTTGCCAATCCGGGCGAAAAGGCGGATTTGCGTGCCGCCTACGGTCCCAGGCTCGTGGGCCCCATTGACGGGAAAGCAGCGGAACGCGCTTCGCTGCAAATCCTGAAAGCTGTCGACCTCCCGGTTCCACGCCCACACCCCGTTCTCGGTGCGACGGAGTAAGCGATGATGCCGAACGCCGGAGATCAGACGCTGCGGACGGAAAAAACCGCGACAGGGGACGAATCGCTGAAGCACGCGGTTCAGCTTGCCAACCAGGGGCGTGTCGAGGATGCCGCGGCCGTGGTGGAGCAGGCTCTCGACCGGTCTCCGGTGTCCACCGAGGCGGTCCTCCTGATGCGCCAGTTCGAGCGGCTGCTTGGCGATGAATGGCGCAACCAGCGCGAGCGCGAGACACTCCAGCGTCTGAAAGAGGCGAGCGGCACCTCCGACTGGGAGCATGAGGTACGCCGCACTGCCTCCTTCGAAAACGCGCCCGCTGTCATGCGCTGGCTGCGGGAGGTGGCGACGTTTGACGGCTTGGAAGAACAGGCGCAACCCCAGGATCCTGCCACCCCGCCACGGGTGAGCGTTATCATCCCCGTGTTCAACCGGGGCAGCGAAGCCCGCCACGCCTTCGAGAGCGTCGTCCGCCAGACCGAAGGAGGCTGGGAGGTGATCTTCGTGGACGACGGGTCCACGGACAACACCGCGGTCGAGCTCGAGTCGATTCAGAAAGCCTATCCCGCGTACCGGGTGCAGATCGTCACGCTGGAGCGAAACCGGGGCCGTCCCGGGGCACGCAACGCCGGCGTTGAGAAGGCATCGGGCGAGTTCCTCGTGATGCTGGACTCGGACGACTCCCTCGCGCCCCGGTTCCTCGAGAGCACACTGGCGGCAGCCGGCAAGAACCCCTGTGCAGCGTGGATCGCACCGATCACCGTACAGTACGGCGACGTCAACCGCATCTTCGGCTTCGAGCAGTACAACCCGAGGATCCTGCTCTCACGGAATCAGTTCACGATCACAAACCTGCTGAGACGCGACGTCTACGAACGGCTGGACGGGCTGCGCGAAGAGATGACGGGCGGACTGGAAGACTGGGATTTCTGGATTCGGGCGGTGCGTCACGGCTACCGGCCCGCCCAGGTCTACCGTCCCCTGTTCTTCTACCAGCGGCACAACGAGGGCTCCATCAGCGGCTGGTTCGCGGAGGACGCACAGCGCGAGCGGAACGCAAAACGGCAGATCCTCGAGGGCAACAGCGAACTGTACCGCACCGACCTGCCGGACCTGGATGAACTGTTGGCGGGACCACAGATCGCCCCCAGCCTGATCCGCCGCGACGTTTTGAACGAGCTGCTCGCGAGGCCGAACCCCCTGCCGAGTTCCCGTGGAGTGAGCGGACGTTCCACCACCGAATTCGGAAACAGGGAGTCCTCGGGCGCCCCCCCTGCCGATTCCAGCGTCCCCTCACGACGCGCGCGCAAGATCCTGTTCGTCTGCCATGACTTTCCCCCGTACCGTTTTGCCGGCGCTCAACTGTACGCCTTTCACCTCGCGAAGCAATTGATCGAACTGGGGAACGACGTTCGTGTGCTCTACGCGCTCAACGCGTCGGACGCAAAACCCAAGAGTGCAAGAGCGTACGACCTGCTCGAGGACCGCTACGAGAACGTTCCCGTGTACCAGCTCGTCGTGGACGACAGCGCGCAGGACATGCGGGTCCATCCACAGCACGCCTATTCCAGCCCGCGGATCGATTCGATCTTCCGCGACCTGCTGATCCGTGAGCGGTTCGACGCTGTCCATTTTCACCTACTCTACCGGCTGAGTTCCGGACTGCCCTCGGTGACAAAAGAGCTGAACATTCCGAGTTTCGCCACACTGCACGACTATTGGCTGCTCTGTTCGATGGGTCATATGATCGACACGCGTGGCCGAGAATGCAGCGGTCCCGAATCGCCCGGGAAATGCGCGGCTTGCATGACCGGATTCAATCCGAACGTGCGTCAGGAACCCTATGTTCAATTCCAGCGCGACCGTCACGAGAAGCTGCGCCGCGCGTTCGACGACATCGATGTCGTCACCTCCCCCTCACGCTTCCTCGCGCAAATCCATGAGCAGTACGGGATGCAGGGCGCGCGCGTGCTGCCGCTGGGATGGCTGCCGCTGAACATCGATGAACGGCGACCGTTGAACCCGGAGAGGATCGTTTTCGTCTTTTGCGGCCAGATCCAGTATCGCAAAGGGCTGGATGTGATGCTGGACGCTTTCGAGAAACTGTCACGGAAGAACTGGGAACTGCGGGTGTATGGCAGGGATTACCAACCGGAGTACTTCAAGCAGATTCTTGCCCGTCTCGAACGCCACCCGTCGATGAGCTACCGCGGAGAATTCGCGCCCGAGGACCTTCCAGCCATTTACGCCGGCGCGGATGTCGCGCTCATTCCCTCGCGCCGGGAGAACTATCCGCTCACGTTGCAGGAGGCGCTCTCCGCAGGGATGCCGGTGCTGGCCTCGCGGGTCGGCGGAATTCCCGAGATCGTGCGCGACGGGCTCGATGGGTACATGTTCACCAATGAGAAGGCGGGAGAACTGCGGGCGATCCTCGAGGACCTGCTGGGCGATCCAGAGAAAATCCGCCGACTCCATCAAACCGTGCGCTCGCCGAAAACGATTGCCGAAAACGCTCTCGAGGTTCAGCGGCTGTACCAGGAACGGCAAGCGGCCTCAAAATCGCAAGCGCCCAAACCTCCCAACTGACGCAGCGATACGACTTGCAACCAGACGATGCGAGTTGAAAGGCACTGTAGCGAAGGTGGGCTTTCTGCGCCGCCGGCGATAGGCGCAGTTTCACGGATTCACAGTTGAATCTTTCCGCGCGATGAGGGGAGTTTTCGACGCTGTTTCCTGATGCTTCGGGGACGTTTGCGGATTCCAGGTTCGCCCCGCCGCCGCGTCAAACGTTGTTGGAAGGCACAACGTCGAGAAGGAAGGGCGCAGTCCCGCGTAGACATCCATCGGATTCAACGCCTCTCTAAGCCGCCGCAGATTAGCCTTCGCTTCCGGACACTGATCCATGCCGCCTGCCTGTTCGAAGAGCCGCGCTGCCTGCTCCGCTTGTCCGGCCAGCGACAGAGTGACGCCGAGATTGTTTATAGCTTTTCCCCAATTCGGCGCCAGTTCGAGCGCCTGCTGAAAGCAGTTGAGTGCGAACTGAAGGTGGCGTCTCCGTCCCCCGAGCGGGTTGACAAACTCGAGCGCGCGAACTCCCATGTCGAGCCGAATCTCCGCCTTCGAGCGTGCATCGGAAGGGACAATCCCCTCCATCCTATACATCCGCTCGACGTTTTCAGGAGTCTGCCATTGGTTCATCACCGCAAGGCTCTCATCCCGCATGGTCGAATCCCGGAAGGAAATGTTGTCCTCGGTGACCAGGAACGCCCCCAGTGCCTGCGGTATTCTTTTCGCCCGGCATTGCCGCGCCAGTCTCAACCCGAAATCCCAATCTCCCGCCGCCTTCAGCGACCCATCGAACGTCCCCACCAGCGAATGAACCGATTTGCGCCACATCGGCTGTGGTCCGAAACTGTAGTAGAGCAGCAGGTGCGGGGCTACATAGGAGGGTGTCCGGAAGTACTCCTCCGCAGGTACCTCGTGGAACGGCGCATTGGGGATTCGCGAGATCAGCACGTCGGCGTAGACAAGATCGACCTCCGGGTAGTTGTCCAGCTCGCTCGCCAGGGTTTCGAAAGCGTTCGAGGCGTGCCGGTCATCGGTGTTGGCGTTGGTCAGGTACTCTCCGCGCGACTCAGAGATGCCACGGTTCCACGCCTGGTATAGCGTCTCCCGCTCGAGGGTCCGTATCGCCCGAATGTGAGGGTGGACGTTCGCATAACGGTCAACGATCCGCCAGTCTTCATCGTCCGGAGAGTGACTGTCCACGACGACAATCTCCAACTCATCCCGGGCGTACAACGTCTGGGCGAGCAGGTCCTGCAACAGGCCTTCGAGGTAAATCTGCGAACGATAGACCGAGACGAGAGCCGACACCCGGTACCGGGAGCGGGTTCGGGAATCCGTTTCGCGCTCGATGTACGACACTGCACTCTCTGCTGGCATGCTGAACCCTTTAAAACGTGGTCTCCTCGGCGCAACCCTATCAGCGCTCCGCCGAGATTTCAACTACCACTCACTATCGGTGAAAAACTCGCTTGCCACTGGATCGACTACACCACGGATCGTGTCGATTTCGCGGGTGTGCAGACGGCTTTTCCACACGCGTGCGTTTTTCTGGCTGTGCAAGTGGATACCGTGATGCTTCCCCGGCTCCAATTCAGACGGGTGACCCTTTGCCGTGGTCTCCCCTATCGCCTTTTCCACCTCGGCCACCCAGGGGAGCTTCAACCGGTCGAGAATCTTGTGAAACATCTCCGCCGGGTGCAGGGCAAGGTCGCGGTGTCGCACGTACACGAGATTCGGATGAGTCTTGAGCAGGTCCCTGACGATGCGATGGATGTGTTTCCACCCCAGTGCCATCTTCGCGACCTCGTCGCCGTCCCGCTTGTACCGTTCAAAATCTCGCAGATCCTTCTCAGGAATCGGATGCGCCGCCATCAGCTCGGGTTGAGCGAGAAAATCGTCGAGACCGAACGACCAGCCGAGACGCTTGAGGCTGCTGACGAATCCGGCCGGGTGGCGAATCGTAATCACCACTTTCGCGTTCAACCGATCCGCGAACCAGGGGACGGAAACGACCGCGAAGGGGTCTTTGATCAGCGCAGTCGCTCCACGAAAATGCGCTATCGCAAAACGATGATACGTGTCGATGACATCCAGCTCCTCGGATGAGTAGGAATCGGTGCACGGCAGACGCTCCAGAGCGGCGTGAATAGCATAGCGGAATCGAATCAGGTTGCGGTACGCCGGGAGGAAATCCTGCTCATTGTGGGGACCGATGTGCTGGTACCAGTTCGACCGTTCGACCGGAAGCACACCCCAAGTGCTCGGGGTGACATTCATGTTCAACGGTTCATGGATGTATTCGAGGGCGGGATGCGCGCTTAGGACCTTTCCCACCCAGGTGGTGCCCGAGCGGTGAGATCCGGTCACCAGAATAAAGCCTCGGTTGTTATGATCGCCGTTGCCGTCCAACTCCATTTCCCGTGTTGACGTTTAACGGCCTGTCCATCGCGACAGACTCCACCCGTCGTCCCTTTGAACGCAACCAGCGTGCCATCGTACAGCCCTCGCACAGCATCACAGACCCATCGTTAAGATCATTAATAACAGTTACTAAAAAAGGTTATCAAAGAACTTTCGATCATTTAAAACAAAGGCCGTGTCTAATTCAGACCGATTAAAGAGGCAAAATCTGCCTGTCAGATTGGCATGGAACCATCAGGGTGCAAGTGACGGAACGCGACGAATATCACGACTTGTTTCAGGACCCTCGCAGCATTCTTGCAGCCGGGAAAGGCAAACGCCGGTTTCCATGGCGATGAGCCGCATCCTCCGGCTGCGCGTCGTTGCGTTCGCACACGGCTTCACGTAGGTTGCGTTATCCGACACAGGGCGGACCATTCGTTCCAGCAGCACGAAAGGATGCATGCAATGAAGCCGTGGATTGAGGAGGCGCTGCATATCGCCGAGTCGGGCAGGGTGCTCGATGCGTTCTCGGCCGTCCACGATGCGATGCAGAGCGATCCCGGCCCCTACACGCCCGGTGAAATCTCGGCAATCGCGAAAATATTCCTGGTCGCGGATCAGCCCGGACTGAGCCGCATGCTGCTCGAACGTCTCCCGCGGGATCAGTGGACGGACGAACACCACTCGCTCTATGACGCGTCCGGCGAAACGGAAGCACCACCGGCAAAGGAAACTCCCCCGGCGGAAAAAGGGCTCCCCGGCGCCCGTCCCGTAGCCGCGACCGGGAGAATCCCCGGAGCTCCGCTGCGGATCGCGATGATCTCCGCGTCGGATAGCGGAGGTGCGGGAACCGCCGCCTGGCGTTTGCACCGCGGGCTGCTCGGCCACGGAGTCGAGAGCCGGATGTATGTGATGGACAAGCGGCGCGACGATGAGAACGTGCTGGTGCTGCCGCCCGCACCGAAGGGCGATAGCGTGGTGGATGCGCTCCCGTCGGACCCGCAGCGCTACCTCTGGCGCGCGACGACCGCTCGCTGGGAGCAAACGATGGCGGCGCACCCCGACCGTCCCGGCGGTCTCGAAGCGTTCACCGATCCACTGTCCTACAGCCGCGTGGATCTCGTCCGCGGGATTCGTGAGGCGGACGTCGTAAGCTTCCACTGGATCGCCGGTGTGGTCGACTACCCAACCTTGCACAACGTGCTCGCCGGCAAACCCTCCGTCTGGACGTTGCACGACCTGAATGCGTTCACCGGCGGTTGTCACTATGCGGCGGGCTGCGAAAAATTCAGGGATCGGTGCGGAAGCTGCCCGCAGCTTGGTTCCAGCGACGAGAACGATTTCTCCCGGCGTTCCTGGGATACGAAAAAGGAGCTCTACGACAAGATCTCATTGACGGTTGTCACCCCCTCGGACTGGTTGCGGCGGGAGGCGGAATCCTCCAGCCTCTTCCGCCCCTTCCCCGTGCATGTGATCCCGAATCCTCACCCGCTTGATCTGTTCCACCCCCGAGACCGCGAGGCAGAGCGCCAACGGATCGGGGTGGAACGGGAGGAGCGTATGGTGCTGTTCGGGGCGGATTCGGTGGGCAACCATCGCAAGGGTTTCCTGCACCTGACCGAGGCGCTTTCAGAATTGGATCGGAAACTCGATGCTCGGCAGAGGTTGGCGCTCGTGACTTTCGGCCGAAAGGTGCCTGAGATATCCCTGCCGGAACGCTTCCGCATTGTTCACCTTGGCTCGCTGGCCGACGAGGAAACGATCGCCGGCGTCTACTCCGCGGCGGACCTGTTCGTCCTCCCCTCCCTTGAGGACAACCTTCCAAACACGGTTGCCGAAAGTCTCGCCTGTGGAACGCCCGTGGTGAGTTTTTCCATCGGCGGGATACCGGAGATGGTCGATCACCTGAAGACCGGCTACCTCGCGAAGCCTTTCGACATCGCGGACCTCGCCGAGGGCATACAATGGGTACTCGCGCAATTACCGGAGCAATCTGATGAGATCCGCACCGAATGCCGTGATGTTGCGGTGAAAAAATACAGCCAGGCTACGCAAGCCGGCCTCTACCTTGAACTGTTCCGGAGCCTGCTCAGCGAAGCATAGCTTTTACGGGAGGCGGAACCAGACCCCGTTCCCGTCGATCTCACGCATTGTGAACTTCAATCCGCGGCTTTGCTGGAACTCATCCACCGCTTCCCTGCTCCCGCTCCAGTACCCATAGTCATCGACCTGAACGAAACCGTTGGGAACGAGCAGGTCATAGAGGTGAGTGAAAATCGAGAGCTGCGATGCGTACCAATCTGCGTCCGCGTGCAGCAAGGCGATCCGCTGAATCTCGCTGCGGGATGCCGGGAGCGTGGCGTCGAACAGTCCCGGCACGGTAACGAGAAGATCCTCCGCTCCGAGTTCCCGGCAGATCTGGTGGACATTGTCAACCGGCGCGGCGCAGGTCCCGGTTCCCCAGCCGCTCTCCTCCGCTCCGATGCCGGATCTGATCTGGCGATCCTTTTCGGTGGGCTCCGGCATGCCGTCGAACGTATCGAAAGCGAAGACCTTGCGTGGGCGCCGGGAATACCGTTTAACAACTGCAGCGATCAACGCGGTCGCACCGCCCCCCGCAACGCCGCATTCGACGAAATTGCCCGGGAGATCCTCCTCGCAAGCCTTCCGTGCCATCCGATAGAGGTTGTAAAGCCTCAGCTCCGTGAGCATCGTGTAGGGACGGATTTTCCCAAGCAAATCAAGGAATTCCGGGTCGTCAGGCACTTTTCCGGTGAACCGGTCGGCGCCGATTTCCGCAGCAAGCTTTTGCGCCGCCTGATGATCGGGGAAAAGGCGAAGCTCCTCGCGAAGGGCTTCCTGAGCGTCCGCAGGCCGATTCATTTTCAGGAAGATCTCCGCGCGCTGATAATCGAGCCCACGGACGTTTTTCTTCAGCGCTTTCGCCCGGTGAATCGTTTGGAAGGCCGCCTCAAGCGAACCGGACTCCATCTCCCGTCGCGCCCGTTCCATCGACTGCTCGACGGAGTCCGCCACGGCCGTCGCCACCGCCGCTTCGCCTTGATCACGGATCGCGGCCGTTTGCGTGGACACAGAGGGGCGCAGCACCGCGCTGTGAACCGAATCATTATCGACAACCGGATCGGAATCGACAGCCGACTCCTGCCCGCTCATCTCTTTCACATCGAGAGCCTGCCGGAATGCTTCCGCCTCACGGTTGTCCGGAAAGAGTTTCAGCTCCCGCTGCACCGCCGTCTTTGCATTCTGAGGCTGACCCAGATTGAGGTAGCAGAGGGCTCGCATCAGGTGGACGTTCTGCAAACGGTCGGAAGCGCCATTCAAGGCTTCAAGTTGTTCGAGCGCCCCTGCGTAGTCGTGGCCCTCGATCCGCTTCATCGCGTCGCGAATCCGCTCAACGTCAGTCGGTTGTTCGATGGGTTCACTCCTTTTCTTATCTGTCCAGCGCACGACGGGGTAGGTTCCGGACTTGTCTCCAGGTTCGACCGCAGGCCGTCCATGCGTCCCGTAAAACAGCTCGCAGACCTCCGCCGCAATTTCAAGGTCGTCCGGGAATCGGCACTCTCCGAAATCGTGCCTGGACGTCCGATAGCGGTCGGTCTTGCCGGCGTTCATCCCGCTGCCGTCGAGCCCGATGTTGTTGATGTGTGAATGGGTCGGATAGACGAAGAGCTGGTTGTTCATCGCCATCGTCAGGATCCAATTCGGCGTCCAGATGTCCTTCCCCTTGAGCGCCGCGAGCGTATAATCGATCACGTTCGAGCCGCCCAATGTGAGATCAGTCCGGCGCCGCAGCACCTCTTTCATCAACGCCGCGAGGTCCGGATTGTACTGTTTCCAGCGCGAGCGCCAGGTCGCCCACGCCCAGCTCGACATGCGGTGGAAAAAGTAAGCGTCGTAAGGATAGCCGCCGAGAAACGCCTCCGGCAGCGGCGGACCGAAACCGGAGACTCCCGCGACCTCGGAGACGTTTTCGTATCGCTCGAGCCCCGCTTCGATGAAGGGGAACATCGTCGGTAGAGGAACCACATCATCTTCGAGCAGAAGCATTGTCTTATGGCGCTCGAACACGTAGCCGGCAGCTTTAATAATGGACTTTTTCAGGCCGAGATTGTCTTTGCGCTCGATCACCTCGATGTCTGCCCAATTCACGGATTGGAAAAGTTCACGGACGGCGCCGACAGCCTCCTCGTCCTTTTCATTACGCGGTGCGTCGGAAAAGAGATACAACCGATCGACGCCGTACTCTTTCAAGCCGGACAGAACCTGCTCGGTATGTTTCGGCCGGTTATACGCGACTACGGCGACAGGCACGGAGAAACTCTTCCGCAGGTTCAGCCTGGGAGCGCTGGAGTTCACTTTATTCGTCTGCTCGGTTTTCTCTTCATGCCCGAACACGATCGTCCTGCAAGCCTGCTCATAGAACTCGTACTCCGGTTTCAGCATTTCCCTCAGACGGGCCATTTGTTCATCGTCAGGTTCAAATTCCACCTTCGTCTTGCGGTCGTGGGAGTATACAACGGCGCACCCAGTCCTTCTCCCGAGTTCCGCAACACCCTCCTTAAGTGAATCCAATTCCATCACCAGATCGCATCTACTGATATTCGACAAAGCCTCATCCAAATCCATCTTCGCTGAAAACATGGAGAGCTGGCGCATCAGCTCGTCGGGATTGATGTGTTCGAGGAAACCATCGAATCCACTCTCGATGAGATGCTTCTCCTGCTTGAAACCCGGGTGGTCCGGAGTTTTGTCACGCATCTGCAGCAGCATTTTGTAGTGTGAGAGAACACGTTTGACCGGGTCCCGCAATACTGTGAAAGCGAACGTTCCCGGCGGCAAATCGATTCTGTGCATTGGAATGTGGGAAAAGCCGTAATCGTATTCCCCCGCCTGAAGCAGTCCACGATTCCATGCGGCAAATCGAAAACCGTTCACCTCAGCTTGATGTTCACAGTTCAACCTGCTATACACCTCTTCGGCGTCTCCCCCGGCAGACCGGAAGAACGCCCAGTTGAGCGAGGTTCCGCCCGTCTTGCGGATGTGGTAGTGGTAGATCCGCTGATAGTGTCTCCCGTCGGGTGCCGTGAACATATTCGCCCTGCTCTCCTACTTCAGAAGCGTCACGATGAATTTTTTCAACACCGCCGGATCGATGGAATCACGGTTGCCGAGGTACTGGATCGCGAGCGCACCGACGGCATTACCGACAAAGCTGATCATCTCGGCGGGAAGCCGGTTCGCCGCCATCGGCGACGTGATCGAGAGGAACGCATCCCCCGCTCCGATCGCGTCCACAGCCCGATCCGAGAACACCGGGGTCTCATGGATTCCGTTGCCCCGCATGTATGTCGAGGACCCCTGGTGGCCGCGCGTTACTGTCACGTACGAGGCGTCGAGGTGCTCGGCGGCGCGCCGGATCAGGTCGTGCAGCGGCCCGAACCGGTCGTGGTAGGCGTGCCGCATCTCCTCCTGGTCGATGCAGAGGTAATCCGCCCTCGGGTACCGCGTGATCGAGTTGAAACCGAGATTCGCGCTGTTCATCTGCGCGTTCACCGCGACGAATTTCGCCTTCCGCGCGATCACGTCCACCGGCGAGTCGCTGATCATCCCGTGTCCGAAATCGGTGACGATGGCGAGATCCACCTCCGGAAGGCGGCTTGAGAGATGCTGGTTAAGCCGCGCCTGAAGCTTCGGCGGGAGGATTGAATCCTCGATGAAAGTCATCTCGAACATCTTTTGATACAAATACTTATGTAAAAACCTCCGCTTCCTCGTAGTCGGGCCGTCGGGACGCATCAGGAAGGTCGGCTGCACGTTCGGTTTGAGTTTCGAGCGGATGAATTCCTCCTGGGAATCCTGCTTGCCGAGCAGCGTAACGAGCTCGACGTGATCGCAGAACCCGGCCACGTGGTTCGCCACCGCGAGCACGCCGCCCGCATGGCTCTCCGAATCGATGTAGCGGGCGTTGATCGTCGTGGACTTGCTCGCCATACCGAGCGGCTGGCAGAACACATACTCATCGATGATCGTGTCGCCGAGGATCAGGACTTTCGTCGAGCGCATGCTGTCGAGCGAGTCGATGATCTCATCCGCGCTCCACCGTTTGCGAAACTCCGAGAGAAACGCGTCCGCCTCCGGAGCGAGCAGCTGAAAATGGCGGTTCAGCAGGCTGCTTGAGCTGAAGGTGAGATCGTTGGTGAAATAGATCCTCCCGCCTACTTCCTCGACCGCTTGCTGCTCCTCGACGATTTTCCCCGTCAAGTCATCCTCGGCGTTTTGGTAATCCGATCCCTTGACGTAGATATCGGGCCGGAGCTTGCGGATGATCTCCGCCGCCGTGGGAGAATCGTTGATCGCCACCCAATCCACCACCTCGAGCGCCGCCAGGGATTCAGCGCGGAGAAACTCGTTGAACACCGGCCGGCCGGGTCCCTTGTTGACGTAGCGGTCGGGAGTGATCGTGACGATCAGGCAGTCCGCGGCTCTCTTCGCCTCCTGCAGGTGGCGGAGATGACCCGGGTGCAGCAGGTCGAACACGCCGTGGCAGTGGGCGACTTCGTGCCCCTGTTCCTGCTCCTGCCGAACACGCTGAGCGAGGTCCTCGAGGCTCAGAATCTTTCCGGCGACTCTGGCCACGGTAGCCTCGACAGCATGAGGCGCTTCCACCGGGTTCCCGTTTCCGTCAGCCTTTCTCATGCACTCTCCCGTGAGGCAAGCCTTTCGAACCACTCCCGGGTCGCTTCTTCAATCGTCTCCGGCGTCCAGACCGGAGCACGGTCCCAGTCATCGATGTGATCGAGCATCGTGCTCACTCCCTGCTCGAAACTCACGCGCGCCCTCCAGCCGAGCAGCCGCTCGATTTTGCCGACATCGGCGAAGGTGCAGTCCGGTTCACCCGGCCGTTTTGGGATATGGATTTTCTCCCCGCCCAGGAGCTGAACCAGCCTGTTGATGCTGTACGTGCCGCCGCTGCCGACGTTGAAGATCTCACCCGACAGGTTCGATTCCGCCGCTCGCACGACGGCGTCGGCAACGTCGGTGACGAATGTGAAGTCCCGCGTCTGTTCTCCGTCGCCGACGACGGTGAAGGATTTTCCAGCGCGTTTCTGCGCGAGAAAAACGCCGAACACTGCGCCATAGGTCCCCGTAGTGCGCGCACGGGGGCCATACACGTTGAAAAACCGCAGCGAAACGGCCGGGAGCTGGTAGACCTTGACCCAGTGCATCACAAGCTGTTCGCCTAGGAACTTGGTCAGGGCGTAAGGATATTCAGTACGAATCGGTGCGGTCTCGGGCGTCGGGTAGCTGTCCGGGATTCCGTAGCAGGAGGAGGACGCGGCGTAAACGAAGCGAGCGACTCCAGCCTTGCGCGACGCCTCGAGAACCGAGAAAGTGCCGTCCACATTCGAACGGAAATAGGCGGCGGGATTCTGGATTGAAGGGACGATGTCGGCCAGCGCGGCGAGGTGGAACACCCAGTCCACCCCCTCGAAATGCCCGGCGATCGCCTCATGATCGGTGACGTCCACCTCGACGAGCCGGAAGGCGGGGTGCGATGCCAGATGCTCCACATTTCTCGGTTGGCCGGTTGAGAAATTGTCGAGCACGGTGACCTGATGTCCGTCCGCGAGCAGACGGTCCACCAGGTGGCTGCCGATGAATCCCGCTCCACCCGTGACCAGCGTTCGCTTCCTGTCGATCCGCTCAGGCACCGTAAAACCTCCTTATTTCGCTCGCTACACGTTCAACCTGTGCATCGCTCAACGACGGATAAATCGGCAGGCTGAGGATGCTGTTCGCCAGGGATTCCGTCACCGGGAAGTCCCCGGGCCGATACCCCAGCCCCGCCGCCGCGGGTTGCAGGTGGATCGGAATCGGATAATGCACCTTGGTTTCGATGCCAACCGATTGCAGGAACGCCTGCAGATCATCGCGACGCTCCGCACGGATGACAAACGTGTGATAAACCGGCTCGTCCGCTGGATCCACTTCGGGCAGCTCGACAACATCCGACAAACGCTCCTTGTAGTGCTTGGCGATCTCGCGGTGACGCTCGGTCCACTGACCGAGGTAATCCAGCTTTACGTTGAGCAACGCGGCTTGCAACGCGTCGAGGCGGCTGTTGACACTCCAGAAACGGCATGTATCGCGGTCCTCGAGACCGTGATTCCGTGCGACGCTCAACCACTCGGCGAGTTCGTCGTCATCGGTCGCAACCATTCCTCCATCGCCCGCCGCCGAGAGGTTTTTCAACGGATGCAGACTGAACGCAGCCGCGCGCCCCAGGGACCCCACGGATTTTCCTGCGCATTTCGCACCCACTGCCTGCGCAGCGTCCTCGAGCAGAACCAAGCCGTGCCGTTCGGCGATCTCGGAAAGCGCTTGCATGTCCGCGGGATTCCCGGTCAGGTGAACCGTGAGAATCGCCCGAGTCTGCGGCGTAATCGCCTCCTCGACTCGCTGTGGATCGAGGGTATAGGTCTTTTCGACGACGTCCGCGAAACGAACCGTCGCTCCCGCAAGGGTGATCGCCGAAGCGGAGGCGAGAAACGAGTTGGGGGCGGTGATCACTTCGTCTCCGCCGCCGATTCCCAATCCCCTGAGCATCAGAGCGATTGCATCGGTGCCATTGGCTACACCGACAGCATGATGCACGCCGCAGAATTCGGCAAAGCGCCGCTCGAAGCGCTCGACTTCCGAGCCGAGGATGAACTGGCCGCTACGCAGAGTCTTTTCCACCGCGGCGAGCAGCTGCTTGCGGAGTTTTGGATCGCCGATGGACAGATCCACGTAACGGACCGGTTCATTCGCTACGGCTTTTAAGTCCAGCACGCGATCCTTTTCAGCAACGGCGTTCATTCCGCTCTACCCCACTTCCACTGTCTTCGATATCGCCAGCGGCGGCTCTTCGGGAATCCCCAGCTGACGCATCAGGTCGCCGCAGATGCCCATCGTGGTCTCCACCGATTCCGCGCTCAGCTTGTCCCGCGGATCCTGGGCCAAGCGATCCTGATTGACCCGCACCGACTCGCTCGGCGAGAGCGGGATCCCGATGAACTGCCCGATCCGGGCAAGACTGTTCAGAGTATCCAGGATCAGATCCTCGTACGTGACCAGCAGATAATCCTCCGGCTTGTCGGCGAGAGCGGCGCTGAACTGGTTCGTCGTCCGCCACATCATCGCCTCGATCATCACCTGCTCCTCCTCGGAATAGGTCTCGCAGTCCGAGAGGTTGACACTCCTGTTTTTCCACTGCGCCTGTCCGGCAAGGCTGTCGAACCAGACGAGCCGGATGAATGGGTCGCTCAACCGCGAAAAGTTGGGATGGCGTGACGGCCGTTGGATTCCGCGGCTTTTGGGATCGCGGCCGGAGAGCATCCAATGGAGCGGATGGCGGACGAGATGGATGAACCGTGTCCGCACCCCGTCCTGCTCCATCAGTTCGCGGTACTCTGCGGCGACGTAGGGAAACAGGGTGGCGTCCTTGAAACCGAACGCCGCAGGCGGAGCTGGCAAAGCCCGCGCACCTGCGAGAAATTTGTTGTGCGCCTGAAGCAGGATTATGTGCAGCGCCTCGCGGTTGCGCGGATCGTCCGGGTATTTCCAATGCATCGTATAGGTTCTTTGCAGCGAAGGCTGCCACAGCATCTGGCCGAAGACTTCTTCATCCTCGCCCACCGGCGAACGTTGTGCGCCCATGAATACGCCGTTCGCCATCATCAGCCGGACCAGCAGCCTGCTGCCGGTATGACCGCTGCAGAGCACGGGATAGATCGCCGCCTTTCCGCTCACTGGTCACCTCCGGCTCTCGGTATCATCTTCCCGTTCCCCTGTTGCTTCCGGTGAATACTCCAGTTCGCGACCGGAACTCCCCGGTTCCAGGGTTTGGCGCTCATGTCCCTGCCGAGTTCGTGCTCGAAATAGGGGCCAAGATCGAGAAACTGGCCGACATCCACCGTCTCCAGACCCGCTTTCTTCGCCAGCAGCAGATGGGCATCCCGTCCGAACCGCCAGAAGTCCGGGCCGTCGGGTCCCATGTGCCCGTCGGTGTAGGCGAAGGGAGTCCAGATGAAGAGGTGCCCTCCCGGACGGAGGATCGCCGCCAGGTTCCGCATCAGCGCAAAGGGATCTTCGACGTGCTCCATCACGCTGAGACAGAGGATCGTGTCCGCGCTCTGGGGAGGCATCGGAGCGGGGTCTGTGCAGAAATCGCCGACGATATCGACCCTCGACCGATAGCCGAGCTTTTCCACCATCCGCTGGTCAAGATCGGTGATCAGGACACGTTGGACGGTGGGCAGCGTGTAGAGGTACTCATGGAAATGCTGCGGCGTCGACATGTCCACGACGAGGCCCCGGATCATGTCTCGATTTTGCCACAACCACTGTTCCTCGAACATCCCGATAATCACCTGCTCCCGCTCGTAAGGTCCGACGAACGTCGAGGCGGGAAAGTGTTTCATCTTCTGCGTAGGCATCAGCTCCTGCCTGCGGTCGATCACGTTCACAGCATCTCCTTTATCTCAGGTTGAGACGTTTCATCCTGCGGACGTTGTAGTAACGGTCGTCCTCCATTGCGCCGGGCAGTCTGCCGCCGCGGAATGCCCCGGTCAGATCACGCACGGCCTGTTCAATGGACCTGGCGGGCCTCCAGCCCAGTGTCTCCGAGATCTTTTTCGAGGAGACCTGGTAGCTGCGGTTGTCGTCCGTCGGCTCCACCACCATCTCGATCCCGTCCGGCCCGACGATGTTGCGCACCATCTCCGCCAGTTCGCGCACCGTGTGGTTCTCGTCACCGGCGTTGAACGCCTGTCCTCGAATCACTTCCGCAGGAGCGCGAAGCATCAGCAGGTAGACATCCACCATGTCGGCGATGTGGATGTTCGGCCGCTTCTGTTCGCCGCCGAAGACCCTGACGCTCCGCTTGTTGAAGGCGTGATTGGTGAGGATGTTGACAATCACGTCGAGCCGCTGACGGGGCGCGTATCCGCAGACCGTCGCGGGCCGGATCGCCACAGTGACAAATTCTGGCGAGTCGTAGTGGAACAGGATGCGCTCGCCCATCGCCTTGAAACGGGAGTAGTCCGTAAGCGGTTCGAGCGGCAGATCCTCGGTCACCTCCGGGTCGGACTTGATCCCGTAGACGCTTGAAGAGCTGGCGTAGATAAACCGTCTGACGCCGCAGGCCTTCGCCACCTGGATCAACGGTTCCATCGCGTCGAGGTTGATCGAGCGGCCGAGCTCCGGATTCAGCTCGAAACTGGGATCGTTGCTGATGCAGGCGAGGTGGATCACCGCGTCATGCCCGGGGATGGTTTTTTCAAGCAACCCGCGGTCGCGGATGTCGCCCTCGATCAGGGTCAACCCCGGGTGGTCCCGGACGGAGTCCAGCACCTCTCTGCCGTAGATGAAGAGATCGAGCACGGTCACCTCGCACCCCTGGGCGAGCAGCTCGGGGACAAGGGCGCTGCCCACATATCCGCCTCCTCCGGTGACGTAAACCCGCTTGCAGCTCATCCTGCCATCTCCTCATCCGCTTCCGGAATCAGGATCTTGTAATGCACATCGCCGTGGTAGCCAAGACTCTCGAACAGATCCTCCCACCACAGGGGGGTCCGCATGATCTTGTGAGTGGCGTCCCAGCGCTGCATGAAGTCAAGCTCCGCTTTCGTCCGGCCGCACTGGATCTCGAAAAAGAGCTTCCCGCGCGAGACCCGCATGCACTCCTGGATCGTCGCCTCGATGTCGGCCATGGGCACATGCGGCAGCACCTCCTTGCCGATCACGAGGTCGAAAGAACCGTCCGGGAAGGGGAGCGATTTCGCCTCACCGCGCCGGATGAAAGGCCTCATTTCGGGGAGCGCGTGCTCAACGGCGTACCTGCTTACATCCACTCCCTCAACCTCCATCTCCAGTTTTCGAAACTCGATGAGGAAGGTTCCCTTGGCGCAGCCGATCTCGAGAATGCGGTCGCCCGGTTTCAGGCCGTAATGATCGACCATCCTCTTCGCGGCCGCTGCAAAACGACCGTCGTACTCGTACCCGCCGTAGCCGATGACGTGCTCCGGGTTGTCGAAGTAGTCGAACCCGAACTCCCGGTAGCTGCTCGAGACGTCGGTTTCCGGGTTGATTCTCCGCGCGAGCTCGCGCCGCTGGCTGCCGCTGCGGCTCGATTTTGGAAAAAAGGAAAGGATCACTTTCTGTTCCCTCCGCGATGTCCTTTGCGCAGGATGTACATCGTTGGTCCCAAACGAATCCCGAACTGTATCTGATTCAGTCCTGCGAAAAAGGAGTTGTATTCACTGTTCAAATCTTTTGCATCCACACTGGGATCCAGCCATTTTGCGAAACGGGTGCCGAAGTAATAGGCTGAGATAAACGATCGTTCTTCCAGTACCTCGAAGGATCGTTCGATGAAGGGAATCAATTCCGAACGCCTCAGAAAACGGGTATGATTGGGCGAGCTAATCGGTTCCATCGCCGCCTCACGACGCAAACCGTTCAGGCGTGTCAGTTCCTCTTGCCAGTTTTCCACGACGATTGCAATGCCGCCTGGTTCCAGCAACCGCTCGATTTCACGAAACGTCCCCAACTGCTCTTCGGGATTCTGGATATTTTGTATACAGCGAACGGAAATAAGCGTGTCGTAGCATTCATCAGGCCGCGGAACCTCTGCAGCGGAAGCAACGAAAAAGTTGATTTCCTGGAATCCCAATTCGTGCTTATGACGGCTCGCCGTTTCGATTGAAGCGGGGCTTATATCAAGCGCTTCATACTTCGAAGGGGCCATCACCTTGAATAGTTTCGAGGAGGTGTATCCAACATGACAACCGATTTCAAGCACGCGACGGCTGGCCGGTCTGTCTAGGTGCGTTTCAACAGCACTCCGAAGAGCGTCCCATTCTAAACGCTCCGCGTGTGGATCCTCAAAACCTGATGAGAAAGTCCCGGTTTTCGCCCGGTCTTCCCAAAATCCCTCACGCACTTGCCTGGGCGTACTGATGCTCACTTTTTCGCCACCCATATTCTGTTTCCTCGTAAAAAGCAATCAGCCGTTTCGCGATATCGCCGACCAGGAACGAATCCGGGACAGAAACGGATTCGCCGACGCCAAGCCCGGAAATCACAGCCACAGGATCTGCCACATGCTCGCCCAAACGGTACCGTTTCATCAGAAAACGGATGAATTTTCCGTGATGGACAAAGCTGTACAATCCCGCGTCAACGTAATCGAACACCTTATTGGCACTGGCGTATTCGAACTTCTCAATCCGGTAGGTTTGTTGGATACCCTCATCTTCAGGCGTCAATGCGTGCAAGCCGTAATGGCATTTGGCGAGTTCCTGCAAGAGTCCATCGTAAGGCAATGTGTCATGTACGTACACCGGCGCGGTGGCTGGCAGGATGCGTCTCAATTCCGCCCGGAGTTTGTCGGCTTTTACTTGTAGAGAGGGGAAGATGTGCAGTTCGATCCCCGCTTCCTCCACCTTTTCAGCTACTGCTTTCAGGTAATTCGTTTCCCCGTTCGGCGAGAGGTTTCCACAGTACGCCACCTTCGGCCTCTCTTGGGGCCGGCGCTGTGGAATGATGGTACCGTAACATCCATCGGGAACGAATATCCGCTTTCCGCCAAACCGATACCCCAACCTTCTTTTCACATATTGCAGTTCCAAGCTTCGACAGGTGAGTCCATCCGCATGTTCGAGGCAGTAGCGCTCTTTCTCGAGCTGACCGGGATGACGTTCTTGCGCAATCTCCGGCTGGACCATCCCCGCCATCACGTCGTAGTCGTCGAAGATCACCGGACCGAGCTTGTCGCCGATCACATGTTCCGCCGTGTCGAACCGCCAGTTCGAGAAGAGGTGGTAAACGCGGGGGGCAAAACGGCGAGCGAGGCTTAACGCCTCTTGCGGTGTTCGGTAGGAAAACGTCTGCGTGAAAAGTGGTGCGGGATCGAACGTCGGCGGATCTCGATGCAGCAGGATTCCGCTCCAGCCGTGAGCGCGGAGACCGTACATCAATTTCGCTTCACGGCTGCGCGGCGCGTCGCTGATGAAGACGACAAGATTATTAGTTTCCCGAGCGGATTGTACACGCGACTCAGACGCGGGAACGTGCCCCGTCTCCGCCGTTTGTCCCCCGGAGCCTGCCTTCAATTCGTTCGCCGGTGAAGTATCCGAATCCCTCATTCGCCGGATCAGCTGACGGACGAACGCTCGCACGGCTTCGGGTGTCCTTGCCCACTCCTCTTGGCTGAAGGGAAGCTGCATTAAGCCTGTCTACGCTCCTTTGCGAATGCTGCACGCTTGCCGATGCTTCTGGACGACGTCAATTCTCGTCCATGCTTCTATTTAACATGCTCTTACAAGCATTTTTCCGCGCTTACGCTGTCTATCAGCAAAGCGCCAGGAAAAACATGCACGTAGTCTCGCGGGTTCGTACAGAACCCCTTTCGCAATCCACATGCCAGCCGGTTTTAGCACATTAACTTTTGAATAACAATTCATTACGTCGCCAAGATCGACGAAAAAAGGAACCTGCTATTCCCTCATACGGCAGGAATTTCCGTGTTGTATTTGGGGTTCTTTCAGGACGGTAAAGGCGGAAAGAAGACTTTCGTGTATTTTGCGATATGGCTAAATAGCAGCAATTCGCTAAGGTTTTAGTATTTTGACATTTGGCTGGAGAATAAAATGTTGCTCAGGAGAGAAAGTGCTAAAATTAGATACGAGAACAGCACCGTTCGGTCTATTGACGCTGTTCGTGGGAGCCGGGAATACCCTCACCGGTGAGCATAAGGCAACATGCAAGGATAACGAGACCAGGAAGATCGTGCTCGTCCGGTAGCGTGCGAACGACAGCGCACTACATGCGGCAGGTCCACTCGAATCCGGGTGGACCTGCTTTTTGTCTTCTTCCGTTTTGCGGCTGACGAATGAGGCTCAGAAGGCAAAGAGGAATTGCAGGGCGAGGATTTGAACAGCCTCGGGGCCGCCGCTGTCCACATAGAAGTTGCCCTGGTAATCAAGGCGGATGAACCCTTCCCGGATCACGCGGTAGCCGAGCGCGGCTTCGAAACGGTTCACGTCCCAGCCCCAGGTCGCCTTTTTGGACGTATCAGGAATCTTGATTTTGCTGTATCGCAGGATGTCGTAGCGCCCGGCGAGGTACCACTGGGCGTTGATCTTGTAGCGTGCCTCAAGGTACCCAGTCAGCAGATCGATGGAATCCTCTTTGAGGAAGGGCGTCTGCCATTGCTCCCACGCGGTCTCGGAAAAGAACTGCCAGTACCCGAAGGAATACTCCAGATAGCCACCGTAAATCGTCGCCAGGTAACCTTCCGGAGCTTTCGGATAGGCGTAATCGTAGTTAGCGGCGGTTTGTCTCGCGCTGCCGCCGCCGCTTGTCGAGGTGTACTCATAGACGTCGTACGTCGATTCGATCGAATCGGGTTCGGAGGGATTGATCCATGCGCCGACCGCCACGGAGCCGCCGAACCGCAACCCGGCGAGTGGATGCAGGCCGATGTTCACAATGCCCTGGTAACCGTCATTCCCCGCCGCCCTCGGATCCGACATCGCCCCCTGCGTGATCGCAACCGCGGACTCCAACCAGCCGCGGTCGAAATGCAGCGAGATCCCCGTGTCCCAGCAGGCGTCGTACCCCGGCGGAAGCGAACGGGCGCCCTCCGCCTTCGATTCCAGCAGGCTTGCGTTGTTCGCCCGCCCGTCACCGGGAAGCGGTGTTTTCCAGTGCCAGAACAGGGGCACACCGATCAGCGGATTCTGGTTGAAATAGGTGCTGCGCCACGAGTAGTTGCCGAAGGGAGCCGGTATCAAGCCGACCTTCGCGTACAGCGACTCGGAACCCAGCAGCTTGCTGAAGGTGAAATAGGCGCCCTGAACGCGCGGATCGGCCCCGGAATCCCAGAGGAACTCGAGGGAGAGGTGGATCTTGTCCGTCCACCCTTTTTGAACGAAAAGCCTCGCCCTGTAAGGGTTGAACGGATCGTCCCCGTGGAAATTGGTGTTCAGGGGCGAATGGCGGTCCAGGGTTCGGAACGTCACCGCCATATCTCCCGAGAGGTCAAAACCCGTGCTGCCCAGTGAATAGGATTTTGCGGAGGCGGACACGCTGAACAACACTGAAATCAAGATCGCCGCAATTGCCGTGTTTCTCATGCCAGTGCCTCCTGCTTCACGTCGACAGGCAGGAGCAGCTTGAACGTCGTACCCACCCCCTGCTCTGTCGTCACCTGAATTTCACCCCCATGTTCTTCGACGACTTTTTTCGTTACCGCGAGGCCCAGTCCGGTGCCCTCCCGCTTGCCGTGGCTGACAAAGGGCTCGAACAGTTTATCGAGCAGATCTTCGGGAATTCCCGGCCCATCGTCTTCGATCAGAATCGCCACGTGGTTATCCATCTTCTGCGTTGCGATTCTCAGGTGCCCGTTTCTGTCGACCGCCTGCATCGCGTTGCGCACGATGTTGTCGATCCCGCGCTCGATCCGGCCGGGGTCCACAACCACCGTGTCATGGTACCCGCAATCGCACCGGAGCTCGATGTTCTTGCGCTTCGCTTCCGGTTCGAAATTTTCCACGATCCCCTGCAGGAAGGACTCAAGGTTGACCGTCTGCAGATTGAGCCTCACCTCCCCGCGCGCGAAGTCGAGCAGCTCATTGATCATTCCCTGCATCCGCTCGATCTGGCGAAGCACCAGCTGGGAGTAGTTTTTCCTCTGCTCCACCGTCACTCCCTCCATCGCCATCAGCTGCATGAAACCGTGGATCGTGGAAATGGGCTGGCGGAAATCATGGGTCATGCTCGAGGCCATCCGCCCGATGGTGGTCAGCCGTTCACTCTGGATCAGCGCCGTGCGTGCATCCTTCAGCGTCTGGCGCATGCTGTCCATTTCCTTCGCAAGCACTCCCAGCTCGTCGCCCCGCGAATGCGGCACGGGTGTATCCAGATCATCCTGCGCAAGGCGTTCGGCGGCTTTCACCAGCTCGTCGATGGGTCTCGATAGACCGTTGGCGAAGACAAGCGAGACGATCAGCGCAAAACCGATCGCCACGAGGCCGACGTAGAGCAGCGCCCGCTGCAGTTTGTTCAGCAACTCCTCCCGCTGCTTAGTCGATTGGAAAACCAATCCCGTCGCCAGCGGAGTGTTGGTCGCGTCGTTCAGGCGGAAGGCCGAGCCCGCATACGGCTCACCGTTGAAATGAAACTCGATGAAAGGTCCCGCCGGGGGAGTGTTGTTCGGTCCGCGGCCAAGCCAGGGAACCCGCGGCAGGCTGTCCATCGTCCAACCCTGGCGGATTTGCGCTTCGGACAGGACCTCTTTCAGAGGTTGCACGTTGTCCTCGATCAGGCTCGATTCCGCAGCTTCGTCCATGGTGACGAAGGCGATTTGCATGCCGGTCAACTGGGCAAATTCGCGATTGATCCAGTTCTTGAAACTCTGGCCGACGATCAGGATGCCTATCGGAGTCCGCCCGCTGTACACCGGAACCGCCGCCACCTGATGAAGAATATTGCCGACGATCCAGAGATCCCCGCTGTCGTAGCCATTGCGCACATCCCGGATCACCGCCAGATCCGCGATCGAATCGCCCCACTTCTGCGGTTGATCGACTCGATAGATCACCTTGCCCTCGACGTCGGTCACCCAGAACAGGTCCATCTTGTACAGCAGTTGCGTCTTTTCCGCCGCTTCACGGATGGTCGCCTGATCGCCCGTGGAGAGCACGCCTCGCAGCCGGGGATCGTTGGCGATGTTCACCGCTTGCGCGAGCAGTGAGCGCATCTTCGTCGCCTGGAAGGTGTCGAACCGCCCCGACGCGTGCCCCAGGCGAACCTGGTCCTCTTCATGCGTGTATTCATGGAAACGATTGTTGACGACGAGGATCGACCCGGCTGCGACGACCACCGCGACGAGAGCCGTGAAGAGAAAGATCTTTCTGCGAAAGGTCACACAGACTCCGGGCTATTTGATTCCGAGGATAAAGTCCACATCAACCGTTCCCGTTTCCGGGACGGTGATCGTCTTGATTTGCTCGCTCAGCGTTTCGTGCCAGGCGTGGATTCGCCACGTTCCGGCGGGAACGCCACGAATCATGTACGCCTCGTCCGATTTGACAGGGGCGAAATAGTGATTCGGCAAAACCAGGACTACACCGCTCATGCTCGGGTGGATATCGCAGAATATCCTCACTTCCCCCACCTTGTTGAAGGTGATCGATTTCGATTTGCCCTTGCCGTAGCGTCCCAGGTCAAAGGTGCGGGCGGGCGAGAGGCTGAAAAGGTTGTGATACACGTTGTCCGAGTTCGGAAAGTCCACTGTTGTGCCGACCAGTACGGGCGTGATGTGAGGGATAATTGTCATATTCATCTGGTTGATTTGAGGGTGCTCCGCCGGGACTTCGCCACGGCCAAGCCCGGCATTGGCCTCGAGATACACCACCGCGAGGATTTCGTCACCTTCCGGGATGGCGCTCTCCGTCCCCTCCAGGTCCCGGGACCGGGCCCAGGGGCTCGCGGCCTCCTGCTGGCTCACAGGTGCTTGGAGAATTTGAACATGCCCTTGAAGATCGCCCGCTTTCGCGGTAGGAAGCTTGAAAATGCCGAAGTTGGACAGAAGAACAACACTCACAACCGTATGAAAAATCCTTTTCCATGGGATCATAGTCGCTCCAGGAGGGGCTGTCGGGTTCCCTCTGATCCATTCCCATGTGCCGGGTCTGGACAGAGTAAACGTAAGATTATTTCATTATGTTCGTTCTTGCAAACAGGACATGTCAATTGTACGATCAGGCGGAGGAGCATCACATCCGGCCGATTCGGAACCTTTCGAGCCGGTCCCTGCACAATGCCCCGCTTCCTTCGTAATCTCCGGTAGACTCCTGGTAGCTCAGGATGGAATTGCCAACGCAGGAGAAAGAGTGTGAGTACCCAGCCAAAACGAGTAGGCATCCTTGTCGGCGGGGGCCCCGCCCCCGGGATCAACAGTGTCATTGGAGCTGCAACGATCCGCAGCATCGTTCATGGTGCGGAAGTTATTGGTATTCTTGACGGCTTCAAGTGGATTATGCGCGGTGACATCGACCATGTCAAGGAGCTGACGATCGATCACGTCAGCCGGATTCATTTCCGGGGCGGAAGCTACATCGGGGTTTCGCGCGACAACCCGACGAAAGAAGCCCAGGACCTGGAAAATACCGTGACCAGCCTGTTGCGATTGAACATCGACAAATTGATTTCCATCGGCGGCGACGACACCGCCTACAGTTCAATGAAGCTCGAGGAGCTGGCGGACGGACGCATCCATGTCGTCCATGTGCCGAAAACGATCGACAACGATCTCGACCTGCCGCACGGCATCTGCACGTTCGGATTCCAGACGGCACGGCACCTCGGCGTCGACATCGTGAAAAACCTGATGGTCGATGCGCACACGACAAGTCGTTGGTTTTTCGTCGTTACGATGGGCCGCAAGGCGGGACACCTGGCGCTCGGAATCGGCAAAGCGGCGGGAGCTACGCTAACCCTGATCCCCGAGGAATTTCAGAACGGCAACCGTCTGACGATGAAAAAGCTTACGGACATCCTTGTGGGGGCGATCATAAAGCGGCTTTCCTACGGCCGCAGCGACGGCGTCGCCGTGATGGCCGAGGGTCTCGTGGAACACCTTAACCCCTCGGAGCTCAAGGCCCTGATAAACGTCGAGCGCGACGCCCACAACAACATCCGGCTCGCCGAGATCAGCTTCGGAGAAATCCTGAAGAGCGCCGTACAAAGGCGGCTGGCGGAATTCGGGCTCAAGACCACGATCGTTGCCAAGAACATCGGCTATGAACTCAGATGCGCGGACCCGATTCCATTCGACATGGAGTACACCCGAGATCTCGGATTCGCGGCGGCTCAGTTTCTCATGGAGGGCGGCAACGGGGCGATGGTCTCGATCCAGGACGGGCGCTTCGTTCCGATCTATTTCCAGGACATCGTCGATCCGAACACCGGCCGCACCCGAGTCCGGATGGTGGATCCGAAATCGGAATCGTACCTGATCGGTCGCCGCTACATGATCCGTCTCAACCAGGAAGATTTCGACGATCCGCACGAGCTCGCCAAGTACGCTGCGACCGCCCGCGTCTCCCTCGAGGAGTTCCGCAAGCAGTTCTTCTACCTCATCAGCCAGGACAGCAAGTTCATCCGCACCACGATCACCGGCTGGGCAAAACGTGGGCTGCACCGGGTGAGCCACGCAAAAGCCACTGTAAAGAAGGGGCCTTCCGCGAGCAAGAAGGGGTCAAAGGCGGCAAAAGCCGCCACGAGGAAGAATCCCTCGACTCAGGACCGGAACGGGTACGGCATGTAAGCTGAGAGGCGGAAGCAGTCAGACCTCGAGCATGGTTTCCGTGTTTTCCAAGGCCTGATTCACCGCGGCGAGGATCTTGTTCGCGTCCTCGAGATGCAAACCGAGTCGAATCCACGCCCCCTCCTCGAAGGGGGCTTTCATTACGTCCACGCCGTTCTGGATTCCCACGTTGTCACAGATCGCGTTGGCGAGGTGAATGATCTGTCCCAATTCCCTCTCTTCCACTCCATCGAGGAACGGGAAGTGATGCTGGCGGATCGCCGAGATGACGGTGGCGTCCTCGAACCAGTGCATCCGTATGAATTCCGCACCCAGTTCCGCGTGATCGATGCCGAAGTACTCCGCTTCCTGGTCGTGCAGCGGAATTTCACGCTCCCGGGCGAGAACCAGAAAACGGCCATACTCTTCAGGAATCAGCGTCGCAAAAACCATCAGGCCGACATCGTGCATCAGGCCGCCGAGATAGGACCGTTCCCGCAGATCGCGCGAAGTGGAGATGAATCTATGCAGGCTCTGGGCGAACAGCGCCACCGCCAGATTGTGGCGCCAGAAGGCGCGATGATCCAGCAGAGAGTTCGACTGGAACAGCTCACTCAATCCGATGGAGTAGGCGATTTTGCGCAGCTCGTTCAAGCCCAACCGCTGCACCGCTTCGCGCAGCTCGACGATATCTTTCCTGCCCGATCCGTAGAGCGCGCTGTTCGCCAGTTTCAACACGCGCCCGACGAGCACCGGGTCGGTCGAGATCAACTCGGAAATCGCACCAAGATCCGCCTCCGGGTCGTGATACAGTTCCTCAAGACGGCCGAGGAGCTGCGGAAACTCCGGAAGCTCAGGGTGCTGAGCCAGCTGCTCGAGAAGCCGGTCCCGCATTTCGCGGACCTCGCCAGGGGGATTCGACTGCATCCTGTTTACGTCCTCAGCATGTTGTACGCGCACCCTTTGTGCTCGCGGATTTCGTAGGATTCAGTATAGCCGCGAAGCGATTCGGTCGCGCCCAACAGCAGCACTGCGTCTTCTTTCATTACCGTGGTCGTTTTCTCGAAAAGCTCTCTTCTGAATTTCTCGCTGAAGTAGATCGCGACGTTCCGGCTCAAAACAAGATCGAAGGGGCCGCCGATGCCTGTGAAAGGATCCTGCAGGTTGAATTTGCGGAACGTCACGAAGGCCTTGATGTCGTCCGCAATCTCCCACATCCGCCCGCTCACCGTGAAGTATTTCGACTGCAGGTCGTTGGGCATTCCGCGGGCCATGGCGAACACGTCGTACCGGCCGGCAATCGCCTGAAAAAGGGCGGATTGGGAAATATCCGTGCCGAGCACCCGGATCTGATCGGGTTTGATCCGCATCCCTCTCTGTTCGGCAATCTCCAACAGCAGGATGACAAAGCTGTACGCCTCCTGCCCGGTGGAGGCGGCGGAGCTCCAGACTCGCGGGTGCTCGTTCCGTTGGATCTGGTCCAGCAGGGCGGGAGCGGCGTGCTCACGAAGGAATCGCCAGGCGGATTCATCGCGGAACCACGATGTCTCATTGGTCGTCATCGCGTCGATGATCCGGTCGCGAAGCTGCACATCCGGAGAATTCACCGCGTTGTGGTGTAGCTCTCCAAAGGACGCAAACTCGTACTCAGCGACAAGATGGGAGAGACGGGTTTCGAGCAGGTACTCCTTGGCTTTATCCAGGCGGATTCCACAGACCCGCTCAACATATTCCCGTAGCAGGGTCGATTCCTTTTCTGTGATCGGCGGAATCATGCGCGACCCGCTGTGACGATGTGCCCGATCCTGCGAGCGATGCTCTCGAGGGCAACCACCTCATCCGCCAGGCCCGCGCGGACGATGGAGCCGGGCATTCCCCACACCACGCTGCTCTGCTCGTCCTGAACGATGGAGTAGGCTCCGGCGGATCGCAGTGCGCGCACTCCCGCCGTCCCATCCGATCCCATCCCCGTGAGCACGACTGTCAGCACTCGGCCCGCATAGACATCGCAGACAGACTCGAAAAGTTTGTCCACGGCCGGCTTGCAGTTGTTGACCGGAGGCGAGTCCTCGAGCGAGAGACGGGATCGTGCGGGCGAGCCCCGGACGACCAAATGGTACCCTCCCGGCGCGATGTAAACCCTCCCCGCTTCCACGGGCTCATCGTCTACGGCTTCCCTCACTCTCAACGGCGAAATCTGGTCGAGCTGGACGGCCAGGGTCCGGGTGAAGAGCGGGGGCATGTGCTGGACGAGGAAAACCGGCACCTTGAAGCCGCTGGGCAGCCTGGGGATGATCTGCCGCAGCGCAACCGGTCCTCCCGTGGAAACACCGATCGCAACCGCGTCGATCGATACCGGCGGGGTGATCCTGCGCCGGACGGGTGGGGGTGCGACCGCGGCGGAAGGCTCACTACCCTTCTCCATTCGGACGCCGGCCCCCTCGGCCTTCTCACTCAGCCGGTTCCAGACAACGTCGAGCAACGGATGCAACGCGACGCTCAACTTTTCGAAGCTGTCGTCGGAGGAGAAGGTCGTGGGCTTGAGCACAAAGTCGAGAGCGCCTCGTTGCAGCGCCTTGATGGTCAGCTGCGCGTGGTCCTCGGTGACGCCGCTGACCATGATCACGTCGCCGCCGAAACGGTCCTGCCGCAGCCGCCTGAGCACTTCAAGACCGTCCATCCCCGGCATCACCAGGTCGAGCAGGATTACATCGGGATGCTGCTCACGAACCGCGTCAAGGGCCTGGGAGCCGTCCGTCACCATCCCGGCCACATTGCCGTGCGGATTCTGCTCCACCACCCGTTTCAGGATCATCCGGTAGGTCGCGGAATCGTCAACGATCAGGACGTTCAGCTTATCCTGCACGGGTCCTCCGGCGGTGACTCTCCCGAATCTGCCAAACACTGTAGCTGCATTGCTCTACCCTCGCCCGCGCATCGTCTGGCGTCTGCTCCTGCCCATCACCGGAGTCTCCGGATCATCCCGCTCCGGTTCATACCCTGCGTTCGCAGTTCGTGCGGAGGGAATAGCACGCAGGTGGATGGTCATGGGACGGCGGATTCCTCGCGGCAGCGATGAATCACGCGCGAGACGTTCAGCAACAGAATCAGCTCGTTGTTGTGCTTGATTACTCCGCTGAGCAGCATCTTCTTTTTCTCATCCAGGTTGGGGGGAACCGGTCGGATGGCATCGCCGTCGACGACGACAGTTTCCTCGATGCGATCGATGAACAAGCCTGCGGAATCTTCGTTCTCATACCCCAGCGAAACGGCGATCTCATCGCCCCGCTTGACGCCGAGCAGTTCGCCGGTGGTCCTCAGGATCAGCAGCTTGGGGTTTGCCCCCGCCGTCTCCTCCTGTCCGAGGGCGACGTTCATATCGACGACCGTGACGATCTTGCCGCGAAGGTTGACCAGGCCCTTGAAGATGCCATGGGCCCCGGGGATTTCGGTCACGTCCAGCATTCTGTGGATCTCTTTGACGAGCTCGATCTGAATTCCGAGCAGAGACCGACCCACGCGGAATGTGACCATGTGCAGCGTACCGCCGCTGCTATCTGGATTCTGTTGTTTGTTCATCGGCGTCTTTCCCGTCCGCTATCCGTTCTCATCGCCGGCGCGGACGCCGAGCAGCTCCCACACCTTCTCAACCAGCCGCTCCCGGTCAAGTTTCTCCTCCCAGTCATCGAACCCGACCTCCCTGCCGTGTTCGCGGGAGGCGCGATCCTCCAGCGAGGTCACGGCGATCACCGGCAAATCGGCAAGATTCGATCGCTTTCGAATCTCGCTCATCACCTCAAAGCCGTTCATCCCGGGCATGATGATGTCGAGCACGACCGCGTCGAACCGCTCCTTGTTCAGCAATTCGAGCGCCTCGTGGCCGTTCTCCGCGAGTTTGACGCGAAACCCCGCAGATTCCAGGTATTTCTTCTCCATCATCCGGAAGAAAGGAGTGTCATCGACGACCAGCAGGGAGGGCGCTTTCCCCGATTTCAGCTTCGATTTCGACCTTCCTGCTCCACCTTTGCCGACCGGCTCGGGGAAAACCATGTCGAAAATCTCGTACATGTTGGGCATCAGCGTAATCTTCCCCTCGAGGACGCTGCTCCCGAAAAGCCCGGGAGCCATGATCGATTCGGTGTCCAGCTCCACGGTGGACTCGATGGTGTCGATGATGTTCTTGAAGACGATCCCCACCGGATGCTTGTAAGTCTTGGGCACCAGCACCCCGATCTCACCTTCGAGCGGTTTTTCCGGGCGGGCGATCGGCAGCACGTCGTGCAGGGAAATCAGCCGCAGCTTCTCACCCCTGTACTGGTAGTAGGGATTGTCCCTGATCCACTCGATCTTCTCCGGCCGAATGCGCTCGATGCGGCTGATCAACGGAAGCGGCATCGCAAACCGTTCGTCCGTGCCATTGTCGAAAAGGAGCATCGACACGGTTTCCTGCAATCTCTCCTGTTCCTTCTCCGCCTCCGATTTTGCCTCCGCAGCCTCGTCTTCGAACTCCCGTACTCCCACCGCTGCCGCCATGCCCGCGGGATCGAGGATCAACGACACGGAACCATCCCCGAGCACGGTCGCACCGCTGTAATGACGCATCTTCTGGAAAAACCCGGGAAGCGGTTTGACAACGATCTCGTCCACCGTATCGACTGCATCCACCTGCATCGCGAAAAGGGAAGCGCCGAAGCGAACGATGACGAACTGCACTGTGCGCTGCTGCGCCCGCTCCCGCGTTGCCAGGCCTCTCCCGTTCGAACCTGCCGGGGTGGCCGAAGCATCAGTGGAAAGTCGCGCCTCATCGCCCTCGCTGAGCCGGAGCAGCCGCGCGAGGTCGAGGATCGGGAGCAGTCGATCGCGGAGCCGCAGCACCTGGACTCCCTGCACCATGTTTACCCGGTGGCGTATCTCCTCGACCCGCACACGCACCAACTCGTCGATGTTGACTTCGGGGATGATGAATCTCCGACCGCTCACCTGAAAGACGAGCCCCTTGACGATCGCCAGCGTGAGCGGCAGGACCAGTCCGAACCGTGTTCCTTCCCCGACGCTGGATTCGATATCGACGCTGCCGCCGAGGGACTCGATATTTTTCAGCACAACGTCCATGCCGACGCCGCGGCCGGAGAGGCTGGAAACCTGCTCGACTGTGGAAAAGCCCGGCATGAAAATGATCCGCAGCTTTTCCCGCTCGCTCATCGAATCCAGCTCCTCGGCGGTGAGCAGGTCTTTTTCCAGCGCGGACGCGGCGATCTTCGCAGGATCGAGCCCCTTGCCGTTATCGTAAATGTCGATGTGTACCTGCCCGCCTTCATGGTAGGCGTCAAAACGGATCTGTCCCCCGGCGGGCTTGCCCGATTGCCGGCGTTCCGCGGGTGACTCGATTCCATGGTCGACCGCGTTGCGCACGAGGTGAGTCATCGGATCGACGAGCAGCTCGATGATCGTCTTGTCCAGCTCGACCTCCTCCCCTTTCATCACCAGCTCGATCTGCTTGCCGGTCTTCTTCGAAAGATCGCGAACGGTGCGGGGGAATTTGCTGAACAGAACGCCCAACGGCTGCATCCTCAGACTCATGATCTTCTCCTGGATCTCCGTCGTCACCCAGGAGACGTTTTGCATCGCATGCTGCAACGGCTGCGATCCGGTATCCGATATCCGGATGACTTCGCCGAGCTGGTTGCGGGCAAGGACGAGCTCGCCCGCAAGGTCCATCAGGTCGTTGAGCAGGTTGACGGAAACGCGCAGCTTCTCGTCGGCCATTTTCCGCTTTCTCAAATCAGCCAGCGCGCTCGACTCCGGCTGCGCTGCCGTTTCCTCCGCGGGAGGTGCCTCTGGCTCCTCGCCAGGCTCCGCAGCTGCTGCGGCCGCGATGGAGGCTCGCGAAGCTTCTTCCATCCTCTCCAGTGTGTCCAGGGTGACCTGCTCGACGGCTTCCTCCGGAACCTGCAATGCGCCCGCGATCAGGTCGGGGTCGAGAACCGTCGAGTAGTAGAAGCGGACAGGTTTCCGGCTGTCGACGGAAGCGGCCAGATCCACGGAATTCCCCTCGCCGTCCACCGGTGACACAACCTGCCCGAGATGCTCGATATCGTTCATCCACCTGTGGGCGTCATCGGGCCATTCAGTATCCAGCCGGACGTGATATACGTAGCGCCCGGAGTCGATGAGTCCTGCGAGGTGCTGGCTGGATGCAGCGCCGGGTGCGGGTTTCGCGCTGGCAGGGGCAGCCGTTTTCGCCTGCGGTTTCGTCGCCGGGGCACGTTCCTTTTTCCGGGGTTTCATCCGCTCCGCGCTTGGGGCTTCGCCCGTGCTCGCCTCGCGCTGGCGAATCACGCGTTGAACGGCGTTCTCAATGTCCATTTCATCGCTGGCGGAGAGATCGGCGAACAGGTTCTTGACTACATCGAAGCTGTCGAACAACAGGTCCATCAGTTCCTGGGTCACTGCGATTTTCTTGTCGCGCAGCAGGGCGAGCAGCGACTCCATCTCATGGCTGATGCGCCCGACATTCTCCAGTCCGAAGAAACCCGCCCCTCCCTTGATGCTGTGGATCGCGCGGAAGATCCGGTTGATGATCTCCGGATCGGTACCGTCACCGTGTTTCTCCAAAGCGAGCAGGTCCGGCTCGATGACGGAGAGATTCTCCGTGGCTTCGTCCAGGAATCCGGCCAGCAGTTCTGGATCTTCGTTCATCGGCTCGCCTCACCAAAGTCTCGATCTCGCTCTTCGATCACTCCGTGTCTCCGGCAATACGACATCGTGACCCTGAGCTCGGAAGTCCTCCTCCCCCTGCACTGCCTCTGAGTTCTGCTTCGAATGTACAGAAAAAAGGATAGAACGATCCCCAAATTCTTCTACTGGCGTGCGCCGATCGTTCTCCCCGGAAAGATGATCGTCCCAGTGGATAAGAATGAATCAGCGCCGCCTCGCCTCCAGGGTCAAGATAGGCTCCAGTCGAGGCCCGGCCAAAGCACGCGAATAGAGGAGAACACGACATGCGCGCTCGCTCGCGAGTTGGCCCCCCACCGCGGTCATCGCGAGTTCACTGGGATTTATTGCCCGGGTTGAGAATCCAAAATCCTGAGATTTCGTCCGAATTCGTTACTATAACGGCATATGCGGGGATGGTAATGAGAAGCAGGTCCAAATCCTCGTCAGACTCACTCCGAGAGCGAGTTTGTCCAGCCTTCGCGCCCCAACTTGACAGGTTCGCGCCTCTCCCCTAGCTTTCGAATGCCGTAAGGGATGCCTATCCCTTGAAGTCCCGTTTATTTAGTGAAATACCAAAAATCCCGCACCCTGGTGGCCTCCAGTCCTAGGGAGGGACAAAAGCGGTCGCTGACTGCCCTCGCGGACCGTTCCCTTCTCCAAGGAAGCGATCTTGGAGTCGTCCAGCTGTAGTTAGGGATTCCTAAAATAGGGTCTGACGGGGTGCGTTTGCAGCGAGTGTAACGAGCATGGAGGGAGGAAAAGCGATGAACCGAGCCCTGGGCACAACCCGGGTAGCCTGCCTGAGGATTCTGCCGCTGCTGTTGGCGGGACTGTTCCTCGCCACCGGGGTACAGGCGAAGCCGAAAATGATTTCCGGGAACAAGGCGAAATGGGTGGATCAGCCGGGAGTGATCGTCGGCGAAGTGAAGGTGGACCGCGAAGATCAGGCCTTGGCCGCGGCCAAGGCGGACGCGTTGATCCAGGCCCTGGAACTGCTGGGCACCCACAAGAATCTGAGTTCTTTTCGTGACTACTACATTGCCAGATTCACCGGCACGGAACCCGCGGCGCCCCCTGTGAAAATCGCCCGGGAATACCTGGATCTTGTGGAGCAGAATCACACCCTCGCCTACTCTGAGGTGCAGGGGTGGAAGGATGGCAAAAAGACCTGGTTTGTCGGACTCGCAGGCTACACCATCGTCGATTCGAGCCACACCTGGCAAACGACCTTCGCCGACAAGTACCTGGCGGAGGGCAAGCAGAAGGCCGACGCCGCAAAGCAGGCGACCGCCGGCGGGAAGTACTACCAGGGACTCGCGGCGAGCGCCGAAGCGTTCATGATTTACGATGGCCTGCTCCAGGCGTTCGGAGAGGCGCATCCCGAATTTCCCCAGATTACGGATCTGCAGATGGAGGCGGAGACGGACCTCGGGATGAAACTCGACAAGCTCCAGATCTGGCCCGTGGTCAAGCGTAAATACCTCGCGCAGGAGAAGCTGCCGAAGACGCTGCATGTTTCGGTGAGCTATGAGACGCCTGATGGCACGGTCCCTCTCACTGGCGTTCCCTTCGCCTGGAAGGCCGAGGATGGCCTGACCGTGTCCGCGGGCGAAATGGTCAGCGGCGATGATGGAAAAGTGGCGCTGACGGTGGAAAAGTTGGACGTTTCGGGACCCGTGGGGCTCACGGTCTCCCCCACACTTCCCGGTGAAACCGGTATCACGTTTGAGAAATTCCCGTCCGCCAGCTTCGAGTTCATCGACAAGGCGAGCGGGATCACGTTTAATGTGGACACGGCTCCGATGGTGCTCGTCGATGCGGATTCGGTGCTGCTCGGCGCGTCGAGCGATGACCCCTTGAAGCAGGACGATGAGGTGCCGGCCGTCGAGGTCAAAGTGGCCCCGTTCTACATGGATGTCCACGAAGTGACCAACGCGCAGTACAAAACATTCCTCGAAGCGACGGGGTACCGGGGGGAGTCGAGATTCAGCGACATCCCGGATTTGAACGCGGACGACAAGCCCGTCGTCGGCATTCGCTGGCGGGATGCTTATGCGTACGCCCTCTGGGCGGGCAAGCGCCTTCCCACGGAAGCGGAATGGGAGCTCGCCGCGAGCGGACCGAACGGATTCATCTATCCCTGGGGAAACGATTTCGACCCTTCGAAGTGCGCCAACCAGGCGAACAGCACATTTCCTTCAGCGCCCGGAACGTTCCCCGGCAACAGCCCCTCGGGGATCAAGGACCTGGCGGGAAACGTCTGGGAGTGGACTGCGGATGGGTACGACTGGGATCTGCTGAAGAAGCAAAGCGCGGGTGCGATGTACACACCCCCGGAGGCGACGGACCTGCGCAGCGTTCGCGGCGGCAGCTTCAAGAGCGGGCCTGCGGATCTGCGGACGAGCAACCGGCTTGGGATGAACCCGGCTGCGCGCACGGATGACATCGGCTTCCGCTGCGTGCGTGATGCGAACTGATAACCCCCACGGGAGGACATACAATGATTCAGATGTTGAGAAAGGCTAAATCGTCGTCGTGGGTTTCGCTGCTGCTTGCGGCCGGGATGCTGCTGATCTTCACTTCCTGCGCCAACGAGCTCGGCAGGGGAAAGAAAGCCTACAACAAGCGGAGCTACGATGAGGCCATCGCCCACTTCAACCAAGCCGGCGAAAAAGGCAAGGAATGGGCCCAGTCCGCGGAGTTCGCCAAGCAGATCGAAAGCGAACTGATGGAGGGTGTGAAGGCCAAGCGCGCCGGCAACCTCGATGAGGCGGTTACACACTTCCAGAAAGCCGTTGAACTGGAAAAGCAGATTCCTCATCTCTCGAAGTATTTGAAGACGCGGATGGGCGGGATCAAGATCGAGCTGACCCAGACCGTGGTTGAAGAGCTGCGCAAAGCCAAGCAGGAGAAGCGCTACGAGACGATCCTCAAGATGAAACCCACGATCGGCGACTACATCGCTGAGGATAGCCGCTACTACCAGGAGGTGCAGAACATCATCTCCTTCGCCGAGGGCGAACTTCGCGTGATGAAGCGCGAGGAAGCGAAGGGCGACAAGCTGCTTGAAAGCGGGGACGAGAAAGGCGCCATCGATGCCTGGCGGATGGCGATGAAGCACGCCAGCGTCGAGCACGGCAAGCGGATCGGCCAGAAGCTGTACGCTCTGCAGAACAAGGTGGAGGGCGGGATTCGCGGTGAGTTCGACACCGCCATCGACAGCAGCCGCACCTCCCTGGAAACCGGCCAGTACCAGCAGGCGCTCGATTTTGCGAACGCCGCAATTGGAGTGACCGAAAAGAATCCGGACATCACCCTCGACGCCGGGCTCGCCTACCGGTACAAGCGCCTCGCGGAAGAAAACATCCGCGAACAGGAACTCGCCGCGGCCCAGGCCAAGGCGGAAGCCGAACGCAAGAAGGCGATCGAGGCGTACATCAAGAAACACGGACACCCGATGACCCCGACGGTGATCGATTACAGCAAGGAGAACAAGATCACCGCCAAGGGCAGGGGCAAGATCAAGAAGAACGAACGGGGGCGCTGGTACGCCACGGCGCTGATCGACGAAGGCGCGTACCGCAAGCTCTACGTGCGTGTTCCCGAGGGTTACGATGTAATCGTGACGCGCAGCCCTGACAAGCAGGAGAAGGAAGACGACGTCGTCACGCGGACCTTCATCGATCAGGGCTACATCTACTTCATTGCCGAGAATTTCACCGGCGGCCGTTTCTACATCGTGATTACCAATCCAGAAGGAAAGAAAGGCGAATACGAAGTGGATGCCACGCTGTACCACACACTGGACAAGTAACGCATTTCGTTCCCGGGGCGGCGTTGCCCGCCCCGGGACGATGAACGAACCGTGAGGAAAAGCAGATGAACAGGTTGATACAGCGCCGCGCGACCCTCGTGCTCGTCTTAACCCTCGCCGTGGCAACCTTGCTGACAGCAGGCTGCGGACTACTGGCGGGGAGAAAGCACGAGGTCATTATCGCTTCGCCCAACTTGCCCGATAACCTCGTCCCGATCCTTCACCAGAACGATGAAGCGAAGATGGTCTCCGATCTCGTCTACAACAGTCTTGCCGGGTTCACAGGACGCCGGCAGAGCGAGATCGCCCTCGAGCTCGCCGAGTCGATCGAACAGAACCTGGAGAAAAAGGACAGCTACACGATCCGTCTGAAAAAGGATATCGCCTGGCATGACGGGCGTCCGTTCGACGGTCTTGACGTGCTCTACACATGGGCGGCGATCGAGGAACCCGCCAACGACTCTCCGCTCCGCGGCCGGTTGATGGACATTATCACGGAACTGGACACGGTGGGCGATGTCTACACCATGCACTGCACCTTCCGTGTCCCGGTCGCCCCGGACGATGCCCGTTGGCTGCTCTCGTTCAAGATTCTCCCCCACTCGATCAACGGCCAGGAGATGCCGACGAACCTTGTGGAAACCGAGGCCGGACGTATGTTCGGATCGAACCCGGTGGGAACAGGGCCATTCCGTTTTGTGCAACGGACGTCCAACGAGCTGGAAGTGTCGAGCATCAACCCGGAACAGCCGATCCAAAAAGTCCTTTTCCGGCTGCAGCGCGACCCGAACCTGCGTACCCTGAACCTGATCAAGAACCGGGTGGACGTCATCTTCAATGTCGACCCGGAGACGTACGACCAGCTTGACAACAAGGGCCTGCCCCACAGCACCTACGCTCCCAAGGCGTTCTACGCGCTCGCGATGAACTGTTCCCGTGGTTTCACCGCCAACGAGACCTTCCGCGCCGCCGTCGCCGCTGGTGTCAACCAGGTTGCCATCGCAACGGAGCTTTTCGGCGAGGACGGCAAGGATTTCTCGATGCTGAACGCTTTCCCCGCCAACGATAATTCGTTGTACAAGCGGCTCCCGCCGACCCAGGCGTTTGACGGACAGCGGGCGCAGCAGCTCGTCGCCCAGAGCGGTTACAACGGCGAAGAGCTGGAGCTGATGGTCAACGAAGGGATGGGCAGCGTCGGCCGTGTCACCGGCCAGCGACTTGTCGATCAGTTGAAGGAAATCGGCATCAACGCAAGGTTGTCGGTGATCGGCACAGCATTCCAGACCAAGCTCGTCGAGGGTCGCTATGACCTCGCCCTGGTGCTCGAGGACGGCTTCGGCCGGAAGTACGACCATTACGCGTTGTACTACAGCCGCGGCAGCCGGAACATCACGCGCATCCGGAACGCCCGTCTCGATGATATTGTTACGAGATGGAACAACAGCATCGTAATGGATGTCAAGTTTCCGCTCACGCAGGAACTGAACACCGTTCTCGGAAGATTGGATCCCTACGCGTACCTGTTCAGCTCTCCGCAGCGCGTGTACTACGGCAAGAAGTTGAACAACGTGACGATTGTCGATGAGGATGCTCTGATCAAGTCGCTTCCTCACTGGAACAAGGGCTGATCGTCAGGATGCAGTCCGAGGTGCGGGGATGATCCTTGACAGGGGGAGGGTAAATCATCGACTCTCCCCCTGCTCTTTATCTGGAGGGTTGCGTGCAGAAGAAACGGATCATGACGCTGCTGATGCTGGTGGGAAAAGCCGTGCTGAAAACGGTTTTTCTCATTCTGCTTTCCACCTGGCTGACCGCCCTTGTGCTCGGCGTCCTCCCCCAGCGCGAGCGCAGTCTTGACATACAGCAGCAGGGCCCGACAGTCGAACAACGGTCGCATACGGTGATGCAGCGATACGGCGACTGGCTCGTGGGCTTGCTTCACTTCGACCTGGGGAACTCGGAGTATTATTTCGGCGACAAGGTAAGCAAGTACGTTTTCAGCAACCTGCTGCTCACGTTTTCGCTGAGCCTCTTCAGCGTCATTATCAGCGCGGCGCTCGGCGTGCTGCTCGGGGTGCACAGCGCCATCCGGGGATCGTGGCGGATTCAGCCGCCGCCCAACGCAAGGCGGGAAGCGGGATTCAACGTTTTCCGCTACGCCCTTTACATCGTGAATGCCGTCCCGACGTACATCCTGGGCATTCTCCTGCTGCTCGTCGCCACCACGGCGCCGATGGTCCTGCTGGTGATGATCAGCATGGTCCTCGGCAGCGGGATCATGATGGATTTCGCGCAGATGTCCGCACGGTTGATGGAAGAGGAGTTTCAGGAACCGTACGTGCTCAACGCGCTTGGCCTCGGGATGAAGGCCGGAGGTGCGCTGCCCAAACCGGGCACGGTTAGCTGGCACGCTTTCCGCGCTGCGTCCGCGAGCCTGCTCCCGTTGATCGGCTCCAAGGTCCCCTTCATCATGGGCAACGTGCTCGTGATCGAAATGGTGTTTGAGCTCCCGGGACTTTCGGAACCGCTGCTCGGCGGATTGATCAACCAGGATCTCCCGCTCGTGCTGTCGGTGCTCTTGCTCGCGGTGCTGGTCGTGCAGGTGATCGCGGCGTTGACGGAAGTGCTGGACTTTGTCGTCAACCCGGGCAAACAATTCCTGATCTGATACGGGGGAACCTACAGTGCTTGAAAGCTATCTACTCTCAGCCGTGAGTGCCCTCGCTGTTCTGGTTCTACTCGCCTGGCAGGTGCGACGGCGGAAAAACCGGACCGCTCTGATCGGCCTCATTCTGCTGTTGCCGCTGCTGCTCAGTCCGACAATCACCCTCGTCGCCGGGAACGGGCTGAAGAACGGGATCACGGAATATCGCTTCGACCGGTTCAGCCCGCCGTCGGTACACGGTGCCCTGGGCACGGACGCGAGGGGCCGGGACGTGCTCGACTCCTCCCTGGTCGGCAGCGCGAACACCTGGGCGGTAACCGCGGTTGCCCTCGTCGTCTCGGTTCTTCTTGGCTTGACGTTCGGGCTGCTCGCGGCCTCGCAAAGGCATTTCGTCAGTTGGCTCGCCGGGGTTGTGATGCAGTTCTTCGAGGTCTTCCCCTTCGTTTTCTTCCTGGCGATCACGCTCGCCGCCTACCGCCAGTACGGCTACATCGCGGATGTAAAACAGAGCGCCAGCGCAGCGGCCTTCTTCATCGGCCTGATGATGGGCCTGATCTCGATGCCCTACCTCGGCCGCGTCGTCGAGCGCCTCTCGAAACAGGAGCTGCGGAATCCCTACATCCAGACGCTTCACGGCGCGGGCGTGCCGTTCTGGAGAATCCTCTGGAAAAACATCCTCTACCACAACATCCTGCCCAGCATTCTGCTCCAGATCTCGCTGCTCGTCGGCGTCATCATCCTGATGAGCAGCGCAATCGATTATATCCTCGAAATCGGTTTCGGCGATTACGGGCAAACGGGCATCCTCAGCCTGGGCAAGCTGCTCGCCCACGGCCGCCAATCCGTGGTCTTTGGCGAAGGGCTCTGGGCGGTGCTGACGCCGGCAATCGGCATTCTCATCAGCGTACTGGGGAGTAGCCTTCTCGTCGAAGGGCTCACCCGGCGGCGTGTCACGGTCAAGCAGTAGGAGGCGGCGATGACAAACGATGGCAAGGAAACCATCCAGGTGCGAATCGACCGCTGCCGCGTGCGAAGGTCCAAACACGTCGTCTTGCGGAATGTGCACTTCGATTTCACCGAAGGCGACCGGTTGACGGTGCTCGGCGCCTCCGGGGCGGGCAAATCCACGTTGATGAACGCGATCCTCGGCTACCTCGATCCGTTCACCTGGGAGATCGATGGGGAGGTGCTTTGGGGAGGCGTCGACCTGCTCAAGCTGAATCCTGTCGAGTGGGAGCAGTTTCGAGGACGTGACTTCCGCGTGCTTTTTCAGGAACCGGCGCGAATGGTCCATCCGATGTTCAAGGTGGACCGGCAGATCATGGACGCCTTTCGGATCGTCATGCCCGATACGCCGGAGGAGGAGCTGGAACGCAGGATCGATGACATCCGACGCGACCTCCGCATCAGCCGGTCCGATGAAACGATGGGGTCGTTCCCCTCCGAGGTCTCCGGCGGACAGCTGCAGCGCATCGCTCTGGCGATCAGTCTCGGCCCGATGGCGCGGTTTTATTTCGCGGATGAACCCGCCAACGCGCTCGACGCGGAAATCACCTGGGAGCTGGTGAAAGTCCTGCGGGACAAGCTGGACAGCGGCGATCTCAAGGCGCTCTGGCTGATCACCCACGACATCAACGTGTCGATCAGCGCCGGCTGCACCAAGGTGCTGTTCCTCGACGATACTTTCACCGGCCACACGATGCCGATGGAAAAGTTCATGAAGGATCCCGGATTCGACTACGGACGCCACTGGCTGAATACCCAGATGCGCATCTACGAGTCCTACCGCAGCCAGGAGCTCGCCACGGACATTGACCTGGAAGATGCTTCCACCCTGATGCAGGTTCAGGACTTCTCCTACCGGTACCCGATCAAGGGGATCATCTACCGGCGCGGAAAACCCGTCATCTCGGACGTCTCCTTCGCGTTGAAACGAGGAGAATTCGTTGGTCTCGCGGGAAACAGCGGCGCGGGAAAAACCACGATCGGGCGCTGCCTTGGCCACATTCAGCACGACTTTGACGGCGACATCGTCTACGACAGCGCGACCGTCAGCCGCGGGAAGCATGTTCCGACCAGCGTCCAGTACATGATGCAGGACGCCTCCCGCAGTTTCGATCCGAACCAGAAGATCTGGGAGAACCTGCGCCAGTGCGCCGACGGCCGCCGCCTCGACTGGAATCTCGTCGAGAAGGAAGTGCGGATGATGATGGAGCGGCTTGGGCTCTCGGACGAACTGCTGCACCGGTTCCCGCATGAACTCTCCGGCGGCCAGCGGCAGCGCGTCGCGTTCATCCGCTCGATCATGGGTCCCACCGAACTGTTCATCGCGGACGAACCGTTCGTCAACCTGGACCCGATCATTCAACTGGAAATGTCCCGTCTGCTGCGCGAAAAACGGGAAGGCGAGAAACCAATGTCAGGTGTGCTCGTCAGCCACAATTTCGGTCTGCTCGCGCCGTTGTGTGACAGAATCGTTGTCCTTTCGGGGGGCAGGCAGATCGAATCGGCGGAAACCCAGCAGCTCATTTCCGCCCCGCAGCAGGACGAAACCAAGCGCCTTATCCGGGCGGCGATCAAGCTCGGCCAGATCGCTCTCGCCGAAGACGCCGAAGCGAGGTTTCACGGGTTCGACGAGGAGTAAGCCCGGCGCTCCCACCGCGCCACCCCAGTGTCATCACCAGCGATGCCGACCCTTCGGCATCGCTGGTGATCTCCAGATGTACTCTGTTTCAAGCAATACCTTGTAGCCCTGTTTGCTCGCAAACAGGGTTTATTCTAATCAGTGATTTCGTCGCTGAATATCCACGGCGGATAATTGCGATCCGAAACAGCTCAGGGAAACACCACGATCCCGATACGCAACGCGTGCGTGTCCCGGTTGTAGAGCATCAGGCTCTCTCCCCTGCCGGTGAAGAATTGCAGCATCAAGGTGGGCATCCACGCAAGTCGCCTGTTGAGCAGCAGCGGGTGGGCATAAATGTCCAGCTGAAACCGTTTGAAAATCCTCCCTGTGACGCCCCAATAGGTTGACGCATGGAGACCGAAGACGCGGATTCCATCGGGATAGCGTTCCACCAGCGGCTGCCAGACGACCGACACGTCTCCCCACCCCAGTTGATCCTCGATGTCCGGATTGTCCATGTCGTTGAACGGGTACCAGACCCCGAGATTCAGTTGGAGGGTATGCCGCTCGAGATCGCCGTATTCAGCCCGCAGAATCACCCTGTTCCATGTTCTGCTCTCCTCCGCGCCGAGGCCGTTGGACTGATGGTTATAGGCGATGCTCAGAGAGGGTTTCCACCACCGCCATCCGCGTTTGCGTTTCGCGATGCCGTTGTCCCAATAGAAGAACGCCTGGGGCGTGTAGGTGTTGTCGAGCGCGGGGGCATACTTTTTATACGGGTTCCAGAAGGAACTCTGCTCGAAGGAGGCGTAAAACCCATCCGCATAGCCTCCCAGCGGGATCACACGCATCCTGAAGACAAAACGGAACTTCATCTGGTTGTGGGGATCCGTGAGCAGGTCGTTGCTGCGGCCGTGTTTTTCCGTGCCGAAACCCGCAAGAAACCAACTCGGTTCCGCCAGGCCGAAGCGGCGTGGCGCGGTATCATCGCGCTTTACCTGTGCCTGCGCCGAAGAGGGCTCAAGGATAACCAGCAGAGCGAGCAGTAACATGGGGAAAGTGCAAACCGTCCGCGCCGGGAACTGTGCGGGATCGACGCTGCGGGATTCCTCGCTTGCACTCACGGGAGGCGTCGGATCATGCTTTTCGCACTTCGAGCGTGGCTTCAGCCGTTCCCAGCTTTGCCGTCGTCGAACCCTGTGCTCCGTCCAGCTTCTCATTGATTTTAACATCGAGGGAGAGGGTTTCTTCGCGGACAAGCTCTCCGTGATCCTCGAGTGCGCGCAGCAGATCGTCGGCTTTCGTCCGGACTGATAGTTCAATCCTGTCTTCCACCTCAAAGCCGGAGTCCTTCCGCAGCACCTGCACTCTGCGGATCAGGTCGCGGATCAAACCTTCCCTCAGCAACTCGTCATTGAGGCGGGTATCCAGCGCAACGATCACCGGCTCGTTTTCCACCTCGCCCGCGCTGATGTAGTCCTTCGGCCGAGTGACCAGCTTGAACAGATTCGCCGCCACCGGCGCCCCCACTCCCGGCAGGGAGACCTCTTCGCCCTTGTGCACGTTCCCGACCCACTTCTGCATGACTTCCGGGTCCGCGCCGTCGAGTGCAGCCTTGGCCTTGGGCGCGTCCCCCCGGAGCACCTTGCCGGCCGCGGTAAGATCCAGCATCAACCCCTCTTCGTCGAGTGCGTCCCGGTTGTCCGCAAACTGAACCGATTTCACATTCAACTCATCGGAGATCGTCGCCACGTCCCGTTCGATCACTCCCTGGAGATCCGATTCGCACACGATGTACAAGGTTTGCAGCGGTTGCCGGACTTTCAACTGCGCTTGATTGCGAAGGTTCAAGACGGCACGGATCACCGCGCGGCTGGTGGCGATCTCGGCGAGCAATTCGTCGTCCGCGCGATCCTTGTTTGCAGCGGGCCAGTCGGACAGATGAACCGATTCCGCAGCGGCCTTGTCGTAGGGGCGCACCGCCTCCTGCCAGATGTGCTCCGTCAGGAAAGGAAGTATCGGAGCCATGACACGAAGGATCGTCCGAATTGCCTGGGACAGCACAACGTAGGCCGCCCGTTTGGAATCCCCGTCCGACTCCTTCCAGAAACGGCGGCGGTTGACACGAATGTAGAAATTGGAGAGCTCATCGACGAAGCTTTCGAACTCCCGGACTACAGCGGGCGTGCTGTAATCGTCGAAGGCAGCGGTGCAGCGATCGAGGAACGCCTCGGTCCGCGCCAACGCCCAGCGGTCGCTGCGAGTCAGCGCATCCTCGACGATTTTCGCTCCCGTCAGGTCGAGCTTGTCCAGCTTGGCGTAGGTGTTGAAGAAGGAAAAAATGTTCCAGAACCCAAGCAGCTTGCGATGGACGTCCCAGCCGAGGGTGAATCCGAAACGCACGTTTTGCGTCGGATTCGCGGCGCAGAACAGGTAGCGCATCGCGTCCGCCCCGATCGCGTCCGCCGCTTCGTCGAACTGGATCATGTACCCGGTCTTGCTGAACCGTCCTCCCTCTTCCGAGACCACGGATTCATGGGCGAGCACACGCTGGTAGGGAGCGCGCCCGGAAATCGTGACCCCCATGAACAGCATCGAGTAGAACCAGAGGCGCACCTGTTCGCGCATCTCGCACACCCACTCGATCGGGTACCATTTCTCCTCCCACTGCTCCCGGTCGCGAAAATATCCGCGAGTGGTGTAGGGAACGATCCCGGCGTCCAGCCACACATCCCCGACTTCCGGGATGCGCTTCACCCCTTCCGCGTGGCAGTGGGGGCAGGTGATCGTGATCGAATCGATCCAGGGCCGGTGCAACTCCGGCAGCTCGTCGACGGCGGGTCCGCCAAGCTCCCGCAGCTGACTCCGGCTGCCGACGACGGTCACCTCGCCGCACTCGTGGCATACGTAGAAAGGAAGCGGCATCCCGTAGAACCGTTTCCGGCTGATGTTCCAGTCGCCCATGTTCTGCAGCCAGTCCTGCATCAACAGACCGGCGTGTGCCGGGTGCCAGTCCACTTCCGCCGCCGCCTTGAGCAGTTGAGGCTTCAACTCATCCGTGCGAATGAACCAGGCGTCCACCAGCTTGAACATGATCGGGGTCTTGCAGCGCCAGCAAACCGGGTAGCTGTGGGTGTAGTCATGATCGTAAAACAGCTTGCCAAGCGTTCCGATATGCGCGATCACGTCGTCCGCGACTTTGTCAGCATCGCGCTCCTCCAGCCAGCCGAAGCCGTTGACATACTTTCCCGCTTCGTCGATGGGTTCGATCACCGGCAATCCCAGGGACCTGCCCAGCTCGAAGTCCTCTGCACCGCAGCCGGGCGCGATGTGCACAACTCCCGTTCCCTCCTCGGCGTCCACCTCATCCCAGGAAACGATGTCGTGTTCCCCGATTTCGGCTTGCGCGGGAAGATCCGGGAAAACGGTCTCGTAGTGCAGCCCGATCAGCTCCTCGCCCTTGAACACACGCTGCACCTTGAACGATTCGTGCTCGATCGCCTTCAGTGCGTCCTTGCCGATGATCAACGTTCCCGACCACCCCTCGACGGCGATCTCCGCGTACTCGATGGCGGGATTGACCGCCAGCGCCACATTCGCGGCGAGCGTCCACGGCGTCGTCGTCCAGACGAGAATGCGTTGCTCCGGCTTTTCCACAATCGGGAGCGCCACGATTAGTGAGCGGTGGGTCATCTCGCGATGCGATCCGCTCATTTCATGTTCGGAAAGGGAGGTGCCGCAGCGGGTGCACCACGACATCGACCGCTTGTCGCTGTAGATCAATCCCTTGTCGTGGAGCGTCCGGAGGAAGTGCCAGATGCCCTGGATGTTCTCGTCGGTGTGGGTGTAATAGCTGTTCGGCCAATCCATCCACTGTCCCAGCCGGATGGACTGTTCGGTCTGTTTCGCCGAATAGGTCTTGACGCGCTGCTTGCAGGCTTCAACGAACTTCTCGATGCCGAACGCCTCGATCTCGGATTTGTCGTTGAAACCGATCTCCTTCTCGACTTCGACCTCCACCCACAATCCCTGGCTGTCGAAGCCGTTCTGCCAGTGGCAGTCATACCCGCGAAGCGACTTGTAACGGATGAACACGTCCTTCATTGTGCGTCCCCACGCGTGGTGTACACCCATGGGGTTGTTGGCGGTGATCGGTCCGTCGAGAAAACGGAACGTGGTCCTTCCCGCCAGCTTTTCGCGGAGCTTGTCGAAGCTGCGGTGCTGATCCCAGAAATTGAGCACGTCGTGCTCAATCGCAACGAAATCCACCCCGCTGCTCCCCTCCTCGCGCACTTTGTCATTGCCCCCGTTGACGCCGCTCATCCGTTTCGCCTCGCGCTGCGCACCAATCTCCGATCCTTTGTCCATTGAACCGTTGAGAAAGCCTGCCAGCTTCTTCCCATACCACGAATCTTCGTGCATTCCGGGAAAGAAAGCCGGCTTCGAGCACGTCAATATAGGAAACACAATGCCCCGGCGCAGACACCTGCGGTTGCTGTTCGAGACGGCGCGAGAAACGCGGAATATTCTCCGCTGCGCGATAACGGGAATCGGAACAGTAACAAGGGAGCCTCGCGACGGAGACCGAATCGAACGATTCACGATTCACCTCTTGACCGCCTGCGTGAATGCGGCTATGTTAAATGACCATGATAGACCGAGTGCACAGGACGAACGCGCAGTTTGGATCGTGGCGCAGCGATAACTCCGCCTGGTGGTGGTATTACATCAGGCCGGTGGGCGCCTCCCTCCGCTCGTTCGACGCCTTGCACGAGGATCCCGTGTAGACGTACGAATCCACAGCGAAGACAACGCCCATCGGTTTTTTCCGATGGGCGTTTTTTGTTGCCCGCCGGATGGGGGAACACGGCAGAAAGGAATCGCGACGTGATCATCGTTTTGAAACCGGGCACCGACAAGAAGACCGTCCAGGAACTGCTGGACCACATCGCCGAAACCGGTCTGAAACCGTTGCACATGCCGGGGGAGGAACGTGTGGTTCTCGGCGCTATCGGAGACGAGCGCATCCTCGGCAGGCTCCACCTGGAAAACCACCCCAGCGTCGAGGAGGTCAAGCCGGTGCTCGCGCCTTACAAGCTGGTCAGCCGGGAGGTCCGCCCCGAAGATACCGTGGTGTCCGTCGGAGGCGTTCCGATCGGGAACGGTTTTTTCACCGTGATTGCGGGACCCTGCGCGGTGGAGAGCCTGGAACAGTTTCGCGACACCGCCAAGGCCGTTGTTGACGCCGGTGCGTCCGCGCTGCGCGGCGGCGCCTTCAAACCCCGCACCAGCCCCTACTCCTTCCAGGGGTTGGGACTGGAGGGCCTCGAAATCCTCTCCCGGGTCTCCCGCGAGCTGGGCGTCCCCACCGTCACGGAGGTCGTTGAAGTCGCCGACATCGAGGCGGTGGCCGAGCACGCCGACGCGTTCCAGGTGGGCTCCCGCAACATGCAGAATTTCCGGCTGTTGATGGAGCTGGGCCAATCCAGAAAACCGGTCCTGCTGAAACGTGGAATGGCGGCGACGGTCGAGGATCTGCTGATGGCCGCCGAATACATCCTCTCGCAGGGCAACTCCGACGTCATCCTCTGTGAGCGCGGCATTCGGACGTTCGAGACCTCCACGCGAAACACCCTCGATCTGAACGCCGTCCCCTTCATCAAACAACGCAGCCACCTTCCCGTGCTCGTCGATCCGTCTCACGGCACGGGATTGCGCGAGCTCGTGGCACCGATGTCGCAGGCGGCGGCCGCCGCGGGAGCGGACGGGCTGCTGATCGAGGTGCACCGGAATCCCGCGGAGGCGCTCTCAGACGGCCGCCAGTCCCTGTTCCCGGATCAGTTTTCGGCGCTGATGGATGGGATTCGGCCGCTCGTGGCGGCGCTCGGCCGCAAACTCAACACGACGGTGGCCGCATGACTGTAAACGTCCCTGAACGAACCGTGGCGGTCGATACAATCCCGCAGACCGTGGACCCGCTCGCGCTGTACAGCCGACTGACAAAAGGCGTGCCGGATACCGCGCTGCTCGAGTCGCGGGATGGAAACGGGCGGAACGACACGCAGAGCCTGCTCCTCGTCCGCTCCGCTCTTCGCATCGAGGGGCGCGGCCGGACTGTGACGATCACTCCGCTGTCGGATACGGGCGTCGCGGCTCTCGAGTTGCAGAGGAAACGGCTGGCGAAACTGGGCTCAAGCCGCGAGCAAGGCCCGAATCTGATTATTGATTTTCCCCCGCTGAACGGAAAATCCAGCGAGCAGGAGCGGTTGGCGGCCGCAAATCCGCTGGACGCACTGCGTGCCTTCGCGTTTGGCTGGAACGCCCCGAAATCTTCTCCTCCTCTGACCCTCATCGGGATGTTGGGCTACGATTTTCTCGAGACCTTTGAGGAGCTGCCACCGGCGAAACAGGACCGTCTCGCCACCCCCGATCTGCTTTTCGAGCTCCCCGAGATCCTGTTGCGTGTGGATCATCTCGGCCATCGGGTCCAAACCCAGGTTCATGCCTTCGGCGGGGCCGAACCCGACAAGACATCATTCGCGAAAGTGCGGGAGGCGGTCAGCGCTCTTAATACGAATTCCACTCCCATTTCTTTTCCCTCGCTCATGGACGGCGATCTCTCCTCGTCCACTGTGGACCTCGACGACGCCGCGTACAGGGAGATCGTCGAGACGATGAAGAATCACATCCGCGCTGGGGACGTTTTCCAGATTGTCCCTTCACGGACCTTTTCCTTGCCGTGCACCGATGCGCTCGGAGCTTACAGCACGCTGCGTAACCTGAATCCCAGCCCGTACCTGTTCTTTTTCGCGGGCCGAGATTTCACCATGTTCGGTTCTTCGCCGGAGACCTGTGTCCGCGTGGATGGAAGTCCGCGAAAAGTCACTCTCTGCCCGATCGCGGGTACACGCCCCCGCGGCCGTTTCGCCGATGGCACCCTCGACCCCGACCTCGACAACCGGCTCGAAGCGGAGTTGAAGCTTCACGGAAAAGAGCTCGCCGAGCACATGATGCTCGTCGATCTGGCGCGAAACGATGTCGCGCGCATCAGCGAGCCAGGCACGCGCCGCGTCTCCCGGTTGCTCGAGATCGAACGGTACAGCCACGTGATGCACCTCGTCAGTACCGTCGAAGGTCGGTTGCGCAAAGGATACGACGCACTCCACGCCTACCTCGCGACGATGACAATGGGGACGCTCACCGGCGCACCGAAGGTCGAAGCCGCAAAGCTGCTGAGAACCCACGAGGCCGATCGCCGGGGGGCCTATGGCGGCGCCGTCGGCTACCTCACCTCCGAGGGTACGCTGGATACCGCCATCGTCATTCGCTCAGCGGTCGTTCAGGACAGGATTGCCTCGGTCCGGGCGGGAGCGGGCATTGTTTTCGATTCCGATCCCAAAGCAGAGGCTGATGAGACCCGCAACAAGGCCAACGCTGTGTTGCAGGCGATTGCCCAAACAGAAGGGGTCTCACGATGAATCCAAAACCAAACGTGTTTTTTCTCGACAACGTGGATTCCTTCGTTTTCAACCTCGTCGATGAGTTCGCCCGGCGTGGATGCGAGGTCCAAGTGTGGAGGAACACCATCCTGGTCGAACATGCGCTCGAGATGCTCGCCTCCTTGCCCGAACCGCGGCTGTTGGTCGTCAGCCCCGGACCGGGCGCTCCGGGCGACGCCGGGTGCAGTGTGGAGTTGATCCGCCGCCTCCCCGAAGACGTCTCGATGTTCGGCGTCTGTCTCGGACACCAGGCGCTGATCGAGGCATTCGGCGGCAGCGTCGGTCCCGCGGGCGAGGTCGTGCACGGAAAATCCTCCCTGCTCGACCACTCCGGCGAGGGCCTGTTCGCCGACATTCCCAGCCCGATGATGATCGGTCGCTATCACTCCCTCGCGGGTCAACGGATCCCGCCCGAGCTTCGCGTCACGGCCTCCCTCGGCGGCATCGTGATGGCTGTCGAGCACGAGTCCCGACCGCTCTGGGGAGTGCAGTTCCACCCGGAATCCATTCTCACGCCGCAGGGAGGCCGGCTCCTGGACAACGTTTTAAAACGAGTGGTTGCAGCAGGATTGGAGGTGCAGCATGCATGAATTCCTGAACAAAATAGCCGAGCGGAAACATTTGACCGGTCCCGAGATGGCGAGCGTCTTCGGCGCGATGGTCGCGGGAGAACTCGAGCCTGTTCAAATCGCCGCGCTGCTGGTGGGACTCCGCACCAAGGGGGAAACTCCGGAAGAGATCGCAGGCGCGGCGAAGGCCCTGCGCGACCACGCCCTCCCCTTCCCCGCGCCGTCCGGCGTTTTCGTCGACGTCTGCGGCACCGGCGGAGACGCTTCCGGCACGATCAACATCTCAACCGCCACCGCAGTTGTGCTCGCGGAAATGGGAATTCCCGTCACCAAGCACGGAAACCGCTCCGTTTCCTCGAAGTGTGGCTCCGCGGATCTGCTGGAGGCATTCGGCGTAAAGCTGGATCCGGAGCCCTCGACAGCCCGCAAGTGCCTGGACGAAGTGGGCATTTGCTTCCTTTTCGCGCCCCAATACCACGGTGGATTGCGCCACGCGATGCCGGTACGTAAAGCCCTGAAAATGAGAACCATTTTCAATATCCTCGGACCGCTTGCCAATCCGGCGAAGCCCCCTGTGCAGCTGATGGGCGTGTACGATCCGGCTCTGGTGAGTCCCATCGCCCACACCCTGAGCCAGCTTGGAGCGCAGCGGTCGCTCGTGGTGCACGGGGACGGCCTCGACGAGATCAGTGTTTCCGCCCCGACCACCGCGGCGATGTCGACAAACGGCAAGGTCGAGATGCTGGAGATCACTCCCGAGGACGCCGGATTGAAACGCTACCCGAAAGAATCTCTCGCGGGTGGAGACGCCGAAGAAAACCGGCGGTTGATCGAGGCGCTTTTCTCCGGTAGCGGCGATCCCGCCCACGAGGCATCGGTGGCGATCAACGCGGGTGCCGCGGCATGGGTTGCGGGTTCGGCGGGTTCGCTCAAGGAAGGCACGCAGTCCTCCCTCGAGGTTCTGCACTCGGGAAAATGCATCGGGCGGGTCCAGCGCTGGGCGGAGATTTCTCATGGTTCTTGACGACATCATCAGCCACAAACGCCGTGAGGTCGCGCAGCGAAAACGTGACAACCCGCTCGATCGCTTCCGCGACCAGCTCGTCCCCGGCGACCGATCGTTTCTGGAGGCGGTCACAGGGGGGTCGACCGGTTTCATCTTCGAGGTGAAGAAGGCGTCCCCCTCGCAGGGAGTGATCCGTCCGGATTTCGATCCTGTCCGAATCGCTGCGGCCTACGCCCCTTTCGCCGATGCGATCAGCGTGCTGACCGACCGTGACTTTTTTCAGGGCAGTTTCGAAGATCTCGAATCCATCCGCGGGGTCGTCCCACAGCCGGTTCTCTGCAAGGATTTTATTCTCGAGCCCTACCAGGTGTACGAAGCCCGGTTGCACGGAACCGACGCTGTGCTGCTGATGCTCTCGGTTCTCGACGACGAAGCCTATCGCGCCTGTGTGGCCGCTGTCGAGGAGTTGCAGATGGACGCGCTGGTCGAGGTGCACACAGAACAGGAGCTGCAGCGTGCAAAAGAGTTGGGAGCGCGGATCGTCGGCATCAACAATCGAAACCTGCAAACGCTGGAGGTGGACCTCGATGCAACGCGCCGTCTCGCTCCGCAGGCCCGGTCATTCGCCAAGGCCGTGATCTGCGAATCGGGCATTCGCTCGCACGGAGATGTACTCCTGTTGCGGGATGAGCTGGAAGCGTTCCTGATCGGCACGAGCCTCATGGCCAGGCAGGATCTCGACTCCGCTGTCCGTGAAATGGTCTTTGGACCCGTAAAGGTCTGCGGGCTGACCCGGGAGGAAGACGTCCGCGCCGCCTGTGACGCAGGCGCCGTCTACGGCGGGTTGATCTTCGCCGAAAACTCTCCACGCCGGGTCACCGCCGAGCGGGCGCAGGGGTTGATCCACGCCGCTCCGCTCCGCTGGGTGGGCGTCTTTGTGCAGGCTCCGATCGAAAAGGTCGCTTCCCTTTCGCGTGACCTGAACCTCGCCGCAGTCCAATTGCACGGGGATGAAGACGAGGACTACACTCGCACGCTCCGAAAACAACTTCCCTCAGAGTGTGAGATATGGAAAGCGTTCCGTGTTGACGATCAACTCCCTGTCCTGGAACAGGAGGGCGTCGACCGCTTCCTGCTGGATGGCTTCGATCCCGTTCTCCGGGGCGGCACCGGGCGCAGCTTCGACTGGGAGCTGCTGAACGGACGTGACCGAGGCCGCTTGATCCTGTCGGGCGGTTTGAATCCAGCCAACGCCGCGCGTGCAGACCGGATCGGCGCGTTCCTTCTCGACGTCAATTCCGGCGTCGAACAGGCGCCCGGGATCAAAGACCACATCAGGTTGCAGCGGTTTTTTCGCGAACTACGCGGAACACGGAACGGGGGAGTCAGATGAGACAGACCGGACGATTCGGCAAATGGGGAGGGTGCTTCGTGCCGGAGATCCTGCTCCCCGCGCTCGAACAACTGGAGGCGGCCTGGCTGGATCTGCGCGAGGACCACACGTTCAAAAGCGAGCTGGACGGCCTGCTTCATGACTATGCGGGACGGCCAACCCCCCTCTACCGCTGCCGCAACCTCGCCGCAAACACAAAAGCCCAGCTCTGGCTGAAACGGGAGGATCTGCTTCACGGAGGAGCACACAAAACGAACCAGGTGCTCGGACAGGCCCTGCTCGCGCGCCACATGGGAAAATCCCGTTTGATCGCGGAAACTGGCGCCGGTCAGCACGGTGTCGCGACCGCCATCGTCGGTGCGCTGTTCGGTTTTGAGACCGTGGTCTATATGGGTGCCAAGGATATCGAACGGCAGCGCCCGAACGTCTTCCGCATGGAGCTGATGGGCACGAAAGTGATCCCGGTGACAAAAGGGTCGTCCACGCTCAAGGACGCGATCAACGAGGCGCTGCGCGACTGGGCGAACAGCTACGAAACGACCCACTATATGCTCGGCACCGTGGCCGGGCCCCATCCCTTCCCCAGCCTGGTACGTGATTTCCAAAGCGTGATCGGGTCGGAGGCGCGGCAGCAGATCCTGCAGCAGGCCGGACGTCTTCCGAACGAGGTGATCGCCTGCGTGGGAGGCGGTTCCAACGCAATCGGAATCTTTCACGCGTTCCTCAAAGACCAGGAGGTTCGGTTGACCGGCGTCGAACCCGCGGGTCGAGGGTTGGCCACCGGGCAGCACGGTGCGACGCTTAGTGAAGGATCGCCGGGAATTCTCCATGGATCGTTCACCTCGTTGCTCCAGGATGATCATGGACAGGTTCAGGAGTCCCATTCAATCTCGGCGGGCTTGGATTATCCGGGCGTCGGGCCTGAGCATGCCCACCTCCGCGAGACAGGCCGCGCAACCTACACTTCCGCCACGGACGCCGAAGCCTTGGAAGCGTTTGAGTTGCTCTCACGTCAGGAAGGGATCGTTCCGGCCCTCGAGTCCGCTCACGCTCTGGCGTGGGCGCTGCGCCGAGCCGAACAGGCGAAAACCGACTCGATCCTGCTCGTCAACCTCTCCGGGCGCGGCGACAAAGACCTGGAAACCGTGCGCAAGATCCGCTCGGCATCCGCCGGGGAGGCTGCATGAGCTCGCGCTACGAGAACATGTTCCGCCGCCTGGGGGCAGACGGCCAGATCGCCTTCGTCCCGTTCACGGTGCTCGGCGATCCGAATCCCGAATCAAGCCTGGCCGTGATCCGCGCCATGATTGCCGGCGGTGCGGATGCGCTCGAGCTCGGGATTCCGTTTTCCGATCCTGTGGCGGACGGCCCCACGATCCAGGCGGCGGACGTTCGGGCGCTTTCGTCGAAGGTGACCGCCGAAACCGCCTGGCAACTGGTTTCGCAGATCCGCAAGCACCATGCGGAGCTGCCCATCGGCCTTTTGGTGTACGCCAATCTCGTCGTGCGCCGCGGACTGGAAACCTTCTACGGAGAGGCGCACGAAGCGGGCGTGGACTCGGTGCTCGTCGCTGACGTCCCGACGCTGGAGGCACTCCCTTTCTGTGAAGCCGCACGCGCCGCAGGCGTGGACCCGGTGCTGATCGCGCCGCCCAACGCCGATGAGAATCGGATCGAAATCATCGCGCGGGAGAGTCGCGGATACACTTACGTTATCACACGGCGCGGAGTTACGGGCTCGGACGACCGTGTTCACCTCGACCACGGCGCTCTGCTCGACTCGCTGCGCTCCCATCAAGCTCCTCCCCCGCTGCTCGGTTTCGGCATCTCCAAACCCGAACACGTTCGCGAAGTCGTGCGCACGGGCGCGGCGGGAGCGATCAGCGGTTCCGCAGTCGTCGCCCGGATCGAAAGCTCGCTTGACAATCCAGAATTCATGCAGAAGAACATCCGGGAATTTGTCGCCGAAATGAAAGCGGCGACTCATCGGGGAGGGCGGTCGTGATCCTCTGCGATCTTAAATACGAGCGCGAGTTCGCCAGTCGGATCGCCGTCGAACCGGGCGCACTCAACAGGCTGGAGGGTTTCGAGCTCGGTTCGTCCTCGTCGCACGCCGCCCTGATCGCGGACGCCGACGTGCTCGAGTTGCACGGCCACCGTGTCCTCGAATCGCTCAAGAAGGAGTTTGCAGCCGTCACCGTGTTCACCATTCCGCCCGGTGAAAACGGCAAGACCCTCGAGACCGTCGCCGACCTGCAGGACCGCCTAAGCGACGCGGGCGTGGACCGAAGCGGACTAATCGTCGGCCTGGGCGGAGGAGTCGTCCTCGACATCGCAGGGTTCGTCGCCGCCACCTATCTCCGCGGCATTCCGTGGGTCGCACTGCCCACTTCCCTGCTCGCGCAGGTGGACGCGGGAATCGGGGGTAAAACGGGCGTCAATACGGCCTCCGGAAAGAACCGCGCCGGGGCCTTCCATCCTCCCTTCCAGGTCGTCGTCGACCCGGAGGTTTTGCAAACGCTCCCACTAATCGAGTGGAAAAACGGCCTGGCCGAAGCTGTCAAGCACAGCTGGATCGCCGACGAGAATTTGTTCGCCCAGTTTGAGCAGCAGCCCTCCTCCTTGAAAAAGGGAGCAGCCGCCGCCGCCCTCGATTGGCTGGCCGCCGCTATCACGGTCAAGACGTCCGTGGTTGCCGAGGATCCCTTTGAACAAGGCAAACGTTCGATTCTCAACGCCGGCCACACCATCGGCCACGCGGTCGAAACAGCCAGCAGCCATGCGGTCAAACACGGTTTCGCGGTCGCTCGCGGCATGGTCGTTGAGGCGCGGGCTTCAGGTGAGGATGTAGGCCTACCGGAAGAACACGTGTTGCGGCTGGAACAGCTGCTCCACGAGTTGGATTTATTGCCGTCTGCAGGTGACCTGGACTTTGACAGCCTCCTCCCCTTCCTGCGTCATGACAAGAAAAACCTGAACGGCAGAATTCGTGTAGCCGTTCCGGTCCGCCTCGGGAAAATGGTAGAGCAGGAGGGTTCCTGGACGGTCCCCGTGCAACTCGAGTCGTTGCGCCACGCCTGGGAGAGTCTCCATTGATTTGCGTGACCGGACTCGAACCAACCCTCGATGCGCTCGCACAGCGGCTCGAGCGGCATGCGGGAGCGCTGCAGGAGGTGCGTCTCGATGCTCTCGACAGGATTGACGACGACGTCTTCCGCCTGCTCAGGAGCCTCGCCCCGATCATCGTCACCTGCCGCAGCACCGTCGAAGGGGGACATTTCAACGGGACCGCGAACGAGCAAGCGGCGCTGTTGGAACGCGCGCTGGATACGAATCCCGCCTGCCTTGACCTCGAATTGAGCGCCGCTCCCGAGTTGCGCGAGCGTCTCTTCCGCCGTCGGGGAGTGACTAAGCTGATCACGTCTCTTCATCGTTTCGAACCCGCGGCGAACGTCGAAGAGGATTTCCGGAGGCTCGCTCGACAGCCGGGCGATCTGCTGAAATACGCGGTGCAAATCGACGACGCCGCTGAGTTGATCCCTCTTCTGAGAACAAAACCTCCTGACGATCGTTCTCTGTTGCGAATTGGCATGGGCGGCGCAGGTGTGCTTTCACGCGCGCTCTACACCAGCTTCGGGTCACCTTGGACCTATGCCGCCGCGGACGCTGCAACTGCCTCCGCATCCGGTCAACTCACCGTGTCCCGAGCTGAGGCCTGGCGGATCGGACAGAGCAGGCATCCCGTACCCTACGGTCTGCTCGGCGGCCCGCAGGTGCACTCTTCGCCGGGGATGGACGTGTATAACCACCTTTTCGCCGGATACGATCTGGACGCGGTGTACCTGCCCGTTCAAACCGCTCGTCCTCGCGAGGTTCTTGCCCTGCTGCGTGCCCTCGAATTCGCCGGGATCAGCGTCACCATGCCGGCCAAGATCGACCTCCTCAGGGCCTGCGACGATCTCTCGCCGGACGCCGTCGAAGCCGGAGCGATCAACACTATCATCTTTAAAAACAAAGGCTTATATGGCGACAACACGGACACGACGGCCATCCGCGAAGTGCTCGGCGACACAACCGGCGAAGTGCTGATCCTCGGTGCGGGCGGGATCGCGCGGGCGGCGCTCGCGGCCGTTGGCGAGCGGGCGGTTGTCTCCGCCCGCGATCAAGCGCGCGCGCTGGCGGTCGCCCGCGATTTCGGAGCCTCGGCGATCCCATGGGAGCAGCGGGTTTCATCGGGCGCAAAAATCATTTTCAACGCCACTCCGCTCGGGTCGGACAGCGTGTCCTGCCCGCTCCCTCCGAAGATGACGCTTGAGGGCAGGTTGATTGTCGATGCCGTGATGAGCCGCGAGGGTACGCCCCTGATTCGACGTGCAACCGCTGTCAACCGAACCGCTGTGGACGGCTTCGGCCTCTGGGTGCGTCAAGGCGCAACTCAGATGAGCCGTTTTCTCGACCGGACGGTCACGTCGGAGGAATTGGAGGAGATCCTGGAAGAGGCGCGAGCGGGAGTGGAAGATGGTTGAGACTGTATCCATCAACGCGCCCGCATCGAAGAGCGCAACCCAACGGGCCCTGTTGCTTGCCGCCCTCGCAAATGGAACGAGTGTGCTGCACGGTCCGCTGGACTGCGACGATACTCGAGCCCTGGCAGCCGCTCTAAATGAATTGGGCGTGCCAGTTGAGCGTACTTCTGCGCGCTGGACCGTGCACGGAGGGCCGCTGCGGACTCCTCGTCGCCCCATCGATTGTTCGAACGCCGGCAGCTGTATCCGCTTTCTTGCGGCCGCCTCCCTGCTGGTTCCAGGCCCGATGACGCTCGATGCGAAGGAGCAGCTCCGTACGCGTCCGATGGACGACGTTGCGGACGCTCTGCAGGATTTGGGCATGCAGGTCGAGTTTCACGCAGTCAACGGGTACGCTCCCTTCACCCTGTCGCGTAAAACCGCTTCGCCCGGGGAAGTCCGTTTGGATGCCAGCCGCACCAGCCAGTTTCTCTCCGGATTGCTGATGGTCGCTCCGCGTTTGGGAGGATTGGAAATTCACGTTGGAGAAACCGTGATCTCCCGGCCGTACGTCGATCTCACGCTGGCCTGGATGTCGGCCTTCGGCGGACCCGCCGTCGACGAGCGGAAGGGCCGATTCTCGGTGCCGGCCGGGGGCTATCGTACACAAGAGCGTACGCTCGAAGGCGACTGGTCCGCCGGGGCGATGCTGCTGACGGCGGGCTGGATCACCGGACTGGAAGTGAAATTTCTCAACCTGGATAGGAACAGCGCCCAAGGCGATCGTGCGATTGCTCAATTCCTCAAAGAGCTTGAGCAACCGCGCGAGCACAACTTCGTTCTGGATGGCTGCCCCGACCTGGTGACCCCGCTCGCTGTCGCTTGCGCCTTCGCGAGCCATCCCAGCGAAATCCGCAACGTCGCTCACGCCCGGATCAAGGAGAGCGATCGGATTGCCGCGTCCGTTGGAATGCTGAAAGCCGTGGGGATCGCCGCCGAGGCGCGAGAGAACGGACTGAGCATCACTCCCGGCGGAACGGTGCATCCCGCCACGATCGAGGATTACAGTGACCACCGCGTCGCCATGGCCGCGGGCCTGCTTTCCCTGCGGATCCCCGGCGTATCCACAGCCAATCCCGGGTGCGTGGCAAAGTCCTTTCCCGAATTCTGGGACGTACTGGAGGAGCTGCGATGTTCCTTACCCTGATCGGACCGCGCGGGTCGGGAAAAACGACTCTGGGACGGGAACTGGCCTCACGGGTCGAAGCGAGTTTCGCAGACCTCGATACCATCATCGAGTGGAAGGCGGGCCGCTCCGTGTCGGACATTTTCGCGCAGGAAGGCGAGAGTGAGTTCCGCATCCTGGAGCGCGAGGCGTTCGTGGAGCGCCACGGCCGTGAGGGGACAATCCTGGCGACCGGCGGCGGGGTGATCCTGCATCTCGAAACCCAAAGCGATCTCGCGCGCACCGGAAGGACGGTCCTGCTGCTGGCCGATCCGCAGGTTCTCGCGGAACGCATTCGCGGCTCCGAGCGTCCCAGCCTTACCGGAGCCGACGCGGCCAGCGAAATCGGAAAAGTGCTCGCGCAGCGCCGCGAGCTCTACCAGCGATGTGCTGCACATTCGATAGATACAACTGCGATTACAATCGACGAGGCGACCGATGTCCTCGAACACCTTTGGAACACTCTTTCGGATAACCAGCTTCGGTGAATCTCACGGCGCCGGGATTGGCGTTGTTATCGATGGGGTCCCACCGCGCCTGAAGCTCGATTTGGCCGCGGTACAGCGTCAACTCGACCGGCGCCGCCCCGGACAGAGCAGGATCACGTCTCCGAGGGCCGAAACCGACAAGGTTGAAGTCCTCTCCGGCCTCCATGAGGGAGAGACTACCGGTGCGCCGTTGACGCTTTTTGTCCGCAACAGCGACACACGCCCGGAAGACTACGAGAATCTGCGCAACACCTTTCGGCCCGGGCACGCGGACTATTCCTGGTTTAAAAAGTACGGGGTCCGTGATTACCTCGGCGGCGGACGGGCGTCCGGGCGAGAAACCATCGCCCGCGTCGCAGCGGGAGCCGTCGCGAGACAGATTCTCGCGGTTCGCGGCATTCACATCCTCGCGCATGTAGTCTCTGTTGGGGACATAGACGCTCACAGTTTCGACCCGGAGGCGATTGAAGCCAATCCTGTCCGTTGTGCGGACCCGGACGCCGCGGCGAAGATGGAAGCTCTGATCCTGCAGGTGAAGGAGCAGGGCGATTCCATCGGGGGCGTCGTTGAGCTGCGCTGCCAGGGCGTTCCTACGGGGCTCGGCGACCCTGTGTTCGATAAGCTGGACGCCCGGCTTGCCGCCGCGATGCTCTCGATCGGTGCGACGAAGGGTGTGGAATTCGGGATGGGTTTTGCCCTGGCTCGGATGCGTGGCAGCGAGGCTCACGACCCGATCGGTCCGGAGGGCGTGCGAGGGGAGCGCGCTGGCGGAATCCTCGGGGGCGTCTCAAACGGCGGCGAGATCGTGTTCCGCGTCGCCGTCAAACCGCCTGCCTCCATCCGCCATGAGCAGAACACCGTAACGCTGGACAATCAACCGCACCGCATTGCTGTCCAGGGCCGGCACGATCCCTGTATTGCACCCCGCGTGGTGCCGGTTGCCGAGGCGATGGCGGCGCTCGTTCTTGTGGACGCTCTGATGAGGCAGATCGCGTTGCGCGGCGTGCTGCCGGAAGCGGGTGAAGACGATGCTTGAAGAACTGCGAAAACAGATTCGGGAGGTTGACGCGGCGATTGCGGAACTGATCGCCAGGCGTCTCGATCTGGCGCGTCAAATCGGTGAAGAGAAAGCGTCGCGCGGCATGCCGGTTCGCGATTTCGCTACGGAAAAACGGGTGCTGGAGGCGATGAATCGGCACGCGGAGCGACTCGGAATCGACCCCGAGGTGCTCGAAGCCGTGGTGTTGCAGCTGATCCGGGGTTCCGTGCACCTGCAAAGCCGCAACCGCATCTCCACCGAACCCAGCTCCGGACGAACCGCCGCGGTCATCGGGGGCGGCGGACACATGGGAAGATGGTTCGTCGGTTTCCTGGCTTCACGAGGATATGCCACAAAAGTGATCGAACAGGGGGACGATTTGGCTTCCTCACGGAACGCCGACCTGATCGTCGTATCCGTCCCCCTCGACCAGACCGGAGATCTCCTTCGCCGGCTCGCGGCGCTGCGTCCATCGGGTGTCGTCCTCGAAGTCGCCAGCCTCAAGTCGGAGTTCATTGACGAGATGCCGCACTGGATAGAAAACGGAGTGCGCATCGCCAGCATCCACCCCATGTTCGGCGCGGAGGCGGACCTGTTGACGGGACAAAACCTGATCGTCTGCGAAGCGGGGTGCAAAGAGGCCGAAGACGCTGCCGCCGAGCTGTTCTCAGATTCCGCGGTGCACGTTGTCCGCATTCCGCTCGCGGATCACGACCGAATCATGTCCCGGGTTCTCAACCTGCCACACCTGCTGAACCTGCTCGCCGCGGACCTGCTCGCTTCGTCCGCCGAATCCCACACGCGGCTGCGCGAACTCGGCGGCACCACGTTCAACCGCCAGCGCGAGGTGACTCACGAGGTCGTATCCGAAAATCCCAATCTCTATTTCCACATTCAACGGATTAACCGGCACCGGAGTGAGCTGTTCGACAGTTTCCGGCAAAGTCTTGAACGCATCGAGCAGGAGGTCGAACGCGGCCAGCGGGAACCGTTCGTACAACGGATGGAGGCGTGGAGCGCCTGGTTTCGAGAGGAACGGCGATGACAGTATCCGGATTCGGATATCACCCTACGGAGGCCGCATTCGCCTCCTCCTTCCATGCCGGCAAGGGATGGGATGAGGGAACGTGGATCGACCCTGAGGAGAAACTTGCGATCCCGTTGCAGGCGTCGGTGCTCTCCTACGCGCTCTCCGTGTTCGAAGGAATCAAGGCGCACAGCACCGTCGGCGGGCGAATCCTGCTCTTTCGCGCTCGCGACCACGCCCTCCGTTTTCAGAGGTCCGCGGAGATCGTCGGCCTCCCACCTTTCCCCGTCGACGATTTCATCCGCGTCGCCCGCGAAACAGCCCTCCGCAACGTCTCCCATCTGCCTCCGACTGGCGAGGGATCGCTGTACCTGCGTCCGGTTCTGTTCGCCGACGCGCCGCGCCTCGGCCTCGGTATTCCGGATTCCGCGCGTTTCGTTCTCTACGCGAGCCCGGTGCGGGAGTATTTCGAAACCTCGACTCGCGGACTGCGGCTTCTGCTGCTCGACAGAGCGCGCGTTCCCGCCGGAGGAATCGGCCATGCCAAATGTTCGGCAAACTACGCGGGCACCCTGCTCGTCCGGCAGCAGGCGCAGAGCGAAGGATTTGACGATGTGCTCTTCCGCGACGCGAGGGACCCCGCCGCTGTTTCCGAATTGACGGGTGCCAACATTTTCGCCCTCCTCGATGATTCCCTCGTCGTCACACCTTCCCTCTCCGACCAGATCCTCGCCGGGATCACCCGGGCTTCGGTTCTTTTCCTTCTCCGCAAAATGGATTTTCGCGTCGAGCAGCGCGCCCTCTCCGTTCAGGAACTGCTTTCGGCGCGGGAGGTGGTCTGTACCGGCACCGCCTGGGGCGTCGTCGGAGTGCGGCAGCTGAAGCCCGGCTCATCCAGCCCCGTCGACTATTCGTCAACCCGGCTCGCTGACGGTCTGGCCGGGAAGCTCAAAGCGATTCACTCGGGGAAGGAACCGGATCAGTTTGGATCCGAGCTGATCTGATCGCATTGGGCTCGATCGTCAATAAAAATGCCGCGCCTTGTCAAGGCGCGGCGATATCCTGATCTCGGTCAAACCCCGGGCTATTGCTGCGTTTTCGGTAGGTACGTGTTCGCGTCCGTGCGAATGTACCGGAGCAGACGGTTGTTTCCGGTATCGGAGATATAGACGACTCCTTCGGCCGTAGCGACTCCGGCAGGACCGTCCAGGATCGGCCACAGCACCTTCACCGTCGAATCCGCCGCGACGGAAAGATCGAAGGTTGTGTCCTGCGGAGCGATGTACGTCTCGCCGACCGGGGGATCCAGCAGGTCGGAGTATGAGATTCCCATCGACAACAGAATGCTGACCAGCGATTGAGCGGAGTCCAGGGAAACCGGGGTGTCCCGGGCGGCGTAAAAATCGACAAGGTCGGGATTCAACACCGCATCCAGTTCGTCACCCCGCTGGGCCAGGTAGTCGTCGAGCGATTGCCCCGCCTGCAAATCGATAAACTCGGGTTCGATGGCAACCTCACGGAATTTGAAGCCGCTCGGGAAGAACGCCGTCACCCGGTTCTGCGCCTGGTCCGCAACGTAAATCAACCCCAAGCCTCTGGCGTCCCGCTCTCCTACGGCCACAGACATCGGCTTGTCGAAATAATCCAGCATCAGCAGTTCAGGCTCGCCCGCCTCGGTGACGGCGATGTCGAAGTGCCAGTTTGACCCCGCCCCGCTCACCCTCTGGACGCGGAAGTTGCCGGCTGTCTGAGAGAACAGGATGGACGTCGAGCTGGCCCCGCCCTGTGTGACGAGGCTGGTTGGGGAGTTGACCGACCCCTGTCCCTGTCCTGCCCCGACGGCAACCGCGCTCGGCGTGCCGACGTACGCGTAAAACGTCACTCCGTTATTCAACAGAAGGATTCGCGACGGCAGGACGTTGATCTCGACGATCCGGTCATCCTGCTCATCCGCGTAATAGAGCTTGTTCGAATTCGCCGCCCCGCCCGCGATATCTACAATTTTCGGCTTCGTCAGCGTGCCGACTGCATAGGTATGATCCACGTAAAAGAGGTAGGGTGCCGTCAGTGGGGTCAGCGAATCCGGTTCCGTCGTCGATGTGTAGTCCACGACGATGTAGTCTGCGGTGTTCGCCCCGCCTAGTTGCAGATAGAGAGGCTGGGTGTTGTCGATTCTTATCGTATCTTCCGTCTCCGGATTCGCCAACGTAATCGTCTGCACCAGCTCCTGTACGCCCACCTGGGCCACGTACTGATTCCAGCAATAGATCTTGTCCGTGCCGTTGACCATGTACAGGTTCAACTTGGTGTCCTGGCCGATCCCTCGCGGACCGTTTGAAGTGTCCGTCACGGAAGTAAAAAGGCTGTTTCTGACGACGGAGCCGGTGGTGGTCAGCTGAACCACGCGGCCGTTCGAACCTCCGTCCACTTCGGTGAAATCCACTACGTACACGAAACCGTCAGGACCGATGAGAATGTCGGTCGGATTCGTCCAGGTGTATCCATTCGCAGCATCCCAGTCGGGCGAAATGCGGACGAAACTCGTATCGTTCGCGCCAAAGTCCTCGACCTTGTTCTCAATCGCTGTCGGTAGCGCGGGATGCTCGCCACATCCGACGAACGCCAGACCGGCGAACAGAAGAAGCGCCAGCCCGAAAACCACGGCCTTGGGTGAGTGTATCGCATCGTGCCGCATCATTGGCTCAATCATCCTCAGAAAGAGAATTCCAGGCTCAGGCGTGTCACCTGGTCCAACAATCCGAATTCCGTGTAGCTGACATCCGCACTCATCGCGGTCGATCCGAACGGCAGCCGCAGACCCGCTCCGAGTGTCCAGGGATCCTCATCCGTATTGGCCTTGACTCCGCCGCGCACGAAGAACTGCCCCGCAAATCCGTACTCGGCGCCGGCCGTGAAATTCTCCGAATTGTCCACCGGGTGGTTCAACTGGATAGACGCCAGCAGACGGTGCGGCCCATCGGCGAACAGCGTCATCGCGGTCCCCAGGCGAAATTCGGTCGGAGGGCTGAATTCCGTGAAGTTGGTCTGCACCATATCGCCGTTGGGATCGGGAGCGAGGAAACTTCCCTCGGGGCGCGCATTGGGCCCGAAATGCATCAACGCCACACCGATCCGCAGGTCGCGATACCCCGTCCAGTAGTAGGTGCCGAAGTCGATCATCACGTTGTCCATATGCGTATCGGCGAGCGTTTCGCGCGCGCCCTTGAGCGTGACCCCCCAGGAGAAGTTCTGTGTCATCTCCCAGGCGAACGTCGCAGCAAACTGAACATCCCCGTAGCTGTAGTACTCCCCCGTTCCGTCCGGGCGGTATTCCGTCGTGATCTCCTGGTCCGGCGCTTGCAGGCTGACCGCGGACAATCCGATCGCCCCGATGCTGATCGGCATCACCGCGCTCACCGCGCTGTAGTTCAGGTCCCCGATCCACCTGAAATGGACGAATCCCACGTTGTACCGCCCTCCCGAGAGGCGTCCCATCCGGGTTCTCGGGCCTTTCACACCCTCCGGCGGCCGTTCCGGGTCCAGCGCGTAGGCGCCAGTCCAGCGATTGCTGATCTGGGCGATCCCACCGGGATTCCAGAACGAGGCAAAAGCGTCGTTGGCGATGGCGACATAAGCGCCGCCGAGCCCCTCCGCCCGGGAGCCAACCGGCACCTTGAGAAAGGTCATCGACGAAGTGCCGACACGCTGGTCGCCGAAATTCGGGAAGAGACTCTGGGCCTCGGCCGGATTCGCAGCCAGGTTCGCCGCGAGAATGAACAGGATGACCACGCCGGCCGTTCTCAGGACGTTTCCACTCACTCCGTATCTCACGTTCGTGCGCCCCATGCTCAGAACCTCACCGAAGTGCCGAAGAACACCTGACGCGGCGCCTTGTATCTGCTCGGGTTGACCAGAATGAATCCCTGGGCGTTCTCCCACGACTGAGGTGCGGGATCCCCGGTTTCATACGGGCGGCCGGTGAGCGCGTTGATCTGGTTCGGCACCTTGAAATCAAACAGGTTCAACGATTCCATGAAGATCCGGATGCTCATCTTCTTGGAAAGCGGGAACTGCTTGTAGAGCTTGAGATCCACGGTGTTCCACCAGGGAGCCAGTTCGCTGTAGCGCGCCCCCGACTCCTGGTAGTCCTGGCCGTTGTTGGTGAGTACGATCGGGGTGTACCGTTTGCCCGTCGATAGATCCCAACGGACGCTCCCTCCCCAGTTTTTCGGCCAGTGAATGCCGAGCCAATAGGGCGAAGTGTTTTCAGGTACCCTCAACCAGAGAGTCAGCCCGAGCCGGATCGGAGTGTCCCAGGCTAGATACTCCTCACCCAACGTCTTCTCCTGGATGTGGGTGTCCGCCGCCGCCTGGATCGCCGCCTGCGAGCTCGAACTCTTGCCCGTGGCGATCTGGTAGGAAAAATCCACGTTCCCCGACCAGTAGGTTCCCTGCCGCGCGCGGAACCGGAACTCGAGACCGCGCACCCGGGCGTAATCCTGGTTGAAATACTGGTAGTACGAGATGTTCCCGAGCCGCGGGTTCGAGCTGGTTACCTGGAACGACGTGGCATAATCATACAGATCCTTGTAGAACGCGGAAATTTCGAGCACCTGGTTGCCGGTGAACCTGTGCTTGATTCCCATCTCGTAGGACACCGTCGTCTGGGGATTCAGGTTCGGATTTCCGAAAAGCTGGTAAGTGCTCGGGCTGTAGGATCTCAGCTTGCTGAAGACATACGCGTACTTGGGACGCTGGCTGAAATGGCCGTAATTGAAAAACAGCACATCCGCGTCGGTCACCGGGTGGCTGACGCCCAGGCGCGGGCTCAGGTGCGATTTGATCCGGCGACCGAGAATCTCCTGCGTCTGATCCTCGAACAACTGCCGCGCCGCAGGAGTCAGTGTAATCACGTTCGGATCGGCGATCGCGTCTTCCACGTATTTGCCGGGCGCCCACCAGTCGAGGCGAAGCCCGACGTTGGCGATCATGCCCTTGAATTCGATCTTGTCCTGAGCGTAGAACGTACCCGCCTCGGACATCGCGTTGTACATGTCATAATCCCCGCCGAGCGCGGTCGAGGCAACCCACGGATCGTGCACCGTCAGCGACTGCAGTTTCGTCTGCTCGTACTCGACCCCCAACTTCACCAGGTTGCGCGTATTCATCTGGCTGGTCAGTTTCCATTTCAGCTGGAAGGTGTCGTTATAGTGGTCGTGATAAGTGTCCCCGTTCCCCGCGTCCCAGAGGCCGTCCCCGGTTTTCGTGGTGATTTCGCCCAGGGCGCCCACGTCGTAGAAAACCGGCAGGTCATCCACGGGCTGGGTGTAGTCCGTGTAGTACTTCCCCTGGGGAGCACTGGTCACCCGGTTGTAGAAATTCCCAAGGGTCAACTCATAGAAGGTCTTGTTCGACAGGGTGTGCGTGATGTTTAGACCGTGCTGGAGTCCCTCGCGGGTGATCGTATTGTATTGCGAAAGGATGTCCTCGTACTCGAGCGGGAAGTACTTCTTGTCCTCCACGACCGCGTCGAAGTACCCCTGGTTGATCTGCAGGCTCTGGCCGAAGTTATAGGAAATTTTGAACGTAGGGATCGGCCTGTAGGTGTATTTCGCCATGATCGAGTAATTGTTTTCCTCGCGAAGAGCAAATGGATTCCATTGGCTTCGAATCGGGATCAGATCGCCCGAGGCGTTCGGCAGGTAGGTATCGGAGGTGTAGCCGTAGCCGTTCAGGAAAATCGTCGCCTTTCCGGGGATGTAAAGACCCGCGGATTTCAACGCGCCGCTTGTGATCGGGTCCGGTCCGCCGAGGGAAAACTCGACGTTGTTCGTATTCTGGTGCCGTGACGGCCAGCTGGCGAGGTTATCGCTCTTGGTCTGGAAGCTCCCCTCCCACACGTCGCCGCCTTCTTTCGTCTCCACGTTGACCAGCCCCGACATCGCCTGCCCGTACTCCGCGTTGAACCCGCCGGTGATCACCTCGATTTCCTTGACGGCTTCCGCGGAGATGTAGACGCCCAAGCCCTGTCCGCTGATCGGGTCTTTCACCGACAGGTTGTCGATGATGTACATGTTTTCGTCCGCTCGGCCGCCGCGGATGTGCACGTCGTTGTTGTCCCGGACGACTCCCACCTGCTGGCCGATCACGTCGTTCAGCCCTTCCACGGCGAGCTCGGTGATCTCTTTGCTGTTCATCGTGCGCGACGTCGCCGTTTGGTCGACGTCAAGCAGCGGTCTCTGCCCGACGACAACCACCTCCTGCCCGAGCGAGAGCACCGTCGGCTCCAGGGCGATGTCCTCCGTGATGATTTCATCGCCCTCGATGCGAAGGTCCGTCTTCAGGTAGAGTTTGTACCCGATGAAGCTGGCCTGCAGGTCATAGCTGCCCGGATTGATCGCCATGATCGCGTAGTTGCCGTCGAGGTCGGTGGATGCACCCTTGTACGTCCCCTTGAGGATGATGTTCACGCCCACGAGCGGTTCGCCGGTCTTGGCGTCGGTGATAGTGCCAAGAATGCGCCCCGCGAGCGCTGGGGCCGCCGCCAGCAACGAGGCAGCGAACAGTGTCGCCGCGATGATTCGCGTTGTCCCGTTTCTCCTACTCATCAAACACCACCTGGATGAACTTGCCGATACTTACAGGATCGTAGACTACCCACAAAGGCACTGTAAGCAGCGTATATGACTTATCAACCCTGCGAATGCAAACGGTTGGAGTGCCTGCATATTGAGGTGGATCTTTCACGCTTGGATCCAGCCGGTAAACGACTTCCGCACCTGGATTTTCCACAAGTGCATACCAGGCATTACTGACCGTTTGGCGTAACATCAACTCTGGAAAATCTGAACCGCTTTCAGGTACGAAGAGCACGGTGTCTTGGGCATTTGTTCTGACTCGCAGATAAGTCGGGTCATAGTTGAGCAGGTAGAGACTATCGGACAAGTCAAGGACCATTCCCGTATCAACCGTCATCGTCGTCAGCAACATCCGATTCCCGGGAGTGTTGATGAAGCTGTACATCGAGTTGAATGCTTGGGTCAGAAGTGGAGTACCATAAAACGAATACCAAAGTATCTTTTTAAATTTCATCAGCGTTTCTGAAATGTCCGCAGACACATAAGGCAACTCCGTCCCAAGCTCCCAAGTGCTATAAGCGGTCCCCTCAGCGCCATACAATGAATCAAAGATCGCTCTGTAGAAATCCAGATGTGTATTGGATTGGTCAAGGGCATAGTCGTCGACGATCAGGTAGTCGCCAGCCGGCTGTTTCACTCTCCAGTGGGCGGGATCCGTAGCGACGTTTGAATCCGGAAAATGGATCGTAGGTGACTGATATCCGGCAAGATCTTCCACTTTCAACCAGAATATGTGATCTCCCGTCGTGAGATCACGCAGAGTGACTGAGTTGTACACCGCGTCCATCTCTTCCCAGGTCGTGTCGCCAGGGAGTGGATCGAGCGCGTAGAACACCTTGTCGATCGTCTGATAGCCATCCGGATCGGTTGCATCCCAGGCGAAGGATCGGACATTGAACGTCGTGAATGTTTTCCCTGCATACGTGATTGGATTCGATTGAAGCTTGAAGGCTACTTTCGGACGGCTGTTAAAAACCGGGAACGTGATCTCTGCGGGATCGGGATCGACCGCCCCGCTGTTGTCAATGGCCTTAACCTGAAAGGTGAAATCTGCTGTAGGGGTGCGGATCGGAAGTGTGAAATCCAGCTGCTCCTGCTCGGTCTCATTCCAGGTGGAGTCGCTCACCTGCTGCCAATTGTCATCATACCACTGGGTGTCTGCAACAGCCCCGCTCGTGTCGCTGACGAGCAAGCCCCAGCGGTATATGTAGCTGACAATCCACCCATCGGGGTCTTCGGCCCACCAGTGAATTGTCTTCTGGCTTGAGCTGGCGGCCGGAAGGGTGCCCGCTTTCGGCACCAGCGAGAGATAGGTTTGCGGCGGCAGATTGTTCGAGCTGCCCTGTGCGTTTCCTTCGAGACCGTCCGCCGCAACGGGATTAAGGCTCTGACAGCCGAGCTGGACCAGCGCAATCATCCCAAGCGCCAGCGCCGCCGCCAAAACCAGGAAACCCGTCCTGAGTACACTCATCTCCAGCGCTCCTCCAAACCCGGGTAGGACATCTTGATATTTGCTTGAATGAATCTCCTCCCCGCGCACCGCCTGCAACGCCGATGCGCGGGGAGGTTGTTATCGTTGTAACCGGCAGAAGCCCGATCGGTTACTTGATCAGGACCATCTTCTGCATCTTGTGGAAATTACCCGCGTCGAAACGCAGGAAGTAAACGCCCGAAGCAACCGGCACGTTCGACTCGTTCACACCGTGCCACACCACCGAGTGCTGGCCGGCGGCCATCGGCTGGTCGATCAGAGTCCTGACCTTCTGGCCGAGCATGTTGTAAACGATCGCCTTGACAGCAACGTTCTTCGGAAGCTGGAACGCCACCGTCGTGGACGGGTTGAACGGGTTCGGATAGACCGGACGAAGCGCAAAGGTCGTCGGAAGTCCCGCTTCAGCGACGGAATTGACGTACGGTCCGCTCAGACCCTGCACATCGTACCAGAGACGCGGCTCCAGCTTCCAGGTGCCATAGCTGAACATCCAGATGCCACGAATCCAGTCCGGGGTCCTGTCCGACGTATCCGGAGCGAGTCCGCTGAACCAAGCTTTGATAGTCGAGTTGTTGGCGGCATAATTGACCATGTCGTTATCGACCAGGAACTGGACGCCATCGGCTTCGAAAGTCCAGTCGTACTGGTTTGCCTGCACGAAGGTCGGATTGTTGATCCTCACCGCCTGGCTCTCGTACAGCTCAGGTGTGTCGGTCAGATCAGTTGCGGGAATCACGTAGAAGGTGATGGCGTTGCCGGTGCTGTTCACGGTGAAGTTCGTGCCAACGCTCCGCAAACGGGTGTTGTAGTCGAACTTGCTGCTTCCCGTGATCTCGTTGACGGTGCCGGTTACGGTGATGTTGTCACCCGCTTCGACGGTGCTGCCGACACTCATGTCGGTGCTGTTGATGTGCACCAGGATCGAGTTCCAATCAGCAGTCGTACCCGACTGGAGATAGTACGCGCACCCCTGGTCGTAGCCGTACTGATTGGCAACGTCGAAGCTGTCGATCACGGTGCCCGTGACTGTGACTGCATAGCCAGCGAAACGGCTGTTGCCGTCGGAGTAGGGAGTGTACTGAATGTCACTAATCTCCAACACTCCGCCGGTTCTCACCGTGTAGCCGTAAAGACCGCGCGAGGTGTCACTCGGCAGCATTGAATAGTGGACCGACGCATCCTCCCAGGTATCGTACGCCTGGACGAAGAACCAGAAGTTGTCGCCATCCGAACCAGCGGGAATCGCAGCCGTGTAGGTTGTTCCCGTGGTGTTGGTCATATCGACCGCCATCCAGGCTCCGTCGATCTCGATCTTGTACATCACCTTCGCGCTGTCAACGTTCACGTCGTCCGAGATGTCAGCAGTGATCGTGACATCGTCCGTCGGTGATGGGACAACCAGGTCGCGCGTTGCCGAAGCGATCACAGGCGGACCTTCACCGATCACGATGTCGGTCAGCGGACGCATCGGTTCGATCTTATAGATCCACAGGTCGGGATCCTCGGCGTCGTCGTAATCGCCGTAGTGCGGATAGACCCAACCGGTCACGGAGTCGACGTTCGCGCCCACAGGAGGTGTACCGAACGTAACCCAGTTGTCCGCTTCCGGGGATCCGCTAAAGTCTGAGTCGCCGTCGATGCTGATCTCTTTGTACTCATCCGTCTGATCGTCATCGACCGCGAACTTCACGGAGCTCCAACCGGTTGTGGCGTTGTCTATGACCACGGAATGCAGCAGATACACGAATTCAGTCTCCCAAGGTTCAATCTTGTAGGGAGTACGCATATCCTGGACGGTTACTTGAACCGGTGCTGGACGTGAATAGGTGTCACCAACTTCAATCGGTTGGGTGATCCAAAGCTCCGTCATATTGCCGGCGTTCATCTGGTATTCGTCAACGTATCCGGTGACAAAGACCTCATCTCCTTCGTACAGAGTTGGATATGCGGTGGCATCCGGATTGTAACACATAACTGCGCTCCAGGGCTGCTCCACCGGGCTCGCATCGAGCGCGTAGGTTGCGTCGGACATCAGGAATTTGATGCCAGCGCCAGCATAGGAAATACCCGTGGGCATGGTGACGACACCATGAAGCTTGACGGTATCCACCATCGCAGTTGCCGGAAGAGTCGGATCAAAATGTGAATAACGCTTGTTTGCCGAATAAGACTCGTCCAGCATGTAGTAGCTACCGGTCTCGTCGATCTTGATCTCCATGTCCGTCGGACGAACCTGGTTGAAGAACGAGAACTGGGTGTACCAGCCGTTTGTCGGGTCCTCCGCGACCTTCAGGTCGCGGCTGATTTCCGGAAGCACGTGGTACCCGTACGAAACGTTGACAACGCCGCGAACGTACACGAAGGGCTCATCCATCATCGGCTTGTGGAAATAGCCGAAGGTGCTGTTTTGCGGGTTGTCGATCAACACCGTGCTGTCGCCGTCACTGACGGACCATTCACCATAACCCGCATCCGCGTTGTCGCAGGTCACATCGTTCATCTGCACAAGAACGCCTTCCCACTGCTCGGCGCCCGTGCGGTTGAACGGGGTCAGTTGTCCAGCCGGGACCACCGTGTACGCGCACGCCGCGGGCAAATCGGTCCAGTCAACTGTGTCCGAAAGCACAGTCACATCCGCCGTGGCATCCATCGGCGAAATTTCCGTGATGTAGTTGCCGTTGGCGTCGCTGCCGGATTTGTACTCCGTCACCTTTCCCCGGACTCTGACTTTCGTGCCGAAGGCATAATCAAAGCCCGCCGCGTACTTGTAGATGTAGACGCCGTGCCAGGCGCCCGCAGAATCCGCCATCCAGAACCCTTGACCATCCGTAGCTCTCGACAGCGGTTCGAACGTTACCCACCCCTCCACAGTAACCGTGTCACCCATCAACGTGCTGCGATCTTCGGTCACCGGGTCGGCAACGTACTGCACCGTTTTGACGGGCGTAACCCCTGGCCATTCCGTGGCGTGCGACACGGCGACGGCCATCAGCATTACGACCATCAGGATGATAACTTTTCGCATGTTTCGTTATACCTCCCTGTTGGTGAGAATGAAGTTCTCACACGTCCTTTCGACTTCCTCCGGCGTATGCCGGTTCTCTATTTGATCACCAAAAATCTACCCGTCTTCTTGTCCCCGTTGTCAAGGTCCTTGACCACGTAGATGTACAGCCCCGTGGCGATCTCCTGCCCGTTTTCCGTCAGCAGGTCCCAGGCGTGTTCCCCTCCCGCAAAAGCGCTTCTCTCGCCTGTGGTCGCCGCGCCGCCGATCCGCGCGACATCCTCAGCACCGTAGGTGGCCGCATTGTGTGTAAAATGGTCGATCCGTTCCCCCGCCACGTTGAAGATGTTTACTTCGCAGTGCTGTGGAAGGTAGCGGAACCAAATCAGCCGTTCATCCTCGTTCAACCCGTCCCACGCCGCCCGTCCCCGATAGGGATTCGGGTAGACACTGACCCGCTGATCGCTGTCCGCGACCGGGCGCGTGCCGGGATAGGCGAAAGTGCGGTTGGCGGTCTTGTTGGATTCCAGGCTCGGCAGGTTGTTCGCCGGGTCGCCCCGGTCATAAGCGGTGACGGCATAGTAGAGTTCGCGCGGCCAGCCGTCGTGCACCCCCTGATTCACCCAACGGTACGTCGGCTCGAATCCGAACTGAGCATCCACAGCCCTTTTGATCGAGTCTTCCTGCTGCGCGGTCAGCGCGCCGCTGGCGACAAGCGAATCGAGATGGATCGCCGACATTCCCAGATCATAGCCCACCGGTGTGTTTTCGTTGTCGGTGGGGTCGATATCGTAGTTGATGTCGTAGTCAGCCAGCAGGGACCATTCACCCGACAGCTCCTCATTCAGCGTTTTCGGGGAGGAGTAGACGCGGTACCCTTCGAAATCCTTCTTGTTGCTGATCGGGTCGACGGTAAATTCAGGAGCGTTGTTCCAGTAAAGCGTCACCTGCTTGTCAGCAGGCACAACAGCCAGCGAGGGTGCGGGCGGCGCTCCCGGGAGGATGTACCGCGTGATCTTGCCGTCGCCGTCCTTGTCCTCGCCCGGATCAAGAATCCCGTTGCCGTTGCGGTCCTCCCCGTTATAGGCCCTCTGGGCCCAGTCGGCGTTCAAATAGAGGTTGCTGCGGCGCTCCTTGCTGTCTTCCCCGCTGCCGTTCCAAAGGCCGCACACGATCGCATAGGCGACCTTGAACCTCTCCCCCGGCGCAAGATCCGGAAGCGGGCCGTTGGAGAGAAACAGCATCCAGGATTCCTGGTAATCGCTCGTCGACGGCAGCCGGCTGCCGTCGAGCCCGGAACGCATTACCGTGTACCGGTCTTCCTCGGTCTGTGGCATCGGAAACTCGCCGGAGAACGCCGATCCCTGCCAGGTCCACTGGTGGAAAAAGGCACCCCAGTTCGGCGGGAGGGAATCCGCATCCACTGGCTCTGCCCCGAGCACCTTGATCCCGAGATAGCTCTGAGCCCACCCGGCGTCACCGTCGAAATCGTATTGCATCGCCAGATGTTTTGCGTTGTCGTAGCCGTTCAGGTTGTCGTACCAGTTCCAGCGCCCTCCGGGACCGCCGCTGTTGTTGTAGATATTCGTGTAGTTCATGTTTCCCACGGAGGCGTCCGCCCAGAACCCGAAGTAGGGATCCGTTATCGGTTTGCCCAGCCAGATCGTGTCCCCTTCGGCAAACTCGCGGATTACGCCGTCGCCGTAGTTCACCGTTTCGCCGCCGGCACCCGCAATCCGCATCCCCGTGGGAATGTTTGTCACCGTGTAGTCCAGAATCGTGAACGCGTCGGCAAAGGGATCATTCCAGGAATACGCTTCGAGATAGACATGAATGCCGAGCGGCTGATGGTATTTGATCGTCACACCCGTGCCGGGGACGACTAGGTTTGTGTCGGTGAAAGCGGTGATCAGGTCCTGATGACTGATGGCGTTGGGATCGTACACGGTTGCGTAGGCGGCGTAGGGATTTGAGGGGGAGGCATCGACGATCGAACTGCGGGTGACGATCGTGTCCCAGGCCGCTGACCCGAAGTCCCACTCCCCGTTGACAAGCGGCGCATCGATGTTGCCGCCAAACGTGATGTAGGGATCGGCTGCGTCGTCCGCGTGCGTCAGATTGAACCTGCGGTCGATTTCCGCGAGATGCCTGAAAACGGGCGTATCCCTGATCGTCCGTTGAGCCGAGGAGGTGAACTCCCAGCCGCCTTGATCAGGGGCGAATACGCCGTCGTAAACCGCTGTAGTGACATGGACCTGGCCGTCCTTGACGCCACCGATCCAGATGCCGGCGTAGCTGAAATGCTCAACCTGCTCTTTGGTGAGGGTCGTGCGGAGTTTGTACATGCACGAGGGTTGATCCGGATTGTTGTAGCCCTGGCCGAGCACACCGAAGTTTGTGATCGTCAGGCCAAGGTTCCCGACGCTGCTGTTGTGCCAGTAATCATCACTGGCCGTCCTGCGCAATGCTCTCCCGCGATCGGCGGCACTGGCCACACTCGCCATCAGAATCAACCCACTGGCGAGATATGCGCGCAGCGGATGCAGGGAGTGCCGAATGTGGTGCAAAATCCTGTGTCTCACTCTCGTGGCAAACCTCTCGCTTTTCATCCCGATCAATCGGTAAGACATCCATCCAGATCGGCCAAGAGGTTACGATCCCCCGTGCAGCCGACCTGACGCCAAGCTGCCGTACTATCGTTAAGCTCTCATGAGGAAAAGGTTTAGGTCTCTCGAGGAGCTAACGAATCGTCGGTACCGTGGGAACTTGTTCTCGTTCCACGCTTCACGGTTTCGAAGAAGATAGGGGGCTCTCTCCGACGGCTCCAAGGTCGAGGAGAGACCTTTTCCAAGGTAGGAATACCAAACCCTGAGCCTCCGTCTCTCAGAGGTTTGACGCCATTTTTAGAAACTTCACGATGTTATCGGATCAGAGTCAATCGCCGCGTTTCTACAGTGCCGCCGCTCACGCTGCGCAGCAGATAAACGCCGCTGGGAAGATTGTCCGCCCGCAGCGCCACACGGTGAATGCCCGCTGAGAGAACGCCTGACCGTGATTCCCAGACTTGCCGTCCGAGCAGATCGTAGAGCGCTAGCCGGACCTGCACCGGTCTCCGCAAATTCAGCTGGATGTTCGCCGTTCCGTTGAACGGATTCGGGTACACGGAGACAATCGTAAACCGGGATGGAAGCGTCTGAGGTCGGTTCTCCGCCACTCCCGAGATCTCACCCGTTGAAATCTCCATCACGACGGGAATGTGATCCGATGCGTAGTAGAGGGCGTCCGCGACTCCCGGACGCACGGCGCCGTTCTGGATGTAATTGATCGATTGGTTGAAGTGATTTCCATCGTTCCCGTAGGCCAGGTAGCTTCCGGGCACATAATCGAGCCCGGTGCTGTCGAAAAACTCAGGCGAGACAAGAATGAAGTCGAAACGGTCGTCCATCCCTCCGCCTGAACCGCCATCGGAAGAAAACGAACTGCTGCGCGCCGATTGGGTATGCACATCTTCGTAGGATTGATTGTTGTGCCACTCGCCCACCCGGTCGATCGGATCGCGAAACAGGTTGCTCGCCGCGAGCGTCTGCCATGCCGCCCCGCTCGCCCCGTAGAGATTGAAATCTCCGCAGAAGAGCAGGTTCTTCCCCACCAGCGATCTGGCGTGGATTTTCGATACGAGTGAGTCGATCTGCTCCGCTCTCGTTGACTCATCGGGATCCGTATCACCCGCTTTCAAGTGCGCAAGGAAAACGAACATCGTGTTCACACTATCGCCCGTCTGAATGTTCACCTGGGCCTGGACGAGATCGCGAACCGGCGCGGCAACCCAGGTTACCGGTCCAAGCGTGATCCCACGATCCGTGCGGTAGTAGAGCTGAACGTCGTAACTCGAGGTCGGAGTGAGCAGTGACTTCGCCCACTTTCCCGGGTCGACCTGGTTCAACACGTTGTTCAGGAACCGGTTGGAACCCATCCCGCTCCAGACCTCTTCGATCGAGATGATGTCGGGATTGATGTCCCGGATGACGGTTTGGTAATACGGCTCGCGCCCGGCCTCGTTGTGATTGAGGGCGTTTCCTTGGGTGTAGTTCAGGATGTTCCAGGCCATGAAGCGGATGGTGTTGGTCTCTGCCTGAATGGGATGGACTGAGGCAAGAATAAGCAGGGCAACCAACAAACCGTTTGCAGCTAAATCCTTAAGAAACCGTTTCGTCCTGCCGTGCATGATATGTTCTCCTGCGAATCGATGCTGTTTCTTCGTGCGGCGCAAATCTGAAAGCAAGATACGGCTCTCTCCCTTCGCTGCCGAATTGCCGCTGTTTATGGGAGACAACAGGAAGCAAAGTACAGCCGCAGACGTTGACGGCTAGAAATCGTACCGTCAACCATCATTGCCGATGAAAAAAAACCGCAACCCGGACAGGTTGCGGTCATGTCTCAGGACGATGCTATGCTACTTGCCCGTCCGCTTGACATTCGCAGCGGCCGGGCCTTTCTGCCCTTGTTCCAGGTCGAACTCAACTTCTTCGCCCTCGGTGAGAGTCTTGAAGCCGTCACCCTGAATCGAGCTGAAGTGCACGAACACATCACGACCGTCTTCTGCTTCGATGAAACCGAATCCCTTGGATTCGTTGAACCACTTCACTTTACCCTGCATGCTTTTCTCAACTTCCTGCAATAATTTGTACTTCCGACAACTGCTGCCGGAGGCTATCGGGGCTAAACTTAGCTGATTTTCAAGCAGATACCAACAGAAATCTCTCAAACACCTCGATGCCTCCAACAAGCCCCCCTCGCGGAGAGACAGGGAGGCTCAGACGCAGTCCCACGGCCTCGCCCGGCGACTTGGCCACACCATTGTGGGAGAAACGCGAAAAAAGGGAAGGAGCACACTCAATCCGCCGCGGCTGGTGCGCGTTCACCCATCTTGCTGCCCGTTCGTCGTCATCGACGCGGGCGACCGGCGGTGAGTGCGATAGTGATGGATGATTTCGGAGATGATGCTCACCGCGATTTCGGGAACGGTTTCCGCCTGCAGGTCCAGGCCCACCGGCACATGAACGCGTTCGATCTCCGCCGCCGAGTGCCCCTCGTCCTGCAGCGTCTTTCGCAGAAGGCTCCATTTCCGCCTGCTGCTCATCAGGCCGAGGTACGAGAGATCCTCGTTCAGCAACCAGCGCAGCATTTGGAGATCGTGTTTGTGGCCGCGGGTAGTGATGACGACATAATCGTCCCGGGCTGGCTTGATCCGTTGGCTTAGCTCATCGTAGTCGCCGGTGCCGAGGACAACCGCGTGGGGAAACCGCTCACGGCTGGCGAACTCCGCGCGGTCATCATAGACGCAGACATCCAGCTCGATGAAATGGGCGACTTCGGCGAGCGCGTGCCCGACGTGGCCCGCACCCAGGATGTGCAGCCGCGGAGCAGGTTTCAGGTATTCCGCGAGAAATGAAGCGTCGCCGCTCTCGGCGGCAAAGCTGCTCTCCTCCGCCCTCGCCCGCTCGATCAATCCCTTCGCCTTTTCCGGCAATGGCGGCAGAGCGCTCGACCCCTCGAGCACAACCCTCTCGACGGTGACCGGATTTCGCTGCATCTGCGTCAACAGCGTGATCGCCTGCCCCCGCGCCACAGCGTCGGACACCGTCTTCCAAAACGAAATTTGCCCGTGGGATACGCGCTCGATCAGAATCCGTGTCCACCCTCCGCATATCCCGTCCTCGCCTTCCACGTCCTCGGAACTCATGTCGAAATCCGCGAGCACCGGCTGCCCGTTCCCAAACGATTCCAACGCATGTTGGATGACGGCGTTCTCCATTGCCCCGCCGCCGACCGTACCCACCGTCTTCCCGTCACCCATCACGAGCATCGACGGATAGTCCTTGCGCGGAACCGAGCCCTTCCAGGCCACTTGCGAACAGAGCACGGCTGGAACCGCCTCATCCCACCCGGTCAGCAGTTTCAGGAATTGTTTATCCATTGCGGGCCCCATGTATCAGAATCGCCTCCAGCACGGCCCGTCCCACCGACCGGGCCTTGTCCGAAATCGACCGATAATCGACTCCAGCGCCGCGGGGATCGACGTCGGCGATCTTGGTCCTCTCCGGCACGATGATCCGTGGGGAGATCAGGCCACGGACAATCCCGCGGAAGGGAGCCACGATCTCCCGTCCCCCGACTTCGCCGAGTCTCTGTCCCTCCTCGACAAGATCGCCAAAATCGACTTCCCAGGAAACCTCTCCTCCCGCGGGAGAATAGACCACGCGCCGGGCCCCCTCGCCGCCGATGTTGGCGGGCACGCCGGTATCCGCCCGCGGCGAACCCTGCCAAAAAATCCTTCCCAGGTTGTGCCCGCGCATCGTCTCGATCACACAACTGCAGCTCTTCCCCGCGGAAAAGCCGGGTCCCAGCCCCACGGTGAACGATGCGAAGGCGGCAAGTTCGGGGTCGTCCTTTTTTCTCATCCGCGCGTCTACCACAACCTCCGGCGACAGCGGAAGGATACCGGCCGGATCGTCCAAAACCAGCGGCACCCTGCCGGTGCCCAACAGATTCACCACGTTTTCCGGTTCGCAGAGCACGCATTCCACATCCTCGACAACCGCTGCTCCGTCAAAGACTGCATCGCTGAAAGCGACCGTGCGCCGGATTGCCAGAGGGGACGGCAGTTCGCTCAGCCAGACATGAAAACCGGCTCGGTGAAGGCTCACCACGGCGGCGCTGGCGAGCTCCCCTGCCCCGCGAACCCAGACGCGGGGAGGCTTATTCACGGTGCCGTTCAAGGTATCTGTCCATGTCGAGAATTGCCCCTTCATCGTCCACTGCCAGCGTTCTGACCTCATCGAGATGCTGCCCGCGCACCTCCCGCCCACCCGTCTCTCCCTCGGCTTGCAGCAATTCTTCGTAGAGGGACGAGTGGAAAAAGATCGGGTGTCCAGCTTGATCCTGATAGACCGGAGCGAGAATTTTCGGAGCATCCCGGTCGAGCACGGCCAGCAGCTTCATCACCGTCTCCCTTCGCAGAAACGGCTTGTCTCCAAGGCTGAAACCGTAATAGCCGTAGCCGTTTCCCGCCGCGCGGAGTCCCGAATTTATCGAGGAGGCCATCCCGGTCCTGTAGTCGGCGTTGGTCACGAAGCGTACGTGCGCAAATCCCGCCTGCTCGATCGCCGCTCGAACCTCCGCCCCCTGATGTCCGACGACTACAAACAAATCCATTCCGGTCGCCGGGAAGGCAGAGAGTGATTTCACGATGACCGGCTTTCCTTCCAAGTCGTACAGCAGCTTGTTCGCAGGAAAGCGCGTGGATAGCCCCGCCGCGGGCACGATCAACGCGATCCGGCTCACACCTCCAATCTCTCGCATCTGCCTTTCTCCACGCTGCCGACAAAAACCGGTCCGATTCCCCGCGCCAGGATCGCTTCCGAAAGCCGCGCCGCCTGTTCCGGATAGCTGTCTGCCTTGTTGACCAGGTAGGCGGGCTGCAGACCTTCCGGCGCTTTCGAGAGGTACCCTCGCCGGGTGGTGACGACCTCCGCGATGAACTCCGCGTCGAGCGGGACTTCCGGATCGACCCCCCACCATTCCGCGAAATGTTCCGGCCTGTGGATTCTGCCGCCTGAAAGGGTCTGGTCCACCGCGTCGGCCCCGACGAGGATGATCAGATGGGTGGCGTAGGGCGGCACGGCGGGATCACGGTCGTTGTGAACCTTGAGTGGAAGGTTGCGCGCCCCGTCGCACTCGAAAACACAGATATCCGCCTGGGCGGCGAGTTCCGCCAAGACTTCTTCGTTCACACCCTCAAGTTTGCGCGCGTCGAACGCTCGACTCATGACAGTCACGGGATTCTGTTGAGCGAAATACGGAATCAATCCCTCTTCACCGAGATCGGGCAAAAGCTGGGTTTTCGAACCGTGATCGCGGGAGGACAGCGTCAGCGAGGACAGCAGGACCCGGTCAAAGACCTGCGCGTACTCCCTCCCCAGCCGGCGGAGCAGGCTCGTTTTCCCGCCGCCGCCGAGCAAGGCGATCCTCGCGCCCTTCGCCTCGAGGGCCTGCCCGCTGATCATCTTAAAAAAATGAGTCATCCGTCCTACTTCCGGCTGGAGAGTTGGCGCAGGATCTCTTCCGGGGAAATGGGCGTCTCGTGAAGGCGAACGCCGCACGCATTGAAGATCGCATTGACCACGGCCGGAGCGGGAGCGTTGATCGGGATCTCGCCGATCGCCTTTGCACCGAATGGTCCAGAGGGCTCATTGGAATCGACGAACTTCGCCACGAGTTCCGGCATGTCCGGCGCGGCGTAGATGTGATAGCTGCTGAAATCGAGGTTGAGCGGAGCCCCCTTCTCGTCGACCGCCATGTGCTCGCTGAGCGCCATGCCCAGGGACTGGGGAACCGCGCCCTCCGCCTGACCTTCCGCCATCGGAGGGTTGACCACCTGGCCCGCCTCCGTCACCGTGACGATCTTGTTCACTCGGACCAGACCCGTTTCCGTGTCCACGGTCACATCCGCGAACGTGGCGTTGAAGGGCACGGGAGAATCGTAGCTCATGTGGGAGGCGCTGCCCATGATCTGCATCTGGTTGTCCGTGTACAGCGATTTCGTGCAGATCTCCTCGTAGGTGATGCTGCTGCCGTCCTTCGCAACGACCTTGCCTTCTCGCAGCTCAGCCTCCTCGACACCGAGCAGGAGTTTTCCCTGTCCGAGGATCTGGCGTTTCACCTCCTCGGCGGCTTTCTTCACCGCGCCCCCGGAGATGTACGTCGTGCTCGAAGCGTAGGCGCCGGTGTCGAATGGAGTGAAATCGGTGTCCGAGGAATAGACGATGAATTTATCCACCGGCACATCCAGCACCTCCGCCGCGATCTGCGCCAGCGCCGTGTCCGATCCGGTGCCGAGGTCCGTCGCCCCGGCGTGCAGGTTGAAGCTCCCGTCCTCGTTCATCTTGATGAAAACCGAGCCCATGTCCACGCCCGCGATCCCGGACCCCTGCGCCGTCACCGCCAACCCCACTCCCCGCTTGAACACCCCCTCCTTTTCTCCCGTCCGCAGACGGTCCCAGTCGATCTCGCGCTTGCCGATCTCAAGGCACTCATCCAACCCCTCCGAGGCGAGCACAACCGGAAAACCCTCGCGCCCTTCGCCGAGCACCTTCGCGATCGGGACTTCATCTCCGATGTGACAGTGATTTTTCCGCCGCATTTCGATCGGATCGATCCCGAGTTTTTCGGCGATCTCATCAACGAGAATTTCCAGGCCGAAGAACCCCTGCGGCGAGCCGTACCCGCGATAGGCCCCCGCGACGAAGAGATTGGTGTACACCGCGTCGCCCTCAACGCGCACATTCGGACAACGGTACAGGGTCAATGATTTCTGGGCCGTCACCGACATCACGGTGAGGGCGTGTGCTCCGTATGCGCCGGTGTTCTCGAGGATGTTCATGTCGATGGCGTTGAAGGTGCCGTCCTCGTTTACGCCAATCCTGAAATGATTTGTCTGCGGGTGCCGGCTGCGGGCGGCATAAAACTCCTCCTCCCGCGTCATCTGCAGGCGTGCCGGCCGGCCGGTTCTCAGCGTCACCGCAGCGCACAGTTCCTCGCCCAGAATCTCCTGTTTCGCGCCGAACGCTCCGCCGATCCGCGGCTTGATCACCCGGATCCGGCTGACCGGAAGGTCCAGCACCTCGGCGACGATGCGGCGCACGTGAAAAGGAACCTGCGTGGCGGTGCGAATCACGATCCGGTCCCGCTCATCCATCCAGCTCAGCGTGATGTGCGGTTCGATGTGAACCTGCTGCACGTACGGCGTGGAATAGGTCCCCTCGAACAGGTGCGCACTCTCCTTCAGTCCCTTCTCGACGTCGCCGATTGCTGCTTCTACGTGTGCGGCGATGTTCCGCCCCGGATCGTGAATCCCGGAAGCATCGTTGTCCGCGTGCAGCAGGGGTTTGAATGTCGTCGCCTTGGAAGGATCGAAATTCGCCGGGAGTATCTCGTAGTCCACCTCGATCGCTTCGAGCGCGCGGTCAGCGACTTCCGGCGTTTCTGCGGCGACGAGTGCCACCCTGTCGCCCACGTGACGCACATGCTGCTCCAGGATGTGCACGTCGCGGGGGGAGGGTTCCGGGTACCCCTGCCCCGCGCTGGTGTAGCTGTGCGGCTTGAAATCCTCGTGGGTGAGAACGGCCGCAACACCCTCCATCTTCCTCGCACGGGTGGCGTCGATCTTCTTGACGAGTGCGTGCGCGTGCGGGCTGCGCAGCACCTTCAGGTGCAGCATCCCCGTCATCGACATGTCATCGGTGAACACTGGACGGCCCCTGACCAACTCCCGGCCGTCCACACGCACTGTCGGTTTTCCCACGTATTTCACTTTACTCTCCGCTTCCCCGCGCAACCGATGCCGCGTTTTCGCAGCCCGGAACGGGGCGGCTTCAGGTCGTCTTCCGCAACACTCGCTGCGCAGCCGCGACCGGTTTCACGTAGCCGGTGCAGCGGCACAGGTTCCCTGCGAGCGCGTCACGAATCTGTGTTTCATCCGGCTTCGAAGTGCGGCGCGACAACGCCTCCAGGGAAATGAGCATCCCCGGTGTGCAGTAGCCGCACTGCACGGCGCCTTCCTCGAGAAACGCTTCCTGCAGCGCCGGTACTTTTCCTTTCCCCTCAAGCCCCTCGAGCGTTTCGATTGTGCACCCTTCGAGCGCCGCTACGAGTAGTAGGCAGGAATTCATCGCCAGGTCGTCCACAAGCACGGCGCAGGCGCCGCACTCCCCGTGGTCGCACCCGCGTTTGACGCTGTAGAGGCCGCGTTCACGCAGAAACTCCAGCAGCGTCATCCCCGGATGGACATCCGCGTTGATTGGCTGACCGTTGAGTTCGAAGCTGACCTTCACAGCCGTTCTCCCAACCGTTTCAACAACACTCCGAGCACCTGCTGCTTGTACTCACGGGAACCGTAGTGGTCCGCGGGCAGACGGCCGCCGATCTCGGCAGCCGCCTTTTCGATCTCGTCCGCGTGCATCGAATGAGGCAGCACAACCGAAGTCACGCCGTCGACCCTGCCGCCGATCGACGTACAAACCCATCGCTTTTCCTTCACTCCGGCGGCGATCAGGAACGCCGGGGCCGAATCGAGCAGCGCCAGCCGCTCCAGGGCAACCGCCACCCTCGGCACGACGACAGTGCGAACAATCCCGTCTCCTTGCCATTTCCGCAACGGCACCGTCTCGACTTTTTCCTTCACAATTTCAAGTTGCGCGTCGAGCGCATAAAGCGCCACGTAGAGCTCCGAGTTGCTCCGCCGCTGCCCGATTTCTCCACCGAGCGTCCGCTGGTTCCGGATCTGCTTCGAAGGGCAGGAGCGCAGCACCGCGAGCGCCCAATCGCCGCACGGCCCTTCGCTCCGGTCGATCAGTGTCTGCAGCGTCGCCCCGGCGCCGAGATGCACATGCCTGCCGTCGTCCACCGCATCGGTGTCGAGCAAATCCCGGATCGGGATCAGCGTCTTCACCTCGCGCGGCCGCTGCGACAGCAGGTAGCTTCCCCCGCCGAGCAGCGCGTGCCCTTCCTTCCGGGAGAGCGCGTACGCCTCCTCCAGCGTTTCCGGCTTCACGATCTTTTCAATCGACGACCACACGACCGGCCATCTCCTGTTTCGACATCGCCCCTCTAAACCGTTCCGGCACAGCTTCAGTCCCGAACGTGTTCGAGGAAATCGATGCCGCTGTTTTTCCCGGCACGGGTCAGCATTTCGTCGGCGATTCGGTTGTGACGGCGCACAAGTGCGCGCTCGTCAACATCGCTCTCTCCCCGTCGGATGTGGACTTTGCCCTCGATGATCAGCCAGTCAACCGGCCTCATCCGCACGCCGAACAGCAGCGCGGCGAGAGGGTCCGACATCCCTCCCGCATATTCTACAGTCTGCACGTCGTAGATCGCCAGGTCCGCACGCTTTCCCACGGAAAGACGGCCGATGTCATCCCGCCCCAACGCCTCCGCCCCGCCGCGTGTGGCGATCCGCAGTACTTCCCGTGCACCCAGCCAGTTCTCCTCATCGCGCATCCTCGAGAGCAGCATCGCGTTGCGCGCTCCTGCCAACAGATTCCCGGAGTCGTTGGACGCTGATCCGTCCACCCCGAGCCCCACCGCGACCCCCGCATCGAGTAGCTCGCGCACTCGCGCAATTCCCGACCCGAGACGCATGTTGGAATCCGGGCAATGGGCGACACCGGCGTGAACCTCGCCCAGGCGGCGAATTTCGTCATCGTTCACATGCACCGCGTGGGCGTGCCAGGAGTTGCTCTCGACCCACCCCAGGGAGTCGAGATATTCCACGGGACGCTTTCCATAGGTCTTCAGGCAGAATTTTTCTTCGTCCAGCGTTTCGGCGGTGTGCGTGTGAATCCGCAGGCCGTTCGCCCGCGCGAACTCCGCCGTGCTCTTCAGTTGTTGCGAGGTGACTGAAAACGGCGAGCAGGGCGCGAGCGACAGCCGCACCATCGATCCCTCGGATTCATCGTGATACTGTTTCAGCAGCCGCTCCGTGTCCCGCTGGATCTCCTCCTCGCTCTGGACGACATCATCGGGCGGAAGGCCGCCGTTCGACTTTCCCAACGTCATCGAACCGCGCGTGGGTTGGAAACGGATTCCTAGCGCTTTCGCCGCGGAAATTTCGGCGTCAATCAGTGTGGCTTCTGCGCGGTGGGGAAACAGGTAGAGATGATCCGAACTGGTTGTCACCCCGGACTTCATCATCTCGAGAAGCGCCGTGGTCGCGCTGACGCCAACCGCCTCCCCGGTCAGTTCCCGCCACACCTCGTAGTGGTTCACCAGCCAGTCGAACAGCGGCGAATCCTGCATCCGCGGAATGTTGCGCGTCAGCGACTGATAGAGATGGTGGTGCGTGTTTACCAGCCCCGGCATCACGACCATTCCGCTCGCGTCGATCACCTCATCTGCCTTGACCTGAAGGGGATCGGCGCCGATGGAGGAAATGACTCCATTTTCGATCAGGATGTGTCCGCCGGAGAACTCCGTTCCGACGTCGTCCATCGTGGCTACGACAAGAGGATTTTGAATCAGCAGGCTCATCGGCGTACCCGTTCGTCGCGGGGCTCGCTGAGAAGGTAATGATCCGCCAGCGCCCGGTAAAGCACAAGCATCTCCGCGGCCTGCCGAAAATCCGCTCGATGAACGTCGTCGCGAAGGAAGCGCACATCCTTGAAGGAGTTCGACGCCGCGTCGAAACGCGCCCGCACCGCCTCCGTTTCGTACACATATCCGTCGTTGTCCGACCGGCGCAGCGTCTGCCGCTCCCCATGAACCCGGGCGTGAAGGACTCCGTCCGAAAAACGGTAGCCGTCGTCCACGCTCTCAAACTCACCCTCGTCGAGATAGAATCGAGGTTTGTCCGACCAGGGAGCACCCGACGTGGGGCAGAACGTTACACAGTCTCCGCACTCGTTGCAGAAATCCGCGACGTTCAGTGTCTGGTGCTTTTGCGTTATCCGGAACGTCGACCCCCCCTCGAGGCGGACTTCGCCGCCATTGCGGACCGCCGTTGGCAGCTTGAATTCCACCGGCTCGATCTCGTACGTCATGTTCGCCCGGTTGGGGCAGACCGCCACGCAGATGCTGCAATAGTCCGTGCAGTACAGGCAGCGGTTCGCTTCCTCGCGCGCCTGCTGCTCGGACAGCGATCCGGCGATCAGTGAGAAATCAGTGGGCGCCGGTTCGGTGAGCGGGTGCTGGACCTTTGTCTTTACGCGGCGAGCCTGCTTGACCTGGAACTGCGCGTCGCTTAGCCCTTTGTCGACGACGAGGGCGCCGAGTTTCCGTTCCGCTTGCGCTTTGCGTTGGATCTCTTCGGCGATCCGGCGACCGTCCCCGATCGCCTTGATCAGCGTCGCCGCTCCACGGACCACATCCCCCCCGGCATAGACTCCAGGGTACTGAGTCTCCCCCGTCAGCGGATCGACCTCCAGCTTCTCGCCGGGGAGGAAGTCGAGCACCACATCCTGCCCGATCGCCGAGATCACCGTATCTGTTTCGAGCTCCATCTCTTCGCCTTCGATCGGAACCGGTCGCGGACGCCCGCTCGAGTCCGGTTCGCCGAGCGTCATTTGTTGCAGGCGAACCCTCAGCGTGTTCCCTTTCCCTGCGGTTATTTCGAGCGGGGCGACGAGCTCCATCAGCGTCACACCCTCCGCGAGCAGATCACGGATCTCGTCGCGGTCGGCTGGCATCTCCTTGCGTGTGCGGCGGTAGGCAACTGTCACCTCGCCTTTCGTCCCGACTAGTCGCCGCGACGTACGAGCGGCGTCCATCGCCGAATCGCCCCCTCCGATGACCACAACCCGCCTGCCGGGGTTCATTTTGAGCCCGCGCCGCACGCTCGTCAGGAACGTGATCTGGTCCCAGACGCGCTCGAGCTCCTCGCCCGGAACCTTCAGCTTCTTGCTCGCCTGTGCGCCCACTCCGACGAACACGTAGTCATGCTCGTCCCGCAGGCGGTCGAAGAGGGCGCGGTCCACTGCCACTCCGGTGTGCATCTTGTGCACGACCTTCTCGACTCCGGCGACATCCTCACGGACCGCATCGCTGGTGAGACGGAACGCGGGGATCGCCCCCGACACCATCCCGCCCGCCTCTTCTTTCCCCTCGAACAACTCGACCGTAAATCCAGCCAAAGCAAGGAAATAGGCGCAGGAAAGTCCGCTCGGTCCAGCGCCGATCACGGCGACCTTGAGGCCGTTCGGCGCAGCCGGTTTTGGCAGCACACCGTGGTGGCCCTCGGCGATGAAACGCTTGATGTCGCGGATGCGAAGCGGGTCGTCCATCTGCGAGCGCGTGCACTTGAGCTGGCAGAGGTGGTCGCAGACCATTCCCGTGGAGCGCGGCATCGGGTTCGTCCGCGCGATCACATCCCACGCCTTGTCGAACTCCCCCTGCGCCGTCCAGAAGAGGTACTCCGGGATGTCCTGGCGAACGCCGCAGGTTTCCACACAGGGCGCCCCGGCGCAGTCGAAGGTGTCCAGCGGACGGAGAGTTTTCAACGTTGTCCCGGTGTGGTGAGATGCGTGGTACGCCGGGTCGTCGACGACTTGAGACGCATACCGCTTCAGATTGCTCAACGCCGCCGCGGACAATGAGCCGGTCTCCCCCGCGCGCTTCTGCACGAACTCCTCGACCGAAGCGGCACCAGCCTCGTCCATCGCGCTCCCGAGCTGCTCCACGTATTGCGAGAGCCTGCCGTACCCTCCCGGTTTGAGCAGATCGGTGCAGACGGTGATCGGACGCAGGTTCGCGGCGAGCAGGTCCGCGGAGTTGAACACGTCCGCTCCCGCGGAGAAGGAGAGGTCGAGACTGCCGGAGAATTTTTCCTGCAGACGCGCCGCGACAGCGACGGTGATCGGGTGCAGCGCACGCCCGCTCATGTAATGCATCTTTTCCTTCGCGGGGAGCACGTTGCGCACGTTGACCGTCTCGAGTGTGTTGGTCAGCTTCAGGCTGAATTCCACTCCGGCGCGCTCCGCCGCGGATTCGAGCGAACGGATCACCTCCACGGCGTCATCGAACTGGATGTCGTGCTCGAACGCTTCGTCCGGAACGATGACATCGTACCCGAGTTTGTCGTTGAGGATCTTCCGCAGCCCCTCGGGCCCGAGCAGCGTCGGATTCATCTTGATCGCCGTGTGCAGCCGCCGCTCCTCGATCAAATAGAGGCCGATCCTTTCAATCTCGTCCGGCGGGCAGCCGTGCATCGTGGAAAGCGTGACGTTGTCCGAGAGCCGGCCCGGGATCACGATGTGCGTGATCTCCGGGTAGAGCGGCGCGAGCTTCTCAACCGCCTCGGCGATTGCCCGCTCCGCGTCGTCCATCGCACCGAGGAACGCCTGCACATTCGGCTTGAGAATGCCCTCGAGGTTGTAGCCGAGACTCATGTTGAAAATGAACCCCGGGTCGTCCGCATCCTCGCCCCAGCCCAAGTGGTGTCTTAGCAGGTGGAGCAGCACCCACGCCTTGAGGTATTCGTCGAAGGACTGTTCGAGCTTCAACTCCTGCGACCACTCGCAGTTGTACCCCTCGTCCTCCATGTCGATGCAGGGCCGTGCGATTTCGAGCTCGTCGAGCGTCTGCACCGTTTTCAGTTCGAGGTACCGCGCGCCGGTCAGCCATGAGCAGATGATGTTCTGGGCGAGCTGCGTATGAGGTCCCGCGGCGGTGCCGAACGGCGTTTCCAGCGTGCGTCCGTAGCGGGTGAGGCGAAAGGGATCCTGCGCGTGCGGCGTGAAGAACAGCTCCCGCGGAATCGAGAACATCGCCCCCTTCTGACGCTCCTCCTCCAACATCCACGTCAACAACCGTTCGACCCCCAGTGGCGTCAGCCGGTCACTCACTCGAACCCTCCAGCAGCTGATGCAAAGTATATTTCACCAAGTTTTTCAAAGCCTTACGACGGTAGTTGGCCGTCGCACGAAGATCGTCAATCGGGGAAATCGCCTCGTCCACAAGGTCGATCTCGCTGTCAATCGCGTGCGGATCCTCGAGCACCGCGCGGGCGTAAGCGTCGAGCGTGACCACGGTCGGCGCGACTGCCCCCACCGCGACGCTCAAGCTCTTGAACCCGCTCGCGTCCGCTTCACCGGAAGCGGCGACGTTGACTACCGCAATCGCCATCGCCCGACGTAATCCAAGTTTGACGAAGCTCGACCGCGACCCGTTGACCGGGACCGCGACGCTTTTCAGCACCTCGCCGCGTTTCAACACGGTCTTCCCCGGGCCGAGCGCAAACTCACCGATGGGAACAGTCTGCTCCTTTTCGCCGCCCGCTACGGTGAGACTCGCGTTCATCGCCGCCAGCGGGGGGATCAGGTCACCCGCGGGAGAGGCGTTGGTGATGTTGCCCCCGATCGTCGCGCGATGCCGGATTTGAATCGAAGCGAATTCATCCGCGGCTTGCGCCAGCGCCGGGAAACGGTCACGGATGACCTCCGACTGCTTCAACTCTTCGACGGTGGTCAGCGCTCCGATTTCGAGCGTGCCGTCCTGCAGATAGATTCCGGTGAGCTCGGGAACGTGTTTCATGTCAACCAGCTCCGCCGGCATCGGCACTCCCCGCTCGTAGCGCGGCATCAGGTCCGTCCCGCCCGCGAGCAGAACGCAGGCCTCCTGCTCCGTGGAACCCAGATACTGGAGCAGTTCCTCAAGCGTTTGCGGGCGGATGTATTTCATTCCGGCTCCTCCCCCGCGCGCACTATCGCATCGAGAATCTTGTGGTATCCCGTACAGCGGCATGTGTTTCCGGCGAGCCCCTCGGCGGCCTGCTCACGGGTTGGATGCGGATGGTCCTCGAGCACCTGCACGCCAGACATCACCATCCCCGGAATGCAAAAACCGCACTGCACGGAGTGCTTTTCGACGAACGCGTCGATCAGGCCGGCGTACTCGGCCCGGTCGCTGATCCCCTCGATGGTCACCACTTCGCACCCGTGCGCCTCTACCGCGAGGATCAGGCAGGAATTCACCGATTTTCCGTCGAGCAGAACGGTGCAGGCTCCGCATTCCCCCTCGGCGCACACCTCCTTGCTCCCGGTGAGGTGCAGCTCGTCGCGAAGAAAATCCAGAAGCCGGAGACGGGTGGATACGGTCTGACGCACCACCGTCCCGTTGACCGTCACCTCCAGGTCGAACCGTCCGTCTGCGCTGCCCTCGATCATCCTGACACTCCCATGAACTTCTCGAACCCCTCCAGCGTCGGTTCTATCGGTTTCGGAATCTCGATCTGCCGTTGCGCGGCGGCGATGTCCTTGAGCCCCGAACCGGTGATCGCTGCGACGATTCTTTCATCCTTGCCGAGCGAACCCCGCTGATGCGCCTTGATCAATCCAGCGTACGCGGCGGCCGCCGCCGGTTCCGCAAAGATTCCCGTCGTCGAGGCAAGCGTGCGCTGCGCCGCCAGGATCTCATCGTCGGAAACCGTGATCGCATCCCCGCCCGTTTCCCGCACCGCCCGCACCGCTTTCACACCGTCCCGCGGGAAATCCACCGAAATGCTGTCCGCCACGGTGTTCGCGTGCACAGGTTGAATTGCCTCCTCGCTGCGAATCGCGTTGACGATCGCTGCCGAACCCTCGGCCTGAACCGCCATCAGCTTCGGCATCCGCTCGATCCAGCCCAGCGAGAGCAGGTCGTGAAATCCCTTGAACACTCCGCCGATGATGCAGCCGTCTCCGACGGGCACGAACACCCGGTCGGGGGCCTCCCACCCGAGTTGCTCCGCGATTTCGAGCGCGACCGTCTTTTTCCCCTCGGACATCACCGGGTTGACGCCGGTGCTGCGCAGATACCAATTCTCCTGATCCGCCACCTTGAGCGTCAGATCGAACGCATCGTCGTAGCTCCCCGCAACAGGACACAGCGCCGCGCCGTACTGGAGAATCTGCGTCAACTTTGCGGGAGGGGCCGATGACGGCGCCAGAACCACAGCCTTCACCTTGTGCCACGCGGCGAGGCAGGCCAGCGATGCAGCGGCGTTGCCGGTGGAGGCGACAACCAGGGTGTCCCTTTGAGTCTCCACCGCGTGACGGATGCCGACCTCGCTCGCCCGGTCCTTCAACGATCCGGACGGGTTGCGCGTATCGTCCTTCACCCACAGCCGCCCGACTCCCAGCTCTCCGGCCAGCTCGGGCAGTTCAACGAGCGGAGTCCCGCCGACCTGGATCGAGCGTCTTTCGGGCGCCGACGAGACCGGGAGCAGCGGCAGATAACGCCACAGCGAACGGTCCGGGTCAGCCGCCAGCGTCTCGCGGGACCACCGCCCGGCGATCGCGGCGTAATCGTAGAGCACGTCGAGGTTCCCGCCGCACGCTTCGCAGGTCAGACGAAACGGCTCGGCGGAATACCCGTGTCCGCACCCCACACAACGGAATCCTGTCACTGCCGGTCCACTCTCCATCGTCCGCCTACTTGTAAGCCTTCAGCAGCCCGGTCCGTTCGTTGAACTCCTCGATCTTCGCGTCCCACTCGTCCACCTTGGCGAACTGATCGGACCAGTAGCTCTCGTCATACCACTGTGCGTTCAGCTCCTGCACACTCTTCCCCTGCTGTTCCACCCAGGTGAAGTACTTGAGGTTGTGCATCCGCTTCCGGTCGTAGTAGGACAGCTCGAGCATGTCATCCTTGTCGATCCCGAGCAGGCGGCCCTCATAGTCCACCGCCGCATCCATATCGCTGTACTCGCCGTGGGCGCTCCGCTCCTCCTGCACACGAGACTGGTACAACTCCATCGAGTCCGTGGCGACCGTAAAGACTACATCGTTCGCCGAATATTCGTAGTACTTGGCCATCTTGATCGCGCCGACGATGTTGGCGATGCTGGAAATACCGAAATGGTGGAGCCCGTCGACGAGCTTCGGATCGATCCCCGCTTTTTTCAACAGTGCGTGTCCGGCGGGTTCGTTGAACAGGCGCATCAGGCGCATCACGACGGCGTCGTCGATGTCCACCACCATGTCCATCGTCTTCACGTTGTGGATCCACGGCACGTGCTTGTCGCCGATCCCCTCGATGCGGTGCGCGCCGAAACCGTTCAGCAGCAGCGTCGGACACTGCACCGCTTCCCCCGCCGCAACCTTGACCCCGGGGAACCCCTCTTTCAGGTAATCGCCCGACCCGAGCGTCCCCGCGGAACCCTGCGTCAGGAAAAGGCCGCTGAATCGCTGGCCCGGCTTGACGTTCTCGTTGAACACCTGCTCCATCGCCGGACCTGTGACCGCGTAGTGCCAGAGGGCGTTGCCGATCTGGTCGAACTGGTTGAGCACCACGATCTCGTCGCCACGCTTGGCGACCAGCTCCTTGACCTTGTCGTAGATCTCCTTGACATTGCTCTCGCCGCCCGGCGTGCGGATCACCTCGGAACCGACCTTTTCAAGCCATTCGAACCGCTCCCGGCTCATCTCCTCCGGCAGCACCGCTATCGATCCGCAACCCAGCAGGTACGCATCGTAGGCTCCGCCTCGGCAGTAGTTGCCCGTGGACGGCCACAGCGCCTTCTGAGTCGTCGGGTCGAACCGGCCCGCTACAAGTTTCTCGACCAGCGGGCCGAACGTCGCTCCCACCTTGTGCGCCCCGGTCGGGAAATACTTCCCGAGCAGGACGAAAATCCTCGCCTTGACCCCTGTCAGCTCGCTCGGCAGTTCGAGGTAGTTGACGCCGCCAAAGCCGCCGCCCGTTTCCTTCTGTTCGTTTTTCCAGGTGATGCGGAACAGATTCCGGGGATGCAAATCCCAAAGGCCGATCTTCTTCAATTCCTGCTTGATCCCTTCGGGCACCAGGCTCGGGTCCCGCATCTGTTTGTAGGTCGGAATGATGATCCCTTTTTCGCGGCATCGCTGCACCGTCGCTTCCAGCACCTTTTTGTTCGGCGTCATCGTATTCATCCCTCGTATCCGCCCATCGTCATCGCCATCACGGCTTTCGCTGTGTGCAGACGGTTTTCCGCCTCGTCGTAAATCACTGACTTGGGACCGTCGATCACCGAATTCTCCACCTCGTTGTCCCGGTCCGCCGGCAGCGCGTGCATGTACAGCGCGCTGTCTTTCGTCAACGCCATCCGCTCTTCCGTGCATTTCCAGTGACGGTTCTTCTCGAGCAAATCGTCGACAACATCCTTCGACGGGTTGCTCACCCAGCTTCCCCAGTTCTTCGGGATGACCACGTCCGCCTCACGGTAGGCGGCGTCCTGGTCATGGGTGACCGTCACCGTCCCGCCGCTGGCCTTCGCGTTCTCCTGCGCCTGCTCCATCGCCCAGTCGGGAAGCGGGTACCCTTCCGGGTAGGCGAGCGTCACATCCATCGCGAAGCGGGGAAACAGCAGCACCTGCGAGAGCGGTACCGAGATCGGCTTCTTGTGGCTCGTCGCGTAGGCCCAGATGATCGACACTTTCTTGCGCGGCAACTCTCCCAGATGCTCCTGCATCGTCACCAGGTCGGCGATCGCCTGCAGCGGGTGATACAGATCGCACTGCATGCTGATCACCGGCACCGTCGCCCATTTCGCGAGATCGCGCAGGTAGTTGTTCCCCTCGCCCCAGTTGCAGTTGCGGCAGGCGATTGCGTGTCCGTAACGGCTGAGGATGATCGCCGTATCCTTCGCCACCTCGCCGTGCGAAATCTGCATCGTGCTCGTGTCGAGGAAATGGGCGTGCCCGCCGAGTTGCGTGATCCCGGCTTCCATTGAGTTGCGCGTTCGGGTGGACTGCTCGAAGAACATCAGGAACACCGTCTCGTTCTTCAGGTACTCGGTGAGTTGACGCGACTTGAACTTGTTCTTCAGATCCTGCGTCACCCGTATAAGGGTGTCGATCTCGTCACGATCCCACTCCTGAAGAGTGATGAAGTGTTTTCCCAGGAATTTGCTCTTCATCTTGCACTCCACCTTTCGGCTATGAATTAAAAAGGGGACACGTACCTTTTAATTTCATTCGCTACACCGCACATATTTTTAATTTTTAAGTAATTAAAAGGTACGTGTCCCCTTTTTAATTCGTTCACTTCAATCCGCCCAGATACATCAGCGGTATCGCCGCGTACATCGCCGCCGCCTGGACCAGTTCGTTCTTCCAGGTGATCTCGTTGGGGGCGTGCGCCTGGTCCTCGTGCCCCGGTCCGAAACCGATGCACGGAATCCCGAAACGTCCCATGATCGCCACGCCGTTCGTCGAGAACGTCCACTTGTCAACGACCGGTTCGTTCTCGAAAAGTCCCTTGTAGGCCGCGACGAGCGACGCCGTCACCGGGTGATCCTCGTCGATCAGCCACGTCGGGAAATAGGCCTCGGTCGGATAGGTCAACCCTCGCCAGGAAGGCTTGGCGTAGTCGTACATCTCGACCTTCGCCTTCGTCTGCTTCACCGCTGGAAGCTCCCGGATTTCCCCGAGCGCGGTCTCGGCGGTCTCGCCCATCGTCAGCCTGCGGTCGATGGAGATCGAACAGCCGTCCGCAACGGCGCATCGCGAGGGCGAGGTGTAGAAAATCTCCGAAACCGTCAGCGAGCCCTTGCCGAGGAACTCGTGATCGGCGAGGCGCCTGTGAAGCTCCTTCAGCTCGTTGATAATCGGCGCCATCTTGTAGATCGCGTTGTCGCCCCGTTCGGGAGCGGAGCCGTGCGCGCTGAGCCCGTGCGTCGTCACCTTGATTTCCATTCGGCCGCGCTGCCCCCGGTAGATCCTGCACGAGGTCGGCTCGCTGGAGAGCACGAATTCCGGCCTTAGCGCCCGTTCCTGCACCAGGTACTGCCAGCAGAGGCCGTCGCAGTCCTCCTCCTGCACCGTTCCGGTGATCACAAGCGTGTAGTCGCCCTCGAGCCCGAGGTCCTTGATGATCTTCGCCCCGTACACCAGCGACGCCATTCCGCCTTTCTGGTCGGAGGCGCCTCGCCCGCCGACCGTCTCCTCGTCCTCGCTGCCCTCGAAAGGATCGAACGTCCAGTTGGCCGGATCGCCCACTCCCACCGTGTCGATGTGCGCGTCCATGCCGATCAGGTGGCTGCCGTGCCCGATGGTGCCGATGATGTTGCCCATCGGATCGATCTCCACCTTGTCGAATCCCACCGCCTCCATCTCCTCGCCGATCCGGTTGATCACCGCCTCCTCACGGCCGCTCTCGCTCGGCAGCGCGATCAGGTCACGGAGAAAACGGCTGATCTCCGGTTTGTACTGTTCCGCCTTCTTGACAATGCTGGCAAAATCGAGCTCCATCCTTCCCCCTTCGGGTTCTCATCTCAACGGTCCGAGTGGCACCGCGGACCGTGTTGCGTTCTAAAGCTTCTGCATCGCATCCCAAAGCCGCTTCGACTGGCGGCGCGCGTCTTCCATGATCTCCGCCTCGTCGATTCCGATGAAACGGCCGTTTCGCACGCGAAACTCCCCCATCGACAGCACGTCCGTCGGTTCGCCGAGCCCGAACAGCAGATGGCCGCCGGCGTTGTCCGCCGTCAGCGGCGTCCGCGAATCGTATTCGTAGACCGCGAAATCCGCGGGATAGCCTTCAGCGATACGTCCCACAGGTTGCCCGAACAGGTGCATCGCAATCGCCGGATTGTTGCCGAACAGAAGGTTCACGTAGTCAACGTTCGCCGCTCCTCCGTCGAGCTGCGAACTCCGGATCAGTGTCCCCTCCTTCGCCTCGGCCAGCATCTTCGCCTGCATCCCGTCGGTGCCGAGCCCGGCGCGCAGCGTCTCAATCGTGTCCTTCGAGAGCAGCCCCACCCGGTTGTTCGCGTTGGACGTCGGGTTGTGCACCAAACGCATTCCGGCGTCTTTCAGCGTCTGAACATCCTCGGGGCGGATGTGGAGCCCGTGGATCACGAGGCCGTGCTCGTTCAACAGCCCGAAGTGATCCAGCCGCGCGACCACCGACTCATGCCCCCGCTGACGGGCGTCCTCCTCGTCCGCACGGTCCTCCGCCAGGTGAATGTGGATGCCAAGTTCATCACGGGTGCTCAACTCGTCCGAAACGCGTTTCAGGGAATCGTCCGAAAGGGTGAAAGACGCGTGCAGGCCGAACATTGGGTGCACGTTCGGATCGTCCCGATACCGCTCCCAGGCGTCCAGGTTTTCCATGACACTGCTGGCAAATTCCGCCTCTCCGTTCCGGTCCGTCACCTCGGAGGCCACGGAAACGCGGATCCCGAGCCGCTTCGCCTCTTCGGCCAGCATCACCAGCGAGCCTTGTGTGAACCCGGGGCTCGAATGGTGGTCGATCACCGTCGTCACACCCTGACGCACGCATTCCAGCAGTCCCGAGCGAAAAGAGGCTCGCGTTGAGTCTTCATCCAGCGCTCGGTCCAGCTTCCACCAGACCTGCTCCAGGATTTGGACGAATGTGGTCGGATTCACTTTCGGGCCGGGCATCCCGAGCGCCAGCGCCGAATACAGGTGGGTGTGCGCGTTGATCATCCCCGGGAGCGCGACCTTCCCGGAAAAATCAATCACCTCATCGAATCCGGCGGGCTCGACAGGATTTTCCTCGATTGAGACAATCCAGCCGGCTTCTATGACGATATTCGCCCCCTCGCGAACGGGGACGTCGCCGGAAGGGTCGAGCGTACGCAGGTTCGTCAGCAGGCGGCGGCTCATCGTCCCCCCTGCTCGAGCACGTTCAACACCATCTCCGGGGTGATCGGCAACGTGTTAACCGGCACTCCCAGCGCGTGGCTGACAGCGTTTGCAATCGCGGCGCCGGTGGGAATGATCGCCGGCTCGCCGATCCCCTTCGCCCCCCACGGTCCGAGCGGATCGGGATCCTCCACGACAATCGTCTCCACCTCGGCAACGTCGAGGCAGGAGGGCAGCAGGTAGGTGGAGAGATTCGTGGTCGTGACTCTCCCATCATTCACCTGGAAATGTTCCGTCAATGCCCAGCCGATTCCCTGCGCTGCACCGCCTTCCACCTGTCCCTCGATTCCCGCCGGATTGATCGCCCGACCGACGTCGTGCGCGGCCCAGATTTTGTCCACGTGAACCAGTCCAGTGAGCCGGTCCACACGGACTTGAGCGATGTGTGTCGCGTAGGAGTAGGTGAAGTAGGCTTCCCCGTAGCCGTGTTCGGGATCGTAGGTGAGTTTCGGTACATGCCACCAGCCGAGCATGTCCATCGGCCGGTTGCTGGTGTAAAGGTAGTCGGCGAGCTCTTGAAATCCGATCGAATCCTTCTTTTTCCCACAGTGGACGCGGTCATCACGGATCACGATGTCGCCCGGGTCGCACTCGAACATCTCTGCCGCAGCCTCGAGCAGCGCGGGACGCAGCTTGTCCGTCGCGTCCAGGATCGCGTTGCCGGTCATCACCACGTTGCGGCTCGCAACGCTCGGTCCGCTGTCGGGAACGCTGGTGGTTTCCGTCGGCGCAACCGTGATCCGCGCGGGATCGACACCCAGCGCCTCCGCCGCCATCTGGGCAACCACCGTCAACGCCCCCTGCCCCATCTCCACCAGGCCGAAGGCGACCGAAACCGAACCGTCCCGGTGAACCTGGATTTTCGCGCCTGCGCCGTCCATCGCCCACCCGGCCGCGCCGAGGCAGTTGCCGTAATGGATTGTCGCAATTCCGACGCCGCGAAGGTACCGGCCGTCGCCGCCGGACCCGGAGCGTTTCGCTGTCCAGCCGCTGGCGTCGCGGGATTTCAGGATGGTCTCCTCGACACCGACACTCGCCTCGAGACGGTGTCCGGTCGAGGTTTCTTCCCCCGGTTTGAGCACGTTGCGCAGCCGCAGCTCCACCGGGTCGATCCCCAGCTCTTCGGCGAGCAGGTCCATCATCCGCTCGTGCCCGAAAGCCGCCTGGGGAGAGCCGAACCCGCGGAACGCACCCGTCGGCGGAAGGTTGGTGTACCAGTGCGTGGAGCGGACGCGAACGTTGGGGACGACGTACGGGCCCATCGCCTGCATCGTGCTCCGGTAGGAAACGACGGAGGACAAAGTCGCGTAGGCGCCCGCGTTGCCGTGCAGTTCCACGTCCGCCGCCACCAGCTTACCATCTTTCGTTACGCCCACTTTGTAGTGCATCTCAATCGGGTGGCGCTTGCTTGTGATCTGCACGTCGTCCCGCCGGCGATAGACCATTTTCACCGGACGTCCGACGACGCGGGCGGCCACCGCCGCCTGAGCGCAGACTTCCGAGGGAACATCCTCCTTGCCGCCGAACGCTCCCCCCAGCGGCGACTGCTCGACACGCACCTGGCTGAAGGGCAAGTGGAGCGCCTTCGACACGGCCTTCTGCACGTAGAAGGGGCACTGCAGCGAACCCACAATTTCCATCCCGCCGTGCGAATCCGGAATCGCAATGCACCCCTGCGGTTCGAGGTAGAAATGCTCCTGGTAGGGCGTGTCGAAATCGGCCTCGACGATCACATCCGCGCCGCCGAACCCGGCGTCCACGTCCCCCTTGTCCACCTGGTGCTTGCAGGCAACGTTGGTCTCATGAAGCAACTGCTTGGTCGCAGCCCGGCTCGCCTCGATGGAGAAAATTGGATCGAAGGGGTTGATAGTAACCTTGACAAGCGATGCCGCTTCCCGCGCCGCTTCATCCGTTTCAGCCACTGCCAAAGCTACGACGTCGCCGATGTAGCGAACGACCTCGCTGGCAAACAGCGGCTGGTCCTCGATGATCACGCCGACCTGGTTGGTTCCGGGAATGTCCGCAGCCGTCACCAGACAAAGGAAACCCTCCACCTTGCGCGCCTCCGAATCGTCAATTCCAGCGACCTTGCCGTAGGCGACAGCGGAGTAAACAGGGTAGGCGTGGACCATGCGATCGACGGAAATATCCGGCAGAAAGCGCGTCCTGCCCGTTGCCTTGTCACGGGCGTCGACGCGGGGATGGGGATGGCCGACCGCAGAAAGTTTGTCGAGTCCTGTTGCCACGCTAACAATTCCCCTGAATACACAACGACGCCTCGAAAGGCGTCCCCCAAGCCTCTGCGGAATGGAGTCACACAACCCCGCTCCCGCCGAGGGGCAATCGTATCGATCCAACGAAATATATGGACGATTGATAAAAATACAAAGCTATAAGAGTTCTAGGTTTAGGAATGTCTAACCCGGTTTCGCAGCGGCGTGGGCGAAATCAGATCTCAGGAGACCGCCCCGGCGAACCCGGATTGTCCAAAACGCCGGGACAATCAGGGTTAGACCAACCTAAACCCTTGTTCCTGCTCCACTTTCCGCAGTAGAGTTGGATACTGTTGCCCTTGGCGCGGCAACGGCAGGTGTCGAACGGATCGGGCCCCCCGCCGCCTTGAAGCCGTATCAGCGTCCGGCTCGTTCGACGCTTCTCCCCTTTTGTCTTGTTATCAAACGGGGTGTTCTCATGGACAAATCCGAACCGAATGCCCACAACCTGAGCCGCCGGAAATTCCTGCAAACCACCGGGACTGGGGTTGTCGGCACCACTCTCCTCGCCGGAATCGCTCCTGCCTTGGCAAAAAGTCCGGAGGAAGCCGAAGCTGAGGCGGAAGCCCATGGCGGCAGTGAATTGCTGGAACTTACCGTCAATGGCGTGCCGCGGAGGCTGCTGATTGCCCCCCAGACGACCCTCGCTGAGCTGCTCCGCGACCGTCTCGGGCTCATCGGCACCAAGATCACCTGCAACCGCGGCCAGTGCGGCGCCTGCACGGTGCTGCTCAACGGTGAGGCGGTCTACTCCTGCCACATGCTCGCCCTCGACGCGGAAGGGGGCGACGTGGTCACCGTCGAGGGACTGCTCAACGGCGAAAAGCTGCATCCGCTGCAGCAGGCGTTTGTCGAAAAGGACGGGATGCAGTGCGGCTTCTGCACACCCGGGCAGATCATGGCCGCGCACGCCCTGCTGCTGCACAACCCCCACCCGACTCGCGATCAGGTGCTCGAGGGAATGTCCGGAAACCTCTGCCGCTGCGCCGCCTACCCGAATATCATCGACTCGGTGCTCGCCGCCGCCGGCACGGGAGGTGCGTCATGAACAGCCGAAAATTCGTCCGCACGAGACAATATTTCGAGGAGGATTATGTCGAGGGGTACGCCGAGGTTCCCGAGCAGGGCAATCCCCCGGGGATCGACGCAGACAAGGCCCGTCAGCTCGGCAAACCACTCGACCGGTATGACGGCTACGATAAGGCCAGCGGCACCGCGGAATACACCTTCGACGTCCAGCTTCGCGGCATGCTCCACGCGAAAATTCTCCGCTGTCCGCACCCGCACGCAAAACTCGTCAGCATCGATACCAACCGCGCCGAGGCGCTCCCCGGCGTCGTTGCGGTGATCCACCACGGAAACGTGCCCAACATCCCGTGGTTTAACGACAGCGCCCTGTTCGACACTCACCTCCGCTACGAGGGGGATGAGGTCGCCTGTGTCGCCGCCACCAGCGAGCGTCTGGCCGAGCAGGCGCTGAAACTGGTCGACGTCACCTACGATCTGCTCCCGTTCGCAGTGGACGCGGAGAAAGTCGTCAAGGACCAGGCGCCCGTTTTCCACGAGGACGGCGTCCTCGCCTACCGCCCCTGGATTTATGAGCGCGGTGACGTTAATCAAGGATTCAACGCCGCGGATGCCGTCGTCGAGGACAGCTACTCCACCCAGGTGGCTGTCCACAACCCCACCGAACCGCACGGCAGCGTGGCGGTGTGGGACGGAAGGCGCCTCACGGTGTACGACTCGACTCAGGGCGTCTATGCGGTCCGGGAGACGGTCGCCGAGAAGCTGGGTATTCCGCAGAGCGACGTTCGCGTCATCACCCGCTGCATGGGCGGCGGCTTCGGCAGCAAGCTCGCCACGGGCAAGTACACGGTGATGGCCGCCCTGCTCGCCCGGCAAACCGGACAGCCCGTCCGCATCGCCCTCGACCGTGACGAAATGAACCTTGCCGTGGGAAACCGTCCCGACTCCTTCCAGCGCCTCAAGGTCGGTGCGAAAAAGGACGGAACCCTGACCGCGATGAGCCTCGAGGCGTTCGGTTCGGCGGGAGCCTACCGGGCCTGGGCCGGCTGCAACTTCCCGATGATCGCCACCTACAAATGCGAGAATGTGCGCACCGAGATGCGCAGCGTCTACGTCAACCTCGGGCCGGGACGGCCCTTCCGCGCACCCGGCCGCCCCCAGGGGACGTTCGCCCTCGACTCCGTCCTGGACGACCTCGCCGAGAAGATCGGTATTGATCCCCTTGAACTGCGCCTCCGGAACAACGCCGAAGGGGACCAGTTCACCAACCAGCCCTACACCTCGAAAAAGCTGAAGGAATGTTATCAGCAGGGCGCAAAAGCGTTTGGCTGGAAGGAAAAATGGCGCCCGCCGAACTCCGATTCAGGACCGGTCAAACGGGGCGTCGGGCTCGCCACCCAGATCTGGTCCGGCGGTGGAGGACCGCCGGCGGGTGTCACGGTCAAACTGAACAGTGACGGCAGCGCAGGGGTGATTGCCGGCAGCCAGGATCTCGGCACCGGCACCTACACGTTTCTCACTCAGGTTGTGGCCGAAGCGCTCGAGATCCCGCCCGCCCGCGTCCGTGTCACCCTCGGCGACACGGCGACCGGCCCGCTCTGCCCGCTCAGCGGAGGAAGCCAGACCGCGGCTTCGATCGCCCCGGCGGCGTGGGATGCGGCCCTGCAGATCAAACAGGCCCTGGTCAGCGGTTACGCCGCCCTCGAGGGTGTCCAGGCATCCGCCGTCGCTTACAGCGAGGGTCTCCTCTCGATGAAGAGCGACCCCTCGAAACACATGACCATCCCGGAGTTGACCGACAAACTGGACTCCGGCACCATCGTCCGCACCGGCTACCGCGCAGCCAACAGGGAGGGGTACACAATCCAATCCTTCGGGGTCCAGTTCGCCGAGGTGGAGGTGGACACCCGCACCGGCAGGGTGCTTGTCAAGAAGATCGTCGCGGCACATGATATCGGGCGCACACTCAACCGCAAACTGCTCGAGAACCAGTTCCGCGGCGGGATTATCCAGGGCATCAGTTTCGCCCTGCTCGAACAACGGGTCGTGGACCACCAGACCGGCAAGGTGCTGACCACCAATTTGCACGATTACAAGCTGCCGACGGTGTACGACGCCCCGGATATCGAGGTGATCACCGTCGATCCCAAAGACAAGATTGCCAACAGCCTGGGGATCAAGGGCATCGGCGAACCACCGATCATTCCCACGGCGGGGGCAATTGCGAATGCACTCAAGAATGCAACCGGCGTCCGCATCCGCAGCCTCCCGATGACTCCGCAGCGCGTTCTCACCGAGCTCTCCGCCGCCGCGAAAGGAGGCCGCTCATGATTCGTGATTTTGCCTATATCCGGCCGAAATCCGTGGAAGAGGCCTCCACTCTGCTCAGGAAACGAGACGGCGCAGCGATGCCGCTCGCCGGAGGCACCGACCTGCTTGACCTGATGAAGGGGGAGATCGCGATCCCCGCCCAGCTCGTGAACCTCAAATCCTTTTCAGAATTGCGTCGAATCGAATACCGCCCCGGAAAAGGCCTGACCCTCGGCGCGCTGGCGACCCTGCATCTGATCGCCCACGATCCGGTGGTTCGCAAAAGATTCACCGCACTCGCCGAGGCGGCCGGGCGGGCGGCTTCCCCGCAACTGCGAAACCTCGCAACCATCGGGGGCAATCTCTGCCAGCGACCCCGTTGCTGGTATTTCCGCGGCGATTTTCATTGCCTGCGGAAAGGGGGAAAAACCTGCTACGCGGTGATGGGCGAGAACAGCCGCCACTGCATCATCGGCGGCGATCCCTGCTACATCGTGCACCCTTCGGACCCCGCCGTCGCCCTGCTCGCGCTCGACGCTTCCGTGACAATCCTGAGCGGAAAAAAATCCCGGTCCGTTCCGCTGCGGGAGTTTTTCGTTCTTCCCCGCCGGAACGTCCACGCGGAGACAATCCTCAAGCCCGGCGAGATCATAACCTCGATCACCGTGCCCGATCCGGCCGAGGGCACGGTCAGCGGCTATCTCAAGTTCAGCGAACGCCAGAGCTGGGATTTCGCCCTGGTCAGCGTCGCCGCCGTGCTGACAAAGAGCGACTCCACGCGTGTCGCGGAAGGCCGCGTCGCTCTCGGGGGCGTCGCACCCGTGCCCTGGCTGGAGAACGCCGTCAGCGAAGGACTGGCGGGGGTTGAATTGACTCCGGAAAAAGCGGCGGAGCTCTCCGTTGCCGCGCTGCACGGCGCATTGCCACTGGAGCAGAACGAGTACAAAGTCCTGCTCGCTAAGAACCTGATCGCGGATCTGCTGGTCCGACTGGCCACGTAATTCGCCGCGCATCCCCACACCTGCAAATCCATCGTAAATGCCAAAAACAATAGTCTTACCCCATCGTGTTCGAAGGGGCTAACTCCTTTACCAGCCTATTCTTTCCACCTATATTGAGCTCCTTGCACTGTGCTGTAATCGGGGGATACTCTCTTTGGGGGACTGTACGATGGCCAACGAAGGAACCAGCAGCCAGGTCCGTTTGATCAAGAATTACATCAACGGCAAGTTTGTCGAATCCTCCTCTTCCACACTCCTCGATGTCCTGAATCCGTCCACTGGGGAGCGCATCGCACAAGTGCCCCTGTCCACCGGCGATGAACTCAACGCTGCGGTTGCCGCGGCCAAAGCCGCCTTTCCCCAATGGCGCAAGACTCCCCCACTTGAGCGGTCCCGCTACTTTTTCCGTCTGAAAACCATCTTCGAGGAGCGTTTCGAGGACGCGGCGCGGGTGCTCACGACGGAAAACGGCAAGACCCTCGCCGAATCGCGCGGTTCGGTCCGCCGTGCCATCGAGAACGTGGAGGTCGCGGCCGGGATCCCCAGCCTGATGCAGGGTGAATCCCTCGAGGATGTCTCCTCCGGAATCGACACCGTCACCTTCCGCAGGGCCGTCGGCGTCTTCTCCGCGATCACGCCGTTCAATTTCCCGTTCATGGTCCCGCTCTGGTTCCTCCCCTACGCGATCGCCTGCGGGAATACGTTCGTGCTCAAGCCGTCCGAGCAGGTGCCCATGTCCGCCGCGTTTATTTTCGAGATCCTCGATGATCTCGGCCTCCCCCCGGGAGTGGTCAACCTCGTCAACGGGGCCAAGGATATGGTCGACGGCATCTGTTCGCACCCCGACATCGCAGGGGTCTCCTTCGTCGGTTCCTCGCCGGTGGCCCAGCACGTCTACCGTCTCGCCGGGGAGCACGGCAAACGCGTTCAGGCGCTCGGCGGGGCGAAAAACTTCTTCGTCATCACGGCGGACTGCGATATCGATTTCGCGGTGGAGAACATCCTCGCCTCCGGGTTCGGCTGCGCCGGGGAACGCTGCCTCGCGACCAGCGTCCTGCTGATCGAGGAGGGAATCTACGACCAGTTGCGGAAGAAGCTGGTCGAGGGCGCGAAAAAGATCACCATCGGCAACGCCCTCGATGAGAAGAATGTCATCGGGTCGGTCGTTTCGGCAAAACACAAGCAGCGGGTCCTCTCGTACATCGAGAAAGGCATCGAGGAAAAGGCCGAGCTGATTCTCGACGGCCGCAACGTTCAGGTCAAAGATTGTCCGAACGGCTTCTACGTCGGCCCGACGATTTTCGACAAGGTCACCCCGGAGATGACCATCGCCCGCGAGGAGATCTTCGGTCCCGTGCTCTCGATGATCCGGGTCAAGGATCTCGACGAAGCGCTCGGCATCATCGACCGCCACCCGCTGGCGAATACCACATCCATCTTCACCAAGTCCGGAAAACTCGCCCGGGAATTCGAGTACAACGTGGACGCCAGCATGATCGGAATCAACATCGGCGTCCCCGCCCCGATGTCCTTCTTCAGTTTCGGTGGGGCGAAAAAATCGTTCTTCGGCGACCGCAAGGCTCACGGCCGCGAATCGATCGATTTCTACACCGACAGGAAAGTGATCATCTCGCGCTGGAGGCAATAAGAGCGTTGCCTCAGGCGCCTTGCACGGGTTGGGATCGAGCTGAACGACCCAGTGTTTTCAACGTTGCACCGTGCTGCAGCATAGCATAAAGGGCTGAGCGATGCCAAGAAAAATCAAGTGCGGCCTCATTCAGTGTTCGAATCCGATCAACGACGAGAACGCTCCGCTGAAAGACATCACCTCCGCAATGTTTAAAAAGCACCTCCCCTTCATCGACAAGGCTGGAAAAGAGGGCGTTCAGATCCTCTGCCTGCAGGAGCTCTTCAACGGACCTTACTTCTGCCCAAGCCAGGATGCGCACTGGCAGGATCTCACCGAACCCGTTCCCGGTCCGACTGTCGAGGCGCTGATGCCCTATGCGAAGAAGTACCAGATGGTGATGGTCGTTCCCGTCTATGAGCGCGAGCAGCCCGGGGAATACTACAACACCGCCGCAGTGCTCGATGCGGACGGCACCTACCTCGGCAAGTACCGCAAGACCCACATCCCTCACACCAGCGGATTCTGGGAGAAATTCTTCTTCCGCCCGGGCAACCTCGGCTACCCGGTATTCCAGACGCGGTACGCGAAAGTCGGCGTCTACATCTGCTACGACCGCCATTTCCCCGAGGGCGCGCGCGCGTTGGGCCTGAACGGCGCGGAAATCGTTTTCAATCCCTCCGCGACCGTCAAGGGGCTTTCCCAGTATCTCTGGAAACTCGAACAGCCTGCTCACGCCGTCGCGAATGGCTACTTCATGGGCTGCATCAACCGGGTCGGCGTCGAACCGCCCTGGAACATCGGCGAATTCTACGGCTCGAGTTACTTCGTCGACCCTCGGGGCAATTTCCTCGCGGAGGGTTCGGAAAACTCCGATGAGCTGATTACCGCTGAGCTCGACCTCGACATGATCGAAGAGGTCAGGAGGGTGTGGCAATTCTTCAGGGACAGGAGACCCGAAGCGTACGACAGGCTCGTTCAGCTCTGACGGTTTTTCGATGAGCGGACAGGTCGCAGGGTAGTGCACGATAGAAGGGGGTAAGGATGGGCGCCAACAGGAGTTCCGCTGAAATCAAGAAGGAGCACGATCAGTACCTCTTCCCTTCTGTCATCAACTACTACAAGGAACCGATCGCGCTCGAATCCGGCAAAGGCTGTTATGTCACCGATGCGGACGGCAACGAGTATCTCGATTTCTTCGGCGGCATTCTCACCGTGTCCATCGGACACGCGGACGATCGGGTCAACAAGGCGGTCATCGCACAGATGAACCGAATCGGACACATCTCGACTCTTTACCCCAACATTCAGATGGTCGAGTTGGCGAAACGGCTGGCTCGCATCACGCCCGGAAAACTCCAGAAATGCTTTTTCACCACCTCGGGCACCGAAGCCGATGAGACCGCTGTGATGATCGCCCAGGCGTTCACCGGCTCCTCCGAGGTGATCGCCCTGCGTCACGGCTATTCGGGAAGGTCGCTGCTCGCCCAATCGCTGACCGCGCACGCCGCCTGGCGGGGTACACAGACCCAGGTGGCGGCGGTCAAACACGCGATCAATCCCTACTGCTACCGTTGCCCGCTCGGCCTCAAGTATCCGGACTGCGAGATCAAGTGCGCCTTGGACATCGAAGAGCTGATCCAGACCACCACCTATGGCAACGTCGCGGCGTTCCTCGCCGAACCGATCCAGGGCGTCGGCGGTTTCATCGTTCCGCCCAAGGAATACTTCAAGATCGCCGTCGAGATCATTCGCAAGTACGGCGGCATCTTCATCTGCGACGAGGTACAGACCGGCTTCGGCCGCACCGGTACGAAGATGTTCGGCATCGAGCATTTCGGCGTCGATCCGGAAATCATGACGATGGCCAAGGGCATTGCGAACGGGTTGCCGCTCGGTGCGACGATCGCCACGGGCGAAGTCGCCGACGCGTTCAAGAAGCTGACCATTTCAACGTTCGGCGGTAATCCGATTTCCTGCGCCGCCGCGAATGCAACCCTCGAGATCATCGAAAAGGACGATCTTCCCCGGCATTCCGAAGCAACCGGGAAACGACTTCGTAAGGGTCTCCAGGAACTTGCGGAGAAACACCCGAAGCTCATCGGTGATGTCCGGGGGATGGGCCTGATGCAGGCGATCGAACTGGTCGTGGATGAGCAGGCCGGCGACAGAACCCCAAATCCGGCCGCGACCGTCGCCCTCTTCGAGGAGACGAAAAAGCGGGGGCTGCTGATCGGCAAAGGCGGGCTGCACGGGAACGTTATCCGCATCTCGCCGCCGATGACGGTCTCGGAAACGCAGGTGAAGGATGCGATCGGTATCCTCGATGAATCCTTCGCGGCGTTGGAAACCAAAGAGGTGCAGAAAACGCTGGCTTGATACCATTCCTCTTCGTTCCGAGTGAGAGTTGTTCTGAAGGGTAGGTGACCATGAACAATCCTGCAGCCAAACTCTCGTCCGAGTTGTACGAGGCAAATTTCGCGGCGCTGAAACAACCTCTCTCGACCTCTGCCGCGCTCGCCGAAGCCGCCCGCTGCCTCTTCTGCTTCGACGCTCCCTGCACGAAAATGTGCCCCGCACACGTGGACGTTCCGAAATTCATCCACAAGATTACGACCCGCAACTTCCTCGGTTCGGCCCGGACGGTGCTCGAGCAAAACATCCTCGGCGAGTCCTGCGCGAAAGTCTGCCCCGTGGATTCCCTCTGTGAGGGCGCCTGCGTGTTGCCCGACAAGGGGCAGCCCGCAATTCAAATCGGCAGCCTGCAGCTTTTCGCCACTCAATGGCTGCGTCACAGCGGCAGAACGGTTTTCGACCGGGCCGCTCCAAAGAAGAAATCCGTTGGCCTCGTCGGGGCGGGTCCCGCGAGCCTCGCCTGCGCCGCTTACCTCGCCGTCAGAGGTTACGAAACCACGATCTACGACGCGGACAAGATCCCGGGCGGACTCAACTCCACCGCCATCGCCGATTACAAGCTTCGCACACAGGACGCCCTCGAAGAAATCAGGATGATCGAGAATATGGGCGTGGCGATCAAACCGGAAATGAGGATCGGAACCGACCTGACCGTCGATCAGCTGCTCAAGCAGCACGATGCCGTCTTCATCGGCACCGGGCTCGGCCTGAACCAGAACCTCGATGTCCCCGGAGTCGAACTCGACAGCGTGATCGAGGCGCTGGACTTCATCAGGCGGGTTAAAACGCTGCCCTTCGATCAAGTTGACGTTGGTCGAAACGTCGTCGTGATCGGCGGCGGGAACACCGCGATCGACGCCGCCTGCGCTGCAAAACTCCTGGGTGCGGAATCCGTTACCGTCGTCTACCGGCGCTCCAAGGTGGAAATGCCCGCCTACGATCACGAATACCGGCATGCGGTGAGCAAAGGCGTCGCCTTCCACTTCCTCGCCACTCCCGTGAGCATCGAGGGCGACAAAGCCGTCACCTCGATCACCTGCAGCCGCATGAAACTCGGCGAGCCGGACGAGTCGGGCCGGCGGCGTCCGATCGCGATCAAGGGCTCCGAGTTCTCGATCCCGGCGGATATGGTCCTGATCGCCCTCGGGCAGAAAGCGGACCAGGGATTTCTCACCATGCTGCCGGGCACGGAGATGCAAAACGGTCTGCTCGTCGCAAATCCAACAACCGGGCAGACCGGCAACCCGCGCATCTTTGCCGGTGGCGATCTGGTGCATGGCGCGAAGGAAGTGGTTGATGCCGTTCACTCCGGCAAAGTCGCGGCGGACGGCATCGATGCGTTTCTCTCAGGCAGGGAGGACAACTGATGGCCGACCTGAACATAAACTTCTGCGGGATCAAATCCCCCAATCCCTTCTGGCTCGCCTCCGCTCCTCCGACCAATTCCGCCTACCAGGTCAACCGGGCGTTCGAAGCGGGCTGGGGCGGCGCGGTCTGGAAAACCATCGGCGATCCGGTGATGAACACGGTCAACCGCTATGGCGGCCTCGACGCGACAAACCGGAAGCTGATCGGTCTCAACAACATCGAACTGATCAGCGACCGCGATATCGAGATCAACCTCAGGGAGATGGCGGAGATCAAACGGAGCTGGCCGGACAGGGCGGTGATCGCCTCGCTGATGGTTGAGTCCAAGCCGGAGGCCTGGCATGACATCGTGCGCCGCGTCGAAGACGCCGGCTGCGATGGTGTCGAGCTGAATTTCGGCTGCCCTCACGGAATGAGCGAACGCGGTATGGGTTCCGCCGTCGGCCAGGTGCCGGAATACTGCCAGTCGATCACCGAGTGGGTCAAACAGGTCAGCACCGTCCCTGTGATTGTGAAACTCACTCCCAACGTGCACGACATCGTTCCACCCGGACGGGCCGCGGTCGCGGGCGGCGCCGATGCCCTGTCCCTGATCAACACCATCAACAGCATCATCGGCGTTGACCTTGACACCTTCGAGACCATCCCCTCCGTCCGGGGAAAAGGCACCCACGGCGGTTTCGCCGGACCGGCCGTAAAACCGATCGCTCTGCACATGGTCTCCGCGCTCGGCTGCGACAGCGAGATCAATGTTCCGCTCTCCGGCATCGGCGGAATCGAAAACTGGCGCGACGCCGCGGAGTTCATGCTGCTCGGGTGTACCAGCGTCCAGGTCTGCACCGCGGTGATGCATTACGGCTTCCGCATCGTCGAGGACATGATCGACGGCCTCAGCAATTGGCTCGATGAAAAAGGCTTCAAGTCGGTTACCGAAATCATCGGGAAAAGCCTCGAACGATTGACCAAATTCGAAGAGCTGGACCTGCTCTACCGGGCCGTCTCGCGCATCGACAAGGACAAATGCATCTCCTGCAACCTCTGCTACATCGCCTGCCAGGACGCCTCCCATCAGTGCATCGAGCTCAAGCCCTGGAACGGATCGACGAAGCCGGAGGTCGATGAGGCGGCGTGTGTCGGGTGCAGGCTTTGCGCCATGGTCTGCCCCGTGGACGATTGCATTCATATGGTCGAGGTCGATGGAGCGGAGACGATTTCCTGGAAGCAGTTGACGGGCAAAATGCCGCAGCCGTTAAGCTGGGAGCAGCTTCGCACGTTCCAGAAGGAGCACGGTATCGAAGTAGAACGACATAAAGCCTGACGCATGATGAGAAGAGTGGGCGTAACAATAGAGTCAATTGAGTGTCGGTCAACAGTGGGGACGATACCGCTCGCACCATTGTCATTGCCCGGCTTGACCGGGCAATCCAGCTA
>CAZIDZ010000005.1:0-33774 GCA_964538455.1 uncultured bacterium
TCCTGCTCATGCTCGGCGCGGATCGTCTGATCCAACTCGAAGGTCGGTGACAGTTCCGGGTGGGCTTTCACACGAGCCGCGTGACGGAGCACATAGGCCGTGGCAACGGTGGTCACGATCAGCCAGACGACCATCCGGTATTGCAGGCCGGAGAAGAGAGGCAAGTCGGCGATGCCCTGCGCGATGCCGACGGTGAACGGGTTGAAGAACGCCCCGGCGAATCCAGCGCCCGATCCAACGAAGGGAATCGCGACGCCGGTGATCGTGTCGTACCCAAGACGGATCGCGAGCGGAATGAAGAGCAGCACGAAGGGGATCGTCTCCTCAGCCATTCCGAAAACGGCTCCGCCGAGCGAAAACAGCAGCATGAACAGCGGGATCAGGGTGAGGCGGACAAAACGGTTGCGGTCGTGTGCGTGCACCAGCGAACGGATCGCGGCGTCGATCGCGCCGGTCCGCTGCAGCACGAAGAACGCACCGCCGACGATCAGCACGAAACCGATGATCGACGCGGCGTCAACGAAACCTTTGATCGGTGCGAGCAGGATCCCGCCGATTCCCTGGGGATTGTTGGCGACTCGGTGGAATGAGTCGGCGACGACCATCTCGCGCCCATTCACAACAGTTCGGTTGAACTCGCCGCCGGGAATGATCCAGGTGAGGATGGCGGTAACGACGAGCAGGCCGATCATCAACACTGCGGTGTCGATCGCCTTGATTTTCGGTCTCATATGAGCGCCGCTCCCTCGTGTTCCCCGATCGATTTGCCAAGGTAGGGCGGTAATTGGCCCGGGCGCACAAATTTTGTGGAAACAGACAGCGGACAGGATCGGGACGTCAGATAGGGCTGTTCCGGTCTCCAGGAGACGAATGGGTCCAAGTCGTTTACTTACTGATCGATCAGTCAGTATATTCCATCACCAGGTAAAAGAACGGAAGCGGAAGAATACAAGTGTTTCTTGAAGGAGGATAGCATGTTTGGACGAGGCGGCGGTGGCATGGGTAGCGGGCGTGGCGGTGCCGGTGATGGAGCCGGGGGCCGCGGGTCTGGTGGAGGCGGTAAAGGTTCCGGGGGTGGAGCGGGCGGTGGTTTTGGGGGCGGCAGGTGGCGTGAGATGGCAGAAGAACACTGGAGACGAGTGCACGGTTCATCCCATAGAGGGCGTCGTCATCACTTCCGTGAACTTGGTCTATCGCGCGAAGAGCAGGGGGAGCGGTCGCGGGAAGATATTCTCGACACGGCTGCCTCTGTTTTCGCCGAGTTGGGTTTCGGCAGAACGTCGATGCGGTTTCTTGCCGATGCCTGCGGGACCTCCCAGGCGCTGCTCCATTTTCATTTCGGCAGCAAACGGGATCTGTATAGCGCGGTTCTTGATCGGATGCAGGGCCGGTACAGCGAAGCGCTGCAGAAGCCGTTGGGCGCTGACGCGAGCGATGAGGAATTCCTCGTGGACGGTCTGATCGAGCGTTTGCGTTTCTACCAGCAGCACCCGGAACGGGCGAGGATGGCGCTGTGGTCGGCGCTCGAGGAGCTTGGAGATGAATCTCCGGAGATGACCCGGATGCGAGGGGAAGTGGCCGAGCGTCTGGAGCACGCGAAGGAGGAAGACTTGATTCGCTCCGGCATCCCCGTTCCTTTTCTGGCTGCGATGCTGGCGGGCGTGGTCAACCTGTGGCCGTTGATCAGGGAACCGTATATCGGCATGCTGCCGCGCTCCGATCGCAGGGACGCGGACGAGCAGTATAACGGGATGATCCTCGATGTGCTCGCACGGGGTGTGGGAACGGAAAAATTCCAGCGGTTGGTGAAACGCAGGCTGTCCGAGCGGCCGTAGCGCGAGCCGATGAGCCGGGAGAGGAGTGCAGGATGAAGAGCTTTTTATTCTCTCAATTCGGGCTGCCGCATGGAGTGCTGGCGCACCCGATCGGCTGGGTGATGGCGATCGACAACCGGCAACGGAACGAGTGGGTTGTCGATCAGTTGCCGCTGCGGAAGGACAGCCGTGTGCTGGAAATCGGTTTTGGACCCGGTGTGGCTCTGGCGAAGCTTGCAAAGATGGTCGAGCGGGGCGAGATCGTTGGCGTCGATCCGTCGAGGGCGATGCTTGTACAGGCGACGCGGCGGAATTTCCGGAGCATTCAGGAGAAGCGAATCCGGCTTGTGCAGGGAAGCGTTGACGATCTGCCCGGGGACGAAAAACGCTTTGACGTGATCTTCTCGGTGAACACGGTGGGCCGGCACACGGAACTGCTGGAAGTAATCCGTCGCCTGCATGAGCTGCTGAATCCGGGCGGGACCGTGGCGATCGCGGAGCAGCCGCCCTACCGGTTGGAAGACGGTGCGCTGATGGAGATGCGGCGCGGTTATCTCGCGGCGATGACAACGGCAGGGTACGGCGATATCCAGCTGTTTCAAAAGGAGATGAAACCGAGCCCCGTGGTTCTGGTGATGGGCAGGTCAACCGGGCAATCGCCACAAGAGGCTGTTTACGATGGGCTGCGCATCGCTGGGATGACCGTGGAGTAACCCGGCGCCAACAGGAGATCCGGTGAACGGCGCCCGGTTCAGAGGAACGGATCGTTCATGACCGCCCGTCCGCACGCCGCATCGGAGAGTCCGCAATAAAACTCGAACTGACCGTTTGGCAGCGGCAGCAGACCTCCGCTGATCACCACGTCGCGCAATTCGGGGTCGCGTTTTACATCGGCTTTTGGGAAATCTTCACGTGTCGCGATGATTTGAATCGGCGAGGCCTCCCGCGCAGCCACATTCCAGACAAACACCATCGCACGGTAATGCTTCAGTTGATTTCCCTGTTCGTCCGTCGAAAATTCGGCTGTATGCCCGAGCACCCCGATATGTCCTGGTGCAAGCAGTCGGACTTCGTTCGCCCCACCCCAGGTATCCTCGGAGAACTGTCCCGGAATCAGAGGCGCATGCACCAAGTCAGCCGCCGCCAGATCTTCAAGCTGTTCGAGGATCGTGAATCCGATCTTGCCCCTGCCACCGATTTCACCCATCGGGCGCGTGAAGACGCCGATCCTGCCGTCAGCGAGTTCGAGCAGGCGGATATCCTTCATCGTTAATGGGCCCTCGGCGAAAAGCTTCAGCTCGCGGACTGTCTTGCCACGGTATAAGAATGTCTTCCAGGAATTGTGCTCGACAGGATAGCGCACGCCGCCAAAGACAAACTCACCATGAATTTGTGTGATGAACGGATCCTGGAGAGGAAAACTGGGTGAGCCGGGAATACGCTCCCAGACTCCGCCGCTTTCTGTGAAGAAGAGTACATGCGAATCGGTCTCGGAGGTGCGTGACTCTACTCGAGCGGCAAGGGTTCGCACGCCATGGTCGTCAAAGGGTGCGGTCGGATTATAGACGTCCACACCTTCGACGTCAGGTCCATGAAAGTGAATCAGCTCGGACGACAGGATCATCACTCCCCCCTGGAATGAACGAGACTCCCCCCAATCAGGGGAGGTAGTTTGATACCAGTTTCTCGTAAAGCGAGACCTGGTTTTTCGCCCACTTTCGCCCCAATTTCAATTCCCTGGACATCAGCTCAGCGACCCGGGGTGCCACTTCAAGGCTTGCCTTCGCGTCGAGCAGCAGGCTTCGCGTCCGCCGTGCGAGGACATCTTCGACCGATCGTGCCATCTCCTCCCGCACCGCCCAGATTACCTGCGCCCCGATGACCGACAGCTTCGGATGCAGCCGCTCACCGAGTTTGCCGTTCTTTTTCACGAGGGCGATGATTTTCGGCGCGTCGGAACCGTACTCCGCGAGATCGCCATACTCCCTGGAATGGGTGTGGAAGCCATGAATGTTGAGGTGCTGGGTGAGACACGGCTTTTCGTCAAGGTGGGCGATCACCGCGGCGTGATCTACGGTTTCTTCGGCCATGCGACGAAAGGTTGTCCACTTTCCTCCGGCGATGGTGACCAACCCGCTGTTCGAGATGTTGATCGTGTGGTCGCGGGAGATGGCGGCTGTGTTGCCGTCTCCTTCCGCGCTCCCGACGAGTGGACGGATTCCCGCAAAAACGCTGAGCACGTCGGCGTGAGTAGGATCTCGCGAGAGATAGCGGGCGGCGTGACCGACAAGAAAGTCGATTTCCTCTTTTAACGGTTTGGGTTCAAGAGGTATTTCGTGAACAGGCGTGTCCGTGGTCCCGACGATCACTCGGTCCATCCAGGGAATGGCGAACATCACCCGCCCGTCATCGGTGTGGGGAACCATAATGGCGTTGTCGCCGGGCAAGAACTTGCGTCCGAGGACGATATGAACACCCTGACTTGGCCGGATCAGTGCGCCAGCGTTCGGGTCGTCGAGGGTACGGAGCGAGTCGGTAAAAGGTCCGGTGGCGTTGATCACCGAACGAGCGCGTAACTCGTGTGAATCACCGCTTTCCGTGTCTTGAGCGATCACCCCGTCGACGAACCCGTCCGTTTTTGTCAGGCCCGTGATTTTCATCCTGTTAAGCACGGTCGCCCCTTGTTCCACCGCAGTCTGCAGCAGAGCAAGGACAAAGCGTGCATCGTCAAACTGGCCGTCGTGATAGATGACGCCGCCGCGCAAACCTTTCTTTTCGATCGTCGGGATACGTTCGAGGGTTTCCTCGCGCGTGAGAAGATGGCTTCCGCCGAGGTCGTGCCTCCCGGCGAGCACGTCGTACAGCTTCAGGCCGATGCCGTAGAAAGGCGCCTCCCACCAATCGTAGTTGGGGACGACAAAGGGCAAGTTGCGAACCAGGTGTGGCGCGTTCTGGATCATCAGGCCGCGTTCGTGCAGTGCTTCGAGGACCAGGGAAAGATTGCCCCGTTGCAGGTAGCGTACTCCCCCGTGCGCGAGCTTTGTGGAACGACTGGAGGTGCCTTTGGCGAAATCGTCCTGCTCCAGCAGGAGGGTGCGATAACTGCGGGCGGAGGCGTCGAGCGCTGTTCCAGCTCCCGTTGCGCCCCCGCCGATGACGATCATATCCCATGGCTGGTCGGATTCGATCATGCGGCGGCGCATCGATTCGCGATCCATGCTATCTCCAGAGTGCCTGGCGGACGTGTGCCGTCAGGAGAATGTGGATCGGGATAAACGGAACGATTCAAGGTAGGAATGAAGACGGATAGAATTCACGAGAACAGGAGGCCAGGACTCGACGCCGTTTCGCGTCCCGTCCGTCCTGGGGGGGATGGACGGACAGGGACGCGGTTGGCGCAGTACAGTTGTTCTGCCAACGTGTCTGGCATTATCTCCTGCATCACCAGTGACCGCTCTGGACGCTGGCTTCTTCGTCTAAACAATCCGCGGTCTTTGGATGAATCTCCGGTTATTCCTGCTTTGGCAGTGAATGTCTGATACACGAAGCCTTTCGGTGGCCACGTTTTTTAGAAAGCAAGGGACATGCCAAACGAAACCGCAGAGCGAAGAACCTGAATAACAATAGCTTAAAGTTAAGGCTTGGCGAGAAAGGGAGAGAACAGGTCGTTCAAGGGTGAAAAAAATGTTCAATCGTCACGGAGGCCGTATTGCCGCATTTTTCGGCGCAATGTCGGACGGCTTATTCCAAGAATATCACAGGCTTCGCCAAAATTATTCTTCGTCATTCGCAACACTTGCTCAATGTGTTCCTTCTCCACGGATTCCAGCGTTCGATTCCAGGAAGGCTGGGACGCGGGTGCATCCGGTTCGGCTGCCGCTTCTAGTGTGGGAAGGTCAATGCGGAGCGTCTCGTCGGGACTACTGATGACTCCGGCGGTGAGACGATTTTCCAACTCGCGGACGTTTCCCGGCCAGGAATACCGCGTCATCTGTGAGAGTACGTCGGACGGAACACGGCTCACGTTGCGGCGCAATTGTTGATTGATGCGTGCGAGCAGATGTTCGATGAGCGGTTCGATGTCCTCGGGGCGTTCACGCAGCGGGGGAAGATGAATTTCGACAACCTTGAGGCGATACAGCAGATCCTCTCGGAAGCCGCCCTCTTCGACGAGCGCCGCCAGATCGCGGTGGGTGGCGGCGATGACCCGTGCATTGAACTGTCTCGAAGCATTCGAACCGACACGTTCGTACGTTCGTTCCTGGAGCACGCGGAGCAGTTTAATCTGCAGTGCGGTGTCGAGGTCGCCGATTTCATCAAGGAACAGCGTTCCCTCACCGGCGAGTTCGAGGCGGCCCGGCCGGCTGTCGTTGGCGCCGGTGAAGGCTCCTTTCACATGCCCGAAGAGCTCCGATTCGAGCAGCGTGGGCACAAGGGCGGAACAGTTGACCGGGATGAAGGGCGCGTTCGGGCTGGTGTGCCGGTGGATGGCGCGGGCAACCAGCTCCTTGCCAGTACCGGATTCTCCGGTAATCAGAACATTGGCGGCGCCCCGGCTCGCAAGCCCGATCTGCTTGTGAACTTCTACGATGCTTCGACTCTGGCCGGCGATCTTATCCCCGCTGCGCTCGCTGGCGAGGTCAGCGACGAGAGCGAGATGCCGCTGGCTTTCGCGAAGGCTGAGAGCCTTGTCCACGGCAAGTTCGAGTTCGTCGATGTTGAGGGGCTTGTGAATGTAGTCGAACGCTCCGGCGCGCATCGCAGAGATGGCTTTGTCGAGATCCTCGTTGGCTGTAATCATGATGACCACTCCTGCGAGCCCTTCTTTGCGGGCCGCGGAGAGCGCTTCGAGACCATCGCCGTCCGGCAGCATCAGGTCGAGCAGCACGAGATCGGGCTTCTGTTTTCTCCAAGCCTCCAAGCCGCTCGCGACCGAGCCAGCGGACTGGACGTCATGCCCGGAGCCTCCAAAGGCGAGCTCCAACGTCCGGCAGGCCGCGCGGTCATCGTCAATAATCAGCAGCTTCGCCATGACTGCTCTCCATTGGCAAGGTGATCGTAAAGGTGCTCCCTTTTCCTTCTTCGCTATGAACGGAAACGGTTCCCCCCTGAAGGTCCGTGAATTTGCGGACGTTTGCCAGCCCCAGGCCGGTCCCGTCCTCTTTTGTCGTGAAGAAAGGATCGAAGAGGCGCTCGACCATCGTGCGGGGGATACCCCGGCCGGTGTCCGAAACCTGGATCACCAAGCGGCTGGCACTCTCCTGGCTGAAGGCGAGGTGCGCCGTTCCGCCCGAATCGCACGCTTCGATCGCGTTCAGTATCAGATTGATCAGCGCGCGGAGGAGCTGTTCGGGGTCGGTGAATATCGGACTCATCTCCTCCGGAGTCATGCTGACCTCGATCGCGACATTCGATTTTTCGGCAATGTCGTCTACGGCTTCCAGGGCGCTGCGCGCGAGTTCATGAAGGTCGCACTCTTCCCGGACATAGACGGTCGGTTTGCTGTAGGTTAGCAGTTCGCTCAACATGGTTTCCAACCGAACCGCTTGGCTGACTGCGAGTTCAAGGTGTTCACTATCCGGCGATTTATGATCGAGACGCCGCTGCAGGAGGCGCAGGTTCATCTTCACGGAGGAGAGGGGGTTTCGCATTTCGTGGACGATGCTTGCCACAAGCTGGCCGACCGCGGCCATTTTCTCCGATTGAACAACCCGCTGTTGGCTTTCGCGCACTTCCTCCCGGGACACCTGAAGCGCACTGACCATCTGGTTGAATGACCGCAGTAGGGTTCCGATCTCGTCGTTAGGGCGGCGTTCACGGACGCGCACTGTTACATCGCCCTGCGAAACCCGCCTGCTCGCTTCAGCGAGTTCCACCATCGGACGGCTCCAGCGGCGCGCCATCGCTACCGCTGCCAGGAGGAAGACGAGCAGCGCCCCACCAGTTGCCATCAGGCTGTTGATGACGATCATGCGCAGCGGCGCCAAGGCTTCGCGGACATTCATCTCGCCGATCAACGCCCACCGCGGTCCGGGGATGTAGGTGTACGCCCCCACCACCTGGGCTCCGAGAAAGCCCTTGTACACTTCGGTCCCATGCCCTCCGTGCAATGCGGCGAGCACGGTTGGGATCGGCATTTTGTGTGTCAGGGGCTCCGGGTGGTTGCGCATCCGTGACGGGGTGAGCATTACCGTATCGGAGCCGACCAGATAAACCTCTCCGGAGATGCCGAGCCCCGTGGTGTCCGTGAGGATTTTTTCCAGGGTCGGTCGGGTCGCAAGCCGCAGCAAAAGCAGCCCGGAGGGCTTTCCGTTCATCTGCTTCAGAGGGTGGGCGATGTCGACGACTGGCTCGTTCCGCTGGGACGCATGGACGGGGCCATACTTGGTTTCAGTTCCCTTGATCGTTTCCGAAATAGGCTGATAAAGGCGAACGCGGGACAGCCAATCCGAGGAGCTGGCAACCAGCGAGCCGGAGGCGTCGAAGAGCGCTACGTCGCGAACTCCGAACACATTCTCTTGCCATTCACCGCGCTCAAGCGCGACTTGCAGTTCCGCACGCTTCTCTTTGGAGACGGGAGGGGACGCGAGAATGTCACGCACTATTGCAGGAGCCGTTATGGCTTCGATTGCCCGTATATGATGGAAGAGGTAGGTGTGCAGGCGTGCTTGGCGCTCACGGACGACACCCATCACCTGACTCCGAGCCATCGAGAGGATGGCGTCCCGGGCCTGGTTGGTTCCGATGGCTGCAAGCACCACGGCGGCCGCCAGGATCAGCACCGCCCCCGCGCCGAAGAGCTGCACCGCGAGACGGTTTCCCTGACCTGACTGGCGATCTTCCTGTGGCTCCTGGTTCGTCACGGCGGTATCCCTTGGATCCGGCCTAGTGCAGGCGGGCCGGGGGCGATTCGGCGTCGAGCAGCATTCGGTCGATCAAACCGGCCCAGATGTACGTTGCATGCCAGCCTCCCCAGGCTTCGTCCGGACTGTAAAACTCCCACAGTGTGTGGGTGTTTCGCAAGACCTGGATCATGCCGGAGGCGACGCGGTGAGCGAGTTCACGAGCGTCGTCATCGTAGCCGTAGTTGAACAAACCGCGTTCGACAAGGTAGTTCCATTCCACCCAGACCGGTCCGTTCCAGTACCCCTTCGGGTCGTAATAGGGGTCATCCGCGGAGAGGCTTGGAATCCCATATCGCCGCCAGAATTCGCCCTCGTTTTTCAGGTGCTCCCCGATCAGCCGGGCGGCTTGCTGCGGACTGGCGATCCCCGCCCACAAAGGGAGAAAACCGATGATCTCCTTCCGTTTCAGATCGCCGGGCTGATGCACGGTGAAATCGTTGCGCTTCAGCGAGAGGTGGTAGAAAAAGCCGGTTTCCTCGTCCCACATCGAATCGCGGACTTTTTCGGCGCGGGCATCAGACTCCATCTGAAATTGAGCTGCCTCGTCGAAAAGGCCCAGCTCCCGTGCCATTTCAGCAAGCGACTCCGCCTCCATGACGAGCATGCAATTCAGGTCGAGGGCTTCAACTTCTGTTGGCGGAGCCACCTGATCCCAGACGGCGACACGGGCGTCGCGAACAGATTCGAGCACGGCATCTCCTCCCCACTCGCACAAGCCGTCCCCATCCCTGTCCCGGTGGGATGTGTACCAGCGGTACAGCCTCTTGGACGACGTATACATCTGTTCGAGGAACGTGCGATCGTGTGTGATACGGTAGACCTCCCAGTTTGTCCACGCGTACCACGGAGCGGAAGTCGTTCGCTGGCCGTCGGTTTCGATTGTTTCGTTGAGGTAAGGGCCGATGCGGTACGGAATGTAGCCGTCGGTGTCCTGGCGTAGCGCGAAGAACCGTTGGCTGTCCATGGCGCCGGCGGGATCCATCAGGGCGTACGCCAGCATCGTCAGGCTCTCGTGGAACACCTGGCCACCGTGTCCCCAGCCCCAGGTAGGTTCCCTGCTGAAAACGTAATAGTTGACAGGAGCACCGCCCTCCGGTGGGAGCATCAACTGGCGCATCATCGACCACGCGCTCCAGTAGAGCAGCCGGGTTTCTTCATCGTCCGTTTTCAAGGCGGGAACCTTTTTGAAGCCACTCTCCACTTGGCGCTGATCTTCCTCGAGGTCGCTGGCGAGCAGCATACGGGCCTTGCCACGTAGTTCTTCGCGTTCAGGCCTATTCGCAGCGACTCCCCTGAACACACGGATTCGCCTGCGTGCCATTGGCAGCATCTCAACGTTGAGCGCGAGACCGACGATTTTGGCGTGGTTGGCCGGTGGCGGGGTGTCCCTGGGGCCGCGCCGAAGAAGACGGGTGAGGGCGGTTGCCGATCCTTCCGCCGCTGTCATAGGCGTGGGATGGGCAATAAAGCCCGGCTCCAGCAGCACAAGATTAAACACGGGCGAGCAGTGGGGAATCCGGTGCTCCACCGTCCAGCGGTCCGCGGGTTCATCGTGCTGCAGGATTATTCCCCCCGATTCAAACACGACGTTGTCAAAGGAGCCGTGTTCGCTCCGGAGGTAGATCAGCACCCGCACGGTGCGCGGGAAGCGTGTCAGGTTCCGGAGAGAAATCTCCTGGATCGCCGATCGGCTCGAATAGACTACGAATGTGCAGGCAACTTCAAGGTCGGAAAGAGGCCGTCCCCTCCAGGCAACCCTGTCTGGGTAGGAGAAGGTGATTTGAGGCGCTTTATGCCATTGTGCGAGGGTCACAGCTTGCCGGTTCCCGTCGGCAACCGCGAATCCCAAATCTCCAGCGCTGTCCGTACTGAATTCCACCGGAAGACGGGGATCATAATAGCGGAAATGATACCCCTCGTCGAGAGTGAACTCACTCCGTTCCTTCGCCGCGGCGTATGTCGTATAGAGTGCCGAGGTTGCTGTCGCTTTCAAGTGTGAGAGCGGCGGAGATGGGGTACCGGAACAGCTGAGTGCGAGCAATGCAAAAAGAAGGGGTCCCGGGCGTGCACGGCGCGTGGAAGCTGGGGGCGTATCCAAGGGCTCGGCCTCCTTTCGGAGCGATACGGACGGGTGATACCTCATCGGTGGAGTGTGGCGAATCCGGGGGGCAAGTCGCAAGGGGATAGGGTCCGGATCGTATTTCGCGGCATACCAGAATGACCTACTCGGATACCGAATCAATACATAGTTGTTCTTGGCTTGATCCGCAGCCATTTATCCGGAAATTCGCTCGTAATGACCGGACTGTTGTGGATTCGGATACGTTGGCCGGGTGCGGGGAGCGATAGTGCGATTGACGGAACCATTGGCCGGAAGAGGCATTAGGGGAGCTAAATCTTGTTAATGATTGACCTGAAGCACACGCAAATCGTAGCGGAATGGGTATTTTTGGAATTTGTGGACAGGGGAAGCCATGCGTCTGAGGTTTGTTTCGATCATCGTTTTGCTATCTGGAATTGCCGCCGGCCTAAGGGCATTCTCTGCCTTCGCGTCACAGGTCCCTCCCGGCGCGGAGTCCTCTCAGCTCGACTGCGCTCAATGCCACGTCGAAAACAGCTGGACCGAGCTTCGCCATCCGTTGCTTTTCAACCATCAGACGACCGTCTTTCCGCTCGAAGGTGAACATCGGAATGCAGACTGTCAGGCCTGCCATCCGGGAGGATCCTGGGAGCAGCAGCACGCCTTTTCGAGCGCTTCCAAGCAGTGCGTCTCGTGCCACGCGGACATCCACCGTGGCGAGCTGGGCGTGCAGTGCGAACGATGCCATAGTCCGCTTGGCTGGATTGACCCGGAGGCATTCAGGAGGATGCATGATGGCACGCGTCTTCCGCTGGTCGGTGTGCATTCCAGTCTCGATTGTCAGGCGTGCCACGAAACGAACCACTACGCGGATTTGTCCTCCCAGTGCTCATCCTGCCACTGGAAGGACTACCTGTCCACGCGCAATCCGGATCACCGTGCCGTGAATTTCGGCAGCGATTGTGAGACGTGCCATGGCCTTGTCACACGGAACTGGACGGATAATGTCTCCGGATACAAACGCGTGCATCCATTTCCGCTTGTGGGGGGACATGCCATCGATGATTGCGCGGTCTGCCACGTGCCGGGGTCGAACTTTTCCGACCTTTCGAGTGAATGTGTCCATTGCCATTTGGCCGACTATCGGGGAACGACGAATCCGGATCATCAGGCGGCGAATTTCGGCACCATCTGCAATGTCTGCCACACGGTGTACCGGTGGTCGGACGCCCATTTCGATCATGACGTCACAGGGTTCGTATTGACCGGCGCGCACGTTTCGCTCGAGTGCAATGATTGTCATGCATCCGGATACACTGGACTGTCTTCCGAGTGTGTTTCCTGCCACCGAACGGAGTACGATGACGCTGAGGATCCCCCGCACCTTGCGAGCGGATTTCCATTTACCTGCGAGTTGTGCCATACGACAGCCACATGGACGCCCGCGTCTTTCGACCATGCCGAGGCGACCGGGTTCGCCTTGACGGGCGCGCACGCGAGCCTGGTCTGCACCGACTGCCACGTCGGAGGGAACTACGACAACACACCCTCGGAGTGCATCGGTTGCCACAACGACGATTTCAGTTCCGCAACGAATCCTCCGCACGACGTTCAGACGTTCGGCACCGATTGCGTCGTCTGCCACTCAACGACAGCGTGGAGTCCCGCAACATTCGACCACGGGCAGGTGACTGGATACGCACTGACCGGCGGGCATGCAGATCTCGCCTGCGCTGACTGTCACGTCAATGGGCAGTATGCCGACACGCCGTCGGAGTGCATTGGCTGTCACAGCGGTGATTTTGAATCGGCGACGGACCCGCCGCACGATCCTGCCGCGTTTGGAACGGATTGTTCGACCTGTCACACAACTACTGCGTGGTCTCCTGCGACTTTCGACCATGGCGCCGTAACGGGATGGGCGCTTACCGGGGCCCATAGTTCGGCGGCATGTGTTCTCTGCCACGCCTCCGGGTATGCGAACACGCCAACGGACTGTTATTCATGCCATAAAGCGGAATACGACGCGACAACGAATCCGAACCACTCGTCGGCGGGATTTCCGATTACGTGTGAAGACTGCCATACGACCGCGGAGTGGACGGGCGCGAGCTTCGATCACGACGGCCTCTTTTTTCCGATCTACTTCGGCAGCCACAGAGGAACCTGGTCAAGCTGCAGCATCTGCCATCCGAACGCTTCGGATTATTCTGTATTCACGTGCATCAGCTGTCATGAACACAATCGCACGAGCATGGACGAGGAGCACAGCGAAGTGAGCGGCTACGTATACGACAGCAATGCATGCTATGATTGCCACCGGACGGGAACCGCAGGAGACGATTCGTTTGTTCCAAAGCGGGGAAAGGTGAAGCGGAGACGATAGTGAAACGATTGATCCTGATCCTGCTTTTCCTTGCGTCGTCCTCGCTGCATGCCGAAACGGTACGCACCGTGGTAAGTTATCTCTCCACTCAATTCCTCTACATCCAGGCGGGGGAGCGCGACGGCGTTACTGTCGGGGACAGCATCAAGGTCGTGCACCACGGAACGGCAGCCATATCTCTCGCCGTTTCCCGTGTATCGAGCAGTTTTTCCGCATGTGAATTGGCACCGGGCGCCGCGAACGCGCTCAGCGTTGGCGATTCCGTCACGGTTGTCACAAGCGGCGCAATCGGAGAGACAGTCCCGGTTCAGTCTTCACGGCTGTTTGAGTCAACACCCACAGTAAGCGGCGGTGTGCTGCCCCGCGGGTCGAGACAGGGTGTGGAGCGGCCCCGTCTGCGGGGCAGGATTCTGTTGGGAACACGGTATACCGATGACCGTGAAACAGCCAATCGGGATATTTTCGAACCTACCCTGGCGCTGCGGGCAGGTCTTGAAGGTGTGTTTTCGCCACACACGAATCTCGAGGTGCGAGTGCGTCTCCGACGTACGGACCGGCAGGGATGGAGCGGAGGAATCAACGAGCGGAGATGGGCGAACCGGATTTATCAGCTCTCGCTGAGGCACGATGATCCGGACAGCCGGCTCGACTGGAGCGCAGGGCGAGTCCTGTCGAGCGAGGTAGCCGGATTGGGTGTAATGGATGGCATCATTGCAGGCTGGCGGGTGAACGATCAGCTCCGCGTTGGGGCGTTCACGGGCACGGTCCCCGATCCCGTTACCTCGGAGTTCATCGTGGACGAAACCCAAGGTGGGGGTTTTGTCTCTTGGAGTGGTATGGGCGACACGTACAGCGCGCAGGCGACGCTTGCTGGAATCGGAAAGTATTTCCAGGGGAGGATCAGCCGGGAGTCGGTTTATCAACAGGTTTCCGGGTCGGCTGGGTACCGTTTCATGATTTTCCAAAGCTCAGAAATTGAGATCAACCGTGGATGGCGGCGGGACCGTTCCGGTAGCGCCATGAGTCTCTCCAGCCTGCTGTTTCAGGCTCGATGGACGCCTATCGAATCGCTCTCCCTTGAGACCGGTTATGACAACCGAAGGTCGGTGATGACCTGGGAAACTCGGGACACGCCGGACAGCCTGTTCGATAACGCCATGCGTGAGGGGTGGCGCAGCTCGCTGCGGTGGCGGGGTCCTCTGCGAACCGTGTGGTTGGTGGGTGGAACGATCCGCACCCGCTCTGGAAAGCAAGGACATGATACCGGGATCAGTGCCGGGGTGACTGTCGTCGACCTGTTGAGCAGTTCCGTGGACGGTTCATTTTTCTTTCGCACGTTCAACAACCTGTATGCGCGGGGGATCCAGCCCTCCTTGAATTTATCAAGACGAGTGGGGAAGAGGATCCGCCTGTTAGGCCGCGCCGGTCAGAGCAGGTATGACCTCGCTATTAATGGTGAGAAGATCACGTACCTTTGGTACGGCGGAGGGTGTGAACTCGATCTGATGCAGCATCTTTATCTTTCCGCCGATGCTGAAGCCTACCGCGGACAGGGCGCCGATACAAACCGGTATGCAGTCGAAGCTGGCTGGAGGTTATGACGGAGGACTTTACGTGCGCTGGACATACTTGATCGGCTTCTGCGTACTCGCCGTTCTTTTGCTTGGCGCGCGACAGGGAAACCCGCCCGTGAGTGAACTGCGCTCGCAATGCAATCGCTGCCACCAGGAGAAGACCTGGACCCCTCTCCGTGAGACCGTGGATTTCGACCACGATCGAACCCGGTTTCCACTCCACGGGCGCCACCGCGGATTGGGCTGTGGCGCCTGCCACACCGGCGAAACTTGGGAACAAGTGCACGCTTTCGAACAGGTTCCCGATGAATGCTGGAACTGCCACACCGATGTACACCACAGCGCACTGGGGGACGACTGCGCGAGATGCCACCGTCAGGACGCGTGGTCTTTGATCAACAGCCGGGAGATTCATGAACAGGTCGGTTTTCCATTGGTCGGCAGGCACCTGGTCCTCTCCTGCGATGCCTGCCACCTTCGGGCCGGTTCACACGCCTACGATATGGTCTCCGACGAGTGCGTCGGGTGCCATCGAAACGAGTTCGAGCGAGCACTCGCAAACGTGCCGAATCATGTCACCAGCACCGCGTGTGAAGTCTGCCATTACCCCACGGACTGGAAACGGCAGGGTACGTATGTGCATGTGGCGTTCCCAATCCGTACCGGCCCGCACGCCATGCCTTGCCTGGACTGCCATACGCGGGACGATTACAGCGACTATTCCTGCAGTATTACCTGTCATTTCAACGCTTGTAGTGATTTTCACGAAGGCGAGGTTCACCGAGCCGTCGGGTGTCCGGAACCGGCACAGCACGAGTGCTACCAGTGCCATCCCAAGGGAGGTAGAGCAGGGTGAGATTTACTTCCCGGACAGCTCTGTTTTTCGCTCTGTTCGCCGCGTGCGGGTCAGGTTTTGCCGGGGATGTGCCTGAGACCGGGCGCATCGCATACATCTCCGCTGAAACGATTTTCGTGACGCTCGGATCCCGAGAGGGGATGATGACGGGGGACACGCTCGTCGTGCAGCGGGGAGGAGTGCAAATCGGCAGGCTGGTGGCCAATCATGTTTCCGAAAAAAGTTCATCCGCGCGGCCGATCAACGGCGGACTGGCACTGTTTCGCGTCGACGACATCGTGCTTTCTTCGGGTGCACACTCCTCGGCCCGGGCCGGAGAAACCCAAAGGGCAGTTCGTACGCTAAGCGCTGTGCCGGCGGAGCGAACCGGTGATCGCCTGCTTTCGAGAAAGCCGAGGACGCGGACCCGCATCACGATTGAAAGCTACGCCCTCGGAACCCCGGGAAGCGGACGCAGATCCTGGGCGCGGCCTTCGATGCTGATCTCCTCGTCCGGGAATGCAGTGGATGGCATGGCGGTCCAGCATGCGGTGCTGCTTCGACTTGACCGGAATTTCGGGTACGCTCCCGGAGTGCCGGACGCAGCCGCACGTATCTATCAAGCATGGGTGGGGATTACACCGAATTTCCCGCTTCATCCAACGTTGCGGTGTGGCCGCCTCGATGTGCCGCTTGCCGGAGGGATTGGCCTGGTGGATGGCGCGATGGTCGCCGTGGGAGCTCCCTCGGGGCTGGAGGCGGGGATCATTGGAGGGCGAACGCCGGATCTGACACTGGAGGGTTTCCGCAACCAGGGGAGCAAAATCGGCGTGGTGGTGACCGGAAAGACGGGGAGCAGGGAAAACGTTCTCTATCAAGGCGGCGGCGCATTCGTGCGTGAGGCTCTCGATGCGGGGCTTGACCGGGAATGGATCGTCCACGAGGGGCATCTTGCCGTGGGCCGGTATTTGAACGCCGGAATGGGTTTTGAATTCGACTTGGCGGCGGCCGACAGTTCCGCTCCGAACGGCAAGGCGCAGCTCTCGAGTTTCTGGACAAACGTCCGGGTGCGTCTTGGCCGCTCTGTGAGTTGGGGGATTCGCTTCAACTCGCTCAAGTTTGTCAAGAGGCTCGAAACCTATCGAAGTGTTCCGGATTCACTCTGGGACGATGCCCAGCGGTATGGTCTTTTCACCGACGCGCGGATACGGGCGGGCGCTGCGACCTGGAGTTTTGGCGGCGGCTTTCATTACAAAGCCAACACATCCATCGTAATGCTCTCGGTGTTCGCACGGCTCGACGACACCAACCCGTTCGCCGGGGATCGCGCAGGCGCAAGCCTCCGGGTGATCCGCAACCTCTACGTAGACGCTGCAGGTGCCGAACTGTACGACGAAAAGGATTTCACGCCTTCTCTCGCATGCCGTGTGAATTTTGGATTCTGGGCGTACGGTTACGGGGACGCGAATGTCAGCTGGTTGTTGCGCCCGCGCCTCGAAGCCGAAGCCTTCTGGACGCCGCTGCAGGATTGGTATTTCACGGCTTCGCTGGGATACGAGGCCGATCCCGATGCTCCGGCGGCATTCACCCGTTTTGAAATCAGTAGGACATTCTGAACTGCGAAAGGAACGATGTCCGCATGTCGCATCGATTCATGATGGTCACCCTTTACCTGCTCACTGCTGCCGCAGTGATTCTTGTGCTCGTTTACGGAGTCGGCTACTACACCACCCCCCTCGTGGATCGTCCCCACCTTGCGCAGCATGATCTTTGGAAATCAAGCGGGCTGATCGGCCACACCCTGGGCATCGCCGGGAGCCTGATGGTCATTCTGCTTTTAGCCTATGTGGTGCGTAAAAATGTCCGCGCCATGCAGTCTTGGGGGAACATTCGTCACTGGCTCAACGTTCACATGTGGATGGGTGTTACGGCCCCCTTGCTGCTCACGTTTCATTCGACCTTCAAGGTCGGCGGAATTGTCGCGATCAGTTACTGGTCGATGATTGCTGTCGCCCTGTCAGGCTTTGTCGGCCGGTACATCTATATCCAAATTCCGCGAAGCATTTCCGGTGATGAACTCTCGCTTGCTGAACTGGAAGACTGGGACCGTGCGATGGTTGAGGCGATGCGGAAGACTGTGGGAGTGAGCGATGAGCTGATCGACCGGCTGCAACGGGTCATCGGGCACCAGCCGTCTTCGGGCAAGGGTGTGCTGGCGACGCTGCTTGGTTGGATTGCCAGCGATATTGCGATGCCCTTCCGTCTGCTGGCGCTGAGGCGAGAACTTGCTGGCCGCAAGGGATTGGAACGCAGAGAATTCAGCCGCTTGATCCGTCTTGCGCGGAGACGGGCGATTTTGCGGAGACGCATGGCGTTTCTCCGGCGGGCTCAAAAAGCCCTTCACTATTGGCATGTAATCCATCGCCCCTTCGCACTGGTGATGGTGATTATTATGTTCGTTCATATCACGGTTTCCTGGCTTTTCGGCTATCGCTGGATTTTGTAGAGGCTCGGCATGTGGGAACACCTGCTCGACGCTGGAACCCTTCTTGTCGTCATTGGAGTCCCGGCGCTTTATCTGTTACTGCGTTCTCGCGGTTCAAAAAAGGCGGCCGCTACGCTGCAGAAATCCATTGATCGCGGACGGGACCAGCCGATCTCGCTTCACCCGGTGATCGATCCGGACCGTTGCATCGGCTCCGGGGCTTGCGTTCGGGCTTGTCCGGAAAAGAACGTGCTCGGCCTGATCGACAACCGGGGAGCGCTGATCAGTCCTGCAAACTGCATTGGCCATGGGATGTGCGCGGCTTCCTGCCCGGTGCAAGCGATTACTCTCGTTTTCGGCACGGAAAAGAGAGGGGTGGATATCCCGCACGTCAACGGTGCATTCGAGACCAACGTACTGGGGCTGTACATCGCAGGCGAACTGGGCGGGATGGGACTGATCCGTAATGCGATGGTCCAGGGACGGGAGGCCGTCGAGTATATCGCAAAATCGCTCGAGGAGACAAAGCGGCGGGATGACGTGTATGACTTGATTATTGTCGGGGCCGGTCCTGCGGGAATCTCCGCGACCATAACCGCAAAACGGGAGGGATTGAGTGCCTTGACGCTGGACCGGGAGGACCTGGCTGGGACCGTTCTCACCTACCCCAGGAACAAGGTCGTGATGACACACGGCCTCGAGATTCCGGAATACGGCCGCGTGAAACCGCAGCGGATTCACAAAAAGGATCTGCTCACCCTGATTGAAGAGATCTGGACCCGGTTGGCGCTGAAGGTACATACCCATGAAGAGGTGACGGACGTCCGAAAAATGAACGGACAGTTCACGGTGACGACATCGAGGGGGGAATACGCCGCATACCGCGTGTTGCTCGCGATAGGGCGGCGTGGCTCTCCCCGGAAACTCGGCGTACCTGGAGAGCAGCCCGGCAGGGTGTACTACCGTCTGCTCGAACCGGAGGTTTTCAGCGGCAGCAGGATTTGTGTGGTTGGTGGCGGCGACAGCGCGGTGGAGGCGGCGGTGACCCTGGCGTCCGACACTTCCAACGACGTCACGCTTATTCACCGTGGCGCATCCTGCAGCAGGGCGCGAGAAGCAAACGTGGAGCTGCTCGAGGAAGCTGTCGCCCTCGGTCACCTGAAAGCGATGTTTAACAGTTCGATTACCAAAATCGATCCCACCTCGGTCACCGTCGCCTCTGGCGATGGAGAAATTGTGTTGGAAAACGACCATGTCTTTGTCTTTATCGGAGGCGAGCTGCCGACCCCGTTCCTGAAACGGATTGGCGTGGAGTTCACGAGAAAACACGGAGAGCGGTGACCGTGAATCGTTTTCCGCGAGTACCAGTCCTGGTTTTTGCGCTTGCGCTGCTTGCGTCCTCTTCGTGGGCTCAACCGAGACGCATTTCCCCCGGAAAACTCTCGAATTCGCACAAACAACTCGAGGGCGTGGAAAATTGTACCAAGTGCCACGAATTGGGCAAGGGTGTGTCGGACGAGCTGTGCCTCGACTGCCACACAGCAATCAAGGTCCGTATGGAAAACAAGCGGGGACTGCACGCGAGTGAAGAGCATCGCGGAAAGAGTTGCCAAAAATGCCATCCGGAGCACAATGGACGCGAATTCAAACTGGTGTACTGGCCTGAAGGGGAAAAGAAATTCGACCACTCACAAGCCGGTTACAGTCTTGAAGGAAAGCATCTCGGGCACGCCTGCGGAGATTGCCACAAACCAATTTTCATTCGAGATGAAGCCGTGCGGAAAGACGAGAGGATCAACCTGGATAAAACCCGTCTCGGGTTGTCAACGGCCTGTGTTGCCTGCCACATCGATGAGCACGGCGATCAATTGCCGGACGACTGCCTCAAATGCCATACATATGACGGTTGGACTCCCGCGCGGGGTTTTACTCACGATTCAACGCCCTATCCGTTGACCGGCAAACACAAAGATATCGCCTGCACAAAATGCCATCCTTGGCGGGATGCTCGGCAAACTGCAATCGCAGACGCTGTCCAGAAGCCGGAAAATCGGGGGAAGCAGGCGGTTTATCGTCTCACTGGCCGCTACCCGAACTGCACCCCGTGCCACACGGATCCTCACAGGGGCAAACACAAGCAACTTTGTTCGGAGTGCCACCAGATCAGCGGGTGGGCGGATCTCGTCGGCGGGAAACCGTACGACCACGATCTTTCCGGATATCCGCTGCGCGGCAGGCATGCGGGAGTCCAGTGTGTCAAGTGCCACACCAGCGGGAGGATGACCGATCCACTGAAATTCGAACACTGTACCGACTGCCACATGGACGAACATCGCGGGCAGTTCGCAGGTCGTCCCGGCGGAATTGCCTGCGAACAATGCCATACGGTTGCAGGCTTTGTTCCCTCGCGATTTACGATAGAGCAACACGCCGCAACGAAATATCCACTCGAGGGAAGCCATCTTGCGGTTCCGTGCAATCTCTGCCACAGGCAGGTTGCGGCTAAAGACGGAACGACCTATGCACAATTCACTTTCCCGCAGCGAAACTGCCAGGCGTGTCACCGCGACGTCCATCAGGGCCGTCTGGATCGTTGGGTGAAGGAGGGCGGTTGCGAGTTCTGCCACAACGTGGAAACGTGGCACACGACGTCATTCAACCACGATCGCACGGATTTTCGCCTCGTCGGGAAGCATCGCAAGGTCCCGTGTCTTGACTGCCACAAGGAAGCGAATGCGGGGACGAGTGAAGAGCTGGTCTGGTTCAAGCCGAAGTCCACGGCCTGCTCGTTCTGCCACGAAGACGTCCACAAGGGTCAATTCCTACGCGCCGAGTTGGGTGAAAAGGAGACCCGGTGCGACCGGTGTCACACCCCAAAAGGGTGGCGCGGAGAAGAGCTTGTTTTTGACCATGACAAGGATTCACGGTTCCCGCTTCGTGGCGCGCACGAAAAGGTCGCCTGCGAGGGATGCCACCGGGAAATTGTAGCGGCGGAGGGGAAGAATTTCGTTCGCTACAAACCTCTCGACATTGCTTGCGCCTCCTGCCACAGTCCCGACGCGATCAAACGTTGGGAGGAGCAGCGGGGCAGCTACTGATGCCTTGGAAAGTCCCCGTCTTGCTCACCTCTGCCACGGTCGGGATGAAACCAGTGTAAAACAGGGATCATCCCACCACATCTCCAGCCCAACCGTCCCAAATTGCGACAGCGCGAACCACACCGCAACAGATTCTAAGGATGACCGAAGGGCTATCCGCTAAATTTATCAAGATTTACGTTTTGGTATAGGGTTTGTATCCTTTCTCTGGTAAACCAGGGAAATGGATGGATCTGAGCAGGGACCAGAAGGACATCAATCGTCGGCGACTGCGACGAGTGCTGATTGCCGCCGGGTGTGTGGGGGCGGCAATCATCCTTGTCGTTGTTCTGCGAAACTTGGTCAGTCCTTCCGTTTCGCTGAAACGTCTTCGCCTGGGGACAGTTGATCGAGGTGAAGTTCGGGCGTCCATCGAAGCGACCGGAACCGTCAAACCGGGAGATGAACGTGTGCTTGCCGCTCCCTTCGAAGGTCGTGTGGCTGCGATCCTCTGCCGCGCCGGGGAACCGCTGGAACCGGATACTCCGCTGCTGGTGCTCGACAACCGCGAGATCAAGAACAGCTACGACCGGGTCAGCGATGAAATCGCGCTGAAGCGCAACCAGAAAGACCAGCTTGTAATCGAGCGGGAACGAACGCTTGACAAAATGAAGAGCGATGCAGAAGAGCTGAAATTAAAAGTGGAATATCTCACGGCGAAGACGAAGCAGCAGCAGGAATTGCATGATATGGGGGCGGCGACAGACTGGGCGTTGCGGCAGGCTCAGCTTGACGAGAACATCTCGCGGCTGAAGCTCGAAAACCACAACCGTGAATTGGAGCGCACTTCTCGCAGTCTGGATAAACAGATCGAGGGTGCGCAGATCGAGATCAGGCTGCTCGAGGCGAATCAATCGGAATTGAAGACTCAGCTGGCGGAAGCGACCGTTCGTGCAGGAATCAAGGGGGTGTTGACATGGATCGTCGAAGAGCCAGGCACGAGCGTCCGGACGGGGGAGCTGCTCGCCCGTGTGGCGGACCTCAGCACGTTCAGGGCGGAAGCGTCCGTCTCCGACATCCACATCAGCCGATTGAACGTCGGCTCGCCGGTGGTGCTAACCGCATATCAGGATACGCTGGGCGGTACAATTTCGAGCATCTCGCCCGCGGTGGAAAAAGGGGAGGTCAATTTTGACATCGCTTTGGACGATCCCAGGAATCCGGCGCTTAGGGTGAATCTGCGAGTTGATGTCCACGTTCTCTACGACGTTGTGCGTGGGGTCCTTCGCCTTCCAAAGGGTGCCGGAGTGCAGGGGGCTGGCATGCAGGAGGTCTTTGTCCTCCGGGGAAACGAGCTGGTCAGGACGAAGGTGAACCTTGGCTTGGCGGGGGTTGACAAATACGAAGTAATTTCAGGACTCAGCGAAGGGGATCGTGTTGTCCTGTCGGACATGCGCGATTCGATGCACTTGGAGCGGATACGGGTACGTTAATATGGAGTGCGCTGATGCGCGCATCCGGAAGGAGTTGACATGATTAAGCTGTCAAGCGTTCGCAAGGTTTATCAGACCGAAAAAATTCTGACCCTCGCCCTGGATGATATCAATCTTCAAGTTGAAGATGGGGAATTCATCTCAGTGATGGGGCCTTCCGGATGCGGAAAAAGCACGCTGCTGAATATGATCGGTCTGCTGGATGCTCCCACGGAAGGCCACATAGACATTGCTGGACAGGAGGTGTCTCGAAGCAGTGATATCCGCCGCGCCCACTTCCGCAACGAACATATCGGTTTTGTCTTTCAACAATTCCATTTGATCCGAGAGTTGAGCGTTCTGGACAACGTTGAGATTCCGCTGCTCTATCGAAAAGTCGGTTGGCGTGACCGAAAAAAACGGTCTCTCGAAGCACTGGAAAAGGTTGGGTTGAGTTCTCGAATTCATCACCGGCCGACCCAGCTTTCCGGTGGTCAGCAGCAGCGTGTGGCGATTGCCCGGGCGATCGTCGGTCAACCGAAGATCCTGCTTGCGGACGAACCGACGGGAAACCTCGACAGCACCATGGGCGATGAGATCATGAAGATTCTACAGGACCTGAATGAATCCGGGGCGACCATCGTGATGGTCACCCACGACCGTGATTTGGCGAAACAGACGAATCGAGTCGTGCACTTGTTTGACGGACGTCAAATCCATTAAGGAGAATGCCATGTTGCTCAACTATTTGAAGATGACATGGGCGGTCCTGATGAGGCGGAAATTCTTCACGTTCGTCAGCCTGTTCGCGGTCACCTTCACGCTGGGGGTGCTGCTCACCGTAACCGCGATCTTCGATTACGTGTTTGTCAGCTCGCCGCCTGATGTTCACGGAGATCGCACCGTAGGGATTTACCGGGTTACGGCCGAATACAAGCGTGAGCAGGGCGGCACCGGCATCACCTCGGGGGGGCCCAGTTTTCACCTGGCCGGGGAACTTCTTCCCGGTCTGCCCGGTGTGGAGCGGTATTCCATTCATAAGATTGCATGGAAGGCTCAGGCTTTTTTCAATAACCGTCGTGCGGATCTGTTCGTGAAATACACAGATGCCAAATACTGGCAAGTGATGCAGTTCAACTTTCTCGAGGGGCGGCCGTTTACTCAGGATGAGTTTGATTCCGCAACTCCGGTGGCTGTGATCAACCGGGCCGTCCGCGAAAAGTACTTTGGCAGTGAATCCGTTGTCGGTCAAACGGTAGAGATCGACGGAAAGCGAATCCGCATTGTTGGAGTGGTCGAGGATGTTCCTGTTCTTCGCATTGTTACCACTTTTTCCGAAGTCTATCTGCCCTACACATTGCTAACGGATTATGATCAGCCACGCGAAGTGGTCGGGATGTGGGAGGCGACAATTCGAGCGAACTCCAGGAGTGACATCCCGTTGATTCGGGAGGAGTTCACCAGGCGGTTGAGCGAATACGCAGCGGCAAATCCCAACTTCACGAAAATTGTGACCCGTCCGGAAACGGTCGTCGATATGTTTGCCAGGATGATATTGAGCCTGGGTAAATCGACAGAGAGCATGACGGGATGGATGAATCTGCTGTTCGCTGGATTTGCTGTCATGTTCATGATTCTGCCAGCGGTCAACCTGGTCAATCTGAACACCAGCCGTATCCTTGAACGCTCTGGAGAAATTGGTGTACGGAAGGCTTTTGGCGCGTCCTCGCTGACGCTTGTCGGTCAGTTTCTCGCCGAGAACATCTTTCTGACAATTGCCGGAGGAATTCTCGGACTTGCCTTTGCGTATCTGCTCCTCAGCATTGTTGTCGACGCTGGATTGATTCCTTATGGGACATTCAGCATTAACTACCGCGTCCTCCTTGTGGGCGTTCTTGCGGTGTTTGTGTTTGGTTTGTTGTCCGGAGTTCTACCTGCCTGGAGGATGTCGCGGATGCATCCGGTTGATGCTCTGAAGGGAGGTGTCCTGTGATTCGTCACTTGTGGAGATTGTTCTGGGTTAGGCGCCGCGTCAACGGGATGCTTCTCGTGGAGGTCGTGCTTTCATTCATCGTGCTCTTCGCAGTCGTCTACCTGGTGATGGGCAGCATTCAGCGATGGAACCTCCCGACCGGATTTGACTATCACGACCGGTACGTGGTGTATTTGGATTGGATGCGTGGCGAAGAAGCGGATAAAGAGCAAGCTCGAGATATGCTTGAGCGCGGTGTTCGAATGATCCGCGAAGCGAAGGCCATGCCGGGCGTGATTGCCGTGGGGACGATGGATCCGCCCGTGTATGGAATTGGATACAGTTATACGCGTTTGGAATACGGCGGTCGCAAACTCAATTGCGAGTTCGCCCGAGCCGATGTCGGATTGAAGGATGTCTTCGATATCCCCGTCATAAGCGGACGTTGGTTTGAGGCCTCCGACGACGCACTTGATTGGCGGCCCGTCGTTATCACTCGTAAAACAGCGGAGGAGCTGTTTGGCGACGAAGATCCGCTTGGTGAATCCGTTGACGAAAAAGGTACCATGCGTGTCGTCGGGGTTATCGAAGGATTTCGACCACATGGCGAGTTGGCCGGCCGTCGACCGGTGTTTTTCCTTTACCAGAGAACCGTCCCGCGTCAAGAATATGTCAAACCTCTCGCGGCATTGGTCCTGCACGCTGATTCAGGCGTTCCGGCGAATTTTGAACATGACTTGCTGAGGAGAATGCAGGCGATAGCTCCGGATTGGTCGATCACTGTGAACTCCCTGGAGAACATGCGCACTTCATCCATGCGGTTGGCGTTGATGCCCATTGCGATTGTCACCATTATCGCCGCATTTCTCCTCATTATGGTGGTTCTTGGGATGGTCGGGGTGTTCTGGCAAGCGGTGATCAGCCGTGTCGAAGAATTGGGACTGCGTCGGGCTTTCGGAGGAACTCGGACACTGGTACGCTGGCAAATCCTGGGGGAGGTGATTGTGCTGACCCTCAGCGGGGCGATCCTGGCTTCTCTTCTGATTATTCAAGTACCGTTGCTCGGAGTGATTCCGGGAATGAATTTTAACAGCGTGGTTCCGGCGATGATTCTCACGGTATTATTCATGTTGTTGCTTGCTGTGGGCAGTGGGCTTTATCCGGCATGGCTGGCCTCGCGCGTTGAGCCGGCGGAAGCACTTCACTACGAATAACCTGATAGAAGTAGGGATTTGACGATCCTCAAAGTACCTTTTGGCAGGGGAAAACCCAGCGGGGCAGGCATGGCAGTACGCCGGATAATGGTTGTTGATGACGACAAAGCTGTCGTCACCTCCTTGACGCTGTTGTTGAAGCAAAATGGGTATGCTGTTCATCAGGCTTTTTCGCCGAGGGATGCTCTTCATTTATTGAAGAGTGAAGTTGAGGTGGATCTCGTTCTGCAGGATATGAACTTCTCGCGCAGCACTTCCGGGGAGGAGGGAATGCGCTTGCTGAACGAGATCCACCGTTTGCAGCCCTTGCTTCCTGTCATCCTGATGACAGCGTGGGGCACGGTGCAGCTTGCCGTAGAGGGGATGCGTTCGGGAGCCGCCGATTTCATCACCAAGCCCTGGTCACACCAGCAGGTTCTGCAGGCAGTCACAACCGTTTTGGATCTCGCCAACGCCCGCCAACAGGAAATTTCCAGAATCGTTGGCCGGAAAGAGCTTGATGCGAAGTGGGATTTTTCGAGGATCATCGGCTCGGATCCCACGCTGCTGCGGGTGCTCGAGGTCGTCGGACGTGTCGCGGATACGGATGCACCGGTTCTGGTCACTGGCGAAAGCGGGACGGGAAAAGAGCTGGTGGCAGACGCTATTTGGCGAAACAGCTCACGAAAATCAATGCCATTCGTCAAGGTGAACCTCGGCGGAATCCCCACCTCTTTGTTTGAAAGTGAAATGTTCGGCCATGTCGCAGGTGCGTTTACCGATGCGAAAAACGTCCGAATCGGCAGATTTGAATCCGCGAACAGCGGGACATTGTTCCTTGATGAGATTGGAGATCTTGCTCCTGCAAGCCAGGTGAAACTCCTTCGTGTGCTGCAGGATCGAACGTTTGAAAAAGTCGGCTCATCCAGGAGTCAGACAGTCGATGTTCGCCTGATCACTGCGACCAACCGGAGCCTTCAGGAGTCTATCGAAAAGGGTGAGTTTCGAGAGGACCTGTTGTACCGGATTAACCTGATCAGCGTGAATCTTCCCGCCTTGCGAGAGCGGAAAGACGATATTCCCCTGCTCGCCGAATTCTTTCTTGAAGAATTGACAGCACGCTACAATCGCCAAGGGATGACATTGGATTCCGAAGCGATCGAGTGGCTCCGTTCCCGTCCTTGGCCCGGCAACATCCGGCAACTCAGTCAGTTAATCGAACGAACGGTCCTCTTGGCATCAACATCTCACCTCTCGGCTGCCGTGCTTTCACTGGCCGAGGGTATGCAGCCCGAGGAAACCGCGCGGAGTCCTTTGGCTACTCCCGGTGTGGATACCCTGCAGGATGTGGAGATCAAGATGATCCATCGAACGCTTGAGTATTTCAGCGGCAATGTCACCCTGGCTGCGCGTTCGCTTGGGATCAGTCGATCATCACTTTACCGGAAGCTGGAGAAACACAGGATGGATTCGTGAAAATCGGATCGCGCCTGACCATCTACCTCGTTTTTCTCCACCTCGTCTTCATGACCCTGGCTGTATTTGCGTTGTGGGAGAAGCATCGGGCCTGGATCGCGGTTGTAGAGGCCGTGTTGGTCGCCACATTGATCATTGGGTATTGGCTTGTCAGGCAGCTTATGCGAGTTGACGAACTTGCGGACATTGGCGGTGAATTCATTCAGGAAGGTGATTTCTCGCACTATTTCAAAGAATCTGGACAGCCCGAAATCAACCACCTCGTCAGGATCTTCAACAAGATGGTGGAAATCCTACGCTCGGAACGATTGCTTAAACTTGAACAGCAAAAGCTGCTTGAACAAGTAATCCACGCTTCACCCAGTGGTATCCTGACTCTCGATCTCGATGGGAAAATCGATACGATCAATCCGGCAGCAGCATCGCTTCTCGGCGTGGAGTTGGAAGACGCCGCGAGCAAGAGTCTCGATGAAATCCCGGGAATCCTCGCCTTGCAACTTGCTGGACTTCCGGAAGGGGATACGACCATTGTGACGTTGCCGGGTCCACGAAAAATTCGTTGTGAACATGGTGGATTCTTCGAGAGCGGTTTTCGCCGCAGTCTGTATCTGATGTTGGATCTTACACGCGAATTCTGGACAACCGAAAAACGAGTCTACGAACGGGTTATCCGCACCTTCTCCCACGAGGTCAACAACACAGTCGGGGCTGTCAATTCGATTCTCCGCTCCTGTCTTGGATTCAGCGAACAGCTTACAGAAAAGGATCGTCCTGATTATGAGGAAGCGTTGAATGTCGCAATCGATCGATCTGACAACTTGAATGAATTCATGAGAGGGTACGCTTCCATCATCCGCCTGCCGTCGCCAGTGCGCTCATCGATTTCACTTCCGGAACTGCTACGCAAGCTCAAGGTGTTGCTGGAGCCGGAGTGCAGCCAACGAGACATTCGACTTGAACTTGAGATCGACAATCAAGTCCCGCAGGTTCAAATGGATTATGCCCAGACGGAGCAGGCATTGATGAATGTGGTTCGCAATTCCATCGATGCAATCGGCGAGAATGGCAAAATCCTGCTTCAATTGCATGAACTATCAAATGGTATTCAGGAAGTTGTCGTGCTTGACAACGGGCCGGGATTGAGGCCAGAAATTCGAGACGACCTGTTTACTCCATTCGTCACCAGCAAGGAAAACGGCCAGGGATTGGGCCTTGTGCTGGTCAAGGAGGTGATGACCCGTCACGGTTTGGACTTTACCCTAATAACGGGGCCGGATGGGCTCACCCGGTTCACATTCCGCATCGATCCCGGCGATCAACCCTGATATTCAAAACGGCAAACATCTTTGCTGTAATCTCTTGGTTATTAAGGGCGGTTTCGGCCTCCAAGAGACAGAATCATGTATTCCTGTTGGCAGGTTCATCCCGCAACTGGAATCATAAATCTCAAATACTAATTGAGATACAAACGACCGATCACCACTCGGCAAGTAGGCTTTTCACGATAATCGGCCAGCCGTCGGGGGATGGGTATTTGGTGATTTTCACATTCTACTTGCCCATTTCGCTGAGGCAATACATCTTGAAGAATCTTTGCGTGGTTTCCTGCACGTGACGCTGCCGGCTTCCAAAGTTGACACTCCTGCTTCAGCAGCGTCAAATCTCTGATCTGAACGCTTGATTGCACTTCCAACATTCCTTGCATTTCGACCCGCAATGTGGAGGTCGCTATGGGAGCATTCGTTCGACGGATTTCGCCAGCCCTCGTTCTCTTCTTCGTGGTCTTCCTTTTTCCCGCAACAGTCCAAGCCACACCACCCGCAGCCGTCACCCTGTCAACACCTGAACTCGCTGAACCTCATTCGCTCACATTGAACTGGACTGCCAGCGACGACGCCGGGTTCCAGGAATACCGGTTGTACAGGTCCACGAGTGCGGGTGTGGACACGAACGATGTGCTGATCACAACCGAATCCTCGCCGGGAACCACCAGCTTCACCGATGATACACTTCGCATCAAGAGTACGTACTACTACAAGATTTATGTCGTCAATACGTTGGGTGAGGTGAGCGCGGGGAGCAATGAAGTTTCGCGGACGACGAGCGGTAACAGCTACCCCTTCTTCGACGATATGGAGAGCGGGGACGCGAACTGGATTACGTCCACGGGAACATGGGAACTAACGGATGAAGATGCTTACTCCGGGACGTATAGTTTCACGGACAGTCCGGGACTTCCTTACCAGAGCAACGCCGACAACAAGCTGGTGATGGCAATCTCGTTGACCGGGAATGACATCCGGATGCCTGTACTCTCGTTCTATCACAAATTCAACTTCCAGGCGAACGTGGATCAGGGTCTGCTGGAAATATCTACGGATGGTGGAAATTCCTATTTCATTGCATACAGCACGACAGGTTTCAGTAGTTCAAACTGGGCGTTCGACAATATTGACCTGACTCCCTACCTGGGGCAGGAAATCTACATTCGATTTCGTGTGAAAACAGACGGCTCGACCAATTCAGACGGCTGGCATATCGACGATGTCCGTATCGACGAAAGCGAAATGACAACAGACATCCCCTTCCCTTTCACAGAAGATTTTAGCGACTCCGCGAGGAGCGACAGCCTTTGGCAAACCTCCTGCTGGGGATGGACTTCCGGTGAGTACATGCACTCAAGGCCGAACGGAAACTATCATGAGGACTACTATTACCTGACGTACACCTGGCTCACAACCGCGGCCAACATAGATCTCGCCGGAACAGTCAGCCCGATCCTGGTTTTCAAACAGTATCGCTATGATACCCGCAACAATTTTCTTGTCCAGCTTTCCGCGGATAATGGAGCAACCTACACGACAATCGCTTCTTATGATGGGAATACCGGGTGGACGACCAGCCAGGTGAGCATCGCTTCGTACGCCGGATTGAAAGTCAGGCTGCGGTTCTACGTCAATGGACAGTACTCCAATGCCTATTGGCTGATCGATAATATTCGAATTACGGAAGAACCGACGGATGTTGTCATTGCCTCAGCCGTGAATCAAGGGAGGCATGGCGTGCAACTCTCCTGGTCCCAAAACACGGACGGCGATTTTCAGAGGTATGAGATTTACCGCTCGACCAGCAGCGGGATATCACGGTCGGGAAGTCCGTATGCTATAATCACCAGCAGCAGCACAACGTCGCTTCTGGATTCCCTGCTGACCTACCAGAACACACGCTACTACTACCGGATCTTCGTCGTCGATACGACGGGGGATTACAGCTACGGCAGCAATGAGGTATCCGTACTGACCCCGACCTGGCCGGCCGCAGCCAGCTATCCATTCTTTGATGATATGGAAAGTGGGGCGGGCTATTTTGCGGAGGACCAACCATGGAGCATTACGGCTGAGGATTCGGATACTACGGCGCGAAGCGGCCTGCATTGCTGGAGTGACAGTCCCAACGGACCCTACGGAGCGAGTACCTCACGAAGCCTGTATCTGCCTGTTTCCCTGGGCGGTGCAGCCGCGCACAGGCCGATGCTGACCTTTATGCAGAAATACAGCTTCCAACAGAACTACGATCACGGGCTCGTGGAGATTTCCACGAATAACGGTTCATCCTTCTTCATCGCGTACTCGATCACCGGGTTCAGCGAGGGGTGGGAGCCGGTGGAGGTCGACCTAACGCCGTATGTCGGACAGTCCATTCTGCTGCGATTCAGAATTGTCTCCAACGAAGATACCAATTCGGACGGCTGGTACGTCGACGATATCCGGATCGACGAGGATCCAGTCTCGGCGGTCGAGCCGTTCCCGTTCTTCGAAGACTTCAACGATGCTGTGCGCAGTGATAGCATTTGGATCAATTCGACGTGGGGACTCGCAAGTTCAGGACATGACGGCAGCACGTACATGCATTCACGCCCGGCAGGGAACTACCATAACGACTATTACTACCTGACCTACACGTGGATCAGCACCGCAGGCTCGATCGATCTGTCTGGAACGACAAGCCCCATCCTGACCTTCTGGCAAGCACGAAACGACATTCGCAATAACTTTTTACTCCAGGTCTCGTCTGACAACGGTGCGACCTACGAGACTGTGGGCACGTATGATGGAAGCACGGGTTGGACGCGGAATCAAATCAGTCTTGCCAACTACGCGGGGAAGACGATTCGGCTGAGATTCTATCTGAATGGGTCGTATTGGGATGGCTACTGGCTGATCGACGATATCGCCATCACCGAAGAACCGCTTGATGTCGTAATGAACCAGCCTGAAACGGTTGGCCGTCATGACGTCGTGCTCTCTTGGTCAAAAAACGAGGAAGGTGATTTCAAGCAATACGAGTTGTACAAGTCAACTTCTTCCGGTGTTTCGAGGAGTGGATCGCCGCTTCAGACGTACATCGATCCGAACCAAGTCTCCTATCACGACGAACAGCTGGTCTATCCTAATCAAACGTACTACTATCGCGCTTTCGTTGTTGACACCTCGGGGAATGTCAGCTACGGAAGCAACGAGATCTCAGTCCGCACGCCGGGGCTTCCTGAAGCTAACTCGTACCCGTTCTTCGACGATATGGAACATGGGCCTGACGCATATGCGGAGGAGTTACCCTGGAAGATCACCGAGGAATCCTCGTTTAGCGGAACGCATAGCTGGAGCGACAGTCCAAACGGACCTTATGCGACGAATACATCACGTTCACTGCTTATCCCGATTTCGCTGACTGGACCTTCGATTTCCATGCCGATGCTCAGCTTCGCGCACCGGTACAACTTTCAGTCGTCCTACGACCAGGGCCTCGTGGAGATTTCCATCAATGGCGGCACGAACTACACGTTGATTTACAGCACCACCGGATTCAGCGGGGCGAATTGGGATCGCGAGAACATCGACCTGACAACGTACCTCGGTCAGAATATCCTGCTTCGATTCAGAGTCGTTTCCGATGGTGGAACAAATTCGGATGGCTGGTACATCGACGATATCAGGGTCAATGAATCGCGGAAGACGGAGCCTCTTGAGTATCCATTCACGGATGATTTCAACGATTTCGCGCGCAGTGACAGTGTCTGGATTACATCCACCTGGGGTCCTGCGCCATCGGGGCATGACGGCAGCCAGTACATGCATTCACGCCCCAAGGGAAACTACCTCAACGACTATTATTATCTCACATACACGTGGATTACTACTGCGAATAACATTGATTTGAGCGATGCAATCAACCCGAAGCTGACGTTCTGGCAGGCCCGGAATGACAACCGCAACAACTACGTTGTGCAGGGGTCTTCGGACGATGGCGTCACCTACGTCACACTCGCGAGCTATGATGGCAACACCGGTTGGACTCGCAACGAGATCAGCCTCGTGAGTTTTGCCGGGATGAAGATGCGTCTTCGCTTCCTCGTAAACGGTTTGTATTGGGATGGCTATTGGTTGATCGACGATGTCAGCGTGCACGAGGACTACACCGGGATCAGTCTCCCAGATTTTGTGAGAACTATCGGTCCCGAACTGGCATCAACGACCCTTGGCCTGCCGACGGAACCGGTGCGCGGTCTCGTTTACGAGAACGGCGTGACGAACGGTGCAGGTCAGGGCGCCGGAATCCTTGCCGATGTCGGGTATGGTCCGGAGGGTTCACTCCCAGGTTTGCAATGGGTGTGGACGGAAGCGATTTACGACGGTTCCGCGATGACGGACAGCGCGGATGTTTACCGCGCCGCTCTCTCCGCCCCGGAGCTGGGGCAATACAGTTACGCCTTCCGTTTCTCGACAGACGGTGGGAGCCATTGGTTGTATTCGGATCTCGACGGGAACAACACAGGGTCGGGCGGAGACAATTTCTACTCGCCGATCCGCGCCGGAACCTTCCTCGTCACCATGCGACCGGTTCTCGTATTGCGCGACAGCGTTATCAACATGACCCTGCCCGCGAATCATACAGGATCACGTGTGGTTTCTTTCTTCAATGACGGCGAAGGACCGTTGGGGGTCCAATTCGCGGACACTTCCGAGTGGCTCACCCTCAATCCGACGACGCTGACGGTTCAGCCGCAGGAATTCGGACGTTTGAATCTCCTCTTTGACACCCAGGATCTGCCGGATGATTCCACGTACCTGGCGACAGTTCACTGGACTTCGAACGATCCGGATCGCAGAGTGGATTCCCTGGCGGTCAACCTCACTGTGGTCGATTCCGCAGCTGTGGTGCTCGCCGGATTTGCTAGAGATCATCGAACCGGGTCAGGGGTGTCCTGGGCGAAGATGAATGTCTATCACGCCGACACCCTGTTCATGGAGCTGACTACAGGAGGAGACGGCTATTTTGCGATCTATGGGGCGAGTGCGGGCGATTTCGAAGTTCAAGCGTCAGCGCGAGGGTATTACCCTGCCAAGGCAATCCTGACGGCCCCGGGCGACAACGCCTCAATCGATCTATCCAGCGTTCACCAAACAACCTTCAGCCAACAGAGCCTGAACATTTACGGCACTGCCTC
>CAZIDZ010000005.1:33874-36448 GCA_964538455.1 uncultured bacterium
GATCTGGATGTGCTCAGTCCGAAGCGCGGGTACTGGATCAAGGTGACATTGGCGGATTCGTTCGTTGTTCAGGGCGAAAAGGTGTATGATGACACCTGGCTGCCCCTCGATCTGGGTTGGAATCTGGTGTCGTACCTGCCCGAGAACGCCATGAGTGTCGAGCAGGCCCTCGAGAGCATTCATGGGATGTTCGCCGTGGTCTCAGGGTATGACCAGAGCGCGATGATGTTCCTGCCGGGCAGCCCGTTCAACGACTTGGAGGCGATGGCAAACGGTTTCGGGTACTGGATCCGCTTGAACGAGCGGGCCTCTCTGAACTATCGGTCCGATGCGGGGGTAATGCTATCACCCCCGATGACGGTCTTTGAGGATACTCCGGTAGCAACTGCCGCGGTTGATTTCACTCCGACTCCGCTTTGGGCCGACTACTACGGGGAAGTGGATCTTCCCATCGGGAAGGTGATTGAGGCATACGATGCGGACGGGGTGCTTTGCGGCAGGACGACGTTGCGTGCGACTCAACAATACGGATTCCTGCATGTGTACGGTGACGATGCGAACACTCCGGAGGACGAAGGAGCGCTGCCGGGCGATCACATAACCTTCATGTGCGACGGAGAGATCATCGGCTCTACCTCGGTGCGGCACGGCTGGTCGCCGGGACAGGATCCTCAGCACGTACCGCTTGGAGCGTTCAGTTCCGCCGAGGAGACGAAGGACGGACTTCCAATCGCCTATGAGCTTTCGCCGAACTTCCCGAACCCGTTCAACAATTCTACGACGATTCGTTACCAATTGCCCGACGGAGGCAAGGTAAGCCTGCAGGTGTTCAATCTGCTCGGACAGAAGGTGGCCACTTTGGTCCAGCAGGAGATGCCGGCCGGATACCACCAGTTTGTCTGGAGGGGAGCCGGGATGGCAAGTGGCATCTACTTCCTGCGCTTCTCTGTGATCGATGCGAACGGAGTCGAGCGATTCCGCCGCGTCCGCAAGATTATGCTGCTGGAGTAGAACCGTGAGCGGGACATTAAATCGTCTGGCATTTCGGAACGGTGAAATGCAAGGGGATCGATTCACCTCGAGGCGTTGCGTGAGGTTGCTTCGCGCTTTCCTCGCCGGAATGGTCCTGCTCTTGGGTGTGGTTGGCCATTCGGCCCGGGCGCAAGACACGCTGGTTACGACGAACACCTACACGGCTTTCGCCGGAACTCGCGTTTATATAGACGGGACGCGGGCTCAACCGGGCAGCGTTATCGAGGCGTTCGATCCGGATGGAGTGCTCTGCGGGCGTTTCGTGATGACGAAGCCGGACACTTTTGGCTGGCTTTACGTGTACGGGGACGATGTGACCACAGAGGCGGACGATGGAGCGAGTGAAGGGGATCTGATCGACTTCACGGTTGATGCCCGTCCTGCCACGGTTATCGGCAGCACCGTGTGGTCGTTCGGTGCGCCGGGCGATACGAATATCGTGGAACTTTACGTCGGTGGATTCCCCCCGATCCTGCATGGATATTTCCCGGTCGAGCTGTCGTTTCTCGAGGATGATTCGCTTGTTATCGATGCCAGTGGTCTCTTTCAGGATCGAGACACCGATTTCAGCACCCTGGATTGGACGGTTCAGTCGTTGTCCGGAGCTGACCTCACGATCAACTCGAACAAATGGAATGCCAGCCCAAAACTCAGTTTCCGTTCCATCAAGGACGCGTTTGGGTCCGTTCTTGCACAAGTGAAGGTGGCCGACGAGCGGAGTTATGCGGACAGCCTCCTTGTTTCCTTCTTCATTGTAGACAGGCCGGATGCTCCGGTGATCACATCATTGGATTCGGTTGCGGCTGTTGAGGATCAGGTGTTTGTTTATCAACCTGCGGCCACGGACCCCGATAATGATCCCTTGTCCTTCATCTTCATGGATCTCTCCTCGTGGCTGGCAGTAGAAGGCGAAACTGTCACAGGCGTGCCGCTGACCGACGCCTACCACGGCGAGTTCACGGTGATCGCCACTGACAATGTCTATACGGATACGGCGCATGTGCAGGTGACGGTCATCCCTGTCAACGACGCTCCCGACGATTTCGAGCAGTTGGTGCCGTCGGACGGCGCAGAATACACGATTGACGACTTCAACGGCTCGCAGGAAGTTCAATTCGGCTGGCAGGTTGCAGGGGATGAAGAGGGCGATGCGGTCAGCTACGGGTTGATGTTGGCAGGGTCTTCAGGCGCGGGTTCACTCGGCCTTGGCCTAAGCTCGACGTCGTACGTTTTGACTTTGCGGAATCTACTCGACGCATTTGACTTGGTGGGCATGCCCGCCGGCGGGACCGCACAGTGGTCGGTTTTTGCCACTGATGGAGTTGATACGACCTGGTCTTCCAACGCGCCCTTCGATTTCACCTTGAACGTAAACCTGGATGTGCCGGTTGACAACGCGGCCCTTCCTGCCCGCTTCGAGATTCGCCCGAATCACCCCAACCCGTTCAACGCTTCCACGGTGATCCCCCTCGCAATTCCAAAAACGTCGCGGGTGCGTGTCGTGGTGTTTGATATGCTCGGCCGCAGGCGGGCGATTCTGCA
>CAZIDZ010000005.1:36548-38638 GCA_964538455.1 uncultured bacterium
GACTGCCCGGCACCGTTCTCGATCTCGATCATCTCCCCCGAATAGAGGAACCTTTTAATCGTACGCTTTGTCGTCTTCTGAAACTCGCTGTCGAATATGCGGAAAGCCTTGATCCGTTTATATTCCGCGAGGTTTTTCATCGCCTTCCTGATCTCGGCCTGAATCAGCGAGTGGATCTGTTCGACGGTGGATTTGACTCCTCTCTCCTCATCGTGCAGGTCGATCTGTTCGTAGTCAGGATAGATCAGCGCGCCGACCTCTTCCCCCAGCCCTGCTTTCCGTTTGATGCCGACGACAACCGATTCGGCGATGAAAGGCATTCGGTTGAGGTAGAATTCGATCTCTTCCGGGAAAACGTTTTTCCCTCCTGCGGTGACGATCAGGGCTTTTGCCCGGCCTGTGATCTGCAGGTAGCCATCGGGGTGGATAAAGCCGAGATCGCCCGTGCGGAACCAGCCGTCCTCGGTGAAACAGGCTTTAGTTGCCTCTTCATTTTTGTAGTAACCCGCAAAAACGTTAGGCCCCTTAGCGCAGACTTCCCCGATTCCCGCGGCGTCTGGTTCGAGAATCTTGCACTCGACGCCCGGGAGGGTCGGCCCTACGCACTCATGGCGGATTTTCCACGCCGGGGTCAGGTGGGTGCAAGGACTTGTCTCGGTGAGTCCGTACCCCTGAAATGTGCACAGCCCAAAGCGGTTGAAGAATCGGCCGATCTCCGGGTCGAGCGGTCCCCCGGCGGAGAGGAAGTATTTGATCGTCCCAAGTCCTGCTTTTTCGCGCAATCCCCCGAAGAGCGGGAAACCGAGCTTCAATCCGGCCTTCTCCCCAACAGCGGCGATCCCCATCATCGTTTTGAAAAGGGTCTCCTTTATTTTTCCGGCGTTACGGACGTTTCGCAGGATTCCCGCCTGCATTTTTTCAAAGAGGAGCGGGACACCGCAAAGGTAGGTGACGCCGTTTTCGCGGATCGCCGAGACGATCTCGGGCCCCGCGAGGCTTGGCGCGAAGGCGATTGTTGCTCCAGTAAACAGTGGGAAAATGAAACCTGCGGTCGCTTCGAAGCTGTGGTGGACGGGGAGGACGGAAAGAAACACATCTCCCGGACCCGTGTTGAAAAGTCGTCCCGCTCCCGCTGCGTTGGAGAGAATGTTACGCGAGGTGAGCATCACACCCTTCGAGTGGCCGGTCGTTCCCGAGGTGTAGAGAATCGCCGCGAGATTGTCGAGGTCGAGAGGTGGCAGGGTGCGTGCCGAACTACCGCCGGATTCGGCTATGCCTGTGAATGTGTAGGCTGCGTCGCACCGTTCGTCGTCCAGAGCGACCGTCGTTTCCAGCGTCGCGACTCGTTCGATGTCGGCGATCAAGCGGATAAATTTTGCATCCGCAAAGAGAATGCGAGCGCCGGAATCCGAAAGAATGTGACGAATGCCGGGCGCCGGAAGCATCCTGTCGATCGGCACGCAAACCCCATCCACCGCCTGGACGCCGAGGTACGTTGCTTCCCACTCTGGGCTGTTTTCACCGAGGATCGCAACGGGATCGCCCGGTTGGATTCCCCACTCGATCAACCAGCCAGCGACGGCCATGACGTGGTCGTGAAGAGTACGGTAACTCCATGTTTTCCATTGCCTATCACGCAGAACGCGCATCGCGGGGCGGTCACCAAAAGCCTCCGCGCTACGCCTGGATAGCTCCCCAAGGGGAAAGAGTTCACGCTCGGGAAAAAGCCTTGATTCGAATACGTGCATCCGCATCTCTTCGTTGGGAAACAGGGCTATTGACAGGGAACGACGCATGTAACACCGTTACACAATTACATTAATTTCAACAAAATAAGAGGTTTCGGGGCAAGGTATCGTCGAAGTTACTGGAGAACAATAGCGGACAACTTTGAAACCTCACTCGCTTGTCTCGGTTCAAAAAATCTACGCAACGCCGAGGGTTGATTCTTTTCAGCGAGAGGAGTGACCACCTTGCCCGGGAATCCGCCCTTTGCGTATTCTGCGTTCCCATGTTTATCAGGTCGTGGAGGGAAACATGAGGTACGTCCATCTTGGAAGAACCGGTGTGAAGGTCAGCAGAATCTGTCT
>CAZIDZ010000005.1:38738-114367 GCA_964538455.1 uncultured bacterium
ACATGAGGTACGTCCATCTTGGAAGAACCGGTGTGAAGGTCAGCAGAATCTGTCTTGGGACAATGAATTTCGGTCATTATGTCACAGAAGCTGACTCCCACCAGATCCTGGATCACGCTCTCGCCTTAGGCGTGAATTTCGTTGACACCGCAAATGTGTACGGCGGGGATAAGGGACGAGGCACAGCCGAGGAATATATCGGGCGTTGGTTGATGAAAGATCGTGCCAAGCGGGAGCAGATCGTTCTGGCGACCAAGGTCTACGGCGCGATGTCGGACGACGGGATCAATGACCGGCGGCTTTCCGCCTACCATATTCGAGCGGCATGCGAGGACAGCCTTCGCCGCCTCCAGACGGACCATATCGATCTCTACCAGATGCATCATGTCGATCGCGAAACGGGGTGGGATGAAATCTGGCAGGCGATGGAGCAGCTCGTTCGCGAGGGGAAGGTGCTGTACGTCGGCAGTAGCAATTTCGCCGGGTGGCACATCGTCCGGGCGAACGAGATCGCGGCCCGCCGGAATTTCATGGGTATTGTATCCGAACAGAGCCTGTACCATCTCGCCAACCGGGCGATCGAGTCGGACCTGATCCCCGCCTGCGAAACATACGGCATCGGCATTATTCCATGGAGTCCGCTCGGTGGAGGCCTGCTGTGCGGTGTCCTGAAGAAAGTGAAGCAGGGCCGGCGCACCGAGCAGGGATTCCTTGAGAAGGTCGAGAGACTTCGACCGCAGCTGGAGAAGTACGAAACGCTCTGCTCGGAGATCGGACATCCACCCGCGGATGTTGCGCTGGCCTGGATGCTCGTGAACCCGGCTATCACCGCGCCAATCGTCGGCCCGCGAACGGTGCAGCAATTGGAGCAAAATGTCCAGGCGAGCGAACTCACCCTGGAGTCTAAGGTGATGCAGCAATTGGATGAAATCTGGCCCGGTCCGGGAGGTCCATCACCTGAAAGCTACGCTTGGTAGATGGAGTGTAGGATAGAGTAAAACCTGATGCCCCGTAGTGAGCTGTTTCTCTGCGGTAAAGGGGATTCCGCCCACAGCTCGTTCAGTCCGTCCTCGCGTCCCGTGCCGCCTCGGTTGCACGCAGAGCAGTGTCCAGTGCGTGAAATCCGTCCTCGAGAGGCACGCGCACAGGGTGCTTCGGATCACGTACGGCCGCTGCAACATCCGCCATCATGCTCTGCAGGCAGGCGGTGTACACATCCAGCTTGGCGTCCTTGAGTGCAAATGTTCCCCTCATTATGCTGGCTACCTGGAATGGATTTCCGGCGGAACGAATCACCTGTCCGTTACCTTCGGGATTTACCGGTGCCTCCTCCAGAGTTTTCCAACCGGGCAATGCTTGCAAAGCCTTGCGTCCCTCTTCGTCAACCATTGCGAAGATTTCGCCTTCGAGGGGAATCCATCCTTTCAAATCCACCTGCGCCAATTGGAACACGAGGTGGATGGATGTCGTTTCCAGCGCTCGTGGTCGGGAAAATTCGTGGTAATGGGTTGCAATCAGGCCGTTGTGGTAGAGCGCTGTCGCCAGCAGCTGGTCTTCCTGTCTTTCGCTCCGTGTTCCGTGAGCTCCTAGGACCGTTGCTGGATGACGTCCCGCGACAGCATCGACCAGATCGGTGAAGTGTCCGGCGTGCTCCACAAGAATGCCTCCTGAAATGGCTGTGTCCCAGAACCAGTGATCTGGCGGAAGCGACTCGTCCTGAGCGACGTTCTCCACGGCGGCGTGCCGGAGACGGCCGAAAAGCCCGCTGCGGCCCCACGCAACAAGGGTCTCGACCAGGGGGTGAAAACGCAGCATGAAATTGACCGCCGCGACCTTTCCGCAACGGTCCCGCTCCTCAATGACGCGTCGAGCGTCCTCCAGAGTTGTTGCCAGGGGTTTGTCGACGAGCACGTGCTTTCCTGCGCGCAAAGCGGCGATGGCGATCTCGGCGTGTGTTGCCGGGGGAGTGACTACAGAGACAATATCAACGCCCGGATCCGCAACGAGCTCGGCCCACTCCGTGGTAAAACGGGCCGGGGAATCGGATTTGCGCGACGGATCGGCATCCGCAATCGCCCGGACCTCGACACCGCCCACTTGTGACCAGGCGTTGTGAAGGAATGGACCGAAGCCGCCGTAGCCGACGATGCCAATTCCGAGGGTCTCCATCGATAGCTCTCCGCAGAGTGAACTCGCCTTCCGATTGCCTGATGGAATGTATGAACAAAGGCGCCACGTTCACGAAACTGGAGTTGGAGACCGTTGCTGAGATTTCATCTTGGCCATTGACCGCAGTGCGGGGGCGCACGATACTATGTTCGTCAACATTCCCGGGAGGGCGGCATGGAAAAGTGCAACGTTCTCGCGCGGCCGGACGCAGCCAGAGCGATAGATCCCGTCAAACGGCCATTCTTCGATTGGAAAAAGAGTATTGGGCGGTTGGCGCTGGTCGCCCTCTTGCTGCAATGGTGTCCTGCCGTTGCTTCGGCAGCGGAAGATTATCTGCAGAGCGTGAATCAACCGCAGGCGTTGATCGAGGTCGGGGGGCCTTTTGCGGGGGTCGAGTTTCACCGCAGCCGTCCGGTTCCCACGCGGATCAGTTTCTACTCACCGGTCGCCAATTCCATCGATTTGAGCACGGATTATTGGAAGCGCTGGGAATCGATCCCGTTGCGCATTTTCGTCAAGGTGAATGGAGTCACGGACACTCTGGACGCTCACGCGATGCCGGTCCGTTGGGCGCCGCACACGGCCATCTTCGAGGGGCATGCCGTTGGCACGCCGATTCGGATCGCCTGGCGGTTCGGAGAGCGCCTCCCGATAGCCTGTCTTGAGCTTGCGGTGGGCAGCCCGGACGCGGACGACGAGATCGAGTTGACCCTCGCGCTGTGGCCGCTGCTGCGAACTTGCCAAACCTGGGCGTGGGTGGAGTCGCAAGATCCGGTTTACACGGAATCCGGCGACGCAGCCTGGGCGGCATCCCCACGAGTGGATACGGATTCCTCTGCGGTGTTTGTCGTCCACCTCGCCGCTCAACCTGCGGCTTGGGGAAAAGCCGTGGATGTGGGTCAGGCAGTCCTGCCAAAGGACGCTCCCGGGCGCGCGGGAATTCCATTTGCGTTTTCCTGGAAGGGCAAAGGAACCCTTCAGATTGACGAAGCGATCGGGTCCTGCCGCATCTCCGAAACCGACTCCCTGATTACAGAGACGGCGGAGAATTGGGAGGCGGACATAGAAGCTTATGAAGCGCGTATCACGGCGTCCTCGGAAAGCGGCAGGTGGAGCGGACTGGAGGACCCTTCGCTCCGGCAAACCCTGCTCTGGTCGTGGGACATGATAGCGGCAAACCGTCACTTTCTCAACGGACGGCTGATGCCGATGCCCTGCCCGGCGCAGTACAATTTCTTTTTCACGCATGACGCTTTGCAGACGGGACTGGGGGTCACCCTCTCGAACCCCGACCTCGTGGGCGAAGATCTTCGCACCCTGCTTTCCCAGGTGCAGCCGGACTCCATCCTTCCCCACGCCTACTACTGGCGCGATGGACAGTATCTCACGGAATTCTGCGGGACGGATAACTGGAATCATTTGTGGTTCCTGTTAACCACAGGCGCCTGGTTAAGGCATGGCGGCGATCTTGCGACGGCGCAGGAACTTATGCCGGTGCTTGAAAAAAGCGTGGCGATGATTCTCACAAACCTTGGGAAGGACGGTTTGATGCACGCCCGTTCCCCGGACTGGTGGGATATCGGCGATCTCCCGGGGCGCCGCGCCTATCTTACGGCGCTCGCCGCGAGAGCACTCGGGGAATACGCCGAAATCGCCCGCCGCTGCGGCCGGGAAGATGCGGTGCCGGCAGACCTGTTCCAGGTCCGTGACGGACTTGTCCAAGGGTTGAACGGCGAGCTTTGGCGTGATGACCTGGGCTTCCTGATGAACACGATCGGTGATGAATGGGATCTTCATTACTACGCAGGATCTCTCGTGGCGGGAATGTACGGGATGCTGGATTCCTCACGTTCGGCCGCTCAGATAGCTACGGCTGAGCGAGAACTACTGGATCCCAACATCGGGATACGCATTGTAATGCCCGCGGATTTTGATACACTGATCGACAAGTACCACTTTCAAGACATGGAGATGGGCGCGCCCTATACCTATATCAACGGTGGAATCTGGCCGCAGGGCAATGCCTGGTATGTTCTCTCGCTGCTTCGCGCTCACCGTGCCGGGCAAGCTCTCGAGGCGCTCCGCCATTATCTGACGCTGGAAGGAATCGCGGACAGTCCCGGGGGGCAACCCTCGCTGTACGAATATCGGTTCTCGAATCCGGCTTCTCCCGAATACGGTCGGGTGGATAAGCCGACCTTTCTCTGGGCCGGCGGCTGGTTCATCAATTGTCTCTATCAGCTCGCGGGAGTCCATGAGGAAACAGGGGCGATCACGCTGGAGCCGGAGGTTCCGGAGGCTCTCGCGGATGTCTCATTCGATCTCGCGGTGAACGGTAAACCATGCCGGGTCGTCCGTCACGGCAGCGGCGTTTCGTTCTCCGGGATCTTTGTGGACGGGCGCGAGACACCTTCGGCTGTGCTGATCGGAACCCCGGAATTGGTCGAGCTCGAAGCGGGGACGCCTCGGACGCCCTACCTTGCGCGCTCGACAGCGGCGGTAGCGGCGGTGACTTTCAAAGACAAGAGGAAATCCGGGCTGATCGTAGAGCTGAATGGGCTCCCTGGACAGCCCTGGGAAGCGGACGTGGTTTCGCTGAAGCTGCCCGGAACGATCAAGGTAGACGGCAAGTCGATCCCGACCGAAAACCGGCCATTGCGAGATGGTGGCTACACGTGCCGCATTCATGGCCGGTTGACTGCCTCTTCGGCTCGGCTTACTCTTCAATTTTCAGGGAGATAATCAAGCAGAGGATGCTCTCCGAGTACGTTACAGTTTGAACAAAAAGGGCCCCTTTCCCTTGACCGGGAGTGGGGCCTGTCTCTATACTAAACTATATGATCGAACCGGTTCGATACTTTTAAAGGAGAATTTTTCAGTAATTAAGAGGAATTTTCGTTTAGTCCGTTATCTGTGGCGACAAACATATAGAACCGGTTCGACGGTGAGTGCCAAAAAGTGAGGGCAGCGATGACGTCGTCTCCGACAATTCGCGATGTCTCAAAACTTGCCAACGTTTCGGTTTCCACAGTCTCAGCAGTCATCAACAACAAGGGCATTGTTCATCCGGAAACCGTCGCCCGAATCAATGCTGCAATCGAGAAACTGAACTACACCCCAAGGCGGTCCGCGCGTGGACTGGCAAGCGGACGGTCCGGCAACATCGGTTTCATCCTCTCTGAACAGTTCTTTTCCCGAACGGAACCATTTTACACGAAGGTCTTTCTCGGCGCGGAGTTCGAGGCGCGCAAGCATGACCTGTATGTGCTGCTCACCTCTGTCGACAAACAGTACTCCGGTCCTCGCGACATGCCCCGGTTCCTGCATGAACGGAACGTTGACGGCCTCATCATTGCGGGCAAGGTCCCCGCGGCATCTCTGATGGAGTTGAAGAAATTCAATATCCCGGTCGTACTCGTCGACTACGGCGACCCCGAATTCTACGGCACCCGAGTGCTGATGGACAACATCCGTGGCACCTCTCTGGCGGTGCGCCATCTGGTGGCGCTGGGGCATCGTGATATTGGATACCTGGGAGGCGAGAGCGATCACCCGTCTGCGAAGGAGCGGATTCGTGGATACCGCGAGGAGATGAACCGCCAGGGGATAGCCGTTCAGGAAAAGTGGATGGATATCTCCGAGCAGATGATGTCGCTTGAGGCCGGTGAGCATTCCTTTGCACGGTTGCTTGATAAAGGAGACCTCCCCACGGCATTGGTTTGTTCGAACGACGCGATGGCAATCGGGGTGCTCAAGAACGCCGAGCGTCACGGTATTTCGGTGCCTGATGATTTGTCCGTAGTCGGTTTTGATGATGTCACCGAAGGCTGTATGATCACGCCCCCCCTGACCACTGTGCGTGTTGCCAAGGAAGATCTTGGCAGCATGGCAATCCAGGCGCTTGTGGACATGTTGCGGAATGGTCGTTCGCGATCATCGGAAATCCGTGTGGGTGTAGAGCTTATCGCCCGCAGTTCCACGGCGGTTCCACGCAGTAATGGCCGATAGACCGGCAAACGTTTCGAGGGGAGATTTTCATGGAGGCACCTGTTCCTTTTGACCGCCAGCTTTTCCTGAAGCCCGGAAAGGAACATTTTCACAAGCGGGCTGTGCTCAATTCCGCCATCATCCAACATGAAAACACCCTTCATTTCTACTATCGTGCGGTGAATCCCGATATGGTTTCGACGATCGGATACTTTCGCGGCCGTCAGGATCTCCAGGGCCAGCTTGTCGTCGAAGAGTCTCTGGATTACCCGTTGATTACGCCGGAAGCCGATTTCGAGATCAAAGGAATCGAAGACCCCCGAGTTGTGAAATTCGAAGACCGCTACTACATGTTTTGCACGGTGTACAACGGCCGTGACGCCTGCCTTGGATTGACCTCGTCGCAAACCCCGAAGGACTTCGGCCCCCGAACCCTGATCGGTCCGCTGCTGTCCCGCAGGCAGGCGAGCAAGATTGTAAAGGACAACCTGCGGCTGAAACCCCAGTTTGACTGGTGGATGGCTGAGGATCCCGAAGGGATCATCTGGGAGAAGGATGCGACGATCCTGCCGCGACGGATTAACGGCAAGATCGTTTTCATTCATCGCCTGCAGCCAAACATCCAGATCGCATACATCGAATCCCTCGATCAGCTCTCCGACCAGGGATTTTGGGAGGACTACCTCACCACGATGGACCAGTTCATTCTGATGGAACGAAACGCGTGGTGGGAGAAGAGTCACATGGGCATGGGTCCGGTTCCCATTGAGACAACCGAGGGCTGGTTGATGGTCTATCATGGTGTCGCCGTGGCACCGGATAAGACCTACCGCGCCGGTGCAGCGCTGTTGGACTTGAACGATCCCCAGCGGATCATCGGGCGCACGCCGGAACCGCTGTTCGAACCGACGGAAGACTGGGAAATGGTTGGAGACGTGAACAACGTGGTTTTTCCCGAGGGATTGGCGATTCGTGAAAACGTGCTCGACATCTACTACGGCGGAGCGGATTCGGTGATTGGCCGGATTTCGGTTCGCCTCGATCAGTTGATCGATTATCTGAAATCAGGGGTAGGAGTCTGATCAGGGAGGAGTGCTGACGGAGGGTTGCGAATGTTGATTCGTGCCCGACAGGAGTCTGATTCTTCAGATGCGAAATCGGCGGGACGCACCGCCCTGTTCCTGATGGCCGTCGGGATCTTGGGGGTGATGCTCGCGAACGGTTGCGCGGCGGAGAAGAGCTCCACTTCCAGGGTTCGACTTACCTACTGGAGTTCAACCAACCCGGATGAAATCCGTCTCTCGGAACAGCTGACGCAGGAGTGGAATGAGGCGCACCCGGACACCCAGGTGATCCTCCAGCCTCTCCCCGAAGGGCGTAGCGGCGAGGAAGTGCTGATCGTCGCATCCGCCGGAGGAACCACACCTGATATCTGTTCGAATGTTTCGCCCACCATCTCCCCCCTGCTGGCCAAAGCCAACGCCCTGATTCCACTCGATCGCTTCAGCGACGGACGTTCCTTTATTCATGACCGGTTGCCGGAAGGCATGGACTCGATCTTTGTCAACTCCGACGGAAAGCTCTACCAGGTTCCGTGGAAGGGCAATCCGATCATGGTGCAGTACAACCTCGGATTGTTGAAGCAGGTGGGAATTACGGAGTTGCCGCGGACCTGGTCCGAATGGAACTACGCCGCCGCCCGTGTAACCCGGGATACGGACGGCGACGGAAACCCGGACGTGTGGATGGCGGACATCCAGGTGGAATCCGAATGGCGGCGACGTCTCTTTGACTTTTACACCTTTTACATTGCCGCCTCGAACGGGCGCATGTTACTGAAAAATGGCCAGGTCGATTTCAACAATAAGATCGCAGAAGCCGTTTTTACCTTCTTCGCCAAAGGATTCAATGAGGGGTGGTACCCGCGGACGATCCTGTCGGGCGATCAGTTCCTCCAGCAGCACTTTGCGGCTCATGTTACTGGTCCGTGGAATATCGCCCACACCGAGCGTTTCAAACCGAAGGGATTCGAATACGGATTTGGGCCGATCCCGGTGCCGGACACGATGCAGGCCTCCGTATACACTTTCGGCGATCCGAAAAGCATCGGTATCTTTTCTACCTGCAAGCATCCTGAAGCCGCCTGGGAGTTTGTCAAGTATTTGATCTCCCGCCGAGCGGACATGCTCCTGCTGGAAGTGGCCAACCAGCTTCCGCTGCGTCGCGGCCTGCTCACCGACAGCCTCTACGAGAATTACTTCAAGAGAAACCCGATGATGCTCCCCTTCGCGGAGAAGGTTCCGACGACGGTGGGGTTTGATCAGAACACGGCGTTGCAGGAGGTGTTCGACGCCGTGGACGGGGCGTTTGACGAAGCGGCCATACACAATGCAGTAACCCCGAAGGTGGCACTGATGCGTGCGGCTCAGCGCAGCCACCACATACTCAGCGCTCGGGGGGGATAGGACGATGCAGATTCAGCAGCTGAAATTGGCCCGGGTTCTTGTCCGCAACCGCAGCGGATACGGGCTGATGTCGCCCTATTTCGTCTTCTTCCTGTTCTTCGTCGCCTATCCGTTGCTGTTTTCGCTGGTGCTGGTCTTCAACAGGTGGGCGATTGTCGGTCCGCTGCAGTGGGTCGGGCTGGGCAACTTCCGGGAGATGCTTGGGGACGGATTGTTCTGGAAGGCGATGGGCAATACGCTGCTATTCATCTCAATCCACATTCCACTGCAGATTGTCGTCGCACTAGTCCTGGCGCTCGTGTTGAACCGGCGCCTTCTGGTTCGGGGCTTCTTCCGCGCGGCATTTTTCCTGCCTGTGGTGGTCTCCGGCGTCGCGGTGACAATCCTCTGGAAGCAGTTCTATGGAACGGACATCGGCCTTTTCAACCGGCTGCTCTCGCACATCGGTATCGACCGCATCCCCTGGATTACGAGCCCGCACTGGGCAATGCCCTCCATCGCGATCATGGCCACCTGGAAGAATGTGGGACTCTACATCATCATCTTCCTCGCCGGCCTCCAGGGAGTTCCGCGCACGCTGTACGAGGCGGCCGAAATCGACGGTGCCAACAGCTGGCAGAAATTCCGTTTTATCACCGTCCCTGCGATCAATCCGGCAATGGTGATGGTGGTGATTCTTTCGACAATCAACGGTTTCAATCTATTCATCGAACCCTATGTGATGACCGGCGGCGGCCCGATGCACTCGACGCTGTCGGGTGTACTCTACGTGTATAAACAGGCGTTCAACTTCTTCCGAATGGGGTACGCGGCGACGATCGGATTTTCCATCGCGGCGATCATCATGATTGTTGTTCTCATTCAGCGCAAACTGTTTGAGCACGAGGACAATTGAGATGCGTCCAGTCTTGAAAAAGACGCTGATGTACGTGCTGCTGTTTGCCGCGGCGCTGATCTTCCTCTATCCGTTCGCGTGGATGCTCGCTGCTTCGGCCCGCCCGGAGGCGGAAGCGATGAACATGGGGTTGGGGGCTTCGCGGTATTCGCTTGACAACTACAAGATGATGATGGACAGGATTCCAATCTTCCGGTCGCTGCTCAACAGCATCATCGTCTCGGTAGTGTCCACGGTTTCGGTGCTGGTGCTCTGCTCGATGACGGGGTATGCTCTTTCCCGCCTTCGCTTCCCGGGGCGCGAGCTGGTTTTCGGGATCATCCTTTTCACGATGATGATTCCCTTCCAGATCACGCTGATCCCCCTCTACGTACTGATGGTCAAGCTGCGACTGACAGACACTTACGCCGCGCTGATCATCCCCTTTGTCATGAGCCCCTTTGCGATTCTGCTTTTCCGCCAGTTTTTCCTACAGATCCCTCGGGATCTGATTGACGCTGCGAGGATCGACGGCCTCGGCGACCTGGGGATCCTCTTCCGCGTATTCTGGCCGCTCTCACGTCCCGCGATCATCACGGTGGGCATCGTTCACTTCATGGGAATCTGGAATGAAGTGCTATGGCCGATCATCGTCGTCCGAAAGGAGGCGCTGATGACAATGCCGCAGATGGTGACCCTTTTCGAGGTGGGCGGCCAGGCGGAGAATTTGATCGCGGTCAAACTGGCCGCGGCGTCCTTGATGACGATACCGATCGTCCTCGTCTATCTCGTGTTGCAGCGGTACTTCATCGAGAGCATGGCGACAACAGGTTTGAAGGGATAGATGGTGAACCCACGCGGGCACAAAAGAAAGCTGTGGTATATCGCGCTGACGCTCGGCGCCCTGATTCTCCTCGGCCGCCCGGTTCAAGCGGAAGACGCCGGTGCGCATTCGTGCGGGAAGGTCAACCTGGCCCACCTCGATCACCTGCAACGGGTTGTCCTCTTAAACGGGGAGGAAGTCCGCGTCGTGCAGATTTATTCCGAAGCACCGGACTACCACCTGGTTGGCGATGAGGATGAAGGATTTACCTGCGTGGATGATGTTGCGCGTGCGGCCCGCCTCTACCTGCTTCTCTACAAGCAGGAGAGCGACCCCGAGTACCTGGAGAGAGCCCGGGGAATGCTCAGTTTTGTCATGGCGATGCAGGCTACGGACGGCGAGTTTTACAATTTCCTGCTCCCCGGACCGGTGATCAACACAGGTCACAAGAACAGCGCCAAGGCCATCGACTGGTGGACCGCGAGGGGATTTCGGGCGCTCGCTGAGGGGTACGGGGTTTTCAAGCCGATAGACCCTGAATTCGCGGCCAGGCTTCGAACAGCCGTCGAGCTCACCTTGAACCGGCTTCGTACCTATGACCCGGCCAGGGGAAACGGGGAGTATGAGCTGGGGCATGATGCGGCGGCCGAATTTCTCTCCGGGTTCGCCGCCTGGTACCGCGCGACCGGCGATGAAAAGGTGCTGCCCACGCTGAACACCTTCGCCGATTGGGTGCTCGCGGGAGTGCGACGGCCGACGAAGGAGTTCCCGTTCACGGTGCACAAACCCTGGCGAAATCAGTGGCACGCGTGGGGACAGGCGCAGGTGGAGGCGCTCGCCACCGCCGGAGCGTTACTCGATCGACCGGAGTGGGTGGCTTCTGCGCGGGCGGAAGCGGAGGGGTGGCAGCGGTGGCTGCTCGTGCGGGGCGGCCTCAACAGTCTTGAATTCACGGACAGCGGCTACGAAAACGAAAAACAATTTCCCCAGATCGCGTATGATTTCAACTCCATGGTGCAGGCGAACGCCGCGCTCTACCGCGCGACGGAAGACACGGCGTTCGCCTGGGCGGCGATGCTGGCGGGATCGTGGTTCTGTGGCGACAATCCGGCAAAGGATGCTGTCTACGACGCCACGACCGGCAGAGGATATGATGGGATCGTTGGCCCCGGCGAAATCAACCGAAACAGCGGCGCTGAATCGACAATCGAGTCTCTGATGGCGATGGCGACGCTCCGGGAACTGCCTGTGGATGAAGGAGCGCTTGAAGTGAGGCGAATACAACACGAGGGCACGGACTCAGCCGTGTTTTCGGGGGAGGGATGGAAGATCACTCTTCGCCGCGAGGGTTCGGTATACGGTGTCGAAGTGATCCACAACAGGAAAGGATGATCATCGACCTGCGGTCTGTTCGGCGGAGCGGAACGTGGGAATACGGTTAATCAGCGAAGCATCGCAACGTAAACAGAAGGAGTGGAAACGAACAATTTGTTCAGAGGATTCACTTCCTTCACGCAAGGAGGATCGAAGATGAAAAGACCATTTGGATGGCTGTTGGCACTGGGATTGATGATTCTGGTGTTAACGGCTGGGACGTCGTTGGCACAACTTGCTGACAACGTGATTGGCAACGGCGACCTGGAAAGTCGTGGCCCATTCTTCTGGGACTATGGAGATACGGGTGGCGACGCCAGCTTCGAGTGGACCCAAGAGCAGGCGCACAACGGCACGCATTCGCTGAAAATCGTCAAGACCACCACCGGCGAAGCGGCCAGCTTGATCACCGGCAACCAGGCGAACACCTACTGGAATGCCGCTGCCGATGTGCTCTATGACCTCGGCGGTTGGGTCATGGTCGAGAGTGGTGCGAGCGCCTCGGCAACGACAGAAGGTGAACGCATCGGCCTCAGGTTCACGTTCAAGGATGCAGGTGGATCGGACATTGTCGCGCCTGTTTTCCTTGCTGCAGATCCGTCCGACAATGCCTGGCAGCAGGTCACCGGTCAGGTCCTGCTCACCGCCGTTCCCGAAACAATCACCTGTGAGGTGATCATCGAAGCGAGTGCAACTGGTACAGCATACTTCGATGAGTTCTCGTTCGGAAGCGATCCGTGGACAGCGGGCTTCTTCGGGGATGATGTCGAGACTCCGGCTGGCTGGATGCACTGGGCGGATGGCACACAGGGATACGCGAACGCGGACACCAGCTCGATGGCGCATTCGGGTGACTACGTCGCGAAGCTGATCGAAAACGACAGCAACGACGACGAGATGGTGTTCTACTCGATTCCCTATCCGACATCACCAAGCACGGATTACATCGTCGGTGCCTGGGCGAAGTCAATCGGGGTGAACTACGACGAAAGTTTCTATCCGTCCGCCATCATGAGCGGTGAGGGCTCCTACATCAACGATCGCGCCAACGTGTGCTTCTTCTTCCACGCTGGCGACATCGATCACAGCTGGAGCCTGACGGGTGGCGATCAGTTCTTCTACCTCGACCAGCGCGCTGCGGATGTGGATTGGGAAGGTTACGGGGGTATCGTCACTTCACCGGAGGATGCCACCGGAATATCCATGCGTGCGCGGTACAACAACTTCAACACAGGCACGACGCTGTATGACGACTTCTTCGCCCTCAAAGTGAGTGCGGGTGATAACCTGGTGGTAAACGGCGATCTGGAAACGGTGACGCCTTTCTTCTGGTCCGCCGGCCAGACAGGGGGCACGCTTACCTGGGCTGACGATGACGCTCACAACGGTACCCATTCGCTGAAGATCGAAAAGACCTCAACGGGCACCGCCGCATCGTGGATGACAGGCAACCAGGCAAACACTTACTGGAACGCGGCCTCGGATGTTCTCTACGACCTCGGAGGTTGGGTGAACATCGCGTCCGGCGCGTCCGCATCCGCGACCACCGACGGTGAGCGCATCGGTCTGCTGTTCACCTTCAAGGATGACGGCGGTGCGGATATCGTCGCACCCACGTTCCTTGCCGCGGATCCTGCCGTCAGTGATTGGCAGCAGGTGACGGGACAGGTGCTGTTGACCGCGGTTCCTGCGACTATCACCTGCGAAGCGATCATCGAGGCGAACGCCACAGGCACCGCCTGGTTCGATGAATTCAGCTTCGGCAGCGATCCCTGGACCGCCGGGTTCTTCGGCGATGACGTCGAAACTCCAGCGGGGTGGATGCATTGGGCGGATGGAACACAGGGTTACGCGAATTTGGTGGATGTCGGCTCGGAGGCTCACTCCGGCACGCATGTCGCGAAGCTACTGGAAGAGGACGCCAACGACGATGAGATGGTGTTCTACTCCATTCCGAACTCGGTTGAGCCTGAGACTTGGTACGAGTTCTCGGTCTGGGTGAGAACGGACAACGTCTCTCCGGTCGGCGACAGTCTGATCGCGTCCGGCGTGTTGAGCGGTGATGGTGCGTACCTGAACAATCGCGCCAACATCTGCTTCTTCTTCCACTCAGGCGACATCGACCACAGCTGGAGCCTGACGGGTGGCGATCAGTTCATCTACTTTGCCGCGCAGACCGATTCGACCGGGTGGACGCAGTACCGTGGGGTGTCAATGTCTCCCAATGACGCAACGGGTGCTTCAGTCCGGGCTCGTTTCAACAACTTCAACCAGGGCGAAGTCTGGTACGATGATTTCGAGATCCGCAAGTTGACGGTTCAAGAAGTCCTCACCATGCCGGAGCAGCCGGGCGACCGCTACTCCGCACTGCCCGACGGTGCCGTTCTGCAGCAGAACTATCCGAACCCGTTCAATGCTTCGACGTTGATTTCGTACAGCCTGCCAAAGACGAGCCACGTCAGCATTGAGCTGTTCGATCTTCTCGGACGCCAGATTGCGACGTTGTATGAAGGCGTGCAGACGGCTGGTTCGCACTCCATCTCTCTGAACTTGGCGGAGCATGACATGCACCTCAGCTCGGGCATCTATTTCTATCGCCTGAGCACACCTGAAAGTCAGATGACGAGGAAGATGGTGTACATGAAGTAACAGGAGGATAAAATCACCACCGGCGGAACTATTCCGCCGGTGGTGATTGCTTTTTCAAGTATTGAAGTACTTCACGACAGGTCGAGTGCGCAATGTGAGTGCGTGTAGGGAGGCGACTATGTTCAAAAGGAACAGGGCTAAGACATTCGCGGTGTGGATCTGCGCCCTGCTGGTGCCGCTGACGCTCCGGGCCGGAACGACCGGTAAGCTCGTCGGGACTGTGTTGGATGCCGAGACCGGTGAACCGTTGGCGGGAGCGAATGTCATCATCGAAGGCACATCCCGAGGTGCGGCGACGGACCTTGACGGCGATTTCATCATCGTCAACCTGATCCCCAGCCACTATACCGTCACCGCCAGCGTGCTCGGCTACCAGAGCCTCTCGTACGACGACGTAGGGATCAACATCGACCGCACGACCACGCTTGAGTTCAAGCTGAATTCCTCCGTGCTGCAGGCGGGGGAAGCGGTCACGGTCACGGCGAAAGCGCCGATCATCAAACGAGACCTGACGAGTTCGGAAGCGATCGTCGGCGATGAACAGCTCCAGATGACTCCGATCGACAACCTGGGCGAAGCGGTGAATCTCCAGGCTGGGGTTGTTAATGGCCATTTCCGGGGAGGCCGCAGCAGCGAAGTGGCGTACATGATCGACGGCGTCATCGTCTCCGATCCCTATTCAAGCTCCGACCCTCTGGACCGAACCACATCCAACCAGGTTGAGGTGAGCTCGATCCAGGAAATCCAGGTGATCAGCGGAACCTTCAACGCGGAATACGGCCAGGCGATGAGCGGCATCATCAACGTAATCACCAAGGAAGGAGACGTCGAGCACTACAGTGGAAGCGCGACAATCGGTTTCGGGGATTACGTCTCGACACGGTCCCTCGGTCTGGGTTCCTACAACCCCAAGCCCGACCGCACGACGTACATGCAGGACCTGAACCCAACCGATTACCAGGATGTTCAGTTCAGCCTCTCCGGCCCGGTCCCGCTTACGGACAGGCGGACTTCCTTTTATACGTCGTTCCGCAACGTGTACGATCATGGCAATCTATATGGACAGCGGATTTTCCTGCCATCTGATTCATCGAACTTCTCTTCCGACAATCCTGCTTCATGGTCGGTGAACCACTCCGGGGACGGAGCTGTGGTGACCCTCAATCCGTTCAGGAAAGCGACGGTCAACGCGAAGGTGACGCACCGTTTCACGCCGTTGTTGAAGCTTTCCTATTCCGCTCTCTGGAATGATATGAGGTACCAGAATCTGGACGGCCGCCAGGACGATCCAAGCGAGGACCCGCGCCTGTTCAAATACGATCCGGAAGGAAACTACAAGCGGTTTGCCGGTGGTCAGAATCACCTGCTCGGTTTGAATCACACGCTTAATGACAGGACATTCTACACCTTGAATCTGTCCTACACCACGAATTACGAGAAATACTACGTTCACGAGAATCCCTACTCGCCGAAATATGTGAATCCGGATCGGCTGTCGGATGCTCAAAACTTCGCTTTTTACACCGGTGGACAGGGAATGTGGCACCACTGGAGGGAAACGGAGAAGGCGGGGGCGAAGTTTGATCTGACCAGCCAGGTAACGAAAACGCATCTGCTCAAGGCTGGTTGGGATCTCTCCATGTACCGGCTCCAATTGAAAGACTATCAACTCATTTGGGACGATGCGACCAACAGCCAGAAAATCAATCCCCCAGGATCCTGGAACAATTTCTCCTATCCCGACCGCAAGGCCCAAAGCCCGCTCGGTGGATTTCCCTTTGACGGGCCCGGCTACCGTCCGTTGCAGTTTGCCGCCTACCTGCAGGACAAAATGGAATATCAGTTCATGGTTGTGAACTTCGGACTCAGGTTCGATTACTTCCACCCCGACGGGATCGTGCCGGAGGACCTTCTCGACCCGTCGAACGATGTGCTGAACTACTACGACACCGATGCGGATTCAGTCGTCGCCGGTCTTGATCCGGTTACCCCTATCGCCGATCCCACCAGCAATGATCCAGCTACTCGGTACCATTACTGGCGGTACAAGTATCTTGAGGCGAAGCCGGTCACTCAGCTCTCGCCGCGGGTGGGCATCGCGTTCCCGATTTCCGCGTCTGGTGTCCTGCACTTTTCCTATGGCCATTTCTTCCAGATTCCGCCGTTCCAGTATCTCTATGAGAATCCGGGATTCACTGTGCTCGGCGGCCCCAATCAAAGCATCATCGGCAACGCTCAATTGAAACCCGAGAGCACGGTGATGTACGAGGTGGGGCTGCAGCAGCAGATCTCCGATAACACGGGGGTGTCGATCACCGGCTATTACAAGGACGTGCGCAACCTGCTCGGCACAGAGGTTCTGTTCACCTACAATCAGGTGCAGTACGCCCGCTATATCAACAAGGATTACGCGAACGTTCGGGGGATTACAGTGGCGTTTGACCGGCGGATGGAGAATTACGTCGGCGTTTCGATGGATTATACCTTCCAGGTCGCCGAAGGCAACTCCTCGGATCCGTTGCAGGTGTACAATTACAGTCAGTCCGATCCGCCGCAGGAACCGGAAAAGAAGGTGCGGCCGCTGGATTGGGACCAGACCCACACGTTGAATGCAACCGTCACCTTCGGCGACCCGTCGAGTTGGTCCATCGGACTCATCGGCCGGATCGGCAGCGGTCTGCCGTACACCTCAACTCCCTATTTGCAGCCCCAGGGGGAGCTGAACGACGCCCGCCGTCCGTTGCAGATGGAACTCAACCTGAAAGCCTACAAAGTCTTCAACCTGGGCGGCTTCAACAGCTCGCTGACCCTGTGGATCTACAACCTTCCAGACCTGAAGAACGAAAACGATGTCTATGGGGATACGGGTCGCGCAACCTACACCTTGAGCGAGACTCAGGCCGCCGAAGTTCGCGGGTACAATACTTTGAGTGATTACTTCTCCCGGCCGGAATGGTTCTCGGCGCCTCGTCAGGTGCGCCTTGTCTTTTCCGTGGGATTTTAACATGAAGGAGGAACGGATGCGAACAGGCAGGACAACCGTACGGGTGATAGCCGCCCTGCTGGTCGGTGCCGCGGTCGTTGCGTATGCCTCGGGTCCCTACGGCTCCTTCAATTTTCGCAAGCACGGAGTGATGGACGGCAACCTGGTGGTCACCGATTTCTACAACTACGGAATGATCGCCAATTGGAACGCCAAGCTTGTGACCGTCTGGCCCAAGGGAACCAGTCACGGCTACGTGGACGGGGTGGCGTTGATCATCATCGGTTCCGCCGTGGACACCAGCGGCCATCGCGTTCACCCGATGAGCACCATGTACCGCGAAGACATGGGAAACGATTACGATCCCAAAACGGGGCTCTACTGGGGCTGGGAACCGCTGCCCGGCTATGCGAATCCGAACCAGGACGAACCGGCGATGAGCGACAACGCGGACACGTGGCCGTTCACATGGCCCGACAAAGACGCGTCCTGGGGAGGCTTCTGGAACGGCTATTTCGGAAAAGGGGTGAAGAACGCGGACCTCGAAACGTTCTTCGCGATGGACGATGCGAACGATGCCGAGTACGCTTTTTATCCGGACACCACCGATTCCCTCCGCCGCGGTCTCGGGCTGCGGGTCGAGGTTCGAGCCTTTCAGTGGAGCCAGGTGCTCGCCGAAGACTGCATCTTCTGGCACTACGATGTGCAGAATATATCGACTACGTCCTACGATTCCATGGCGTTCGGTATGCTGATCGACTGGGGTGTGGGGGGAGTCGATAACTCCTCAGACGACGCCGGACGCTACAACACCACCCTCGACATCGCCTACGCGTGGGATCTTGACGGGATCGGGGATTATGGCTGGAAGCCGGTCGGCTTTGGTGGATACGCCTTCCTCGAGTCGCCGGGCATTGGAACCGACGGCAAAGACAACGATGAAGACGGGCTTGTCGACGAAAAGCGTGACAGTGGCCCGGGCGTTTACGTCAGCGACCCCAACGATCCGGCCGCGAGCATCGGCAATTACGGCGACCCGGTGGCACACTGGACAGGTGATGAAGACGGCGACTGGGAGGCCTTTACCGACCGTAACAACAACGGCGAATGGGATCCGGACGAACCGCTCAACGACGATGTCGGAATGGACGGCATCGGCCCTGCGGACGAGGGCTACTTCGGACCGGACGAGGGAGAGGGAGACGGACGGCCGACGAATGGCGAGCCGGATTTTGATGCGCTGGACAAGGACGAGTCAGACCAGATCGGCCTTACCGCGTTCCACGTTTTCAATCTGCACGATTACAACCTCTCGAACGAAGAACAGGACTGGTATCTGGCAAGCCGGCTGGTGCCGCCGACCGATGATCAGGTTCAACAGGGTGTCAACCTCGGCATGATGTTCTTTTCCGGGACCTTTCCGCTGGCGGCCGATCTGACCGAGCGCTTTTCCATGGCGCTGCTGTTCGGCAACGATCTCGCGGACCTGACGCGAAACAAGAACACTGTTCAGGCGATCTACAACGCCAACTACAATTTCGCGCAACCGCCTTGGAAACCGACCCTATATGCCACGGCGGGAAATAACCGCGTAGTGCTCCACTGGGACAAGCGGGCTGAGTCCTCCTACGACCGTTTTCTGCAGGAATACGACTTCGAGGGATATCGGATCTACCGTTCAACCGACCCGAGTTTCATCGACACGCGGGTGATCACCGACGCCTACGGGAACATCACCTTCCGCAAGCCGCTTTTCCAGTATGACTTGAAGGACGGCCGATTCGGACCACATCCGGTGGGTGTGTTCGGGGCGCATTTCGACCTGGGGGAAGATACCGGCATCCGCAACACGGTCGTGGACACGACGGTGACGAACGGGATCACCTACTATTACGCGGTTGTCTCCTACGATTACGGCAAGATCAGCGGGGAAACACGCATCGATACTCTTCAGTTTTTCGATGAAGCCGGAGAACCCTACGACAGCGTTATTGTGACCTTTATCCCTGAACTGGACGAAACCGGCAACATCGTCGGAATTGCGCCTTCTGAATGCACGAGCACGATCCTTGGGGCAGTCGGCAGCAATGTCCAGCTGGACATCAACACCGCCGCGGTCACTCCCGACGCCCCCGCGGCCGGGTATAGCGAACCATCGCTGAAAGACGGTTTGCAGCACACAAGCGGTGAAGCCAGCGGAGAAGTCGAAGTCAATATCCTCTTCCCGGACAGCCTCAAGAACAACCGGGTTTACGAGATTCGATTCGACTCCACGGGGCTCTACAAAGGGTTCCTGAACTTCGCGAAGGCCTTCAAGATTGTCAACGCCAATACCGGGAAGATCCTTTACCAATCCGACACGACGGTGTTCGGCACGTTCGAGCCGTTCACGGAAGGGGATGCAACCTTCCTGGTGAACCCCAGCGATCCGCGCACGAAGTTTTTCAAAGTAAACCGCGACAGCACCGACTTTTGGCACCAGAAAGCCGGGCTCGTGGAAACGCCTGTGATCGACGGGATGACTGTAACGCTGCAGCCGGACTTCATCGACTATGCCAAAGCGGACGATCTCGGCACGGACAGCGTCTATTTCCCCACCGGTACCCGGACGAATTACAGCGGCATCGTTCGCCTCAATAAAAAACTGACACAGTACTCGCTGAAGATGCCTATCGACATGGAAATTCGCTGGGTGGGAGAAGACACCGTTGAAACGCTGCCGTTGCTCGGTTCGTTCCTCAAGGATACGGTGAACTTCGAAGTGTGGAACACAACCTCTCAAGAGCGGATACCGTTTCTCTACCGTGAGGTGTGGTTCTTCGACGATTTCGGGGACAGCCTGCTGAAGAAGATTTACGTCATCCCGGTTATTAACAGCTCGCCGCTAAGTGACTTGTTGTTTACCTGGAACATCGAAATGATGGCTCCGGAGAGTGCGATCCACGCGGACATCGTGGGGTTCGACACGACCTACACGATTCAGCACACGGAAGTCTTGCCGCAGGCGGGCGATGTGTTGAGAATCGCGACCCCGATACCGTTCTGCGATACAGATGTGTTCAGGTTCTCCATCCAGGGCGGAAAGTATGACAAGGCGAAGGCAAAACGGGATATGGACAACATCGCGGTGGTCCCGAATCCTTATGTCAGCGCCAGCGTCTGGGAGCCGCGGGTGAATTATTCCACCGGTCGTGGTCCACGCAAAATCGACTTCATCCATCTCCCGCGCTTGTGCACCATCCGCATCTATACGATCTCCGGATACCTGGTTCAGACGATCAAGCATAATGCTCCGGCTAATGACGGGTCCGAGTCGTGGAACCTGGTTTCGAAGGACGGGATGGACATTGCGTACGGAGTGTACATCTATCACGTGAACGCCCCCAAAATCGGGACGCACATCGGCAAGTTCGCGGTCATCAAATAGGGAGGGAGGACAGATGAGAACGCTATATAGGACCATCGCCATCCTCCTTGTGGCGGTCTTAGGTTGCGGAACTGTGATGGCCCAGACCTTCGCTGAGAACGTGTCGAAAACCGGAACCGCCGCGGCGCCTTTCCTCGAGATCGAGGTCGGCGCCCGGGCCATCGGCATGGGGGGAGCCTTCACGGCGACGGCTAACGACGTCAGCGCCATTTACTGGAATCCCGCCGGGTTGGCGACCCTGAAGCAGGGTGAGGCTGATTTTGTGCACACCCAGTGGCTGGCGGGTATCCATTTCGATCATGTCGCGGCTGCGATCCCGGTCACGCCAGAAATCTGGTTCGGAGGATTCGTGTCAGCCGTGACCATGGATGAAATGGAGGTCCGCACCATTGACTACCCGGATGGAACCGGCGAGCTGTTCCAGGCGAGTGATATCGCCATTGGGCTCAGCGGCGCCTGGCGACTGACGGACCGCCTGACCATCGGCGGGAACGGCAAGTACATCAGTGAAAAAATCTGGCACATGAGCGCATCGTCAATCGCGCTGGATCTCGGCTTGCTCTTCGTCACTCCGTTCAAGGATATCCGACTCGGTATGTCGGTTTCGAACTTCGGGCCGGACATGCAGATGACGGGCCGGGATACCAAGATTTACTACGACCTCGATCAGACGAATCCCGGCAACAACGACAGAATTCCGGCGAATCTCGAGACCGAGAAGTGGTCGCTGCCGTTGATCTTCCGAGTGGGCCTCGCCGGGGAAGTGATGGAGAACCGTTTTGGCCGATTGACGCTGGCCGTAGATGCGGTGCACCCGAGCGACAACCACGAGTACGTGAACCTTGGAGCTGAGTTTTCTTACAGAGATTGGGCGTTCCTGCGCTACGGCTGGAAGACCCTTTTCTTGGAAGACACGGAACAGGGGCTCACCGCGGGAGCGGGGATTCGATACCGCCTCGTTGGCAATACGGCCCTGGTCGCCGATATCGCCTATGCGGACTTCGGGCGGCTCGAGAATGTCGTCCGCTACTCCATGGGGATTCTGTTCTGACTTTAATCGCTCCGTTACCCGCGAAATCTCCGGTGGGTGGACGAAGCGGATTGTGAGAGACTACGATGCACCACCCCTTCCGGACTGTCTGGCGGCGTACGTCCGCCATGCTGCTCCTGCTGCTGCTGGTCGGCAGCGCTTTTTCGCAACAGGTCGATATTCCGCGCGTCGAAACAATGCCGAATATGCCGTCTCCCTACCTGATGCGCGATTGGAAAACGGTGGCGGCAGGGTACGATTCGCTCGTATTCGATCCTACGAGAAGCGGGACATATCTGCCGTTGATCGCGATCGATCAATCGACGCTGAACTACCCCGATGAACCGGGATTTGGACTTGCCAGCTACGTAGGACAGACACCTGGCGGTTCGGGCGAAGCGATCAACGTCATCCCCGCTGTCGTTGGTGCCACGCTCTCCGGCATCGACAAGTCCAACCAGAATGGGGTCAACTGGGTACGGAAATGCCGCGAGTTTTTCAACCTCGCGAACGGCACCTTGCTCTACCTCAACCACCCCAGCGCCGGCACAGGTGGTGACTGGTGGTACGAGACAATGCCCAATGTCTTCTTCTTCCAGCTGTACGACCTCTACCCGACCACGGAAGGGTTTTCCACGCAGCTCGCTGATGTCGCAGATCGTCTGCTCGAGGAAGTTCACGCGCTCGGGGGAAGAACAGTCCCTTGGACGAAACCGAATTTCAATTACACGGCATTCAATTTCGCCACGATGTCGCCGGTCACCCGTGATTGGAAGCAGCCCGAAGCGGGCGGCGCCATCGCCTGGCTTCTCTACCACGCCTACGTGCAAACCGGTGACGAACGCTACCGCGTTGGCGCGGAATTGTCTATGGACTTCCTCCAGGACTGGACGCAAAATCCTTCCTACGAAATCCAGATGCCTTATGGCGTTTACGCCGCTGCACGAATGAACGCCGAGCTGGGAACCGCGTACAACGTGGAGAAGATGGTCAACTGGGTTTTCAACGAATCGGATGTCCGCAACTGGGGGGTAATCTCTGACCGGTGGGGGAATTACGATGTCTATGGGTTGGTCGGCGAGGTCAACCCGGACGACTACGGATTCGTGATGAATGGCTACGAGACGGCTTCGGCGTTGGTGCCGATGGTTCGTTACGATGATCGTTTCGCGCGTGCGATCGGAAAGTGGACGCTTAACCTCGCCAATGCCTCGCGCCTCTACTATACGGCGTTCCTGCCCGACGAAAACCAGGACAGCGAGTCATGGAGCCACCAGTACGATTTGTCCTCGGTGATGGCTCACGAGTCGATGCGCAAATACAAGCTGGATGATGCTTCGATCAGTCCCTTTGCCACCGGGGATGCCTCAGGGTGGGGAGTGCCGACCAATTTTGCACTCTACGGTTCCTCACATGTCGGCTATCTCGGAGGTATCGTCGACACGACCGACGTGGCCGGAATTCTCCGGCTGAACACACGCGCTACCGATTTTTTCCAGAACAACGCCTATCCCACCTATCTCTATTACAATCCCTACCTCACGTCCGAGGATGTCACCGTAGTCATTGACAGCGGAACGGTCGATCTGTGGGACGCTGTTTTGAATGCGTGGGTCGCCAACGGGGTGAGCGGTTCAACGGTCGTCACCATGCCGGCGGATCAGGCGATGCTGCTGGTACAGGTGCCCTCCGGGGCGGCGGCCTCTACGGAATACGGCGTGCTTTATGCCGACGGCATCCCCGTTGATTACACTTCGGGAGTTGATCCCGGAAACCGCCCGCCACGAATCCGCGCACTCGCAACGGTAAGCGATCTCGTCGTGATTCAGTCTTCCGTAGACCTGTACTGCAAAGCGATGGATCTGGACGGAGACGTCATTAGCTATACATGGAGCGCCGAAACGGGTTCGTTCGCCGGCAGCGGCGCGAATGTCGCATGGACCGCGCCCTCCGACCCGGACACGGTCACCGTAACCTGTGTGGTAAGCGATGGGAGCGAGGAGGCGGATACCGCTACGGTTACGCTGCACGTTGTGAACAACCGTGCGCCGACGATCGCCGGATTTGAAATCGATCCGACTGGGCTGTTCCCCGGCGACCATGCGACGATAACCTGCCTCGCGAGCGATCCGGACGGTCAGCAGCTCAGCTTCGATTGGTCGGGACCCGGGTTCTTCGCACCCAATGGGAACAAAACATATTGGATATCGCCTTCAACTGCAGGCGTTTACACGATCCATTGCACGGCCACAGATCCTCTTGGCTTGATGGCGTCGGACAGCACGGAGGTGTTGGTCGGTGATCTTGTCCTGCACCTGGCCTTTTCAGGCAACTGCGACGACTCGAGCCCCTTCGGCAATGACGGGACGCTGAATCAGGGGAGTTATGTTGAGGATCGTCACGGAAATGCCAACTCAGCCCTGTACCTCAACGGCGCTTCCACAAACCGCGTGACGATTCCCAACTCGACGTCGCTCAATTTCGGAGACGCGATTACGCTCGTCTTCTGGATGATCCCGGACAAGTTTCCCCTATCAGGCCGGGAGTATTATGTCGTCTCGCACGGGAGCTGGGAGAACCGCTGGAAGATTTCCATCATCCCCGACGGGAAGCTTCGGTGGACGGTGAAAACAGACGAAGGGGTGAAAGATCTCGACAGTGAAGTGGAGATGACAAAAACGCTGTGGCTGGTCGCGGCGACATACGGCGATGGCCAGATGCAGCTCTACCTGAACGGCGGGCTCGATGCGTCCACGACACATTCGGGGACGATGCCCTCGGTTGGCATCGACCTGCTCGTTGGCCAAAAGGACCCGAGCGAAACAGGGTACAATTACCCCGGCGTGATCGACGAGGTGCGCATCTACGACCGTGTGCTTAGCGATGCGGAGATTCTTGCGCTCATGGATGTTGATGGTGTGCCCGGGCGAATTTCGTCCACGTTGCCGGATCGTTTCGCCATTGCAAGCGCCTATCCCAACCCGTTCAACGACCGGATGACAATGGTGATCGCGCTGCCGGGGGATGCCGTCGTCCGGTTGGCGCTCTACAACATGCTCGGACAGCGGGTCCGTGAAATCGCGCACTTCCCCATGGCTGCTGGGTACCGGGCATTCAGCCTGGATGCGGAAGGCCTCGCGAGCGGCATGTACCTGGTCAGGTTGAGTTCCCCGCGCTATGGATCGATGACGAAACGGATTGTTCTGCTCAGGTGATCGGGACACTTTGTTTTTCGCTGTCTTGGAGATATTTTCGAGCTGACAGATGAATAGCGGATGACAATCACGGCAGGCCGCCGTAGTAGTGACGGCCTGCCGCGGTGTATAGGAGCGATAGGGAGAGGATGTTTACTGCGTTCCTCAAGGATTCTCACGAACGTATCAATCTTCATGAGAACTGGAAACTCTGCCTGCCAGCCCAAAAAGCTGAACTGGGAGCGTCTGCAGGAAAGGAAATTCCGGCTCGCATACCTGGCTGTGTCCACCTCGATCTCACGCGCGCGGGATTGATCGAAGACCCATTTCGTTCCGATAAGGAACGCGCGGTTCGCTGGGTCGACGAGACGGCGTGGACGTATACCTGTCGTTTTCGAACGGGGAGTGAATTCGAAGCGGAGAGCGGAGTCAGGAGACAGCTCGTCTTCGAAGGGCTGGACACATTCGCGGAAATCGTCCTCGACGGAAACCGCCTCGGCGCAACAGAGAACATGTTCCACCCTCACCGCTTCGATCTCCCGGACGGGTTTGGCGCTGGTGAACACACCCTCGATGTGCATTTCGACTCCCCGCTGAGTAGTGTTGACGAGATCGTTCAGCGGCGCGGACCGGCTCCCGATTCCTTTGGCTGGCATCGGGGATGGGCGCGTAAAGCGGGCTACTCCTACGGTTGGGATTGGGGTCCGGAGTTGCCCGGGGCCGGGATTTTCCGCCCGGTTTACCTCCAGGCGTGGAGCGGCGGACGGATCGCGTGGTTCCGGCCGACGTTTTCAGGCGATGCCCACCGTGGACAGCTGACGGTCCACCTTGTCTATGAAATCGAACGGCCGGGACCGTGGGCGCTTGATGTGGAGCTGCGTCACGACAGCCGCAAGCTGGCAGCCACCGAACAATTGGAACTCGGTCCGGGCGTCCATGCATGTGACCTGCGAATCGATATTGCCAAGCCTCGGCTTTGGTGGCCGCACGGTGAGGGAGAACCGGCTTTGCACCCCCTGATTCTCCGGCTTTCGTCAGGAGGAGAGACCGTTCACGAAGTGGAGGAGAGGATCGGGTTGCGCACAATCGAATGGGTTGAAGTGCCGGATCAATGGGGAAAGAGTTTCTTTGTGCGCGTCAATGGGCGGGAAATCTTTGCCAAAGGGGCCAATTGGATTCCTGCGGACAATTTCCTGCCGCGTGTCACTCCGGAAAAATACCAGCGATTGCTTGATTTCGCTGTCCAGGCGAACATGAACATGCTTCGCGTCTGGGGAGGCGGAATCTACGAAGATCCCTGCTTCTACCGCCTTGCGGATGAGCGCGGGCTGATGGTCTGGCAGGATTTCATGTACGCTTGCTCGCTGTACCCCGACGATCCCGGTTTTCGCGAGAACGCCCTCGACGAAGCCCGCTGGGTCATCGCCTCGCTGGCACGGCATCCCTCGATCGTTCTCTGGTGTGGCAACAACGAAATCGAGCGCGACGCTGTGGAATTCCAGCAGCGTTTTGGAACACCCTATCTGGGAAAGACGCTTTGGTACGAGCAGCTCCCAAGACTGCTAAAGGAAATGGCGCCGGACGCTTTCTACATCCCGTCGAGCCCGGTCGGCGGCGAGACAGCGAATGATCCGGCTGAGGGAGATCGCCATGTCTGGAGCGTCTGGAGCGGTTGGCGCGATGCGGATGAATACCGGTGCGAGGAGGGGCGTTTCATTTCCGAATTCGGATTTCAGGCTCCCGCGAATGCTGCAACCTGGCGGGAGGTTCTCGAACCTGAAGAGTTAGATCGTGTTTCGGACGTTTTCAAATGGCACAACAAGCAGATCGACGGCCCTGAGCTTATCGAACATTTCCTGACCAAGCATCACACCGCTCCTGCCACATTCGAGGAATTCGTGCACAAGAGCCAGGATGTTCAGGCTCGTGCGCTCGCCGTAGCGCTCGAACACTGGAGAAGCCGCCGCCCGAGAACCATGGGCACCCTGATCTGGCAACTGAACGATTGTTGGCCCGTGACCTCCTGGTCTCTGATCGATTCGCAGCTTCGTCCGAAGGCCTCATGGTATCGGGTAGTTAGGGCCTACCGGAGGCGTTCCCTCGTGCTGATTCCGGAGGGCGAAGTCGTTCGTGTGATGCTGTTGAATGATTCGCAGGAGGCGTGGAAGGCCGCATTGCTTGTAGCCGTGCATGATCTGTCGTCGGGAGTGGTGCGGCAGGAAAAGATCAAGGTTTCGGCGGAGGGGGTTTCAGCCACGACGGTCGCAGAGTTGCCAAAAGCGGAGTGGCTGGCGGATTTGCCTTCAAGGATGTTGGTCGCCGAAGTTTCGGACGGAGGCAGGACGCTTCGGTCGATTCTTTTGCCCAGTCCGTTCAAAGATCTGAGGTTGCCCGGAGGGCTGGTTTCCGTCGAACCGCAGGGAGGTAGTGAAGTCGTGGTGCGTTCGGAGCGGTATGCGTTCGGGGTGTGGGTGGAGGACGAAGAGAATCCTGATCTAATGTTCACGGACAATTCCCTGGATCTTTTTCCGGGCGAGACGATAAGGTTGCAGGCGGTTGACTGCCGCACTGGAACACCTCTGGCGGCCCGCAAACCGTCGGTGAGGTGGATTCACGCCGGGGAGGGGTGACCCCGGAGTCCGTTCTCGATTGTCACGCTGGGACTTTACGATCTACCGTGGATCCCACTTTAGCGCAATTTCGTACGCGACAGGATATGGTGTCGCCAGTCGGTTTGGAAAATGGGTCTTGCGGACAATCGCGGGAGTCGAATTGAGTGAAAGTTCCTGAAGCCGACGCAGGTTGAAACGGACGGGAGTTTTTTCCGTCTGAAGGATAAACCAGTTCAGCCGCGTTGAGTCCGTCGCGATGGTGTCTTTCTTTGACGTGGGGTTCCACTCGCTTTTTTCAAGCGCAAACCAGCCCTGCACGGAGAGAGCGTTTTCGCGCCACATTTCCCGGTTCCGAACGACCGTTGTGTCCTTTTCCAGTCCTGCCTTTCGAGCGGTACGCGCCAGGGTTTCAAATTCGGACATCCAGACCAGAGCGTCTCCGATGCTTTTTTCTGCGGAACGCCCGGGACGCTGAACGATCGGTATCGGTAGCGTCGCCAGCCGTTCCACAACCTCGCGCGTCGTCCATTTCCACCCTCCCGGTCCGGTGATCGTCAACAGTGGCCTGTCAAGGATGCTACTGTCGGCGATGTTCCCGGTGGGCAGTTCCATCGAAGGATCGGGGAGTGTCAGCAGCTTGGGCGGAGTGCCAATCGTGTTTTCATTCTTGGGAAGTCGGCTCCCTAGTCGGTCCACAAGCCAGCGAAAACTGTCGCGATCCAACCGCATCTGTTTGCCATGCATTAGTTCTTCAATCAACTTCTTCTGCTCCGGTCCGCGGTGACGGCGCAGCAGGGTGCTTCGCAGGGAGGGGGCATAGGAAGCGAAGGCAGCTTCGCTCGGAATCCTCTCCTGTTTAAAGCGCATCAGTTTCAGCAGCCACCAGCGTCCGTCGCTGAAAAACGGTTCACTGATATCGCCGAGTTTCAGTGAGTAGGCCGCGTCCTCGAATTCGGGGTCCGCCTGGCCGTATCGCAACTCCTGGTTCTCGAGATAGACCCGCGATCCGTTCCGTTTGTCCGGCGTGCTGATTTTGTCGAACTCGATTCCCTGCGTAATACGGTGCAGAGCGTCCACGGCGTCCATCGAGTCCGTAAAGGCCCAGGCGTCAAGCGTCAGGGTCCGGATGATACGCAGAAAATCCCGCCGCATATTCGCTTCGTCAACGTGAACTCTTTGGTCGACTTCTCGGGCGAGGTAGGCTTCCACCAGCGCCTCATCGTCCATCTCAGCCAGCAACCTTTTCGTGTAACGGGTGGTGTCGAGGCGGTTTTCGAGAGCGTATTGCCGCAGCATGCGTTCGAGGACAAGCGCTTTCAGGAAATCGACGCGGGCGCCTATTCCCTCGCCCACGACGGCGCTCGTTTGGAACCGCTGCTTGAATTCCGTGACGTCGATCGTGTCTGTGCCTACTGTCGCTACCCAATCATGATGATCGATCCGAACTTGTTGAACCTCTTTTCGAGTACAACCCGAAGCGAGTATCAGAATCGGCACCAAGGCTAAAAACCAAGATTCCGCCCGGGACAGCCAGCCTCTTTTATAGCCGAATTCATGCATCATTGTCATCCATCCAGAGTTTGCAGGTTCGAATCTCAAATGGCTTCAGCTCCAGGTCAAATCCATCGCCGACTTCCTGGATCTCGCCGGTCTCCCACTCCATCAGGTTTGTGAAAGCGATGCGCGCTGGACGGTCCGTACGCAACCGGCCAACACTCTTCTTGCCACGATACTCCACCATTCGCAAGATACGGCAATCCTCTTTCTCGGCCGCTTTCATCGTTTCCAGCGCAATTCCCGAGCTTTCAAGCCAGACCGGGGTCGACGCTTGGTTCAGCCGAAGTCCCGCGAACAGCCGGGGTGGATTGTTGAAAACGGTTGCAACCGCTACCAGGTCCGAGTCTTCCACAGAGCCGGCGTGTGTGTAGATGGCGTATCTGAAATGGTGACTGCCGCGGTCGCAGCCGGGGTCGGGATAGCGCGGGGAGCGGAGCAGGTTCAGGTCGAGCGTATTTCCGTGGATGCTGTGGCCGTAGCGCCCGTCATTGATCAGCGCGACACCGCGCTGCCCGTCGGACAAATCGACATACTTGTGCGCTGCCACTTCGAACTTAGCCTGTTCCCACGTCGTCGATGGCACCGTGGACCGATACAGAAATCCGAATTGGATGTCGCAAGCCGCCCTGTCAGTTTGAACGTTTGTCGGAAACGCGGCGCGAAGCATGCGATGATCCTCGTGCCACTCCACCTCCGTGTCGAACACCAGCAGCGGCCTGGTGCTGTCCAGAGTCACGCTCTGGACGAAGGTTGAATTCCCAAAGGCGTAATGAAAGCGAAGAGTGTTTCGCAGACGGCCTGTGTGTGTTCGCTCCCAACGGTGGGCCGCCAGCCGTTCGATGATCGCCTCCCTGTAAGAGGGGTCGATTTCCCAGGCGTCCCATTCGTGCGGAAGGTCGTCGTACAGGGTCAGAGTGTTGGCGCAGGAGCCGTCAGCCAGAAAAGCCCCCCTGTGACGATAATCCTCTCCGTTGAGCAGCCGCCCTTTCTTGTCGAATTCAAAACGTGCAAACTCATTTTCGAGGATAAGGGGATTCGCGGGCGCCGGACTCCGACCGGTGGCCGTCTCCCGAGGGCCGGTCTTTCTGACCGTCACAAAACTATGAGCGGGAATGGCAATTTCGGCGACAGTTCCCTCGGCCGTGTCCTCGATGGTAACCGGTTCCCGGGCTTCCAATTCGGTCGACAATCCGTGGATATCGTCCGGGAGTGGAACGAGCCCCGTGAATTCGAAGGGATTCGGGTTGAAAAAGGTGAACGCTTGCTCGTCGGGTTGCATATAGTATTTCGCCGCCTGACCGATCAAGGATTCCGCCTCATCCTGCAGCTTTCTGTAATCATCAAGCACGTCTTCGTAGACAGCCCCGATGCTCGAACCGGGAAGCACATCGTGGAATTGGTTCAGGAGCAGCCGCTTCCACATGTTGTCGAGCTTGTCCCGTGGGTAGGAGGCGAGCGGGAGAAGCGACCAGAGGTTTTCGACTTCGGCCAGCAGGAACTCGAGCCTGCGGTTGTATTGCTTGATCCGGGCCTGGGAGGTCAGGGTGCCTCGGTGCGCCTCCAGGTACAGTTCGCCTCCCCACAGTGGTAGTTCCTGGGCGTGTTGATTGAGCCGTTCAAAGAACGCGTCTACCCTGCCGAACTGAACCCGCGGTGATCCTTCGAGGTTCTGCAGGCGCAAGGCGCGTTCGAGATAGTCTTCCCGCGGGCCGCCACCCCCATCTCCTGCTCCGAAGGGAACAATGAACTCCCCCAGAATGTTCTTTTCCTTGTAGCTGTTCTCCGCCTTGATCATGCCGTCGGAGTCGAATGTGCTGCAGTAGTTCTCCTCCGGTGGGAAATGAGCGAGCACCGTGCTGCCGTCGATCCCACTCCAGCGGAAGGACGAGTACGGAAACCGGTTCACCTGGTTCCAGGAGAGTTTCTGCGTCAGAAAGGTGTCTACCCCGGCCCGAAGCATGATTTGCGGAAGGGATGCCGGAAAGCCGAAACAGTCCGGAAGCCACAGCACGCGGACGTCTACGCCGAAGACGTCGCGCATGAAGTTTTTTCCATGCAGCAGTTGACGTACGAGCGATTCGCCGCTTGGCAGGTTGCAGTCGGTCTCGACCCACGTCGCTCCGAGCATTTCCCAGCGGCCGTCGCGAACCGCTTCTTTGATTTGTTCGAACAACGCTGGATCCCGATCGATCAGCCAGGCGTACTGCTGTGGTTGCGAGGCGCCGAAAACGTACTCGGGATACTCGGCAAGTAGCCGCATCTGGGTGACAAATGTGCGGTGGACTTTGCGCCGCGTTTCAGCGTACGTCCAGAGCCACGCGGTGTCCAGGTGCGCGTGGCCGATAGCGATTGCCGTGGCCGCCGCCGAGTCGGCAGGGCGTTTTAACTCCGGTGCAAGCCGTTCTCGCGCCTGCAGGATATGGCTTCGCTCTCCCGCGTAAATATCCGCAGCGTCGTTTAACGCGGACAGCAGCCGCGCTCGTTGCGCGCTTTCTGGAGGAAGCCCTCGCGCTAATCCAAGAAGCACGCGAAAATCCTGGAGAAGTCCATCAGCATCTCGGTCGATACAGACCAGTTGCAGAGAGTGCGCTATCCCGAGCCGAGAGTTACGCGCAGGCGTCGTGCCCGGTGGAGGATTGGGCTCGAAGGTTTCCCCGAAGAAACCCGATGCACCCGCTTCGATCCATAGTTCGACTTTCTCCCCGCCGTCACAGTCGACATAAAGGCGGACCGTGTCGCGGAAGAAAGATGTGTCGAAGACAGATCTGTCGGTAATCCCCTGCAGCGGATGTCCGCGGCTGTCCAGGACGAGACCCTCGCCGCCGACGTCGAGTTTGGCGGCTACTGTTCTGCCGGCCCATTTCCCGGGAACTGTGCCCGACAAATGAAACCACACCCGAGCGCCCGGCTTCAGCCAACGGTCGCCTTCGTGGATGGGGTGGTAGTCGAGAGAGCGGTGCTCTCCAAAGGGGACTTCATCTTCGGACCAAGCGAACGTGGCTGTGAATGGAATACGGTCGACAACGACGTCGCGCTCGATGTCCGGTAGCAGGTCTTGGATGCGCTGCAACGGACTCGATGTAGAGGAGGTAGGCATCGCTGTCTCCGCGTCGGATCTCTCGGTAGCCGGAAGCGTTTTGGGAAAGGTACTGCAAAGGAATGTGCTTCTCTCGGGCTCAGTGGAGTGGTTGTGTTCATTTCAGGGGAGTCTCTGTCACGGCGGCTTGGCGTAAGTGAAAAGCCGCATCGATCCGTAGGTGCGATGCGGCCGGTTTGCTCCGCCAAATCAACAAAACACAGGTGGAGACTATTTGACGAGCACTACACGCCGCGTGTCCATCGCCCCGTCGGCGCGCAATCGGACGATGTAGGTGCCGGTGGCGTAACCGCGGGCGATCCAGGTCGCGGAATACTCCCCGGGGCTGAGCGCACGGTCGAGAAGGGTCGCCACTTTTTCGCCGAGCAGATTGTACACTTCGAGCAGAACCGGCGCCCGTTTGTCCAGCGTGAACTTAATCTCCGTCATTGGATTGAACGGATTCGGATAGATGTTGCTGATCTCGGTTCTCGAGGGAAGCGCCGGTCGCGGAAGGGACGCGCTGTTGGAGGGCACCACGACAGAGAACCAATCGCTCCCCGTATAGGGTGTTGTGCACGCGCCAGGCGTGACGACCAGCGTATCCTGCAGCCTGTTGTACCCCGTGGTGTCTTCCCACACGCCTGCATTGGCCAGGCGGATGGCGTACTCCCAACGATCATGCAAGCGAGGTTCGGGGTCCGGGAGCGAGAGAAAAACTTCGTAGGCCCCCGGTGGCATGTCTGATGGCAATCCGCCCTCGACGGCAACCGCCGTCGTGTCGCCGCTCGCCCAGAAGCGAGGATCCTCGTGTGTCAGCAGGCCATATCGCTTCCCAGTGGCCGTGTTGCGCAGAATCACTTCGAGGTTGCGCGGGTTGTAGGGATTCGCAAATCCCTGGTTCTCGACGCGAAAATGGAGCCCGAAGGTTCCCCCGGGCGCGCTGCTGTCCGGGAGCATGGCGTCGAGCAGACGGAAACGGTAGCCGAGTCTCCTCTTGATTTCATCCATGCAGCCGTTGGATTCCCAACCACTCAGCACGGTAGGGTGATAATCCTTGTTCAACAGCGACCAATGGATGTAGGCCATATCGCTGAGCGCGTTTGCACACCCGGTGTAGGAACTCGTGCCGCAGGTCTCTCCGCCTTGCGGAACGAACTGATTGTCCTGGTGCAGGTACGCCCTGTCCTGGGCGACGGTGAATCCTTGTGTGCCGTAGGTTCCCGAATCCGTGCCATCGCGAAGGAAACAGTCGTTGTGCGCACCGGTGCGCGCACGGAAGCTGCCGCTGAAGGCCGAATCCGCGGTCAAGGGGTCGTTGTTGTTGAATATCGCCCGCTTGTATCCGGGAGTGCGGACCACGACGCAGCGGTTCGCAGGGAGTGCGTCAAGCAGGGCGAAAAGAACCGTCCGCCTGTCATCGGTGTTGTTCAAGTGGTTTGTCGAGTAGTACCACTCCCCCCAGGCACCGATGAATCCCGCTTCTACATAGGCTATCACATCCGAATTTTCCTGGAGAATCGGTTCCAACTGGCCGATGTGCTGCAGGACGCGGCTGAGCGGAGCGTCCTCGCCATTCTGCTGTTCGGTGTAAGAGAATCGCAAAACGACTTTGCCGCCGCCGATCCGGGCGTTTTCCAAATCCTCCCGCACGCGATTCAACGTCGATTCGTCAATCAACGTGTCCCTGAAGGTCCCCAGCACGACAATACGCTGTATCACCGTAATGGCATAATTCTCGCGAAGGCTCACCGGGAGGTTTGAACCGATTCCAGTGGCCCGCTGGGTGGAGAAGCCACGTTCTGGATTGGCGAAGATTGTTGTGTCTTCGGTGAAGGTCACTGTGGTTGAATCACAGGCCGCAATCGCTGCTTGAAATCCGGTGAATGCCAGGATAAGGGGGATCAACAGGAACACCTTGCCAACCGTTCGTGCCATGTGAGAATTGCCTCGTGGATGACCGTTAGCGGGCCTATCGTCCGCGCTAATCGTAAGAATCTGGGGAGCGGGAGGGGTCGATTGCAAGAGGGAAGGAGCGTGCCGAGTAGAAACGCTGAAAACCCAGTCAGCTTATTGTAAACGCTTTAAAAAGTTTGTGCCGATCTTCTCTGCTGGAAGAGCCGTATATTTTATTAATATCTCACTGTTATTATAGGAAATAAAATGTGAGCTTCAGGCAAAACGCCACTAACATTTTCGTGCTCATCGGGCTCTCCGAGCAATTGGTTTAAAAAATCGCGCAATTTCTTTTTAAACGATAAAAAGATGGTTGTCTTTTTTAAGAATCGTTATTAGGTTCCTGTCTGGAAACGGGATTTCTCCGATGGACTCCGTCGACGTGTGAATCGGGGAGGGGATTAACAGATGACGGGTGGGAAGCCTCATCCTGAAACGCTGGTCGCCGGAAAGCGTGTTTTCAGTTCTCCCTTGATTACTGGCTGTTTTGGTGCCGTTCCTGACTACTCGGGTGGCGCGAGAGTCTCCGTCAGGACCCGTAGATGACATTTCAACCCGCGATTCGGACATCGATCTGAGGAGCGGGTTTTTCATTGCTTTGAAGATGCAACAGAAACCCGATGATGGGACATAACGATGGAGGAGAGGCATGCGTAAGGTTATCGGTTTTTTATTGATGGCGATGCTCGCCACAGGGGCCGCCTGGGCGAATCCCATCACCATCGATGGCGATTTTCTCGACTGGGATGGGATAGCCGCAGCGGACGTCGGCAACGTGGCCGAGGAGCTGGGGGATATGCCCACCGGTCCGGAATTCGACATCCAGGATTTCTACATCACTCATGACACCTCGTTCGTGTACGTGCGGATCGACATCGATCCGTCTGCTACATACGAGGACGGATTCCTTAATTACACCAATGCAGCAGTCTACGAGCTCTGGTTCGGCACCGACCTCCGTGACACGGTGGGACTCGGCTGGGGCGGCTTCTGGACGTTTGCCCCGGATTACCGGATCGACATGGGACCTGCGATTGACCCGACTGTGGCTGCCTCGCAGGTTACGGTGTACCGCTACGCTTCCGATTTTGACGGCTCGGAGGAACTCTATGACTCCGTGGCTGTTGCGGATATCGCGGTGACCGACAACAAGCTGGAAATCGCGGTGCCCCGGAGTGCGATCGCCAACACGCCGTACGGCGGCTGGCTCTTCCCGATGTGCTATTACGTCGGTGACGAGATCTGGGACAACGAGGAATACTTCCCGAACGGTGCCGCTGAAGACGGCACACCTTATTATGCGCTCGCCTACATTCCGGGTGCCAACGAGACGATGGACGTTGTCGTCGGTGGTGGCGACTGGCGCATGGATGACATCTCCATTGACGGCGACATGCTCGACTGGGATGCGATTCCTCTCGCAACGACTGGATTGATCGCGGAGACGACGGGCGACAGCCCCTCGGGACCCGAGGCGGATCTGTACGCGATGAAATTGGCCAGCGACTCCACCTATTTCTACGGCTACCTGGCGATCGATCCCGCTGCCACGTTCACCGATGCGTACCTCAACTACACGAACCCGCCGGTGCTCGAGATGTACTTCGATGCGAGCCTCGGGGATACCACGGGCTTGACCTGGGGATGGTGGCCGTTCAGCGTCAACTTCATCACCGAACTCTACGAGGCGACGAACTCAACAGCCCCGGCGGATACCGCAACGGTGTACAATTACGTCAGTGCCCAGAGCCCTGCCGCCGCGGAGTGGGGTGACAACTTCCAGAACGTCGGCAACGCGATGGTTGCGGTAAACGGTGATGACAACGCACTTGAGTTCGCTATCCCGTGGGACATTCTTAACGTCGGCAATGTTTTCGGCGTCGTTGTCAGCTCCCTGAACGACTATGTCTGGGGAAGCGAAGACTTCATCCCGAACGACTGGAACAATACGGGTGGTCCGGCATACCAGCTGACTTATAGCCGCGTTGACGGTGCATCGGTGACCTACCGGATTGCCGACCCGAACGCCGGTTCTGTGGGTCATGAACCGATTGCGGGGCAGTTGCCGAAGGGTTACACCATCGTCAATACCTTCCCGAATCCGTTCAACAGCACAACGCGCATCACCTACCAGGTGCCCGCAACGGGTCATGTGGAGGTGGCCGTGTACGATGTGATGGGCCGGATCATTGCCACGCTGCAGAATGGCGTCCTGCCGGCGGGAACTCACCGCACAATCTGGAATGGCCAGGACCTCTCCGGTCATGCTGTTTCGTCAGGTGTCTATTTCGTGAAAGTCGGCGGTGAGTACGGTCGCGCCGTCGCACGTATGGTGTATGTAAAGTAGTATCCAACGCGTTACTCCTTATGAAGCTTCCACTCCCCCGCGCCTGCGGCTGATTGCAGGTGCGGGGACGAGTGGGAGGGTGGACGCGATCTGCGGGGCGCACGGAAAGGCGCGCAACCGTTCCTGGCCCTTGTTTAAAGGCTCGTTGTGAGCCTTGACCGGCACCTGATGGAGGCTGACCATGCGGACGCGCGGTGCAGTGATGATAGTGTTGGCGCTGGTGGTGATCGCCGGATGCAACCCCTTGCCCGATAGAAGTCCCGTAGGACCTGTGGAAATTCAACGGCCGGATTTTTTAGGTGTGATACAGCCGGCATCAGGAGAAATTGAGGTGCCGCTGAACAGCAACGTTGTCTTTGCGTTCAGTGAACCGGTCGATGCCGCAACGGCGAACGGCGCTCTCGCTATTTCCTTCTTGGATCAGTATGCGGTAGGGACTTTCAAGAACACTGGATCGTCGATCATCGATTCCACGGTGTCGGATACGGTGAACGGCGAGCCGGTGTACACCTACACCTATGAACATTACCTGACCTTCACACCGGCCGAGAACTATCACGCTTCGGCACTCTACTCGGTGCACGTAACCGGCAGCATCAAGGATCTGCACGGCAACTCCCTCTCCATTGACCCCGAGTATGGTGATTCCACCTGGTTTTTCACTACGGGCGATTATGCCGAGGGAGGGTGGTACAAAACCTATGTCGTAGAACAAATCACCGGGGAACTGCTGGACTTCGACACCCCGGATACGGCAGTCAGCCGGATTTCGGGTCTCGAATCACCCCGGGATGTCGTGATCAGCGATGATGGGCAGTACGTGGTTGTTTCCAATAAGGTGACAAATGGTTATGTCAGCGTCTTTGACCGTACCCTCTCGAGCCAAACGAACGTGTCAGTGGGTGTTGGGCCCGAATTCATGGCGACCACCGGCGGGTACGCGTTTGTCGTAAACACGTCTTCAAATACGATATCGACGATCACCCTTAGCTCAGCCACGGAGTCCAGCACTCTTTCCTTCGACGATGGGTTCGATCCAGGTATTTTGCAGGTGGATGAGCAGGGGAGTCGATTGGTAGTCGCGTCCGCCGCGAGCGGTGCGCCTGAAATCCTGAAGGTTCTGGATATCGGCAGCGGCGGGGTTCTTACCGAATCGTCGACGATTGATTTTTCGGCGGACACGACGATGGACCGCGCCGCATCGGGACTCGCAGTGTACGGTGACGAGGCGTTTGTTCAGGAAGACCTGTCCTCGAAAATCCATGTTATCGACCTGTTGAGCGGGACCTACGAGGAAACCTTCAGCGTTTTCCTCACCGAAATTGCCGATGGCGATACGACTGTTTCCGGAGACCGCTCCCGTGGCATGGTTGCGCGCGAGGGTACGGCCTATATGTGGAGTCTCGAAGGAATTCTCTTCCAGATTGATCTCCCGAGCCGTTCACTGATTCAGTACAAAACGCTCTCGTCTCGGCCGCGGGACATTGCATTCACACCGGAGGGCGATCTGCTGTACATCGCTCTTGATTCGGAGGATATGGTAGCGGTTTATGAACCTGACTATCTGACTAAACTCGCGGAAGCGCCGGCAACATCTGGTTCCCGCGCAATCGCGGTGGGGAGGGTGAAAGGATGAAATTTCGCATTTCGCGACTGATCGCGGTCTTAGGGATTGTAGCGATTATCATAGCCGGCTGCGGCGGCGACCGCGCACCGGTGGTGACGGAAGAAGGGATCGAGTACGGTTATGGTGGGACGATGGTGCGTGTCGCCCCTGATGGTGCGATGGCCCTCTTCCGCGTGGATCCGGATGGAGCGCGCACCCTGTTGACCGAATCGCTTCCTCCCGAAGCCACGGTAGATGGCTCTGTTCATGGATGGACCTATGATTTCAGCTCTCTGAACCGGGACAATCGTACGGGTGAATGGGTCATCGGTGGAACGGCGGACGGCCTCGAGGGGCTCAAGGTGGAACTGCGTCTGGCGCCGGCACCCGAGCACCAGAAAGGCGTCTTGTTTCGTCGCGTGCTGTCCAACGAGACGGATCAGATTGTGACGATAGAGAAGAACCGGCTTTTTGAAACCACTGTGGACGCATCGCATCTGAATCCCAAGCTGACTCCCGACGATTGGTGGGCTTTCGCGGGAGGATCGTCGGAGGCGCGGAACGATTGGCTCGTGGATGTCAATCCGGGATTTGAGCGGGAAAACTACCAGGGTATGAACGATCCCGACTATGGCGGCGGGATTCCGGCCACGGACATCTGGACGGACAAAGGCGGTATTCTCATCGCTTCGGTGTCGCCGACCTGGCGTCCCGTGAGTCTGCCGCTGCGCGGTCTTGAAGAAGGAGCGCAGATTGCGGTGGAGGAGCGGAACCCGGTCCACATTGATCCCTCGGAAAACTACGAGGAAACGCCGCTGTATATCCTGGTTCACTCCGGCGACGTCTATACCGGACTTCACGCGTACGGTCGCGTGATGGAGACCGAGGGGTTGCGCTTCCCCACCCCACCGGCGAGCGCGTATCAGCCGATGTGGTGTGCGTGGGGGTACGAACGCCGTTTTCAGCCGCAGGAAATCCTGGCGACCCTGCCCAAGGTCAAGGAACTGGGGTACGAATGGGCGGGTGTCGACGATGGGTACCAGACCGCGAATGGAGACTGGGATCTGCTTCCCGGGAAATTCCCGAACGGTGACGCAGACATGAAGGCGTTGGTCGATTCAATCCACAGTGCGGGCTTGATGGCGATGCTCTGGTGGGTGCCGGGGGACGCCGACCCGGCCTCCACGCTCGCGAAGAATCATCCTGATTGGATTGTCCACAACAAAGATGGCAGCCCCGCCGAAATATCCTGGTGGGACACATGGTACCTTGATCCGACACAGGCGGGGGTGCTCCAGCATCAGCGCGACCTCGTGCGGAAATTCCTTGGCGATTGGGGCTACGACGGCTTGAAGACAGACGGCCAGTGCTTCAACCTGGTGCCGCCTGACTACGGTAATCACGCTGACGATCCCAATGTCACGAGCGCTCATTCCCCGGATATCCTCAAGGCGGTCTACCAGGAAGCCAAGAAGATCAAACCAGATGCGGTTCTTCACAACTGCCCCTGCGGCACGGTCTTCAGCCTTTACAACATGCCCTGGACCGATCAGTATGTCAGTTCCGATCCAGAGTCGTCGTGGCAGATTCGGAGCAAGCACATCGTGCTTCGTGCGATCGTGGGAAACAAGATCTCGTTCTATGGGGATCATGTTGAGCTCTCGACAGGCGGAGACGATTTCGCCTCGACAGTTGGAATGGGCGGTGTCCCGGGGAGCAAGTTCATCTGGCCGGATCCGAAACCCGTTTCCGGCGATTTCCTGCTGACCCCGCAGCGCGAAGAGCTTCAGCGTCATTGGCTTGGCGTTTATAAAAAGGAAATGCTCTCGAAATCCTCGTACCGTGACCTCTACGTTCTCGGGTTCGACATGCCGGAGACGCACGCGTTCACCAAGCGCGACGGCACGATGTACTACTCTTTCTTCGCGGACGACTTTGAGGGGCCCGTGGAACTGAAGGGGCTGGAGAGAGGAACAACGTACAACGTTACGGATTACGACAGGGACGTCCCCTACGGTCAGGTGAAAGGGCCGAAGGCGACATTGAAGGTTGCGTTTCATCATCACCTCCTGCTCAAGGCAGTGAAGGACTAGTACTGACCAGCGTACAGCGGAGCACGCATGACGTCGATCGACTATCTGCTGGTAGCTGTCTTCCTTGCCTTCACCTTCTATGTAGGTATGGTGGGTGGAAAATTTATCAAGCATTCCGATGACTACTTCGTCGCGGGCCGAGCGCTGCCGCCGTTCATCCTCGCGGCGGCAATCACGGCCACCAATGTCAATCTGTACAGCTTCATCGGACAGGCCGGAACGGCGTCCCAACATGGGATTGCCATCATCTGGCAGACATGGACAGGAAACATGGCCCTCGTGTTCAGCGGACTTTTTATCCTGCCGGTGCTTCGCCGGCTGCGGATCCGTTCCGTTCCGGAACTATTGGAACGCCGGTATTCGGGGGGCGTCCGTGCCTTGGTGGGAGTCCTCTGGATATTCCGCCTGACCTTTTGGATTGGTGTGGTGCTCTACGCGTCGGGTGTCGCGGCGGCCAAAATTACAGGGGTGGATTCGGTGCTCCTCTGGCTGGCCGTGTTCGGTGTGATCACCGTGCTTTATACGATGATCGGCGGGATGTGGTCGGTTGCGCTCAACGATATCCTGCAGTTTGTCCTGATGCTTGGCGCAGCGATGATCGTCCTCCCGCTTGCGATGTCAAAGGTCGGCTGGATGCCGGGTCTTGTCAAAGCGCTGGCTGGATCGGGAAAACTTGACCTCGTCCCCCAGATCGGTCAGTTCAACTGGAAATTCATCCTCGCGATCTTCTTCCTCGGCATCGAATGGGCAGCGGTGGACCAGGGACTGCTGCAGCGCGCCTTCGGCGCGCGCTCGACCAAATCCGTGGCGAAGGGTCTTGTCATTGCGGGGATCGTGACGACACCGTTTGCATTGCTCTGGATCCTTCCCGGCCTCGCCTCCTCCGTAATCCTTCCGGGTGTCTCTAACCCGGATTCCGTAATCCCGCTGCTTTACCGCCAACTGCTCCCGCCGGTCGTCCTTGGACTCGTGCTCTGTGGTTTGCTCTCGAGCCAGATCTCGACGATCTCCGGGAATTTGAACGCCGTGGCGACGATGCTTGCGAATGACCTTTACCGGCGTTTCTTCAAGCGGGAAGCGGGCCATGCCGAGACGATACGGATCGCTCGGCTCTCCACGCTGGGCGCAGGTGTGCTGATGGTTGGGATTAGCCTTCTGGTGGAACGGCTTGGAGGTGTCGTCAACGCCTACTTGACGGTCATCGCGATCATGGACATGCCGCTGTTTGTTATCGCCATCGTGTACGGATTTACCAAATGGGCGGACCCACGCGGAGCGATGACGGCGCTTCTTCTGGGGGTAGCGGCGGGCACGATCGTCACCTTTGGTTTTGGATTTGAATTTGCCGGAGCAACGCTGGTCAGTGGAGCAACCGCCCTGATGGGAATGCCGCTCGGGCACCTTGTGTTCAAAGGCAAAGCGGCTCTCGAGAAAGTGGACGATTTTATCTTGGCCCGGCGTGGTTCGGCGCAGATGGAATCGGAAACTGATGGGTTGTATTCCGTGATCCCGGTCAGCCGAGCCGGGAAGACGGCGCTCTCTGTTTACTTCGCGGCGATGGCGGCGTTTTTCGCTGGGGTGATTGCGGGCGGTATGGGTCAGGCATGGGGTCCCGCCCTGACGGTTGGCGCAATGGCGGTCTATTTCATCGCTGGTTTGTGGAGGCTTCGTTATGCCTGACAAAAGAAACTGGTCGCGAGTGGTGTTGTCTGCGACATTCGTTCTCGTGGGTGCATTGACGGTTCAGGCGGAACGTCCGATTCGCTATGTGCCGCTGTCACCCGATCGGGCTTTTCAACCACCGTTGTTGGCGATTGATTCCCACACGCATTTGGGAATTGGTACGGCGGACAGCCTCGCCGCCCATATGCAATCTATGGGTCTCGCTCGCATGGTCGTACTGCCGCCCATGGGCGTGGATTTCGATTCCGTGATGGCGGAATTCGGCAAATTTCCTGACCGTTTTGCCGTCCTCTATCCTCCGGACTTTGCCACCTTCAACAGCAAGAGTTGGCCGAAAGACATTACCCAGTCCGTTCGTCACGCCAAAGAGCTTGGTGCTGCTGGCATCAAGCTGTACAAGTATTTCAGCGTGTACCTGCGCGACAAGGACAAGAAACTCGTGCCGGTGGACGATCCCCGTTTTGACCCGCTCTGGAAGGCGGCGGAGAAATATGACATGCCGATCCTCGTGCATGCCGGTGACCCGGAACGATTCTGGATGCCGCCGGACGACGCGACCAACTATATCGAGGATTCCACCTGGGCGTTTGGCAATACGAATGTACCGTTCAGGGAGACCATCCTTCGCCAGCTCGAAAACGTCTTCAAACGCTACCCGAAAGTCACGTTTGTCGGGGCTCATGTCGGCAACCGCAGCGAGGACCCGCTGCAGGTCGCATGGCTGCTTGACCAGTGTCCCAACGTATATGTGGATCTTTCGGCCCGCTATGGAGAATTGGCCAAGCACTCGCGGGAAGCGCGCTGGCTGCTGATGCAATATCCCGACCGCATACTCTTCGGGACCGATTGGGGAGTCTCGGCGCCGGGTGGATTTTACGATGGTTGGCTGAATGACGCGCAGCGGTTCTATTCACGCGTCCATCGAATTCTCTGGACCCGTGACGCGAACATCCCCACGCCCTTTGACGGGAACGAAGGACCGATTCTGGTGGGCACTCATCGCTGGGCGGTTAACGGTTGGGAGATCCCGGTCGATGTGCTGCAGACGATTACCGTGGATACACCGATGAAAGTCTTTTTCAGAAATCGAAAGGGGAATTGAGAGAAGCATGGTTGAAACTGAATCTGTGACAACGATTCAACTGGATCATCTTGATCGCAGGATCCTTGGGCTGCTGCGTGGGCGTCAGGTGACCGTAGCGGAAATCTCGTCCGCGGTCAACCGTTCGATCCCTTCGGTTACGAGCACCCTGCGCAAGCTGATCCGCAACGGTTGGATCCAGGAATCGGGGGAAGCGGCCTCCACGGGCGGGCGCCGTCCGAAACTGTACAACCTGGTGCCGAATACGAAATGGGCCGTCGGCGTCGATATCGGCCGGCGTGCAACGCGCCTCTGCATTGTCGATCTCGAAGGGCGTCTGCTGGAAAATCGGCTGTTTGAATCTCCCGACCTCAACGAGAAAGAGAAAGCGCTCGACACGGTTGTGGAATGGATGGAGGAGATGATTTCGGATGTTCAGATGACCCGGTCAAGAAGTCTGGGTTGTGCCATTGCATTGCCGGGTCTTGTGGACAGCAGATCAGGTGTCACCAGCACCTATTTCAATTTTGACCGTCCCTTGCGGGAAATACTGTTCGAACGCATGGGATTACCGATGGTGGTCGTGAATGATGCTCGCGCCATGGCCTATGGCGAGTACATGATTCATCGTGGCCGGGGAGTCAAAGATCTGCTTTTTGTCAATATGGGATGGGGCGGTATCGGCATGGGGATCATCGTCAACGGCCGTTTGCATTTCGGATCTCATCGCCATGCGGGGGAGTTCGGTCACTTGACGGTGGAGCCCCACGGCGAGCTTTGCGCCTGTGGCAAGCGTGGATGCCTCGAAACGGTTTGCAGCGGTTCCGCTCTCGTTCGAGATCTGGTGATCAAACTTCAAAGTGACGAGAAGAGCATCATCCGTGAGATGGTCGGCGATGACCTTGACCGTGTGGACACGGGAATCGTCGTGCAGGCCATCCGCGCCGGTGATCAACTCTCGATTGATACACTATTTGAAAAAGCGGCGATTCTCGGCCGAAACCTGGCCGTCCTCTGCACACTGTTCGATCCGCAGTTGATCGTAATCGGCGGCTACATCTCGACGGTGGGCAAGTTGCTGATAGACGCGCTGCGCGCGGCGGCCCGGGCCAGTGTCATCCCGAAACTTGCCAACGAGATCGAAATCGTCACATCGAGCTTAGGTGATCTCGCTGCGGCGCAGGGGGCTGCGCGCCTGCTGCTCGAACCACTCTTTGGGGATCAGGTGATTCATCAAAATTCACAGAAAGTGGCGGAATGATCGGAGCTGAGCATCATACGACCGCGGCCGTTGTGCTTGCAGGCGGATTGGGAACGCGCTTGTCGGACCGGAGCGGCCCGAAACCCGCTCGTCTTATTGCCGGCAAGCCGCTTCTGCGATGGGTCGTCGAAGCGTGTCTCGGCACAGTGAACGGTCCCGTTGTTGTGGTGGTCCCACCACCCCATTTCGGCGGGGGAATCGTGATTGAGCAGGCCGGGGAGGATGTTATACCGGTGGTGCAGGAGAAGCCGCTGGGCACGGGAGATGCGTTCCTCGCCGCTCGATACCTGCTCGAACGGTTTCAGGGGGAGTTGATTGTGACAGTGGGGGATGTCCCGGCGCTGCAATCGGAGGATTTGATCAACCTGCTGGATGAACACCGCACCCGCGGGGCAGCGCTCACACTGGCGACAGCGGAATACGATACGATTCCACCCTATGGACGGGTAGTGCGCGATGCGGACGGAAACGTTGAGGCCGTCGTCGAAGAGAAGGACGCGAGTCCTTTTCAAAGGCAGATTCGAGAGGTAACCACATCGCAATGGGTGTTCAGGTCGCCGGAAATCTGGCCGCTGGCGGCGCAGTTCAAACGGTCTCGGCAGACGCAGGAGATGTATTTGACGGATATCGTAGCCCTTGCGAGGGAAGCGGGATTGCAGGTAGCCGGGTGGCGTGCCCCGCGTCCCGAACATCATTTCGGGGTGAACACGCCGGAAGAATTCGCGGAGATGGAGAACTACCTGATCAAGCGGCAGGCTGTGAATACTGGGGATGGAGTTCATGAACTCACAAAGGCCCGCAGCGAAAGTTGAGGCATCGGCTCCCGGACGCTTGTGCCTGTTCGGCGAGCACCAGGATTACCTGGGCCTTCCGGTAATCGCCATGACCATCGACCTCTATATGAAGGTTGAGGCGGAGCTTGTGGCGCGAGGCACCCGCCTTACGCTGCGGTTTGAGGATCTGAAAAGAGAAGAAAGTCTGAGATTGAACAACGGCCGTCTGCCGTACCGAAGCGGCGTGGATCACGTGCACAGCGCGTTCAACGTTCTTCGCGACGAGGGATTTCCGCTGGTTCCGGCCAGACTCCGCTTCATGAGCGGCATTCCCGTGAATTCGGGCAGTTCGTCGAGCACGGCGACACTGTTGGCAATGATGAACGCCCTGGCGATGCTGGCCAACGTATCGCTCACACCGGAGAAGCTGGCGGAGCTGGCGTACAGGGCTGAAGTTGTCGAGTTCAATGCTCCCGGCGGAAAAATGGACCATCTGTCCATTGCGTTTGGCGGAATGCGCCTGATCGAATTTGAGCCTGAAGAGCGGACGCGAGAATTTGCGGTGGATCCCGGCGCGTTCGTGCTCGCGGATTCGCGGCAGCGGAAGAATACGAACAAAGTTCTCTCGCGCATCCGAACGCCCTTGGAGCGCATTCGCACCGAGTTGGAGCGATGCGGGAAAAACCTGCACGAGTTGTCAGCGGAGGAAGCGGTGGAGCTGGCCCGGGGCGATGATATCACACAGCAATACCTCCTCGGGGCGATGGAGAACAGGGAACTGACCCGTGCGGCGATCAAACTGTTGAGCGCAAAGAAGTTCAAGCCCGTGGAGTTTGGCCGTCTGTTGAACGAACATCAGGACGTTCTGCGAGAGCGGTTGCAGGTTTCGACCGAAAAATTGGATTCCATGCTGCGCGCGGCGATCAAAGCCGGTGCGTTGGGAGGCAAGATCAATGGTTCGGGTGGTGGCGGCGCGATGTTCGTCTACGCCCCGGAAGATCCGGAACGGGTTGCCAAGGCGATCGAACGGGCGGGTGGACGCTCCTACATCGTCCACAAAGCGCCCGGAGTCTCCATCCGCAGCCTCGAAAACATAGGCTAGAACGAAGCCAGGAAATTCTAGAGCGAGGGAGTACCCATGAAACGAGGTCAACAAAGCCTGGTGTGCCTGACGGCCGTGTTTCTCACGATGATGCTCGTGTCCACAGCCTCGGCGCAGACTACCGGTAAGCTGCTCGGGGAGATCAAGGATCCCCAGGGAAATCCGGTCGTAGGGGCCAACGTCCTCATCAAGGACACCCGGATGGGTGCTGCGAGCAACCTGGACGGACAATTCTTCATTCTGAACATTCCCGTTGGAACCTACGATATCAGGGCGAGTTCGCTGGGGTACGCGGCGGTGACCCTGGAAGGCGTCGATATCAACGGCGGACTGACGACGAACATCTCGATTACCCTCCAGCCCAGCGCGATTCAGATGCAGGAAGTGACCGTCGTCTATGAGCGTCCCCCGATCCAAAAAGACCAGACCTTCAAGGTGCAAACCTTGAAGGCATCGGACATCCGCGAACTCCCCGTCAATGATCTTTCCGATGTCCTTTCATTACAGGCGGGCGTGACCAAGAACATTTCAACGACGCCTGTCAACAGCCAGCCGGTTTTCGGTCAGTTCGCGACGATTCCCGTGGATGGATTTCACTTCCGTGGCGGCCGCGAGGGCGAGGTGGAGTTCCTCTACGACGGCGTCCCGGTTCGCGATGACCTCTGGGGCGGTTTCGAAGTGGACGCCATCAATGGCGAAGGCTTGGAAGATATGTCCGTCTACTCCGGCACCTTCGGCGCGCAATACGGTGAGGCGATGTCGGGGGTGATGGTCTTCAACCCGATCAGCCAGATCAAGGAGAAGCTCAGCTGGTACGTCTCCGGATATACGGACCGGATCGGAGGGAAGACCGGTTTCAACGGAGGCTCTGAGAACACCTGGCAGGGCGAAGCACATCTCGCCGGTCACGTTCCAATGGCGAAGAACATTGGCTTCAGCTTGAATTCTCGCTATTACACGACGGACGGTTACATCTACGGCTTTATCTATCCGCACTGGGTGGATTCGGAGGGCAAGGATCGTTCCGGGACCCCGAAAGAAGTTCCGATGCAATATCGGGATATCTTTTTCAACACGGGCAAGGTGATGTACCAGCCCACCGAAAACCTGCGGATCGATCTCGGTGGCTTCGCCGGAGTCAGCCAATCGGGAGGGTACAACCACTACTTCAAATACAACCCGTACGGCACACCGATTGTCGACCTGAATCAGACTCTCGCCTACATGAAATGGAACCACGCGCTATCGGCCCGAACCTACTACAGCATCATTCTTTCCCGCTATGACCGCACGTTCCACAGCAGCGTCTGGCGCACCGCGGCGGATTACGCGGTGATCCCGCAAAACGGTTCTGGTGAGTTCTCCGTTTCCGGGGAAGACTGGGTCTACTTTGACAGCCGCTACCTGCGCCTCGGTGGAGAGGGGCAAATTACCTCCCAGGTGAACGACCAAAACTTGGTTTCGTTGGGAGGATCGTATGATCAGGCTCACGCAATCCTGCGCCGACTCAATCCGGACGGTTATTCCCCGATCGAAGACTACAATTACGTGCCGGTCAAGGCATCCTACTATGTCACTGATAAAATGGAATTCAACACCATTGGTATGATCCTGAATCTGGGGCTTCGCTACGATGTAGTCAATCCGGAACGCACTTTCCCGTCTAATATCAACGACACCCAGGATTCCCCGGAGAAGAAGGTCAAGGCGTCCTCCTACATCTCCCCGCGAATCGGCGTTTCCTATCCGATCAGCGACAAAGCCGCGTTCCACTTTGGCTACGGCCATTACTACCAGTACCCGAACTTTTACAAGGTATACCAGGGTGCAAACCGTGATTACCCCAAGTACCCGGCCCCGAACATCCAGTCGGTAAGCGGAGCCATCGCTGTGGGGGACATCAAGGAGGAGCACACGGTTAACTACGAGGGTGGCGTGCAGACTCGCTTGGGCGAATATGTCACCCTGGACGTGACCGGGTTTTACCGGGAGACATCGAATCTGATCGGGACCGTCATCATTGAAGATGTAAACGGCTCCCGGTTCCCGGCGCTGGACAACATCAATTACGCTACAGTGAAGGGCATCGAATTCACGCTGCGCCGTTATTTCAGCGGAACGTTCAGCGCGTTCCTCAACTACACCTATAGCCAGACCCTGGTGTCAAGTTCGCTGCTCTTCGATCAACCGACGGATGTGTCGCGCACATTCCTTGCTGATTGGGATCAGCCCCACGTGTTCAGCGCGTCGTTCTCCTTCCGCTTCCCGAGACAATGGGGCTTCACTCTGACCGGTGGAGCATCCAGCGGCTTCCCCTACACGTTCAACGCATTTGCACCTAACGAAGAGCGCGGTCCGATGATCATGGATCTGGACAGCTACATCTACAAGGACTTCAGTTGGGGTTCAATGAAGCAGCGGCTGTTTCTGCAGATCAATAATCTGCTGAACCACCGCAACGTCTGGTGGGTGTACGCCGACTCCGGAAAAGCCGGCGTTGATGCCAGCGATGCCACCAGCGACGACTACACGAACAATCCCGCGATGTGGGGTCCGGGTCGACGTATTCAGATCGGCCTCAGCCTGTGGGGGTCCTGAGATGATTCGTTTGTCTGCCAGCCGTTTGCCGTTGATTCTCCTCGGGTTGCTGGTTCTGGCGTCTTCCGCCATCTCGCAGTTCCCTACAGAGAATCCGATGGTCAACCAGCGGTGGAATATTTTCGAATTGAACAAGATTTCGACGGTATTCAACAACACTGGGCTGATCTGCGACGGCAACGAGCAGAACATGCCGCTGGCCCGTGAACCCTCCATGGAGTACCCGACAGGCTCTGGCATTCAGTACGGAACCAGCATCGGTGTGGTTGTCGGCGCGCCCTATCCGCAGCTCGCCGGCGCCTGGAGTGGCAACAATACAAGCGGCCTCCCGTACTTGGATGGGACCATGGACGAGGGTTCCGCGGCGTTCTGGAGCGAGGAGCACTTTGCGCCCTATCCGGAATGGGGCTCCGGTCCCCGCGCTCCCATGTCCAATGACCCGGAATCCTGGCCGGACGAATGGCCGGCTACGCTTCCGGGGTCCGGTCGTGCGATTCAGGTCGGAAGCGAGGGGTGGCCTGGGTTTGGTCCCGGGGGCGAACGTGTCGCCGAAGTAGAAAGTTTTGCTGCGGCTTACGGTTGGCCTGGCACGGATTATCTCGAGGGCGGGGGAACCGGGCAGGATGTGAGGTGGCTGAACACCGAGATCACGGCACGCGGACTTGCCTGGTCGGGGTCGCTTTACGAGGACTTCATCGTTTGGGTGTACACCGTCGAAAACATCGGCACCGATCCGATCACCGACTTGCGTGTCGGCGTGCACAGCGATTTCGGCTTCCTACCGGAATTCTACGCGGCGCCTTATTATGATGATGACCGCCACTATTACGACACCAACCTCCAGCTTGCCTACGGCAGCGACGACAACGGGTACGAAATCAATCGCGGAGGAGCGGTTCTCTCGGCGGACGAAATCGCCTGGGGCGGGTCAGTCGTGCTGCGCATGCCGGGCGGTGACCATAAAGTCCACACCTATGACGTTTTCCATTTCTGGCAGGCTGCGACGACGCCCGCCGGAAATGGAGCCTCGATGGAACTCTATTACAAATATAACCTGGTCAATCAAAACGATCCTCAGGACAGCAACGGGGATGGTATCGACGACGATTTCGATGGGGACGGCGTGCCGGACGTGCAGAATGGAGGTCCAGGGTACGCTTTGGAGTCCGGCGCGGACGGCGTGCAGGTCATGGGGTCCGCCCCGTTCACCTTGAATCCGGGCGAAATCGATACCCTGATTTTCGCGACGGTGATGGGCGACAATCAAAGCGACCTGCTCACAAATGCACGCCGCGCGAAAGGGCTGTACGAAAACAACTGGCAGCCGTTGACGCCTCCTCCCGCGCCCGTGATGGAAGCGAAAGTCGATGACCGCGAGGTTGATCTCTATTGGAGCTATCAGGAGACCGAGGCGGACAAGGAGTTCGAAGGGTACAAGATCTACCGCAGCTCGGACGGCGGCGTTACCTGGGGCTCGCAATCCTTCACCGATTTTGACGGCAGCGTCCATTACATCCCGATCGCTCAGTACGATCTCGAAGACAATATCAAGGGCAACTACTCGACGTTGCCGGAATACGCCTGGTTCTATCTGGGCGACGACACTGGATTGCCGAACCTTCACGTGGTCACCCAGGATGACCGCCTCGACCTGTTCAGCGTCGGCGACACCGTCCGTGCTTTCACCGACCGGGACGTGACCAACGGTCTCGAGTACCGGTTCTACGTCGCTGCGTACGACAGCGGCAACGGCATCTACGGCCCGCTGGAGAATACACCCGCGAACAATCCGTCGCTCGCGAACAACACGGTCAAGGTCGTACCGCACATTCCCGGTGCGGCGACGGCGAGTGAATTGTCCAGTATCCGGGTTGTCCCTAATCCGTACGTGGGCGGTAACGCCTGGGAGATGGGCAACCGTAGGGAAATTCAGTTCACGCACCTCCCGGACAATGCCACGATCACGATTTTCAACGCTTCGGGTGAAAAGGTGCGGACGCTCGAACACAATGCTGCCACCGCGAAAGCTTCATCCATCGCCGTGTGGAATCTTTTGAACGATGACGACCAGCTGGTTGCCCCCGGTATCTACTTCTATCACCTGAAGTGCGATCTGGGAGAAACAACCGGTAAGATGGTCCTGATTCTGTAGGGGAGGCCCCGATGCGTGCTATCGGAAGTATAGCCCTGGCAATCTTGATGCTCGCGGTCGCGGGCGGGGTGGCGCATGCCCAGAACGTCAACTACGCCGGAACGTCTGCGGCAAATTTCCTCAAGATCAGCCCCATCTCGCGCAATTCCGCGATGGGCGACGCGCCGCTTTCGGCAGGTAGCGGTGCGGGAGGAGTGATGTTCAATCCCGCGTCCGTTGCCGGAATGCCGGAGGGATCGATCACGATTTCCTCCATGAAATGGCTCGTTGATACACGGATCAGCTATCTCGCCGCGTCCTATCCGCTCTCGCCGGTTTCGACGGCCGCCATCGATATCGACTACTTCGGCACAGGTGATATCGACGAGACCACGATTGCGGAACAGGATGGAACTGGCCGAGTCTTCAACGCCAGCGATCTGATGATCGGCGCCACCTATGCCGTCAAGCTTACGGATCGGTTTTCCGCCGGCGCCAAGGTCAAGGTGATCAACGAGAACCTCTCTCAGGCGCAGGCAACAGCCTTCGCCGCCGACATCGGGTCCACCTTCAGGACGAATTTCCTCAACGAGCTCGAAATTAATTTCGTGCTCTCAAATTTCGGCAGCAAGATGAAGTTCAACGGCCGGGATCTGGAGGTGTTGTACACTGTGCCGGACAGCCCGACGGGCAAAGAGGTTCCTGCGCGATTGAAGACGGAATCCTGGGAATTGCCGCTGCTCTTCCGTCTTGGCCTCGAAACTGACGTCCTGCGAATCGACAACATGCGGCTGCACGTCGCTTACCAGCTGCTCGACAGCCGTGATTATCAGGCTCGTCACCTGGTCGGAGCGGAATTCGTGTACAACGATTTCGTCTACCTTCGCGGAGGGTTCAAACCCAACTGGGATGAAGCCAGTTGGTCCGCCGGGTTCGGCCTCAACATTCGCATGCCGAACATGGGGCGGGTGCTCTTCGACTATGCTGCCACGGATTGGGGTGTCTTCGGCCTCGTGCAACAGTTCGGTGTCGGTTTTCGGTTCTAATCGGGAGACGTGACTCATGAAAGTCAAGCGAAATTGGATCGGCGCGCTTCTCCTGCTTGCGTTCGCTCTCCCCGCACTGGGGCAGGATAACCCGATGGTGAACCAGCGGTGGAACACCTTCTCGTTGAACAAGCTGTCCACTAAATTCAACAATACAGGTTTGCTCTGCGATGGCAACGAACAGAATCAACCGCTGCGACGGATGCCCGCCTTCGAATACCCCACCGGGTCGGGGTTGAACTGGGGAACGAGCGTCGGTTTTGTCGTTGGTGCGCCGTATCCTCAACTCGCGGGAGCGTGGGGTGGCACGAATCCCGACGGTCTTGCGTTCCTCGACGGGACCATGGACGAGGGATCGGCGGATTTCTGGAACGAGGAGCACTTTGCCCCGTATCCGGGCTTCTGTTCGAATGAAATGGCGGCGATGTCGGACAACGCTCAGAGCTGGCCGGATTCATGGCCAACGGTGTATCCCGGGACAACGCAGCCCATCGAGATCGGGAGTGAGGGCTGGCCCGGCTTCGGTCCCGGGGGAGAACGGGTGGCGGACGCCGAGAGTTTCTCGGTGTCCTACGGCTGGGGCGGCACCGATCAACTCGAGGGAGGCGGACAGGGCACGACCCGCTGGCTCAAAACACAGATGGTCGTTCGCGGGTTGGCCTGGTCGGGCTCGCTCTACGAGGATTTCCTGATGTGGGTTATCGTTGTGCGCAACATCGGCACCGATCCCATTACCGACATGCGCGTTGGAGTGCACTGCGACCTCGGTTATCTGCCCGAAGCGTTTGCGCCGTCCTCCGCGGATGATGACCGCCATTACTGGAACGAAAGTCTCCAGCTCGCCTATTCCACGGATGACAACGGGTATGTGGAGAGCCCCTTCGGCGGTGCTCTTTCGGAAGAGCAGATTCCCTGGGGCGGAGTTACAGCGCTGCGCATGCCGGGCGGGGACCACAAGGTTGCGACCTATGACGCCACTCATTTCTGGCAAGGGCAGACAACGCCGTCCGGCTCCGGGGGAAATCCTGAGATGTACTTCAATTGGAACCTGATGAATAACAACGATCCCCAGGACAGCGATGGGGACGGAATCGATGACGATTTCGATGGCGATGGCGTTCCCGATGCCGACAACGGAGGGCCGGGCTACTATGTTGGTTCCGGAGCGGACGGCCTTCAGGTGATCGGTTCGAACCCATTCACGCTGAACCCGGGAGAAACCGACACGATGATTGTCGCAGTCGTGTTCGGCACCAGTCGGGCAGACCTTTTCACCAATGCCCAGCGAGCCCGGAACCTCTACGAAAACAATTTTGAGCCGTTGACTGCCCCGCCCAGTCCCACCCTCGAGGCAAAGGTGGACGACCGTGAGGTCACCCTCTTCTGGTCCACCAATTCCGAGGAAGATCCGGAATTTGAAGGATACAAGGTGTATCGCAGTGCCGACAACGGCACGACCTGGGGCTCACGCAGTTTCCAGGACTTCCAGGGCTCGACGCATTACATCCCTCTGGTTCAGTACGATCTGCCCGACAACATTAAGGGCAATTACCGCACGCTGCCCGAGTACGCGTGGTTCGACCTCGGCGACGATTCGTGGACGCAGGTGCGCAGGCCGGTGACAAGGGATGACAAACTGAAACTCTTCGATGTCGGCGATACGGTGAACATCTTTACTGACCGTGACGTGATTAACGGCATCAAGTATCTTTTCTACGTGGCGGCTTATGACAGCGGCAACACCGTTGTCGGTCCGCTGGAGAACACGCCTGCGACAGATCCGAGCAAGCGCAACAACACGGTCAGCGTGGTCCCGAATCAGCCCTTCGCCGGCGGCGGGAACCTGAGTAATGTTCGCGTAGTCCCCAATCCTTACGTCGTCTCCAACGCTTTTGAGCAAGGGTCGCTTCGTGAGGTTCAGTTCGTTGGGCTTCCGAATCGCTGCACGATCCGGATTTACAACGTCGCGGGTGAAAAGGTGCGGACTCTGAAGCACACGAAGACGAGTTCACGGGCGCCCTCCATCGAGTCGTGGGACCTGCTGAACGATGACCAGCAGCTTGTCGGGCCGGGGGTGTATTTCTATTACCTGAGAAGTCCACAGGGGACGACGGAGGGCAAGTTTGTTCTCATCCATTAGACAGAATATTTCCCTTGAAATGGGGAAAATTCTCGCTGCCGCACTGCTTGTCGGTGCAGCGGCGGTCCCTTTGTTCGGGCAGGATGAACCCTGTGGTTGCGGAGATAAGACAGGAGGTCAGCGTATACGGGCCTACGCGCCGCACGCTGAGTTCCAACGCTTCGATTGGATCCAGGGCGCGACCATCGTGGGCCTATGCGGTTTCAAGGATCGTGCGGACGCGGCCCGGAAAATCGCGGACGCCGCGGCGTCGGGCGCGAATGTTATTGACCTGCACACGGGGCTCACCGAGAACTACGAGGCTTTTTGCCATCCGGACAGCACGATTGAATTCGTCCGGTTCATGGCGCACGAGGTGCACCAGCATCAACGGCGGGCGGTGCTCTACATCGCGGGACTAGAAATCCTTTCGCATGACATCGCCAGTGGGCATACCGCCCTGCTTGACCATCCCAATTGGGCTCAGCGGAACCGGAAGGGCGAACCCGCGCTCTTCGATGAAAAGGCGGCTTTCTGGATTCCCCCGAACACCGAAGACATCTGGCTCTCCCCCTATGCCAAGGACTGGCTGAAACCTTACCTGGAAATTGTGCGGCGATTGGCGCTGACGGGAATCGACGGCATTTACCTCGACGTTCCCTATTGGATGACCCATTTCGAAGGATGGGGCGACACCTGGGCCAGTTTCGACAAGGCGACGGTGGCCGAATTCCGGCGGCGTACCGGGCTCGATCCGTACAAGGCGGACCTGGGAAACTTTGACGATCCCGTTTTTCGCGCTTGGGTTCGTTTCCGGATGGACGCCATGGACGAATTCGTCATGCGCGTACACGACGTGATCAAAGCTGCCAATCCGGATGTCGCGTTCATCGTCGAGCTGTATCCCGGCACCGACATGGACCCCGTGATCGTCGGCGCGGACCCCTATCGCATCATCCAGCATTGCGACGCCATCTCGCATGAATACAATCCGTTCACGGTGGCGGCGGCGCGTGGCCCGAACCAATGGCTGTACTACCAGGCCGGGGTGCACGCTCTGCGGGAGATCACACGCGAGCGCTGCAAACCGAGCTGGATGCTTACCTACGCGGCGTACGATTCATGGCAGGGAGATCGTGTTGCAGCATCCGCAAACCTCGCCTTCAGCCATATCGCGCTTGGCGCATCATTCTGGGAATGCGGTGATATCCGTATGTGCAGGACCACTGTCGACTCCACATGGCGTTCGGAGGCGCTGAACTGGATACGCGATCACGAGAAAGTGCTGTATCCGGACAACGCGACGGTGGCGGCGGGATACGGGGTGTACTTCTCGCCTACCAGCCGCACTTTGGCGGGACAGGAGTACGTGGATGCCTTTTTCGGTGCCAGCATGCTGCTGTTGGACGCCGGCATTCCTTACAAGGTGATTACCCCGAGAAGTCTGGAAACCGCAGACGTCAAGGTTCTTATCCTTCCCGACACGCAGGTACTCGACGGTCCGGAGCTGGAGTACCTGGGAGGTCTGGCGGACAAGGGCGTCCTGCTTGTCGCCAGCGGCGAACCCGGGCAATGGGACGATGACAGGAACCCCGGGAACGGTCTTGGAGAGCTCGCGGGCAGGGTGATTAGGATTGAAGGGGCGCCGGAACGGGAGTGGCTGCGCGGTTTGGCGATGACCGAGGAGTGGGAAGAGCCCCGTGATCCGCTCCCGGAGAAACAGCTGCAAGCTTTGAAAAAACGCTGGTGGAAGAAAGTCCCACGCCTGAAATTGGCTGACCGGATTGTCGAGATGAAAGCCGACGGGAACGTGCAGTTGACCGCATTTCGCAGCGGGGACCTCCTGACCCTACATCTTTTCAACACGACGGGATTGGTGGCGAACGCGAACGCTGTCCCGGCTGCTGTGACCGGAATCCGTCTGCGAGTGGCAGGGGAGTTCTCCCATGTCGAAATGCTCGAAGCGTTCGGAGATTCGAAGCCGCTGAAGGTCAAGCGGAAAAAACGTCTCACGGAAGTGGTCGTACCGAAACTGGGTCGAGGGGCAACGCTAACCTTCAGTCCCTGATTGACTGCCACGAGGAGATGGACAATGAGCGCCGCTACAGGCGGAACGACACGCGAAGAGATTCGTTCACAGCCGAAAGTCTGGAGAGAAACGCTACAGGATATTGAGCGGGATGGGTTTGGCTTTCCCGCCGAGATGCCGGAGGGGCGTGGCTTGATCGTCGGCGCGGGGTCATCCTTGTACCTCTCCCGTGTCCTTGCACATCTTGCGCGTGCCCTTACCGGAACGCCGGTCTACGCCGTGCCGCCTTCCGATTTGCTGATTTGCCCCGAGGACTACAACACCCCGCAACCCGCGTGGATGGTTGGCGTCTCACGCAGCGGCACGACAACGGAAACAGTCCGCGCTTTGAAACTCCACCGCGATAAGTTTCATGGCAAGACGTGGGCGTTCACCTGCTACCCGGGCGTCGAACTCGTCAAGGGAACATTGGCCTCGATCGTCCCGGAGCGCGCCGCGGAACAGTCGGTCGTCATGACCCGTTCGTTCACCACCATGCTGCTCGTTTTCAGCCGCTGGCTGTTCCAAATTTCGAACCGTCAGGATCTGCTCGACGCTCAGCTTCGCTTGCCGGACGCGCTGGAGGCGTTGTGGCCGAAGTTGGAGCAGGATGTGAGCGCCGCGGTGGGGCAATTCAAACCGCAGCGGGTTGTCACCCTCGGACAGGGGGTGTACTACGGACTTGCCTGTGAGATTGCGCTGAAGGTCAAGGAAATGGCGATTCAGCAGAGCGAACCCTTCCACAGCCTTGAGTACCGGCACGGCCCAAAATCGATTGCGGATAAAGACACGCTGATTGTGGCGTTGCTTTCGGACGGTGCAGGTTCATACGAACGGGACCTGCTTCGCGATATCAGGAAATTGGGTGTGCACATCTGGGCGATTGCCGGGTCCGGCGAAGGACTCGCGGGTGAGCACGCTGACCTGGTTACGGAACTCGGAACGGATATTCCGGAAAAGGCTCGTTTGCCCCTGGTGATGCCTGCCGCGCACCTTTTCGGCTTGGTGTATGCTTTGTCCCGCGGGGAAAACCCGGACAGCCCAAGAAATTTGACACAGGTGGTAACGTTGTGACTGACAAGAAATTCGACGTACTCGTTGTCGGGGAGTTGAATGCGGACTTGATCCTATTCGGCATCGATCAGCCGCCGGAATTGGGAAAGGAAATCCTCGCGAGCCGGATGACACTGACCATGGGTTCGTCGTCCGCCATCTTTGCCGTCAACCTGGCCGCTCTTGGTGCACGGGTCGCCTTTGCCGGCCGTCTTGGCGACGACCCCTTCGGCCGTCTTGTCCTGGAAAGTTTGCAGAGGGGAGAGGTGGACACGAGCGATATCATCGTTGATTCTTCGACTCCAACGGGAGTGACTTCGATCCTCGGTTGGGGCGGCGACAGGGCGATGATCACCTTCAAAGGGGCCATGGACGACCTGAAGGGGACCGATGTCACCGACGATATGCTTGACCAAGCGCATCACTTGCATGTTTCCAGTTTTTATCTCCAGGATGGTCTTCGTCCCGGGTGTGCGACCTTGTTCAGTCGCGCTCATCAAGCTGGGCTGACGACGAGTTTTGACACTCAGTGGGATCCTGCGGAAACGTGGGAGGGTGTCCTTGATGTCCTGGAACACACGGATATTTTTCTGCCGAACGAATCGGAGGTTCTCGCGATTTCGAATGCTCCCGATCTTGATTCCGCCATGGATGCTCTGCATCGGGAAGGGATGACGCTTGCGGTCAAAATCGGAAACCGGGGCGCACGTGTGCGGAGCGCACAGGGAGAGGAGTTCAAAGCGGCGCCGCTCGACGTGAAGATCGTAGATGCCGTCGGTGCGGGAGATACGTTTGACGCCGGTTTTGTCTTAGCCCGGCTTCGTGGTTTGGGAGATGAACGAGCCCTTACTTTCGCGAACGCCGTTGCGGCGTATTCGGTAACCTCGGCGGGGGGCACCGCTGCGCTCGCGAACCGGGAGGGGACACGACGCTGGTTGGAACAGCATGGACTCAGCGGAGAGCTGATAAATGGTTGATTTCCACACGTACCCGGTGCTCGTCCGGGAGATGGTCGAAGGCTCCGAGGAAATGTTGCGGGCGACTCGAGACGTCTTCCAGTGCGGCAACAACCTGCAGCCCCTCGAAGTGTTTCATCTGCAGATGGATGCGGGAGGAGTGGACACCGCGGTGATTCTCCCGATCGCCTGCAAACGCGCTCGCGGCGTGGACGTGTTCACCAACGCCCAAATTGCGGATCTGGTTAGGCGGTCCGGGCGGTTTGTTGGTTTTGCGAGTGTGGATCCGGCGGTCAAAGGCGCTGCGCAGCAGCTCGAGAAAGACGTCAAGCAGCACGGTTTGAAGGGTGTTCATCTGCTTCCCGCGATGCAGGATTTCGATCCGCACTCGAAAGAAGCCTACGAGGTGTACGAGGCGGCACGCGCGGTCAATACTCCCATCCTTTTTGAAACCGGAATGAGTTGGGCCCCGGACGTGCCTCTTGAGCCAGGGCGTCCGATCCATTTCGAGCGGGTTATCCGGGATTTCCGTGACCTGCCCATCGTGCTTGCGCACCTTGGATGGCCGTGGGTGGCCGAAGCTGTGGCGCTGGGACTGAAATACGATAACGTCTATTTGGACACATCCGCGCTCTACCACGATCACCCGATTGAGTTCGGAAGGTTTGTCTTCAATCATCTGATTCCGAAAACCGTCATTGAACGCAGTCTTCGTGACCGCGTGCTGATGGGGTCCGGCTACCCGCGTATGGAGATCAAGCACGCCATCGAAATGCTGGAGGGAGCCGGGTTGAATCCGGACGCCGTTGACGCGATTTCCGGCGAGAATGCCCGCCGTCTGCTGGATTTGTAAAGGAGATACTCGTGCACATCCACACCGAAAAGATCAAGGTCTTGACGACGGCGGACGAAATCGCAATCGACATCACGCCGCAGGTCGTGGAGGTGATTGAACGGTCGAAGATCAAGCACGGTCATCTACTCGTCTATACCACCCACACATCGTCGGGTTTGACGGTCACGGAAGGCATCCCCTGCCTCGAAGCGGATATGATCGCCTTTTTCAAAAAGCTGGCTCCCGTGGAGGCGGATTACCGGCATCGCCGCTATCTCGATTTCGACGGACGAGTGGGTTTCAACGCCGAGGACCACCTGAAAAGCATTCTCGCGAACTATCAAGTCAGTTTTGCGGTTGAGGAAGGGAAGCTTGTCAAGGGAAGTCGCCAGACCATTTACTTTCTCGAGTTTGACGGTCCGCTGGAGAGGACTGTCGTGGTACAGATCATGGGCGACAGGTAAGCATAACGGAAAGCGGGAGAGACCATGACGCTCGCTGATTATGTCATCGTCTTTGTTTTTCTCGGCATGATCTTTCTGCTGGGGAGCTGGTTCTACAAGTGGATCGGAAATCCCGATGATTTCATGGTCACGGGCCGCTCGATCACGCCGTTTATCCTCGCCGCGACATTAGCGGCGACAAACATCAACCTCTACAATTTTGTCGGGTACGCCGGAACCAGTTACGCGCATGGGATCGGCATCGTCTGGCAGGAGTGGACCGGGATGATGTCGCTGGTCTTCAGCGGACTGTTCGTCCTGCCTATTCTGCGGCGCCTGAGGATCCGCACTGTGCCCGAGTACCTTGAGCACCGTTACAGCAGGGGTGTCCGCGCCCTGATCGGTATCATGTGGGTCTTTCGTCTCGGCGCGTGGCTCGGGGTGGTGCTCTATCTCGCGGTGAAAGTCGCGATGAACGTCACTGGCACGGAGGGAGCCACAGCCTTCGCTTCTTGGATCGCCGTGTTCTCGATCATCGCAATCATCTATACAGCGATGGGTGGCATGTGGGCGGTGGCGTTGACAAACGTCCTGCAGTTCGTCCTGATGCTGGCGGCGCTGCTGATCATCGTGCCCGTGGTGATGAGTAAAGTAGGTTGGACTGCGGGTCTGCTTGCGCACTTGCAGCCGGGGTCCATGGACTTCGTTGTGCAGACCGGCCCGTACAACTGGCTTTTCATCGTCGCCATCTTCCTGCTCGGAATCCAATGGGCTTCGACCGACCAGGGTCTGCTGCAGACAGCCTTCTCCGCGAAAAATATCCGAACCGTCTCCCGTGGCCTGATTCTCGCCGGCGTGATTATGGCCCCGATCGCCTACCTCACCGTGATTCCAGGTCTTGCAGCGCGCATTCTTCACCCAGGACTTGCGAATCCCGATGATGCCATGGGCACCTTGCTCGTGAATCACATCCCGCCAATTGTCCTCGGGCTCGTGCTTGTCGGTTTGTTGTCGAGCCAGGTCTCGACGATTTCCGCAAACCTGAATGCAACTTCCACGCTTTTCGTAAATGATGTCTTCCGCACCATCCTCAAACGTGACGCGTCCGACAAGGCCGTGGTCTTCACCCTGCGTTTGCTGATCGGCATCGCCGGCATAATCATGATCATCTTCGCCTATATGGTGCCGAAAATCGGGACTGCCGTAGAGGCTTACCTGACCGTGATCAGCATCCTGGATATGCCCCTGTTCATTGTCGCCATTTTCTATGGCCTGCTTTGGAAACGCGCGAACTGGCAGGGAGCGTTCCTTGGGTATCTCGCCGGAGCGGGTTTTGGCATTTACACTCAGGTTGCGTCGAAAGTGCCGCTGTTTGGCTGGCATGTTGCAGGCGACAGCGCCTTTGCGGTGACGGCGTTGGTTTCCTCTTCGGCGGCGCTGATTGTCACTCCGCTGGTCAGCATGTTGACGGCAAAGCCGAACCCCGAGAAAGTCGCGCGGGTGTGGGCGGCGAGAAAGAATACCGCCGAAGAAGTGGACAAGGCATCCACCTACCATCTGATACCCATTAGCCTTCCCGGAAAAACGGCCCTGGGCATTTGGTTCGCAGGGTTGCTGATTTTTGCTGTCGGCCTGTATCTGGGGTCGCAGGGGTCAGACGCAGCGAGTGCGACGGCGATCACCGGCATGATCATATACTTCGGCGGCGGGCTGATGCGCGCCTATACAGATTGATCGGAGTTTACCATGTTTGACTGGATTACCTGGGGCATTTGGGCGATCGCCTTCTTCATTCTCGTCGTGTTCATTGTGCAGCCGATTCGCGAATTCAGAAGACTGTACCAGGAACACAAGCAGGCTAATTCTAAGGACGCATCAACGGCTGAAAACATGGGCGATGATGCGGGTGAGGCGAAGGAGCAGTGAATCGCGACGAGTTGACAAACCTGTACACCCGCGCTTCCGCGGAGGGCTGGGCGCTGGGACAGTTCAATGCGGAAAACCTTGAGTTCGCGCAGGCGATCGTACGTGCGGCACGGGAGGAACGCTCTCCCGTAATCATTGCTGCCAGTCCCAAAACCCTCGAGTACCTCGACGCCGCAACATTTGCGGCAACCGTTCGGGAAGTGGCCAACAGTGAGTCGGTGCGCCCCATTCTCCACCTTGACCATGGCGAAGGGGAGCAGATGGTGGCATCAGCTATCGCGGCAGGTTTCACATCGGTGATGTACGACGGCAGCTCGCTGCCCTTTGAAGAAAATATCCGCACTACCGCTGAGATTGTCCGCTATGCCCATGAACGAAACGTCTTTACTGAAGCGGAGTTGGGCCACGTTGGTGGAAAACCCGGTGAACAGGCTACGCTGGAACCTCCCTTGACAGAACCAGCCGAGGCGGAGGAGTTCGTTGCGAAAACCGGTGTGGATTCGCTGGCGATTGCCGTCGGCACCAGCCACGGCGCCTACAAGTTTCAGGGCGAACCCTATCTCGACCTGAATCGCATCGCCGCGATCGCCGAGAGGGTGCAGGTCCCTCTCGTGTTACACGGCGCTTCAGGCGTTGATATCGAGGCGATTTCGACGATCAATCGGTATGGCGGCGAAATCGAGGGCGCCTCGGGATTGGGAGAAGACCTCTATCGCGAGGCCATCCGGCGAGGCATCCGCAAAATCAACGTTGCCACGGAATTGCGCCTCGCCTTCCTCGCCGCACTGCGACAGGCTCTCGGGGAGGATCCCCGGGTGATCGATCCCCGCACCTATCTCGGTGTGGCGCGAAATGCCGTCTCCGAAGCCGTGCGAGCGAAAATGAAACTGCTCGGCTCCTCGGGACGCGCCGGGTGAAGCCACACGGCTTCAACCGCATCAAGAAAGGATAGACCCATGAAACGTTTACTGCTTGCATACGGTTTGCTTCTGCTGATCCTGATCCCTTGCTCCGCGATTGCCCAGGCGAGGGAGGAAAACGCAAGCAAGGCTGCCGTTGACACGATGGCGGTGGACACCACCGTGGCTCCCGCTCCTCACAAGGAGTTGATCTGGTCGATCGGAGTCTACCGCGGCGATTCTCCGTGGACATTGAAGGATCCTGACGATATTCAGAATCCGGTCTTCACCTATAAGGACATCACCGACGTCAATGCCTTGTTTGTTGCCGACCCCTTTATCGTCAAGTACGGGAACAAGTACCTGCTGTTCATGGAGGTGGCGAAGGTCGAGCCTTACGGGTATGGCGACATCGCCTACGCGGAGTCTGACGATGGAATCCACTGGACCTACAAGAGCGTCGTGCTTCACGAGTACTTCCACCTCTCCTACCCGCAGGTTTTCGAGTCGGACGGTGAGTACTACATGATCCCTGAGACCTACCAGACCCACACTCTGCGCCTGTATAAGGCCACCAACTTTCCCACGGAGTGGAAATTCGTCAAGACGTTGGTGGACATTCAGAATGTCGATCCGAGCATTTTCCGCGAGGGCAAGTACTGGTACATCATCTGCGCGACGAACTACAAAGGCGGTTGGGACAACACCCGGCTCTACTATTCGAAAAAACTCACCGGCCCTTGGAAGGAACATCCGGCGAGTCCGATCGTCACCCATGACGCCAACATCTCCCGCCCCGGCGGGAGGATCATGAAGATCGCCGGCCATTGGTACCGCCTCGCGCAGGACACCTACCCCACCTATGGCGAGAGTGTCTCGGCATTCCGGATTGACAAAATCACTCCAAAGGTGTACCAGGAAACTCCTGTTAAGGACAATCCGGTGCTGCAACCGAGTGGCGAGTGGTGGACGACCGAGGGAATGCACCAGATCGACGCGCTGCAGATGCCGGACGGTTCCTGGCTCGGTGTTGTCGATGGCCAGTCCTACCAGATTCACCCGGAGGTCAAAGAACCGCACGATTTCGATTGAATTGAGATGGATAAAGCGGCGGCGAAAGCCGCTCTGAAAGGGCTGCCCGATAAAAAGGGCAGCCCTTTCTGCGTAAGCCACAATTCCGTCTGGTTTTAACTTCCCGGTCGCGCTGGCCGCCCGATAAATCCCTTTCGCGCAATTCCCCCCATGAAAAGAACCTTTCAATCCTTCGGCCGGGATGGAAAGAAATGAATCGTCTTTGTGCCTTTCGTCACGAAGCTAATTTTTACGTAAATCTTTTAAATACAGTAGTGTTACGTAGGCATAGCAAACTGGCCCGGGTGTTGCCACTTGAGGGACAAACGGTTTCCAAGGGAAAGTGGAACAGATGTTGGAAAAACACCTCATGCATTGGCAATCTCATCGGAGAATTCAGGTCTTGGCGGGTTCGCTCGTTCTTGCGATCCTTTTCGCGCTTCCGCTGAATTCGAACGCTCAGGTGGCGGTCATTGACAGCTCACTGCGTCCCTATTTGGTCGAGGCCATCCGGCAAAATCCTGATCTGAACGCCTGGCGTGCTCGGGTGAAGGCGGCCGGCGAGCGGATTTCGCAGGCGGGCTCCTGGGCCGATCCGATGGTCAGTTTGAGCCTGATGAACATGCCCGTGAACTCCTTCGCTCTGAATCAGGAGCCGATGACGGGAGCGTGGGTGAACTTGGTTCAGATGGTTCCGATCACGCGCAAATTCTCCGCCAGGGAAAAAATCGCCGGCTGGATGGCCGAGCGTGACCAATTTCATCTCGAAGGGCGGGAGCTGACGATTGGCGACCAGGTGGCTCAGGGCTGGTACGATTGGGCCTACATGAGGGCGGCTGTCGCAACCGTCGATACGACGATCAACATCCTCGACGGACTGATTGAGATCTCCTTGACACGGTACCAGACCGGCAAAGGGCTGCAGCAGGATGTCCTGCGCCTGCAGACGGAGCGGACCCGGTTTCAGGATCGCCTCGCCCAATTACAGCAGGCGGCGCTGACAGCCGGTCGCAGGTTCGCCGTGCTGCTCGGGCGCACCCCTCAGCAGGTCCCCGCTCCTCCCGCGGGCCTCGTGGTTGAGTTTCCCTCGTTGTTCGAGGACAGTCTTTACGCTCAGCTGGCGAGGACCAACCCGAACCTGGCTGGTGTGCAGCGTGGGCGGGACATTGCCGGCGAAAACGTCAAGCAGGCCAAACGCTCATTGTGGCCGGACATCAGGTTCACCGCGGGCTACGGCCACCGTCAAACCGCCGCCAATGGCATGGATCGTTCCGATTTCCTCTCCATGGGCGCCGGTTTCACGATTCCCATTTTCGCGGGCAGCAAACAGAAGCCTGCGATCCAGGAGGCGGTCGCTCTGAAAAACGAAGCGGAAGAAAACCTGCGCGACACGGAGCACAAGCTCCAGCTCACCCTTGCCACTCTCCTCGACACCGACCGCCGTCTTGAGCAGCAGATCGGTCTCTACCACCATGGCGTTCTCCCGGAAGCGGAAGCCACCCTTGAAGCGTCGATGGCGGCCTGGTCCACGGGCAAGGTGGATGTGGATGGATTGCTGAACACGGAAATCGCGTTGACCAACGCCCGGCTTGAGTTGCTGGCCAGGGTTCGCGACCGCGCAAAGACGCGAAGCTCGATGGATGCTCTGTTGGGTGGACCGTCTTTGCTGAACAGGCCGGAAACACCGGCCAGGAAACAGGACCGTTGAAGATGAAGAACAGACAGTGGATTTTGCTGGCGATGATGGCAACCCTGACACTTCTGGTTTCGGTCGGGTTGCGCGTAGATGACGTGAAGCCGGATGCGAAAACCTACAACGACCTTCGGGTTGGAGTGATGCATCCGTGGGAGGCTTCGGAGGGCGAAGCAACCTGTCCGTTGTGCGGTATGGCGTTGCAGGTGGTGCATGGACACAAACCGGGTACCCCGAAACCTCCGCTGGACAGCCTGTTTATCGATCCGGATAACGCCATGTGGGTACACGAAGGAATGGGCAAGTCGCCCAGCGGCAAGGATCTTATTCCGATCACGAAGTCGTCCTATTACGACGCAGGCAAACGTCCGCAGGGCGAGGCCATGAACGGCATGAGCGGAAAGCCGATGTCCGCAGGTTCCATGTCGGACGACTCCAAATCCTCCGCCAAATCGATGGCGGGTATGGACATGAGCCAAAAGGCATCCGAGAGCGGCGCCGCGAAAGGTTCTGTGAATTCCCGGAACGATGCAGTTTCCAAGGGGCAGCGCAAGGTCAAATACTGGGTCGCGCCGATGGATCCCACCTACATCTCGGACGAACCGGGAAAGTCCCCCATGGGGATGGATCTCGTGCCGGTGTATGAGGATGAGGGCGGATCAAAGCCCGGGGTGGTCAGCATCGATCCGGTGACCCTGCAGAACATAGGTGTAGTCTCCGAAGTGGTTGGCCGTCGCGACCTTTCGCAGGAAATCCGTACCAACGGGACTGTAAAAGTTGCCGAAAACCGTGAGTATACGGTAACCGCGCGCGTCAAGGGATACGTCGAAAAGCTGTATGTCGCCCGCACCGGGGACCCGGTGCGCAAAGGTCAGCCGCTGCTTGCAATCTACAGCCCCGAGCTTGTGACCGCGCAGGAGGAGTTGTTGCTGGCGCTGCGCAACTACGAGTCGCTCAAAGGCTCGGGCATCGGAAACTTGGAAACTAACTCGTTCAATCTCCTGCAGGCCGCCGAACAGCGGCTGTCGCTGTGGGACATCACCGATGAGCAGATCAAGGAGATCGAAGACAGCCGCCGCGTTCAACGCCGGCTCACGCTGGTAAGCCCCGCCGATGGAGTCGTGCTGAAGAAGAATGTGGTCGAAGGCGACGCGGTTGGTGTTGGTGCGAAGTTGTTCTCGATCGGCAATCTCGATCATATCTGGGTGACCGCCCAGGTGTACGAGTACGAACTACCGTGGGTTAGGGAAGGCGACAAGACGAGGATTACCTCGTCCTACGATCCCACCTATTTCTATGATGGCACCGTGGAGTACATCTATCCGACTCTCGACCCCAGGTCGCGCACCGCGGAGGTTCGCATCTCGCTGCCGAATCCCGGCGAGGATCTGAAGCCCGACATGTGGGTCGATGTGGAAATTCTTGCCAATCCCAGAAAACAGGTTGTGGCTGTTCCCAAATCTGCTGTGATTCGCAGCGGGAAGCGCGACATCGTCTTCGTCGATGAGGGTGGCGGCAGGTACATACCGCACGAAGTGCATCTCAGCGTCGAAACTGGATCCTATTACGAGATCCTCGCGGGCGTCAACCCCGGGCAGAAAGTCGCCACCTCTGCCGAATTCCTGCTGGACAGCGAAGCGAAGCTGCAAGAGGCAATCCAGCGGCGCATCGATAAAAAAATGGCGGCCGGTAAAGCGGACGCGAACACCGGTAAGACGTCCGGCATGTAGGGCGTGTAGAGAACCTGGACAGCATCATGAATCCGATAGAAAGCATCATTGAAGGCAGCATTAAGCACCGCACGCTGGTCATCCTGATCACCCTCGCCGTGGTGGCGATGGGCGTGCACGCTCTGCTCACGATGCCCGTTGACGCTATCCCGGACCTCTCTGACGTCCAGGTGATTGTCATGGCGGACTATCCCGGCCAATCGCCACAGGTGGTTGAAGACCAGGTGATTTACCCGTTGACGACCTCGCTGCTCGCCGTCCCCTACGTCAAAGACGTGCGCGGCTACAGCTTCTTCAACTTCGGGATGGTGTATCTGATCTTCGAAGACGGCACCGATCTCTACTGGGCGCGGAGTCGTGTGCTCGAATACCTCAACCAGGCGGCCTCCAGCCTCCCGCCGGGCGTCACTCCCCGCCTCGGGCCGGACGCCACGGGTTTGGGTTGGGTGTACGAATACACCCTGCAGTCAAAGGACCATAACCTGCAGCAGTTGCGATCGCTTCAGGATTGGTACTTGCGCTATGAACTGCAGACGGTCCCCGGTGTCGCCGAAGTCGCGAGTGTTGGTGGCTTTGTGAAACAGTACCAGGTCGTGGTCGATCCGGACAAACTCGCCTCGCTGGGTATCCCCCTTAAGCACGTCAAGATGCAGCTGAAGGCTTCGAACAATGATGTCGGCGGACGGTTGGTGGAGATGTCCGAGACGGAGTATTTCGTGCGCGGTCTGGGCTATTTCCGAGGGCGCGACGACAACGAAATCATCCACCAGATCGAATCGATTCCATTGGGTTCCGGACCCAACGGCAAACCGATTTTACTGCGCCAGGTGGCCCATGTCCAAGTGGGGCCCGAATTGCGCCGTGGGATCGCAGAATGGAACGGCGAGGGGGAGGTGGTCGGCGGCGTAGTCGTGATGCGCTACGGTGAAAACGCTCTGGCCACGATCGAACGGGTCAAGGAAAAGCTCAAGGAGTTGCAGACCGGCCTGCCGGAGGGCGTAAAGATCGTTCCGGCCTATGATCGCAGCGACCTGATCGAACGGGCGATCGAAACGCTGCGCGGAAAACTGACGGAAGAGATGATCGTGGTCGCGCTGATCACCATCCTCTTCCTGCTTCACTTCCGCAGCGCGTTCGTCGCTCTCTTTACCATTCCAGCCGGCGTGCTCATCTCCTTTCTGGTGATGAAATGGGCGGGGATCAACGCAAACATCATGTCGTTGGGAGGGATTGCCATCGCCATCGGGGTGATGGTGGACGCCAGCGTCGTTATGGTGGAGAACGCCCACAAGCATCTTGAGCGGGACGCCGGGAAGAAACCGCACTCCCGGATCATCGCGGACGCCGCACGGGAGGTGGGCCCGGCGCTCTTCTTCAGCCTGCTGATCATCACTGTCAGCTTCGTTCCCGTCTTCAGTCTCCAGGCGCAGGAGGGGCGTCTGTTCCGTCCGCTCGCCTATACGAAGACCTTTGCCCTCGCCGCTTCTGCGCTGTTGGCGATTACGATCATCCCCGTGCTGATGGCGATCTTCATCCGCGGTAAGATTCCCAACGAAGAAAAAAATCCACTCTCCCGCTTCAGCATTTGGGCATATCGCCCTGTCATCAAGCGGGCGTTACGCTGGCCGCTTGCGATGATTCTCGGCAGCCTCGTGATCCTGCTGATTACCCTCTGGCCGTTGAGCAAGATCGGCAGCGAGTTTATGCCCCCGCTGAACGAAGGCGACCTGCTCTACATGCCGACAACACCTCCTGGCATCAGCCCCGCAAAGGCGCGGGAGTTGTTGCAGCAGACCGATAGGATCATCAAAACCTTCCCCGAAGTGGATCATGTCTTTGGCAAAATCGGACGTGCCGAAACCGCCACTGACCCTGCGCCGCTCTCGATGATTGAAACCACGATTACGCTGAAACGGGACCACAGTCAGTGGCGCAAAGGGGTGACGATGGACTCCCTCGTCAAGGAGCTGGACGCCGCGATCCAGTTCCCCGGCCTGACGAACGCATGGACGATGCCGATTAAAACCCGCATCGACATGCTCTCCACCGGCATCAAGACTCCGGTCGGGATCAAGCTGATGGGTGACAATCTGGACACCCTCGCCGCTCTCGGTGAGGAGATCGAGGGTCATCTGAACGGCCTGCCGGGAGTGACCTCGGTGTACGCGGAGAGGGCCGTCGGCGGACGCTACATCGATATCAACATCAAGCGTGATAAAGCTGCGCGGTTCGGGCTGACGGTGGGCGATATCGAGGATGTTATCATGTCGGCGATGGGCGGCATGAACATCACCTGGACGGTCGAGGGGCAGGCGCGTTACCCGGTCAACGTCCGCTATCCCCGTGAAGTCCGGGATGACATTTCGGACATCAAGCGGATTCGCATTCCCACGATGAGTGGCGCCCAGGTCCCGATGGTCCAGGTTGCGGATATCCGGATTACGGACGGTCCGCCGATGATTAAGACCGAGAACGCTCGGAAGACAGTCTGGGTCTATGTGGACACCCGGAACAGCGACATCGGCGGCTTCGTCAAAAACCTCCAGCGCGTGATCGACGAGCAGATGCAGCTTCCCGTCGGTTATTCCATCGTCTGGTCGGGGCAGTATGAGTACATGCAGCGCGCCAAGCAACGGCTGAAACTGATTATCCCCTTCACCTTGTTGATCATTCTATTCCTTCTCTATGTCCACTTCGGCAACCTGACTGAACCCGCTGTAGTTATGCTCAGCCTGCCGTTTGCGCTGGTCGGAGCGGTGTGGCTGATGTTCATCCTGCACTTCAACAACTCGGTGGCGGTGGCGGTGGGATACATCGCCCTGCTCGGATTGGCCGCTGAGACGGGCGTGGTGATGCTGGTCTATCTCGATGAAGCCTACAAACGCTACAAAACGGAAGGCCGGATGAATATAGCCGCGGACCTGCGCGCTGCGGTGATGGAGGGTGCCGTCGAACGTGTCCGACCCAAACTGATGACCGTGGCTGTCAATCTGATTGGACTGCTCCCCATTATGTATGGCGTGGGAACAGGCTCCTCTGTGATGAAACGGATTGCTACCCCAATGGTTGGCGGTCTGGTTACTTCAACCGTACTGACCCTGATCATCATCCCATCGGTCTACTACCTGATCAAGCGGAAGACTGTGCAGGCCGATCCAGATCCACAAGATGAAGCTGAGGAGGTGTAGATAAAGAGATGAGAATGGAATGAGAATATCCCTTGGAGTGAAAAAGCGAAGTTCAAAAAAGGAGAAAGGAAACGCATGAAGATGCTTGGAGAGACGCTCCTGGTGATCTCGATGGTGGCCGTATTGTTGCTCGGAATCCAGGATTTCGCCGAAGCGAACGGTGAGGATGATGGCGGCCGGGGTAACGCCGTTCAGACAACGGATCAAGCGGACACGTCGGTGCAGCGCGTCCGGATGTCCGCGGATCGCATGCACGAGATGATGGAGGATTTATCCATGGGCAAAGTCGATGACAAGGGAAACGCTAGCGGTGCGACGATGGATATCGTCTATTCAACGGATGAGCTCTACACCTGCTCGATGCACAAGCAGGTCGTTTCCGACAATCCCGGCGGAAAGTGTCCCCTCTGTGGGATGAAGATGGTTAAGATGAGCGATGAGGATGTGGAAACTCTGCGGGCATCGCATCCGCAGGGATGTGTTATGGATCCGATCGTCAAGCCCGAAGCGGAGGGTGAACAGCACTGCGATATCTGCGGGATGACTTTGAAGCCTATTTTCAGGCCCGATACAGGGAATGATAAGTAATCCGGGATTTTTCCTCGAAAGATCCCCAAGCGCGCGTGGCCCAGCCTCTCTGGGCCGCCCTTGCGAATCCGGTTGGAAACAACCGGGTTCGCTTTATCCATTCCCGCGTGAAAAATCAGGGACAACAACAGCACAGCAAAATTCATCGAGCAGATTGTCTTTGTTTTCATGAAATCAGCGTTCAATAGAGTTTCGGAATCGGTTAAGAATCAATCCGTTCAGGCGTTGTTCAAAATTTTCAATCAGTACTCCCAAGGTTGATGCATAACCTCTTGAAATTTATTGTCTAAAAAACTGGTATCCGCTTTGCTGTAGTAGAACGTGAAGCGTCGCTGATAGACGCGGTAACCAGATGAGGGTACGATGAAAGAGATCAAAGCGTACATCCGGCCATACGCATTGGAGCAGGTGGTGCATTCCCTCGAATCAGCGAACGCGCCCGGGATCACGGTGCTCGAAGTGCACCCTGTGGGATACGGTTTCAAGCCGAATTATTTCTCCACGTCCCGTGAATTCATGCACTCCGCGCCTCAGATCGTCAAGCTCGAAATCATCTGCCATGACGAACAGGTGGAGGATTTCGTCAAGATTATCCACGAGCACGCCTCAACGGGATCGCGAGGGGATGGGAGAATCTTCATTTCGCCGGTAGATGAGGCAATCCGTGTCCGGGACGGTCAGCGTGGGGCTGAAGTCTTGTAAGGCCCACCCGTACAGCGCCGAATCGGACGGGAAGTGGGTCTGGCATTATCCCGTGGATGGCAGCCGAAAGATAGATTGGAGGGCGTCATGCTGTTCACAGCATTGATTAGCATTATCTGGGTGATTTGGACAGCATACGTTATGATCACCGGAGCCTCCATGTACGAAGGCACCCACGCACACACCTATGCCTACTGCTTTTTCGCGGGGCTCATTAGCATTATGGCGGCCAGTTTGTACCTGAAGGTGATTCAGTTCTGGAACAAACCGACCCGTTGGACGAGCATCGGATTCGGGCTTTGGCTCTTCGGATTGTTTCTTTTCTTCGTTAGCATGATTTTTGGGGCGCCCGAACCGGCGGCTCATGTACTTAAACAACACATTCTGTTCAATCACGTCAACTTCATGCTGTTCCTGCTTGGATTGATGGTGTCCGTGTACAACGACACCTTGGTTGTATCCAGGCTAGCAGTACACACAAAGGATTTGCACTTGCATCACGCTGATGAGGATGCGTGATGCCCTTGGTGAATAGGGAGAGACACTGATGAGTGCTCCTGATAAACAAATAGAGAATCAGGTGAAGGATCCGGTCTGCGGTATGACCGTTGACCCTACCGAAGCGGAACACGCGGAATACAAGGGCCGGGACTATTATTTCTGCAGTGCATCCTGCCGGGATGAGTTCCTCGAAAATCCGGAATCCTTCGTCGAACCGTCAATCGGGGACACTGAATCCGCTCCGGGGACGAAATACACCTGCCCGATGCACCCAGAGATCGTTGAGGATCAACCCGGCGCCTGTCCGAAATGCGGAATGGCGCTCGAGCCGATGGTCGAAACGGCGGCTGTGGTGGATTCGTCGGTCGAATACACCTGCCCGATGCATCCCGAAGTCGTCAGCGATCGCCCCGGAGCCTGCCCGAAATGTGGCATGGCCCTGGAACCGAGGACAGCGACAAGAAAGGAAGTGGAGAATCCGGAACTCCGGGATATGCGTCGCCGATTCTGGGTCGGGGTTGTTCTAAGCCTGCCCGTTTTATTGATGGCAATGTGGGAGCCAATGACGGGCCACAGGCTGATCCCTCAGTTGTCAATACGAGTCTCCATCCTGATTCAGTGGATCCTTGCAACGCCGGTGGTGCTCTGGGGCGGAAAGCCATTCTTCGAGCGTGGTTGGAATTCAATCCGCAACTTGTCGCCGAACATGTTCACCCTGATTGCAATGGGCGTGGGCACGGCCTACCTCTACAGTTTGGTCGCCACATTGTTCCCCGGCCTCTTCCCGGCGAGCATGCGCGGCGAACAGGGTACAGTGGAGGTGTACTTCGAGGCGTCGGCGGTGATCACAACCCTCGTCCTGCTTGGTCAGGTGCTTGAGTTGCGCGCTCGCAGCCAAACTTCAAGCGCGATCAAAGAGTTGCTCAACCTGGCGCCGAAAACAGCGCACAGAATCGTGGAGAACGGGGAAGAGGAAGTCATTCCCCTCGACCGGGTGCAGGTCGGCGATCATCTCCGGGTGCGTCCCGGCGAGAAAGTGCCCGTGGATGGAGTCGTGCTCAACGGTGCGAGCAACATCGATGAGTCGATGGTCACCGGCGAACCGGTTCCTGCGCACAAGGAACAGGGGAATCGGGTGATCGGCGGGACGGTGAACGGAACCGGCAGCTTTGTGATGGAATCAGGACGTGTGGGTGCGGACACACTGCTTGCGCAAATTGTCAAGATGGTGAGCGAGGCTCAGCGCAGCCGTGCCCCGATCCAGCGCCTTGCGGACATCGTCTCGGCCTGGTTTGTTCCCATCGTCGTGCTCACCTCTCTGGTCACATTTTTCGTTTGGCTTTCTCTCGGACCGCAACCTGCTCTCACCTACGCCCTGGTCAACGCGGTGGCTGTGTTGATCATCGCGTGTCCGTGCGCTCTGGGGCTTGCAACTCCGATGTCGATCATGGTCGGCACTGGACGCGGAGCGAAAGCAGGAGTCTTGATCCGGAATGCGGAAGTGCTTGAAGTGATGGAGAAAGTGAACACCCTGGTGATCGACAAAACGGGAACGCTCACTGAAGGAAAACCTCGCGTGACCAACCTCGAGGTGACCTCGGAGTGGTCTGAAAATGACGTGCTGGGCTTTGTTGCGGCCATTGAAAAGTCGAGTGAGCATCCCCTCGCGGCGGCGATCCTTGAGGAGACGGAGACGCGCGGATTGCGTGTCGGGGAAGCGGAGGGGTTCCTCTCAGTGACCGGAAAGGGGATCATCGGTGAAATTGATCGCCGCACGGTTGCTGTAGGCAATCCCGCCCTGATGAAGGAGATTGGAGCGAATCAAAATCCGTTTGAACAGCGTGTTCAAGAGTTGCAGTCTTCGGGCGCCACTGTGATTTACGTGGCGATTAGTGGATTGATCGCTGGTATCGTCGGCATTTCGGATCCGATCAAGGAGACGACTCCGCCGGCGATTCAAGCCCTGCGCGCTAGCGGGTTGAAGATTGTCCTGTTGTCAGGCGATAACAGAAAGACGGCCGAAGCCGTCGCCCGCTCGTTGAACATTGACGAAGTGGTCGCGGAGGTGCTGCCCGACCAGAAGGCGAAGCTGGTTGCTGAACTACAGGAAGACGGCGAAACGGTCGCCATGGCGGGGGATGGGATCAACGATGCTCCCGCGCTCGCCCAGGCTCAGGTTGGTATCGCCATGGGCACGGGAACCGACATTGCGATGGAAAGCGCAGGCATTACTCTGGTCAAAGGGGATTTGAACGGAATCGTGCGGGCCCGCCGCCTGAGTAAGGGAACGATGCGGAACATTCGCCAGAACCTCTTCTTCGCCTTTGTGTACAACACAATCGGCGTTCCTCTCGCGGCGGGAATTCTCTACCCCTTCTTTGGCCTGCTGCTCAGCCCGATCATAGCGAGCGCCGCGATGACATTCAGCTCGGTTTCGGTGATCCTCAACGCATTGCGCTTGAGGACAATTGATTTGTGAACGGTGAAGCGAGCCTCGGACGAAAGATATCGACGCCTGAAACCTCCTTGGCAGAGTGGAGCAGGAAGTGTGCCATCGCGAGGGGAACAGATTTAGGGAGATAGGCAACAAACCTGATTATGCGACGTAATCGGGGGGAGAAAGGAGTCAGAACCATGATGGGCGGTCTTGGCATGGGCGGCATGGGTCTTGGCTGGATTCTCTGGATCGCCATTGTGATCTTTGCCATTATTGCGATCACAAGGTCATTCTCGAATTCACGCAACGACAGATACAGCCCAATGATCTCGCAGGATTCTCCTATGGACATCCTGCGCAAGAGGTACGCCAAGGGTGAGATCTCGAACAGGGAGTTCCACCAGATGCAACAGGAGATCGCGCGCTGAAGGGAAAGGAACCATCTCTGGTAACCCACCTTCAACGCTGACCTCGTGATTTTTCGCAGAGCGTCCCGGCAGCGGAAATCCCGCCGCCGGGACGTTCGTTTCATGAGTTGAAAAAAATGAGATGCGTTGAACGTTTTGTTGAATTGCGCAGCGGGAAGGACCCGCTAAGTCGCTGGTTATTAAAGCCGAATTCTTGGCATCCCGATTGCACTCAGAAAGCAGTGAAGATGTACGACAAGCGGTTAGCCTGGGAAATACGATGAACGGCTTGATCAGGAAACGGATATTCCCGGTTGTCCTTTCGGAATCCGAAGAGATTCCGAAAGAGGTACAGGACGCATTTCAATCGCGCAGCGGCGTCTTGAGTGTAACGAGAGAGGGCGATCGGCAGCGTCTTACGATCGAGTACGATCTGATGAAGATCGATGCCAGGAAAATCCTGGAGGTTTTGCGAAACGCGGAGCGGATTCCATCACTCGGCGTTCTGGCGAAACTTCACTGGTCGCTGATCGCCTTTGGCGAGGAAAACGAGCGCGACAACGCCAACGCTCCGGCGATGTCCTGCTGCTCCAATCCGGACGCTCTGCTCGACCGAGGGCGGACACAGCATGCCGCTCATCACGGCTGAATCAAGGGAACACTGTATGTGAGGAGAATATGGTTCGGCAGAGGAAGCTGTTCGACCCTGTTTGTGGTAAAAGGATGAGTCGGAACAATGAGCAAATCTCGATCATGTATAAAGATGAAATTTATTATCTCTGCTGCCCGTTGTGTCAGAGGGAGTTTGAATGAAATCCGGAAAAGTACGTGCAGCAACAAAAACACTGTGGCAAAACAGGAAAGTGAGGCATACCATGTTACGCAAGGTGTTGGCTATTGCAGCTGTCGTCCTGCTTGCGGGATGGTCGCTGTCGCTGGCTCAGATGATGGGCGGCGGCCGTTCCATGATGCAGGCCGATACCTCCTCCACGGCCCCCGGCAGCTGGATGGGACGGGGAATGATGTCGAGAGGCATGATGGGACCCGGGATGATGGGTTACGGCATGATGGGCCGTGGCATGATGGGTCCCGGAATGATGGGTGGTGGCATGATGG
>CAZIDZ010000006.1:0-1479 GCA_964538455.1 uncultured bacterium
AATGACAATGGGGTGAAATGCGTCGCTTTACTCTTGGGCGTCGGGTTTTTGTTTTTATCTGTCATTGCCAGTGCCGTCTGTTCGGCACGCGGCAATCTCCAAAGTAGATGACTGGGACAGTATACTCACAATCCCAAAGGAACAGGATTGTGAGTATACTGTCCCTCAGTAGGTGCAGTGGAATTGGAGATCACCGCGCCCTCCCGCTGACGCAGGAGTGCTGGTGATGACAGCTATTAGGGACAGTTTCTCTTTTTCGCGGGATTTTTCTTGTGCATCGCGAAAAAGGTAACTGTCCCAATAAGTGTAGCAATTCGGGTGGCCCGGGATGTGGACAGCAGGTCCATTTCCTGAGTTTTACTTTCCACGGTATCCCACCATTTCAACAAATCCGTAGGAACCGTCCTTATACCCTTTCCGGTGGACAAGGACTGCGCCTTCGTAGTAGGTGACGCGGGTGGAGCGGCCGGTGCGGAGCTCCTGGTCGTCGCGGACGGGGGTGACGGTCAGCGACAGCTTAAGATGGGGGACGGCGATTTTCCAGCCGTGCGGGTACCTGATCCCGCTGGCGGGGCTGGTCCACTCGCCGGTGACGGTGACTTTGACGTCATCGCGGCGCAGCCGAACGGTGGTGCCGTCCGCGCGAATGAAAGTTCCCTCCGACTGCGGGATCGGGTTGCCGTCGGCGTCGCGGATGCGGTAGAGCATCAGCGCGTCCCCGCCCGGCAGCGGCAGCCCCCACCAGTCCCAGCCGAAATGGCTTCCACTCAGTCCCTGGTTGCCGAATTCGTGGTCCATCCAGAGCTGGCCGGTAACGGCTACAGCGGTTGGCGACGAATCGCTCTTGTTGCCAGAAGAACCCCCATATCCTTCACTGCGTTCAGGATGACTACTGGAGGACGACTGACTCGTCGATTCACCATCACTTCCGTCTGCTTTTTCGGGAAGGAGCAGGTAGCCTTTCGCTTCCATGTACGGGATCGAGTAATAGTAGGACGCCTCCGACCCGTCCGGGGTCTTCGCGCTGAACCCGCGGTCGCCGTTGAGCACGGGGCCGCCCTCGGGGGTGGCGATCAGACGGAACCCGCCGACGTTCTTGTCCCACGCTTCGAGCACCTGCCGCCGGCCGATCTGCGACGCCCGCCAGTTGTCCAGCCAGACGTGGTACACCGGCTGGTCCGCGCCCGCCTCGCCGAGGGTGCCGCGCGCGATTCGTTCGGCATAATTGAAATCCCCGGTCGCGCCGCCCGACATCGCAAGGTGCGCGAAGTAGAGGGGATGCACCTCGGGCCCGCCCGCGGCGGAGCGGAAGAAGGTGAGCTGCAGGTGCACCCAGGCTTCCGGATCGGTGGAATCCGCACCGACGGGCAGCAGGTGGCCGGTGTAATACCACCACTCGACCGGGTAGTCGCCGTGGTTGGCGTGATCGCGCGGGAACGACCATTTGTAGCCCGGGATAGGTGTTTTCCACTGCTGCGC
>CAZIDZ010000006.1:1579-112242 GCA_964538455.1 uncultured bacterium
CTTCATTCCGAATCGATGCGGACACCTTCGGCGACGGGAATCCGTGAGGCGTCACGCGCGGGCACCGCTCCGGCGAGCAGCGCGGCGGCGACCATCAGCACGCAGGAGAGCGCGAAGGTCCTGCCGGGGAGCTCCAGGTTCAGCGACCAGCCGAAGGAATAACGGTTGATCACGTAGGTCAGCACGATGCTGAGCGCAATCCCGAGCGCCGCGCCGAGCAGCCAACCGGAAAGACCGATTAACCCGGCCTCCGCCAGCACACGTCTCAACACCTGTCTGCGACTGCCGCCGACCGCGCGCAAAATTGCCAGCTCGCGCCGACGCTCCTGGACGAGGGTAGCCATGCCGCCGCCGACCGCGAGCAGCGCGACCATCACCGCCACTGCTTCCAGCGCGTACGTGATTTTGAACGTGTTGTCGAATACCTTGAGCACGCCGTTCCGCAGATCCCGGTTGCTGAAGATCTCGATCGTGTATTTCGGCGGCACGGCCTGCCGGATAATCCGGCGTCCCTCCGCGAGGCTCATCCCCTTCGGCAGGTAGGCCGCCACCGATTCAATTTCCGGGTCCGGCCACCGTTTGAGGAACCAGGAACGGTCCACGAGCACCAGCCCGGCATCGCTGGTATAATCGTGGTAAACGCCGGTGATCCTGAGGGCCTCGGGGCCGTTCGGACCGAGAAAGCGGAGCGTGTCTTCCACCCCGAGATGGCTGCGGAAGGCGAGCGGCTCGCTGATCAGGCAGGCCTCTTTCCCCGCGGCGAGGGCGTCCGTCGGCTTGCCGTGGCGGACCTTCTGCAAATAGGAAAGGCGGTCCTGGCGGCCCACCGACGCGGCGTCCACCATGGCGACGGTAGTGGGCAGCCCGGCGATCGGCAGCCGGACACTCTTGAAATGGTCGGCGTCGGCGATCCCCGGAGCGTTCTTGACGTCGAAAAACACTTCGAGCGGCATCAGGTCCCGTTTGCCGACGTTGAACGACCCTCCGGCCATCACGATCAGGTCGGCGGTGATCGTGGATTGCATCCAGTTGTCCACCGTGTCGCGGAACGAACGGACCATCATGTCCACGCTGAGCCACATCGCGACGGCGGTCGCCAGCCCGGCAACGGCGGGTGTGATCCTGTGCCGCGAACGGACGAGCACGCCGAGCGCCAGCCGGACGCCCGACCCCAGCTTTTTCCCACCGACAGCAGTGATGACGCTGTAAAGCGCTCCCAGAGTCCACGGCGTCGCGAGCGCCACCCCGAACACGAGGAACATCGCCGAAACATACCCGCTGATCACCGGGAACTGCGGGATCGGCCATTTCGCGAGGATTCCACCGGCGGCCAGCATCAGAACGCCGATTTTCGCCAGCCGTTTCGGGTTGAGCCGCTGCTCGAGGATCTGCCGTGCGAGGCTCTCGCGCGGCGGAACGCGCGAAGCCTCGACCGCGATCGGGGCGACCGAGGCGAGCGACACGCCGAGACCGATGAGGAACGAACTGACGACCGCTTCGAGGGGGACCCACACCCGGTGCGTCCCCTCGAGCAGGTAGATGGAACTGACCGACTGGCTGACCAGGATCACCGCCGCCCGAGCGAGCAGCAGGCCGAGGGGAATACCGAGCGCGCCGCCGGTGAGGCCGAGCGCGGTTCCCTCCGCGAGGAAAAGATTCCGGATGAACTTTCGTGATGCGCCGACGGAACGGAGCACTCCCGCCGAGCGCCGCCGCTCGAGGGCGGTGGTCGAGACTGTCTGGAAGACGAGAAATCCCGCGACGAGCAGCGCGACAAATGCGAGCGCGGTGAGGTTCAGCCGGAACGAGGCGAGCATTTTGCGGGCCTGCGGCCGCTGCCAGCCGGAGGCTTCGGCGACGACCCCCGCAGGCAGCCACGTTTTCAGATCGTCGAGGGCGTCCTTGACAGCGATTCCCGGTTCGAGGATCAGGTCGATGCGGTGGATGACGGGCCGTGTGTCCTTCAGCTCCCAGGCCCGCGGCAGGTCCATGACGACGAGGTCGCGGCTCCTCGCCTGGCTGACCTGCTCCCCTTGCAACAATCCCATCAGTTCGAGGGTGTCCACCTGAGCAGCGTGGAAGAACGGGAAACAGTCGCCGCGTTTCAGCCCCAGCTCCCGTGCGAGAGCGGGGGTCATCAGCGCACCGTAGGGCGTCGTGAAGAGGGTCAGCGGGCTCCTGTCCTTGCCGAGTTCGGCGCGGTACCAGGGGCGGACCCGGCTGTCGCGGGCGAGGTCGACGCCCATCAGACGCACACCTCGCCGTGAGGCTCCGGCAGCCCCCCGCATCATAAACGCCGGAGTGGCCGCGGCGATGCCATTCATCCGGGTGAACGGCGCAAACAGCGAGGGGTCCATTCCAGCTTCGCCCTCGGCAAAGATTTCGATGTCGGCGCGTCCGGCGACCATTTCCAGCGTCCTCGTGAACGCTTCGATGGCGGAGAAGTTGGCGACGCGCACGGCGAGCAGCACCGCAACGCCGAGCGCGACCCCTCCGATCGCGAGCAGCGTTCGTCCCGGGCGGGCTGCCCAGTTGCGCAGAATCAACCGGGGGAGCGGTTTCACGAGTGGACTCCGGGCAGGTTTCCCTCGATCCGTTCGAGGCGGCCGTCGAGCAGGTGGTACACCCTGTCCGCCCGGGCGACGACATCGGGATCATGAGTCGCGACCACGGCGGACGCTCCCTCTCCGGTAACCGCTTCCGCGAAGAGCTCCATCACGGTACGGCTCGCCGCGCTGTCCAGGTTGCCGGTGGGTTCGTCCGCGAGCACCACCGCGGGCCGGTTGACCAGCGCCCTGGCAATTGCGGTGCGCTGGACTTCCCCTCCGGACAATTCGTGCGGGCGATGATCGGCGCGGTGCGACAGCCCGACCCGGTCGAGCAGGGATGCGGCGCGCTGGCGCGACTGCTGGTGAGGCGTCCCCGCCAATTCGGCGGGCAGGGCGACGTTTTCGAGCACGGTGAGCACCGGCATCAAGTGGAAAAACTGGAAGACGATGCCGACTGTTCTCCGCCGGAAAGTGTCGATCTGGTCCTCGGTCAACTCCTGCAATTTCTGGCTGGCGACCTCAACGAGCCCGGAGGTTGGCAGGTCCATGGCTCCCAAAAGGTTGATTAACGTAGACTTGCCACATCCAGAAGGTCCGGCGAGGACGCTCACGCCCGGTGGAATGGAGAGGGAAAGTCGATCGACGGCGACCACATCGCCCCCGCCGCCATGGTAAACTTTCGTCAGCTCGTGCAGGTTGACGACAGGAACAAGCGGCTCGGACATCCGTACCTCCAGGGTGAACCAGCGGGAGTGAGTAACGTTGCGGCAGAGGGGGCGATAAATCCAGTTTTTGCACCCTCGGGAGGCTCCCGAGCAGATCGGCGGGTGGTTGCGATTCCCCGCTCGACCGGGGGAGCGAGGGGGCGTACCTTTTCGAATCGATAATCACCTCCAACACACTCCGTTTGGAGCAACGAGATGCAGAAGAACGGACGCGCAGGCATGATCGTCGAGCAGTTCGAAACCGGTGGCGACCGCAATTTCGCGTATTTGTGCGCGGATGAAAAATGGAAAATCGCGATGGTGGTCGACCCTTCCTACGATCCGGATGCGCTCGCCCTGTACGCCGAGGACTGGGGGCTGAAGATCCAGTATGTGTTCAATACCCACCGGCATGACGATCATACGAACGGCAACGAGCGGATGCGCAAGCTCACCGGGCGTCACGCGGTGGCCTACGGCGACGTCGAAGATATCACCCAGACCAAAATCCTCCACGGTTCACGCCTGCCGCTCGGCGATTATGAAGTGGAAGTGATTCACACCCCCGGCCACACGGAGGACAGCATTTGCCTGCGCGTGGACGACGCTCTGTTCACCGGGGATACGCTGTTTGTCGGCAAAGTAGGGGGGACCACCACAGAAGCGCAGGCGCGTGAGGAATACGAAAGTCTGCATCAGCAGCTGATGGTGCTTCCGGACACTGTGAGAATTTTCCCGGGGCACGATTTCGGCGTGGAGCGCACTTCCACGATCGGGAGGGAGAAGGAGACGAATCCATTCCTGCTCCGGGCGGATTTCGACGCCTTTTTCGAGCTCAAGCAGACTTGGCTGGAATACAAGAAGCGGCACGGCATCGCGTAATTCCCTCGGCCTGGAACCGTACACGGAGACCGATTCATGACCCCACGCGGGCGGCTTGATCGTACCATCACGATTGCCATGATGGTCATTGCGGGCCTGGTTTTCCTGCTCTTCCTGGGATCGCTGGTAATCCACACGGGAGCTTTGATCCTTTGGCAAAAATCGGGTTCGATTCAATCGGACGCGATCGCCGTCGATTCAACGACCTTCGTTTTTGCCGATGTGCAAGCCACAGATTATCCGAACGTTCCCCGGCCATCCACGGGGGACACCCTGCTCACGATCAACGGGGAAAAAGCAACGCGGGCGATTCTGCGGGAGTTCACGGACTACCCGCTGCCAATCGGCGAGGAGATTGTGATCGGCTACCTGGAGCATGGGGATACGCTGACCGCTCACGCGGTCGCTCGGACCGTGCCCACGCCGCGCCTGATCAGCGTGACAGTGATGCACATTATCCGCTTCCTGATCGCTTATGCGTTCTTTGCGGTCGGCATGATCGGGTTGCTGCGGCAGCCGACATCCGGCAGCGTGCGAGCGTTCGCGCTGTTCAGCTTCGGGCTGGCTGCGATGCTACTGCAGGCGGTTACATCGCTGGAGGGATTCAAAGCCGGGATCCTGGGGCCCATACAACCTGTACTTCGCGCCAGCATTGGCCTTCTCGCTTCCCTCTTTTCGGCCTTCTGGTTAAACCTGAATCTGCTCTTCCCGAGGCCTTCGAAAATTATGGCCAAATCGCCGTGGCTCGCCTATTCGCTCTGCTACGCACCGATGGTGATCTTCCTCATTTTGATCGTCAGCGGCGTTTCCGGGAACGTCATGGGGTGGGCCTCGATTGTGATCATCATCGCCCAGATGGCTGCCGGTTTCACACTGCTCGGTTTCCATTATGGCAGAGCCGAGACGGATCTGGTGAAACGGCAGACGAGGCTGGTGCTTCGGGGAACGGGGATCGGTCTCACCCCGTTTCTGATTCTGGTGCTCATCCTGATATTCTTCGGACCGAATACGATCAACGGCCTTCCGGGTGATGCGCGCGTCTTCATCATCCTCGTTTTCACCCTGTTCATGTTGCTGATCCCATACAGTTTCCTGATCGCGTTCAACCGTTATGGACTGTTCGATGTGGAGGCGAGACTGCGACGGGGAACGCGCTACGTGCTGACGGCAGGCGTGCTGCTGACGCTGATGCTGGCGCTGGTGCTGATCGCCAGTAACCTGATGGTCAAGGTGTTAGGCATCTCCAACCGCACTCCTGTGCTGCTTCTGGCGATTGTACTCGCCGCGGGGGTCGCTCCGATTCAGAGACAGGTGCAGCGGTGGCTGGAGATTCGCTTTTACCCAGAACGCCGGAAACTGCGAGCGCTGGTGAACGATTTCGTCCGGCGCGCCGCTTCGATGCCGGACCGTGAAACGCTCTCGCGGGATCTGCTGCAATCGCTGAAGGACGGGTTGAACGTGGGGATGGTGGTTCCCGTCCAATCCCTCGATCAGGGCGGATTCGCCACGATGGAGGGACAGCCCGTGCCCTTCGATCCCGACGGCCGTTTGACGGCGATGCTACTCACCCGTCGCCATCCGCTGTTCGTCGATGAAATCACCGTGGAAGGGGACAGGACGCTGCTCCCCTTAGAGCGAGACTGGCTGCTGACCAATGGGATTGAGCTGCTGCTGCCACTGACGAGCGGAGAGAAGCTGACGGGAATGATCGCCCTCGGGAGCAAGGAGGACGATGAACGCTACCGCTCGGAGGAAGTTCAAATCCTCGGCAGCCTGGCGGATCAACTTTCGCTGACGCTTGAGAACCTCGTGCTGCTCGAGGACAATTTTGAGAAGAAAAGACTCGAGGAACAGCTCGGACTTGCGCGCCAGATCCAGGAGGGATTCCTTCCCCGGCGCATCCCGAGCACACCGGGTCTCGAGATCGCGGCAACCAGCCTGTTCAGCCTGGAGGTCGCCGGCGATTACTACGATGTGATCCATGTGGACGACGGCAGGACGATTCTTGCCGTGGGGGATGTTTCCGGGAAAGGAGCCGGGGCGGCCTTGATCATGGCCAACCTGCAGGCGAGCCTCCGCGCGCTCGTCCACGCGCAGATGGACCTCGGCATGATGGTTTCCGGGATCAACGATATCATCTGCCAGAATACTCCTGAGGAAACCTATGTTACTTTCTTTGTCGCGGAGCACCTGCCTTCCGGCAAGATGAGATATGTCAACGCGGGCCATAATCCACCGTATTTGCTTCGAGCGCAGAGCGGCAAGGTCGAGCCGCTGGACGTGGGCGGATTGATCCTCGGAGTACTTCCGAATCTGACCTATTTCGTGGGTGAGAAGGCCCTTCGGAAAAACGACGTCCTCGTCTTGTTCACCGACGGTGTCACCGAAGCGATGAACGGCGCGGACGAAGAGTTCGGCGAGGAGAGATTGATTAAGGCTGTCAAGGCTGCATCTGGGAAGAAGAGCGAAACGATTGTCGGCGAGGTGCGCCGCCGGGTGATCTCGTTTTCCGGCGATGATAAATTCTCGGATGATTTCACACTGCTCGTTGCCCGGAGGGTGCCGGGACGCCCGGGAAAGCGTCTATCCGGGAAGCGCGGCGTGGCGAAGCGCGGCAAGACGACGAGACCAGGGGTGAAGAAGCGAGCCAAATAGACCAGCGCATCGGGGGATACGGAGCGGGGAGGATCGGGGTGCAGAAAGGCGTCATCAAGAGCCTCATCATGAGCGCGGGCCTGCTGTTTCTAGCCTACGTGATGCTGTTCTTTGTCTGGGAGAGCAGCAAGCTGCGGAGCTGGGCCGACAGAGGTGTGTTGAACACCACCGTGGAGTCCCACGATGACGCTTCATGGGTTTTCTCAAATGTCGACAGCAGCGAATTTACCGGTGCATTCGTTCCCGCGCGCGGAGATTCGCTGATCGCAATCCGTGACACCCTCTCGAGTTACGAACAGATCCGGGCGTTTCTCGCGAGCGACCGCACACCCGGCGAAAGAGTGCCGATCACTTTCAAGCGTTTCAGCCGCCTGCGTGGGACGACGCTGCAGATCGGCAGTGTGTCGACGCTGGAGATTCTGCCTTTTGTCCTGCTCCAGATCCTGCGGCTGTTGATAATCCTATCGTTCATCGGTGTGGGGCTGTGGGCATTTCAGAAACGGTCCGAGTCGGTGGGCGTCCGCGTTCTCACCCTGTTCTGCTACGCGATGGCCGCGTTCCCGCTGACGATGTTCACGCTGTTCAACTCCGAGCTCGCCACGTTCCAGATACCGGGGCAGGACACGATCACCAAGATCCTGCGCGTGATGATGTTTTTCGCCGGCGGGCTTTGGCTGAATCTGCACCTGGTGTTTCCGCGGACCTCGAGGTTGCTCCTCCGCCTGCGGCGCTGGGGGTACCTGGTGATTTACAGCCCACAGGTGGCGGTGGGACTATGGGCGCTGTTCAGCCGCAGCAATGTCGTGCAGGATCATCCGCGGATAATGGTCACCCTGATTCTCGCGCAATTCTGGATCGGGACCTGGCTGCTTCGCCGCCACCACCGGGCAGCGCGCACACTGCTGGAGGGACGCCAGACGAGGCTGGTACTCCGGGGTTCGCTGGTGGGAGTCACCGCGCTTACCTTCCTGCTCGTCTCGGCCAGTTTCCTCCGCGAGTGGTTCAGCAACCTGCCGCTGACCGGCCAACTGCTATTGACCAATCTTGGCTTTATCGCGCTGCTGCTGACGCCGCTGAGCCTCGCCTACTCGCTCGGGCGCTACCGCCTGCTCGAAGTGGAGGGGAAGCTGCGGCGCGGAACCCGCATGTTCCTGCTCACCGCGTCGCTGCTACTCGTTTTCTTCGCCGTTGTCTACGGAGTCGGACACCTGCTGATCACCTATCTCGGCATCACCAGCCGGACCCCGATTTTGCTGCTCGCGATGATGCTCGCGCTGGGGGTCAGCCCGGCGCAACGGTTCCTGCAGGATTGGCTGGAACGGCGCTTCTACCCCGAGCGGTACCAGCTGCGGATCATGCTCGACGATCTGGCTCAACGGATGGGATCATTCCCGGATCGTGACACCCTGTTCACGCATGTGGAACAGCGCCTCAACGAAGCGCTGGGCGTGTCGCGGGTGGTCGCCGTTTTCAAGGTGGCAGGCGGGGAGTACCATGTCCACGACGGGTCGCCAACGCCGTTCGCCGAGGACAGCGACCTGGTGGCTCACCTCGAGCGCACGGGACGCCCGGTGCTGCTCGACGAGGCGATGGCGTCGTTTCGAGTGCCGTTCACCGACGGCCAGATGCTCTGGATCCAGAAGGAGGGGATTTACCTGGTGCTGCCGATGTTCACCCGTCTCCGCCTGATCGGCTTTTTGGCCCTCGGTCAAACCACGCGCGGGCATGACTACACACCCGAGAGTGTGGACATTCTGCTCGGTCTGACGCATCAGATCGCCCTGGCGAGCGAAAATCTGCGCCTGCTCGAAGAAAACCTCGTGAAGCGGCGGCTGGAGGAGCAGTTGAACCTGGCACGCGAGATTCAGCAGGGTTTTCTCCCCAGCGACATCCCGGAAACGCCGGGATTGGACGTTGCCGCACGCAGCCGGTTCTGCCTCGAGGTCGCGGGCGATTATTACGACGTGATGCGGCTGGATCACAACCGCACGCTGCTCGCGGTGGGGGATGTTTCCGGCAAAGGCGCCGGGGCCGCTTTGATCATGGCGAATCTCCAGGCCAGTCTGCGTATCTGCGCAACCCTCGGACTGGAGCCGAACCAAATCGCAACTCAGATCAATACCCTGATACATGCGAACACGCCGCAGGAGCAGTACATCACGTTCTTCGTGGGCATCTTCGATCCGGCCAACCGGACGCTGACCTATGTCAACGCCGGGCACAATCCGCCGCTGGTGTTCAACAGGGAAGGGCGCACGCGGGACCTGTCCTCAGGCGGGATCGTCCTCGGGATCGAGCCGGACGCCGAGTACACGCAGGAAACGGTGCAGCTGTCGCCGGCCGACAGCGTCCTGCTCTACACCGACGGAATCACCGAAGCGACAGCATCGGACGGCAGGGAATTCGGAGTGGTCCGTCTCAAGCAGTATATCAACGCCACCGCGGAGCATGAACCGAGCCACGCGCTCGCCGAGCTCGAAGCGGAATTGATGCGCTATCACGGGCGAAAAATGCTCGAAGACGACAGTACGCTCGTGCTTGCGAAAGTGCTCTAGGAAACATGGCGACAGGTGCTGCGGATTCGGGAATCCTGCACTCTCTCGCTCGTGCGTTGCTTTACGCGGACTCAAGCGACAGCTACCACGATTCCCCGAGGCTCATGGTTTGAGGGTAGGCCTGCCGTTGATAGGCGGCTGCGGCGCGGGAAAGGGCGCGGACGAGAGGAGTGTCGCTCGATCCGCCCGCATCCCGGTCTCCATCGTGATCGGAATCCGTAGACGGTTGCTGTGCCGTGGAGGATTTCGTGAGCGCGTCATCCTGTCCTTCATCCCGATCGACCCGGTTGCCCGAATCGACGGCGGCCTGAGCGCTGGTTGCCTGCGAGGTTTCCTTGCCCCGGTCTGTTCCTTTAGCCTGTTCCTGGTTGATTTCCCGTTGAGCGTCCATTGCAACGCTCTGCGCCTCAGCGGCAACCTGGCGGTCCTGCCCTGAGGGTTTGGCCGGTGCCAGCGCGGCGCGTGACGCCTGCTCGGCGTTCTTCAGCTTCTCTTCCGGAGTGCGCCCCGAACCGACGGCGATTTTGACTTCGCCGCCTGTCGCGTACTGCTCCCCGTCGGGTCCGGTTTTGTACGTGTAATTCGGTCCGCCGACCGCAAGCTGTCCGGCGGCTGCTTTGTGCGCTGCCTCATGCTGGTGGACTTCCTGATCGCGTTTCTTCAGGTCGTCAACCTCTTTCTGCTCGTCTTTCGACAATTCGCCGCTGTGCGACGCACCCGCTGGACGGCTTCCATGTTCCGTGGATTCATGATCCCTGTCGGCATCGCTCCCGGTCTCGGTCTCATTCCCGCCGCCGTTCTCCTTTTTCGCTGTTGGATCGACGGCTGCCGATGTCAGAGATGGGGAAGCGGGATCATTTGGCTTTGCCGAATCGGAGTTTCCGGTGGCTTGCTGTTCAGGCTCCGGGGAGGGGGTCTTCTGGGCATCCTGCGGTGAGGCGAGCGCCATTGCCCGGGCCTGGCCCTCCGGGGAAATCAGGATCCGGTCGTCGTACTCGCAACAATCGTACCCCGACCTGCCGCACTTGGGGCACACGGACGCCCCCTGCACGGCGGAGACCGGCGCCGTCGACCGGGGCAGGCCGGTCGGACGATACGCGGCAGTCGTGCCGCCCGCGGCGGACGCAGTTGCATAGGGTTCGATCGTCACGGGTTCTTCCGTGCTTCTGGTTGACCAGGGTCCTACGATGGGACGCAGAGTCCCTCATTTCTTGTATCGGTTGAGAACCCGAAGTTCTTGAATCGCCGATTCTTGCGAGGATGGCGAACGCTCCGTTGTTCCAGCGCGAGAACGGGGCTTACCTTCGTGAAAACAAAGGCGAATCCCGGAGGCAGGGTGCGCAGCAGCGAGGTGATCAAAACGGTCGATGGCTACTACGACTGGCGGGAGCCCTCGTTTGCCTGGCCGGTGACGACGGAGGTCGGCCGCGGTCTGATCGGCGTCATCGCTTCGACGACGAAGGTTGCCTGGCTGGACCCCGCCAGTGGAACGCTCGCCTACCGCGGCGTCCCGGTCGAGCAACTGGCGGGACGCGTTGGCTTCGAGCAGGTCGCTCACCTGTTGATCACTGGAGATCCTCCGGAAAAAGACCCCGCCGGCATGGAATCCTTCCGCAGCAACCTTCGCAGCAGCCGGCAGCTCCCCTCTGAAGTGCTCGATCTGCTTCGCGACATGGACCCTGTGCACACTCACCCGACACGCCTGCTGCGCGCCGCGGTGTCCGCGCTGGGCTGCCATGAGCTGAGCGCGTCGGACGACATTGCGGGAGAACGGCACTGGCGGGAGATGAGGATTGTCGGGCAGGTCGCCGCGCTGGTCGCGCACATCGCCCGGCTGCGTGCCGGCAGAAAACCTGTTGCCTTTGATCCGGACAAGAGCCTCGCGGAATCGACCATCGCCGCCCTCGCGGATCGCGAGCCCGATCCCGCTGACGCCGCCACCCTGGATCTGCTCTGGGTGCTGTACGCGGATCACGGGCTCGACGCTCCCACGTTCACCTCGCTGATCGTCGCCAGCTGTCTTGCAGACCCCTATTACAACGTCGTTGCCGGACTTTCCGCGCTTCGCGGGCCGCGGCTTGGTGGAGCCGTCGAGGGGGTGCTGCAGCAGCTGCTGGTGCTGCGCGGACCGGAGGACGGTCGCGACTGGGTGGGGAGCACCATCGAGCGCGGCGGAAGGATCGCGGGATTCGGCCACCGTGTATATCGCATGGCGGACCCACGCGTAACCCTGCTGAGGCGTGAACTGGCTTCGGTGGCGAAACGCAAAGGGCAGGAATCGCTGTTCATCACCGCACGCACCGTCGAGGAGGAGGCGACCCGGCGTCTTGCCCCGAAAGGGATACACGTCAACATCAATTTCTACGCCGCCCTGCTGTTTCACCTGCTCGGCGCTGACGCACCGCTGGTGCCGTGTCTTTACGCCGTGGGCCGAATGGCGGGTCTGGTCGCGAGGGTGCGGGAACAAATCGACCAGGGACGACTGTTCAGGCCGCTGTCCCATTACACCGGTCACGGGAAACGTCCCCTGCCGGAGGGGGAGGACGCTTGATCGGACGAAGTGATCCGCCGCGCCTCCAGAGCTACGGAAGCGGACTGGACGGGCTGGTCGTCGGCTCAACGGACATCAGCCGGGTGGAGGGGCGCGAGGGCAGGCTCTACTACCGTGGTTATGACGTCGCCGATCTCGCGGCACACGCTTCGTTCGAGGAGGTCAGTTTCCTGGTGCTTCACGGCAACCTTCCGAGTCCCAGGGAGCTGCGGAAATGGAACGACGAACTTGTCCAATGGCGTCAGCCGCCGGAGGAGGCCTTCGCCGCTCTGCAACGCATACCCAACAACGCCCATCCGCTCGCCCAATACCGAACGATGCTGACTGTGGCGGCGTGCCACATCCCGGAAGCGGAGAACACTCAACTCGACGCCCAGTGGCGGCGTCCCGCGCGGCTGATGAGCTGGGCGGCGTCCCTCGCCGCCGCGGCGATCCGGCACCTCAATGGGCAATCGCCCGTGCAACTGAAGGAAAACCTGTCGTTCGCACATCAGTTCCTGTGGCAGGCGCTGGGAAGGAATCCGACGCCCGAAGAGGCGAAGGCGTTCGAGGCGAGCCTGATCGTGCAGGCGGAACACGGACTGCACGCCGCGGCCTTTGCCGCGCTGGTGGTGATCTCCACCGGCGCCGACCTTGGAAGCGCGGTGCTGGCGGGGATGGGCGCGCTCTCCGGGGTCCGGCACGGCGGCGCGAACCAGCTCGCCTTCCAGATGCTGCAGCAGCTTGAGGGGCCCAATCACGCACGTCAGTGGGCGAAGGAGAAGCTGAACGAGGGATTTCGCTTTCCGGGTTTCGGCCACCGCGTTTACAAGAGTCCGGATCCGCGGGTTCGTGTTCTCGAGCCTCACGCCCGGGCGTTGCTGCAGTCGAAGGGGCTGGGCCGGTTATGGGAAACCTACCTGGCACTGCGCGAAACGATCGAGGCGGGGCTGGGGAGCAGGGGGATCTACGCGAACGTGGACGGCATCACCGGGCTGGTCTATCATCCGCTCGGGTTCCCGGCGAGCGCCTTCCCGATCCCCTTCTGCCTGGCGATTCAGACGGGGTGGATGGCCCACTGCCTCGAATACCTTCCCGCCGGGGCGATGATCGAACCGGGTTCCGTGTTCTTGGATAAATAGTGCCATTTTCGCTCATTTTCGCGCAATTTCGGTCAATTTTAGCGCGCTTTTACGAAAATTCCGCTAATATTCAACAATTTCGTGTGATTTTCCAAGAATTTTCGGGGTTTGTATATTGGAACCTATTAATAGTAAATAAGTTGACGTTTTGCGGTACAAGCAAAATTTCGTACCGGAAAATCGCGCGTTCGTAAGTTTAGGAGCTAAAGCTGGAGATCTCGAGTATGGACACGATCAAGCGGATCGGATACGGGCAGTTCCTGCCCACATTCGGCGACGTTGAAGGCAACCTCGCTCAGATCGAGCGGATTGTCGGTGAGGCGGGGAGCACTGATTTAATCGTCCTGCCGGAGCTGGCGACGAGCGGGTATGAGTTCCGTGACAGGGAGGAGCTGGCAACGATGGCCGAAGAGTTCGTCGAAGGGACGACATCCTGCAGGATGAAGGAGCTTGCGCGCAAAAGCGAAACAACCATCGTCGTCGGGTATCCGGAGCGGGACAGCGATCTGTTCTACAACTCCTCGCTGCTGGCCACGCCCGACGGCACCCTGGCGAACTATCGGAAGATCCACCTCTACGACCGGGAGAACGATCTTTTCGCACCGGGCGACGAACCGCCGAGGGTGGTGGAAACTCCGGCCGGGCGTGTGGGGATGATGATCTGTTTCGACTGGACGTTTCCGGAGACGGCGCGGTTGCTGGCGCTCGCCGACGCCCAGATTATCGCTCATCCGAGCAACTTGGTGATGCCCTATTGCCAGCGTGCGATGTTCGCGAGGTGCCTCGAAAACTCGGTGTACGCCGTCACGGCGAACCGGATCGGGACGGAGGAACGGGTTGGGCGGTCGCTGACGTTCACCGGGCAGAGCCAGATCACCGGTCCGCGCGGTGAGGTGCTCTCGGCGGGTCCAGAGAACGAGCCGGAAACGGTGGTTGTCGAGGTGGATCTCGCGGCGGCGGACGAAAAAAGCTACAACCGGTACAACCACAGATTCCGTGACCGGCGTGTCGAGCTCTACGGCGCGCTGCTTGAGCGGCGATAAAGAGGAATTGGATTTCAGGGACAGGTACTTCTGGGACAGTATACTCACAATCCCTGGTTTTCGGGATTGTGAGTATACTGTCTCAGTTGGCTTACCAGTCACCATTCCGCCAGCCACTACACAAGAGAACACGAATTTGGACTCCAGAGGTGCGGGCGGATGCTTTCCATGGGTACATAGCGAGTCCTTTCGGCTTATCTTAGTTATTCCTAATTTGATAGCAATCAGCGGCGGCGACGGAACACACTGGGTCTGTCGCCCTTTGCACATGCGCGGGCCGGTTCCGCAAACGTCCATGGGGGAGCAGCGGGACGTGCACCGCGGGAGGGATGCAGTGGACAGCGCGAACGGCACCGCGACCGGTCGAGTTCGGTCGCTCGGCCAACTCAACGCGCAATTCGTCGAGGAGCTCTACGAACGGTGGCGGAGCGACCCCGGCAGCGTGGACGAGAGTTGGCATTTTTTCTTTCAGGGCTTTGAGCTTGGGCTGCCGCAGGTTTCGAGTGCGGCGATGGACGACGCGGCGGCGCAGTCACGGGTGGCGAGCCTGATCTACGCCTACCGCAGCCAGGGACACATGATCGCGGACATCAATCCGCTCAAGAACCCCCCGGCCTCACACCCCGACCTGGAGATCGACAAATTCGGCTTCAGTGAACAGGACCTCGACCGGGAATTCGACACCGGCCACCTTCACACGGACGCGCGGCTGCCGCTGCGCGAGATCATTAGCATTCTGCGTGGGACTTATGCCGGTACGATCGGGGTGCAGTACACGCACATCCAGAACATGCAGATCCGCCGCTGGCTGCAAGCTCAGATGGAGCCCCATCGCAATCAGCCGAATTTCGATTCACTGAAAAAGCTTGATATCCTGCGGCAATTGGTGGACGCCGAGATGTTCGAGGCGTTCATCCAGACGCGGTACCCGGGCCAAAAACGATTCAGCCTCGAGGGCGCCGAGACGCTGATTCCCGCTGTCCATTCCATCGTAGAAATGGCTCCCGAGGTGGGCGTGGGTGAGATTGTGATCGGCATGGCGCACCGCGGACGCCTCAATATCCTCGCGAACATCCTCGACAAGTCCTACAGCCAGATTTTCAGCGAATTCGAGGGCAACATCCTCCCTGACAACTTCGGCGGCGACGGCGATGTGAAATACCACAAGGGATTCTCATCCGACCACCGCAACCGTTTCGGGCGCAGCGTCCACCTCTCGCTGACCGCGAACCCATCCCACCTGGAGGCGGTCAATCCGGTGGCGCTGGGGAAGGTGCGCGCGAAGCAGCGCCAACACGGCGACACGGAACAGCGTCGCAAGGTGCTCGGGCTGCTGATCCACGGCGACGCCGCTTTTCCGGGCCAGGGTCTCGTCGCGGAAACCCTGAACATGAGCCAGCTCACCGGGTACAAAACCGGCGGCACGGTGCACATCATCGTCAACAACCAGATCGGATTCACCACTGACCCCTCCGAGTCGCGCTCGACCGCTTATTGCACGGACGTCGCGAAGATGATCGACGCGCCGATCTTCCACGTCAACGGCGATGACCCGGAGGCGGTGGTTTACGCCTGCGAACTGGCGCTGGATTTCCGCCAGGAGTTCGGCCGCGACGTTGTCGTGGACATGCTCTGCTACAGGAAATACGGCCACAATGAGGGGGATGAACCGGCGTTCACGCAGCCGAAGATGTACGAGAAGATCAAGAAGCACCCGAGCGTGAGAAGGATCTACACGGAGAAGCTGGTGGATTCCGGCGATCTCCCCCGCGAGAAGGCCGACGAGATCGGCGAACAGTTCCAGAGTCAGTTGCAGCGCCATTTCGAGTACGCCCGCAGCGAACACCCCACCGAGGAGGTGCAAGCGTACGAGCAGCTTTGGGCCGGACTCGAATCATCCTATTCCTCGGAAACGGTCAACACCGGTGCGCCGAAAAAACGCTTGATCAAGGTCGCGAGAGCATTGACGACGATCCCCAAGGGATTCAACCTGAACCGCAAAATCGCCCGCTACCTTCCCGAGAGAATGGAGACCATCGAGAAGGGCGGGGAAGTGGATTGGTCGTTTGCCGAGGCGCTGGCGCTGGGCAGTCTGCTGGAGGAGGGGATTCCGGCGCGCCTTTCCGGCCAGGACAGCCAGCGCGGCACCTTCAGCCAGCGTCACGCGGTATGGTTCGACGGCAAGACGGGCGAGAAGTACATTCCCCTGATGCACATCAGCGACGACCAGGCCAGGTTTTGCGTCTACAACAGCCCGCTCAACGAGGCGAGCGTGCTCGGGTTCGAATACGGCTATACCCTCGCCGAACCGGAGATGCTGGTGATCTGGGAGGCGCAATTCGGAGATTTCGCCAACGGCGCGCAGGTGGTGATTGACCAGTTCATCGTCAGCAGTCAATCCAAGTGGCAGCGGACGAGCGGGATTGTGATGCTGCTCCCGCACGGGTACGAGGGGCAGGGGCCGGAGCATTCGAACGCCTACCTTGAGCGCTACCTCGCGGCGTGCGCGCAGAACAACATCCAGGTCTGCAACCTGACCACTCCCGCACAATACTACCATGTTTTACGCCGCCAGATTAAACGGCGGTTCCGCCGTCCGCTGATCATCATGACCCCGAAATCGATGCTGCGCCTGCCGCAGGCAGTATCGCCGGTGAGCGAGCTGATCGAGGGGAGTTTCCGGGATATTCTCGATGACCCGGCGCCCCCGAAAAAGGCGCGCCGCGTCGTTCTCTGCAGTGGAAAGGTTTTCTACGATCTGATCGCCAAGCGTGACGAGGCGGGTGTAAAAGACATCGCGATCCTGCGCATCGAGCAGTTCTACCCGATGCGCGAGGATCTGCTGATGAGCATCGTCGGCAAGTACGGCGACCAGGCCGAGATCGTCTGGGCGCAGGAGGAGCCGAAAAACCGGGGCGGGTGGAGCTACATGCGCAGCGTGCTGCTGCATCATTTTCCCGGCCGGGTCATCCGTTACATGGGACGCGGCTACGCGTCAAGCCCGGCGACCGGCTCGTTGAAACGGCACCGCGAGGAGCAGGAGACGCTGGTCAACGAAACGATCACGGGCAAGCCCTCGACAGTGGATCATCCGATCCTGCCGGAGGCGCTGGCGGGCGACGATCGCAAAAAGAAGTCGAGCGCTGCGTAGCGGGATTATTTTTGTTGTGTCAGGTCGTTAGTCCCGGTAGTTTGGGACGGAGACCTGACACATGTTCCGTCGGATCTCCGCTACGCTGACGATCCGACGGAACGTCGAGGGTGATCCGGTCCCAACTTTTCCGGATCGGATTTCGGACTGTTGCTTTCGGGGGAGTAGCGAAGGAATGAAGGTCGAGATCAAGGTTCCGCAGGTCGGTGAATCGATCACCGAGGGCGTGCTCGTCGAATGGCACGTCGGCGACGGCGATTTTGTGGAGGCCGAACAGGCACTGTACGAGCTCGAGACCGACAAGATCACGATGACGGTGCAGGCGGAACAGGCGGGGAAGATATCGATCCAGGTTGAGCCGGACACGACCGTCAAGATCGGACAGGTGGTCGGCGTGCTCGACACCGATGCGACGGGCGGGAACGGCGGAGGCTTGGCGAAAAAAGAAGCGCCGGCGCCGGAACCTTCGGTAGAGACCACTCAGATCGAAAAGCCCGAATCCAAGGCCCCGTCCCCTGAACCCTCCGCGGAAGCGTTCGAAGGCCTTTCGCCCGCTGTCCGCCGGCTCGTTGAGCAGCACCATCTCGATCCGTCGACGATCGCCGGAACCGGCAAGGGCGGACGTCTGACCAAGCAGGACGTGCTGCGCAGCATCGACGCCGGGGCTGCGGGAGCCGCAACGCCGCCCGCTCCACTCCCGAAATCCGAAGCACCAGCAGCAAAAACTGAACCGAGCGCGAAAGCGGAAGCCAAGCCGGCGCCGCCGCCACCTCCGCCGCCGAAACCCGCCGCTCCGCGTGAACCCGGAGAGCGTCAGACGCGCAAACCGATGTCGCAGATCCGCAAACGGATCGCGCAACGCCTGCTCGCCGCGAAGCAGGGCACCGCGATGCTGACCACCTTTAACGAGGTGGACATGACGCGGGTGATGGAGCTGCGCGCACGGTACAAGGACGACTACGCGAAGAAATACGGCGTCAAGCTCGGGATTATGAGCTTTTTCGTCAAGGCCGTCGTCGACGCGCTGAAAACCTTCCCGGAGGTCAACCAGCAGATCGACAGCGACGATCTCGTGCAAAACCACTTCTACGACATCGGGATCGCGGTGAGCACCGACCGCGGGCTGATGGTGCCGGTGATCCGCGACGCAGACAAGCTCAGTTTCGCGGACGTCGAACTGACCATCGCCGACTTCGCGACCCGCGCGCGGGAAGGCAAGCTCACCCTCGAGGAGCTGCAGGGCGGGGTGTTCACGATCACCAACGGCGGCGTCTTCGGCAGCCTGCTCTCGACGCCGATCCTCAATCCGCCGCAGAGCGCGATCCTTGGGATGCACGCGATCAAGAAGCGCCCGGTGGTCGTGGAGAAGGACGGGGTTGAGGAGCTCGCGATCCGCCCAATGATGTACCTCGCGATGAGCTACGACCACCGTGTCATCGACGGCGCGCAGTCGGTGGCATTCCTGAAACGGGTGATCGAGTGCGTCGAGGACCCCGAGCGGATGATGTTCGAGATCTGAACGGATCTTCAGGGATAACAGGGACAGTATGCTAATAATCCCGATCGGGCGGAAAAGGTTGTCGTGTTGACGATCCTATCCTTTCGGGATTATTAGCATACTGTCCCAGCCGGAAGTGGATGTCATCCTCCGGCTTGACCGGGGGATCCATCATCTATCGATCATTTCTGGATTGCCCGGTCAAGCCGGGCAATGACAACGTGTGGAAGCTACACTGCTGTTTAAAAGGGTGGCCATACCCTTCAGGGTAGGGTCTCAGGAAGGGACCTAGGAAAGATCCATGGACCGCTTCGATTATGCCGTTATCGGCTCCGGACCCGCTGGATATGTCTCCGCGATCCGCGCCGCTCAGCTCGGGATGAAAGTCGCGCTCGTCGAGAAGGACCCGACCCTCGGCGGCACCTGCCTCAACGTCGGCTGCATTCCTTCAAAGGCGCTGCTCGAATCGTCTGAACAGTTCTCCGCCGCCAACGAAAAACTGGTGGATTTCGGGGTGAACGTCAGCGGCGTCAAGATGGATTTACAGAAAATGATGCAGCGGAAGGCCGAGATCGTCAAGACGCTGACCGACGGGGTCGGGCTGCTGATGAAGATGAACAAGATCACAGTGCTTAGCGGTCACGGCCGCCTTCTGGGACCGGGGAAATTCAGCGTCACGAAAGGCAAAAAGAAGACCGAATACGAAGCGGAACACATCGTGCTCGCGCTCGGGTCGGTGCCGGTGGAGCTGCCGTTCCTGAAATTCGACGGGAAGCGGGTGATTCACAGCACGCACGCCCTCGCGCTGGCGAAAGTGCCGAAAACCCTGCTGGTGATCGGGGCCGGGGCGATCGGGCTCGAGATGGGGAGTGTCTGGTCGCGGCTGGGCGCGAAAGTCACGTTTGTCGAGATGATGCCGCAGATCGCACCCTTCGCGGACAAGCAGATGGCGAAGAAGCTGCAACGCTCGCTCGAGTCCCAGGAGATGGAATTCCTGCTGGATACGAAAGTGCTCTCCGCCGCGGTGCAGAAAACGCAGGTGAAGGTGACCGTCGAAGATAAAAAGGGCGAGCAGAACGAGTTGGCTGCGGAAACTGTTCTCGTCGCGGTAGGACGCAAGCCGTTCACGGAAGATTGCGGCCTCGAGCAGGCGGGGATCGAGATGGACGGCCCCCGTGTGAAAATCGACGACCAGTTTCGGACGAATCTGGATAACGTATACGCGATCGGCGACCTGGTGCGCGGTCCGATGCTCGCCCACAAGGGCGAGGATGAGGGTGTCGCGGTCGCGGAAATCGCCGCTGGCCTCCCCGGGCATGTCAATTACGATGCGATCCCGAACGTGATCTACACCTGGCCTGAGCTCGCCTCGGTGGGGATCCACGAGGACGAGGCGAAGCAGCGAGGATTCGAGGTCCGCACGGGCAAGTTCATGTTCCGTCCGAACGGACGCGCGCTGACGATGAACGAGGCGGACGGGATGGTCAAGCTCGTCGCCGATGCGAAGACGGACCGGCTGCTCGGGGCGACGATCGTCGGAGCGCGCGCCTCCGACATGATCGCCGAACTTGTGCTCGCGATGGAGTTCGACGCCTCCAGCGAAGATGTGGCGCGAACCTCCCACGCGCATCCATCGCTGTCCGAGATCATCCGGGAGGCGGCGCTGGCTGTGGACAAACGGGCCATCCACGGTTAAGCGGATGGAGCAAAATTAAAAAGGGGACACGTACCTTTTAATTTCATTACATGCGCTCGCGCCACAAAATGGAACAGCCAGAAATTAAAAGGTACGTGTCCCCTTTTTAATTTGTTTTTTAGCAGAGGAATCATTCTATCTTCCTTTCGGCGTGTCTGGGAGCGAGGGCACGCCTTTCACTCTGTTGGGGTTGACCCTGTGACCGTTGCATCGACGGCATCAAACGACCGGCAGCCGGCCGGAATCGCGATCGAAGCCCTGTCAGCGTCTCCGGCCCGGCGCGGCAAGCTACTGGTGATCGGCGCAGCCGTGCTCGACAGAATCTTCTACGTCGAATCGCTGCCCCGGGCGGGTGAAACGGCCGTCGGCGACCGCATGGATATTTTCCCCGGCGGGAAAGGGGCGAACCAGGCTCTCGCCGCTGCGAAGATGGGCGCGGAGGTGCGGTTTCTCAGCGCCGTCGGAGCCGACCCGGAGGCGGAGATCGTTCTCGAGCCCCTGCGGGCGGCGAACGTTGACGTTGAGCCCGTATACCACATCGAGGGGGAGCGCACGGCGGAGACAGTGATCTCCGTGGACAACCGCGGCGAAAACCAGATCGTCGCCTGCCCCAACGCCTACCATCGCATCGAGCAGAAACACATCGAGCAACGCACCGATCTTTTCCAGTGGGCGGACTGGTTGCTCGTTCAGAATGAACTGCCGCGTGGGGTCGTCGACCGCGCTATCTCAATGGGCATCGAGGCGGGTGTAAAGGTTGTTTTCAACACGGCTCCATTCAAGCTGCATGCGCCTCCTCCGCCGCGTGGAATCGAGGTGCTGATCGCCAACGAGATCGAAGCGGCTGGAATTCTGGGGGAGCAGGACTATCTTTCAATCGATCCGCACAAACGGGCGTCGCATTGGCGGGAGATCGGTGCGGCCAATGTGCTGATTACCCTCGGGCGCAACGGCGGCGAGTGGTTCGACACGAAGGGGAAACGGCATGAGTTCGCGGCCTCTTCCTCAGGTCCCGTGGTGGACACCGTAGGCGCGGGGGACGCACTCTGCGGTATCTTCTGTGCGCTTGCGGCGGAGGGGTTGTCGATCGAGCGGGCGGCGTCAATCGCGCACCTTGGCGCGGGGATCGCCATTACCCGGGAGGGAGCTCAGGGCGGACTTCCCACCCGTGAGGAGCTGGCCGGAGCGGCCAGGCAATCGCTGTAACATCTTCGACGAACTCGAACGGACTGAACAACGGAGAGTGCGATGGGTGCCAAAAGTGGCGTGCTGACGGGCGACGCCGTCCAGGAGCTGTTCGCGACGGCGAAGGAGCAGGGATTCGCCCTTCCCGCGGTTAACATCACCGGAACTAACACCGCGAACGCCTGTCTCGAGACCGCGGCGGAAGTCGGATCTCCGCTGATCATCCAACTTTCGGCGGGGGGCGCGCAATTCTACGCGGGCAAAGGCGCGGATGACGGCGACCACAAGGCGAAAATCGCCGGGGCGGTTTCGGCGGCGATGCATGTCCGGCGTGTCGCGCCGCTCTACGGTGTGCCGGTGATCCTGCACACAGACCACGCTGCGCGCAAACTCCTGCCCTGGGTGGACGGCCTGATCGTCGAGAACGAGAAGTATTTCAAGGAGCACGGAGAGCCGCTGTTCTCCTCTCACATGATTGACCTCTCCGAAGAGCCACTTGAGACGATTGTCAGCGAGTGCTCAACCCGCCTCGAGCGCATGGAAAAACTCGGCATGACCCTCGAGTTCGAGCTCGGGGTGACCGGCGGGGAGGAGGATGGCGTCGACAACACCGGCCTCGACAGCAGCCGCCTCTACACGCAACCGGAAGAGGTGGACTACGCGTTCACCGAACTCTCCAAGATCTCGAACCGGTTCACTATCGCCGCGGCGTTCGGCAATGTTCACGGGGTGTACAAGCCGGGGAATGTCAAACTTCGCCCCGTGATCCTCAAGAACTGCCAGGAGTACATCCAGAAGAAGCACGGGTTCAGCGACAACAACCCAGCGACTTTCGTCTTCCACGGCGGTTCCGGGAGCAGCCGGGAAGAGATTCGGGAGGCGGTCGGCTACGGCGTCGTCAAGATGAACATCGACACCGACCAGCAGTGGGCGTTCACCCGTGGAGTGCGCGAATACATGGACGAGAAGAAGGACTACCTGCAGAGCCAGATCGGCAATCCGGAGGGGCCGGAGTCCCCGAACAAGAAGCATTACGATCCCCGCGTCTGGCTGCGCGAGGGGGAGAAGACGTTTATCGAACGGCTGAAGCAGTCGTTCGAGGATCTCAATTGCCTCGGCCGAACAGCCATGCTATAGAGTCTGCACAGCCCGGGATCATCGATCCCGGGCTTTTCTGTCTCCTTGGCCGCCTGCGACCGTATCGGCTGTTTGAATTCGGGGGCGGGCGAGACTAAGTTCTCAGCGTTCACAACGATGATTTCAATCCTCAAAGGAGGTTTTTCCATGAGTGACCGAGTTCGCGAAATCCTGAGCTGGTACTCTCACCGCAACGCCGGGGTTCGCACAAGTCTCTACCGGATGCTGATGCACGGCAGGATCGGCGGAACCGGAAAGATGGTGATTCTGCCCGTGGACCAGGGCTTCGAGCACGGCCCGTTGCGCTCGTTTCTTCCCAACGAACCGGGTTTCGACCCCGCCTATCACCCGCAACTCGCTCTGGACGCCGGATGCAACGCCTTCGCCGCCCCGCTGGGTTTTATCGAGATCGCGGCGGACAAGTTCGGCGGGCAACTCCCGTTGATTCTGAAAGTCAACAGCCATGACGTTCTCCACGACGACAGCGACCCGATCCCGGCGATCACATCGTCCGTTGCGGACGCGCTCGAATTGGGGTGCTCCGGGGTTGGATTCACGATCTATCCGGGCAGCGAAATGCGCGAGGAGATGTACGAACAGCTCCGCGAAGTCATCGAGGAGACCCATTCGGTCGGGCTCGCGGCGGTGGTCTGGTCCTACCCGCGCGGGGAGGATTTGCAGAAGGACGACGAGACCGCGGTGGATATCGCCTGCTACGCCGCGCAAATCGCTGCGCAGATGGGCGCGGACATCATCAAGGTGAAGCCGCCGAAGAAGCATGTCGCCCAAAGCGCCAACGCCAAAGTGATCGAGGAAACCGGGGCGTCAATCGAGACTCTCGCCGATCGGGTACGGCTGGTGATCAAAAGCGCGTTCAACGGCACGCGAATCGTGATCTTCTCGGGTGGCGCCAAAGGCAGCGACGAGAACGTGCTCGACGAAATTCGTGGTCTGGCGGAGGGGGGCGCTTTCGGCAGCATTATGGGCCGCAACGCCTTCCAGCGCAAGCATGACGACGCGGTCAAGCTGCTGCACAAAGTGATGGACATCCACACGGGCAGCGGCAAGTAGGCTGGGGATTGCCCCCGATCTGGTCCGTGGTTACTGAACAAGGCGCATTTGATATCCGCCACGCTACTCATAAAGAGCTATGGCGTTGCGGAGGCTCCGAAGTCTGTTTTTCGATAGGGGACAGTATGTTCACATTCATGAAGTTCAGGATTGTGAGCATGCTGTCCCAGAGAAATGAATCATGCCATCCTGGAAAATGATATTCGCATGCCAGACATATTTTATATGAATCGATCTGAACTTGCTATACATAATCTGGGACAGTATACTAATATTTAAAATATTAGTATACTGTCCCAGACATAACGTCAGGATTAACAATGCCTCGATCTTCAAGGATTGTATTTCCGGATGTCCCGCATCATGCCGTCCAACGCGGAAATCGTCGTCTATCTGTGTTCTTTGAAGAAGATGATTATCGGTACTATCTCCATCTAATTTCGAACGGTTGCAAACGGGCAGGCACCGATATCCTTGGGTATTGCCTGATGCCCAATCACGTTCACCTGATCCTGGTTCCGAAGGATCATGATGGCTTGCGCAGAGCGATTTCCGAGCCACACCGTATTTACAGCAGGCGTATTAACGAACGTAACGGCTGGATTGGCCATCTCTGGCAGCAGCGATTCGCTTCCTATCCGATGAGTGATCCATACTTCATCGCAGCATTGCGCTATATCGAACTGAACCCGGTCAGAGCAGGTCTGTGTACCGATCCGTTCAGCTATCCCTGGTCGAGTGCCAAAGCACACCGGGAAAAGCGTTCATCAAAGTATGTCAATGTCGAACCTGTAGCCGATTTGTTGGACGATTGGGAGGGATTCCTGGGAAGTGGAATGACAGACAGGGAGATCGAGAGATTTCGTGCACATGAAAGGACAGGACATTGGCTGAAGTAATCTGCTTGGGACAGTATATTCAGAATGCCAGAAAGACCACATTATGAGTATACTGTCCCTGCCGTCCTTGAATCCGTACGAGTGCTACGAAAAGGTGTCAGCGTAAAGCAAGAATAATCAAAGCATAAAGTCCTGAGCGCGAGAATGGGAACCTGAGGGTCTCACTCAGAGACCGAAATGAATCTTTAAAATAAAGTGTAACTTCTTGGCTTTTCAGAAATAATACTCCTATTCTTATCTTGGCATAGGGTTTGAATAGACTCCGGCAGGACCGGTGTGGCAGCACCGGAAACGTTCGGAGTCAGGGAGAACCTACATGGTCGACCGCATTTCCCAAATCTATACGGGTTCGACGCCTCCTTTGCAGCCGCCGGAAAAGCCGAAGAAGTCCGAAAAGTCTTCCGAGGTTGACCGGCCGATGCGTTCGGGACCCATCGCCGCTCGCCTCATTCCAGATCTCACCGATAAGGTCGAGATCAGTGAGGCCGGGCGGATGGCGGCGGCTCAGATCAACGCTCCCAAGGAATCGAGGATCCCTGAATCAACCGTTCAGGCGATCCGAAATTCTTGGTATGCAGTGGGTTACACAACTGCACGGAGCGAACAGGACTCCGCCTGAGATGTGACGGGGATCGGGACGGATGCATCCGCGTCCGTCCCGAACAACCGTCGCCCTCGATAGTGCATCCCAAACGTTTCCAACCTGTTGCGCTGCCACCTGCGTTCAGAATGGAGATTAGTGACAGTTACCTAATTCTAACCTGTTGGGATTGAACGTTTAAACATTCATTGAATTAGGTGACTGTCACTCATCTTTTCGAGAGCATAAAAAAACGCCCTGCACGGTGGCAGCCGGAACAGGGCGATCGCGAGCGAGGGTCAACCGCGTCCGGGAGAGGACGCTGGAAATTGTTCGGAGTTGACGATGGGTTGGAATCGTCATCACGGCCTACCCGAAATCCGTTGCGACGGACGGAGCTCTTTGTGTCGCTCCACCGGTGGCCGTGTCCCGGTTGCCCTCGTATCTCTCATCGGCAGATCGACGACAAACTTGAGCCGGGGGGAGGGGCGATGAGCGAGACGACGGTTCCCAGCTACTCCTCCGAAGGGATCAGCCTGCTCGCCCGCAATCCCGCAGTGGCGCGTACCCTCGGTCGCAGTGCGGGCAAGACCGGCGAGCTGAAAAGCGCTGAACAGCGCGACGAGTATGAACGCGGACCCGACACGTGGCACGGGATTGACGATGAGGGGCACTACAGTCCGGCAAGCCCGGAGGATTGGCGCGGCATCGACAGCGCCAACGCGACGTCGCTCGTCAAGAAAAGCAAGCCGAAGGCGCTCGGCGACAAGTTCCGCGGGCCGGTCTTCTCGGTGACAGATATCCTCAAAGCGCCGCTGGAGAAGGGTGAGGCCGTGCACACCGAGACAAAAGCGGAGCAGGCGGTCAAGCAGAAATTGTGGACGCGTCCAAAGGATCGGCTCTATCTCGGCGATTCGCTCGTGTCGCAGTCGCTTTACGGCAAATCGCAGCACGTTCGAGACCTGATAACAAACGATACGGAACTGAACCGGGCCTATACGGGCGATGTGTCCCACGCCACCGAGAACCTGCGGGGGGAGATCGCCGGTGCAGCGGCTGCCCAAGTGACCGCAGTGGACGCGACGAAACTGACGAACGAAAGCGAGTTGGGACGGTTGATCCTCGAGGACCGCGGTGGCCTGACGGACGCATTGCAGTCGTCCGCCGCCCGCCGCGACCTGATTGGCGCAGACCCGGGGGCGGAATTACTACAAGCCGCCCGGGAGCGTGTGCTGAACGCCGTGGAGCCGCAGCTGAAAAACAGCGGCGACATCATCACCGAGGATGTACTGCGGAAATACCCGCTCGTGGCGCTCGACCTGCTTACGCGCCCGGGCCTGATCCGCTGGGTGGAGGAGAACCGTGACAACGCCCGTTCCCTGGTTCAGGACGCCGGGCGAATCACGGAACAGGTCCAGTCGGAGCTGCCGGACAGGGCGGAGGCGATCGTCGGCCAGAATATCCTCCCCTTCACCAGCGACTGGTTCGCGAGCAATCAGGGTGCCGCGGAGGTGGTCGTTTCGGATCAGGCGGTGGGGTATTCATCCCCCTATGGGGAGTATCTGATTTCGCAAAAAGACGAGCTCGCGAGCACCGCGACCCAGCGGACGGAGGCGACACGCTACTGGCGGGAGCGCGGCGCGGCGGCAACGAACAACGCCCTGCCCGACCACCTGCTGGAAGGCAGCCCGAGCCTCTCTTTGCTGGCGTCGAAGGACACCACGGTGAGTTCGGGCCTGATGGCCGATTCCGCGAACATTACCGCGGGATATCCCGACGCGGCTGAAACGTCGGATTTGTTGACAGCATTGCAGGCGTACTCGATCGGTTTGGGCGAACGCATATACGGTGTCTATGAGAGGGTCGCATGACCATCCCCATCACCGAGAGTTCATCCCTGGTGCCCCGTCGCCGGGAGGAGTGGGACCAGGACGACGCCGGGGGGGACGCAAACAGGGATGGGGACCGGGTGTTTGCAGGGTACGCGCCGCCCGGCGCAGAGTGGCAGGCAAGGGTTCGTCATCTGCCGGAAGACGGTGCAACGTCGCCTCTTTTGCCCGTGACGGTGGATCCGCAGCCCCGATCGAGCGGTGGAGTTCAGGTGATTCGGGACGAGGGGAACAAGCTGGTGCTGAGGATTGAAGCGGAAGTGACGGTCCTGGGGGAATTGCCCGGTCAGGGTGTCACCGTGGAGACGGTTACGGTGCTGCGCCGTCCGGACAAAGCCGGAGAGAAGCCATGAGCGGCATCGATTCGCCCGCGCCGGCCGGCGATTGGATGAAGCTGGCGGAGGAGCGGCTCGACGATCAGGCGAATCGAGTGACCGTCGAGACCAAAGTCGCCTTTCAGCTTCAGGGGCTTCGCTGGCAGGCGACCAATCTGGGCGTCGGCGCCCGGGCCGTCGAGGCGTTTTTCAGAGATTCAGAGGACGAAAAAAACAACCGAGCGAACGAGTCCGACGCGCATCGTGTGGGACGTGTGCTGGACCGCTATCTGTGAGAAAGGAGGCTGCGATGCCTGATCAAGTTGAAGCTGGCGGGCCGCTGCCCATCTACCCCTACTACAACTACCTGATCGCTCCCCGGGAGGAGACCCGGGCGATCCGTGAGGAGGAGCAGACGGCCGAGCGGGTCAAGGTCGAAGAGCAGACAATGCCGAATCCGAGGCCGGAATCCGTGGCGATGGACCAGGAGGCGGCGAGACGTCCGCAGCAGGTCGAGCCTACGGACCGTGGACAGGAGCAACAGACTCGGCAGCAAACCGAAGAGGATCGCTCCCGGCATGTGGACCGCTACGCCTGATCACCAGTGGGAAAACAACGAAGCAGCAGTGTGGAGGCTGAGATGACACGCGAAGTGAACTTGGACAGAACGACCCGGATGATCAATCTTGTCCGCCGTGAGTTCAGTGAAAAAGACATCTGGGTGCACGACACGCCCGAAAAATCACCGATTCACGCGAAATCGGTGAGCGAGACCAAGGGGCGCATGGAGCTCATCCAGTTGAGCAATGAATTGGGGGGACGTCTCGTTAACTTATACGCGTGAGCAGAGAAGATTCATTCGGCCTGTACGTGCATCTTCCGTTCTGTGCGCGGAAGTGCCCTTATTGCGCGTTCGCGTCCAGTGAAATTAAAAGCCCTCGTCAGGCGGAGGAAGTCCTTTCCGCCCTGAAACGGGAGGGCTTTGTTCGTGCACGGCAGAGCCCCTGGGCCGGCGTTCCGGTCCACAGCCTCTTTCTCGGCGGCGGCACGCCGAGCACACTGACCGGTGCCCAAATTGCAGACCTCACCTCAGCACTTCGAAACATCTATCCCTTTGCCGAAGACGCCGAGGTGACGATTGAAGTCAATCCCGGCACCGTCACGGCAGAAAAAATTCGTGGTTGGCACCAATCGGGAATCAACCGCATCAGCCTCGGCGTACAGTCCCTCGACCCCGCCACCCTTCAGACCCTCGGACGGATTCATACGGCCGATCAAGCACGCCGGGCCTTCAAACAGATGCGCAACTCCGGCTTCGACCAGGTGAGCGTCGATCTGATGTACGGCGTAGCCGCGTCCGATGCCGTCGCGGGCTGGCGCGAAACCCTCGAGGAGGTCATTGCCTGGCGCCCGGATCATCTCTCCGCTTATTCCCTGATCGTCGAGGAGGACACGGAGTTTCACCGCTTGCAGGAGCGGGGGATCGACGTCAAATGCAGCGAGGAGGAGGAGCTGGCGCAGTACGAGGCGACACGGGATTTGCTTGAGAGGGCGGGGTACGAGCACTACGAGGTGTCCAATTGGGCGCTTCCGGGGCACGCCTGCCGCCACAACATCTCCTACTGGGATGGCGGCAGCTACCTCGCGCTCGGCCCTTCCGGGCATTCCTACGACGCCACGCGCAAGCGGCGCTTCTGGAATTTCCGTGACACGCGGGAATGGCTCGACGCGGTTTCGCGCGAGGACATCGGGGAAGAGGGGGGAGAGCTCCTGACCCCTCAGCAGATTTTCGAGGAGCGTCTGATGCTCGGGCTGCGGATGGTGGCGGGGGTGAAGGAGGAGTCGCTGCAAGAGGCCGCAAAGCAGGCGCGCCTGGTGTGGCCGCCCGCGGCGCTCAACGGCCTGATCGACCGCCGCCTGATCGAACGACGGGACAGCATCCTGCGCTACACACGCTCCGGCATCCTCATCGCCGATGAGATCGAAGCGTTGCTAACGTCATAACCACTAAACAGGATGTACAGGATAACGACCGCAGGATACGCAGGATAACAAAAACGACTGCCTGGTTCAACAAATGCATTCATCCTGTTCATCCTGCGTTTCTTATCCTGTCTATCCTGTATAATCTGTTCGAATCTTTCACGCCACCCGCTTGCGGAAGCGCGCGACCGCGGCGCCGAAGACGATTACCCCGATCACCGCGAGCGGCACCAGGTCCGGCATCGCGTCCATAGGCGTGATATCCTTGAGGAACACACCCCGGACGACCGAGAGGAAATAGCGCAGCGGATTCACCAGCGTCATCGCCCGCACCACCGGAGGCATATTTTCGATGGCGAAGAAGAATCCGCTGGTGAGGATGGCGAAGATCATGATGAACCAGACGGTGAACATCGACTGCTGTTGCGTCTGGGAGACGGTGGAGGCGAGTAGGCCCACGCCGAGCGTGACCAGCAGGTAGAGCAGCGTCGCACCGGAAAGCAGGAACACCGATCCGGCGAAGGGGAGACGGAAATAGAGAATGCCGAACACGGTGACCAGGCCGATGTCGAGGAACGAGATGATCGCGAAGGGTATGGTTTTCCCGGCGATTAGCTGGAGCGGCGTGATCGGGGTGACCAGCAGTTGTTCGAGGGTGCCGATCTCCTTCTCGCGCACGATGGCCATGCCCGAGAGCATTCCGGAGATGATGGTGACGATAAGCACGACGACGCCCGGGATCATGTAGTACCGGGTTTCCAGTTCCGGGTTGTAGATAAAGCGGCTCACCGGCTTCACCTCGAACACCGCGGCCGCCATTCGTGGATTGGCGTCGAGGCGCTGCCTGCGGATCGTTTCGTTCTGACGGCGCAGAATGGCGGAGGCGTACCCTGTGGCGAGACCCGCGAGGCTCGAATTGGTCCCGTTAACGTAAATCCCGACGACGGCGTTTTCCCCCTTGGCGATTTTGCGCCCGAAGTGTTCCGGGATCCAGAGGACCATGTCCGCGTCGTCGCGCACCATGATCTGCTCGATGTCGCCGGGAGTGGCGCTGACCTTCGCAGGGCGGAAGAGGTCCGAGGCGAAAAAGCTCGAAACCAGTTCTCGACTCGCGCGGGAATGGTCGAGATCGGCGACGGCGAGTTTGACATTCTTCAAATCCGTGTTGAGCGCGTGCCCGAGCACAAGCGTCTGCATGATCGGTGCGATCAGGATCAGGCGGAGCATGAATTTGTTTCGCAGGATCTGGCGGAATTCCTTCTGGATCAGGTAGAGTATCGTGTGCACTGCTCCGTCCTCCTCAATCCAGGCGCGACTTGAACCGTTTCACCGCCAGTGTCATGAAGCCGGCCGCCATCAGCAGCATCACTCCACCCTCGAACGGGAACCAGGAGCGTCCCGCCAGCATGATCCCGCGGATCACCCGCAAGTAGTAGGTGGCGGGGACGAGGTGCGCGATCCATTGCAGCACCCGCGGCATGCTCGCAATGCTGAAGACGAAACCGGAAAGAATCAGCGAGGGGAGCATCGTGATCAACAGCGCCATCAGCATCGCCACCTGCTGTGTTTTCGAGATGGCGGAGATCAGCAGGCCGAAAGCGAGCGAAATGAACAGGTAGACCAGACTGTACCCTGCGAGCACCCACCACGAGCCTTCCATCGGGACGTGAAACACCAACCGTCCGACAATCAGCACGAGGGCGGTGTCGATCGCGGCGATCAACATGTAGGGAACGACCTTGCCGACCATCACCTGATAGGAGGCGATCGGCGCGGTGAGAATCTGCTCAAGGGTTCCCGTTTCCTTCTCGCGCGTTACGGCGATGCTGGTCAGCAGGGCGCAGATCATAATCATGATAACCGCGGTGAGGCCGGGCACGACGAAACTGGGGCTGCGCAATTCGGGATTGAAGAAGATCCGTGTGCGAGCCTCGACCGGGATCTGCGCCCGGTCTCCGAACCGGCTTTGCAGCAGATCGCGGTTGATTTTCGCGATGACGGCGCTGAGGTAATTTTCGACCGCCTGGGCCGTCGCGGCGTCCGCGCCGTCGATGACGATTTGAATGTCGGTGTCCATTCCCCGCGCGAGGTCACGCCCGTAGCCGTCAGGGATCACGAGGCCCGCGCGAAAATGCGAGCGGCGGAATCCCTTCTCGATCTCCGCGCGGTTCCCGATGTACCCGGCGTTGACGATGAAGTTGCTCGACGTCATCCTTTCCACCAGGTCCCGGCTCGCGGGGGTGTGGTCATAGTCGAGCACCGCGACCGGGAGGTTTCTCAGCTCCATGTCGATCGCGTAGCCGTACAGCAGCACCATCATCAGCGGCATCAGGATGGCCACGATCAGGCTTCTCGGATCCCGGAGGATGTGCATCACCTCCTTGCGGGCGATGGCGAGCACCTGTCTCATCGGTTCACCAGGTTGACGAAGACGTCCTGCATGCTCGAGGCAGCCTGCGCGGCTTTCAATTTTTCCGGGGAGTCGAGCGCGGCGATGCGCCCGTCCACCATGATCGAAACGCGGCTGCAGTATTCCGCTTCGTCCATGTAGTGAGTCGTGACAAAAACGGTGGTTCCGGATTCGGCGAGGTCGTAGATCATTTCCCAGAAACGCCGACGGGCGATGGGGTCGACTCCGCTTGTCGGTTCGTCGAGGAACAGCACGCCCGGATGATGCAGGGCGGCGCAGCCGAGCGCGAGGCGCTGCTTGTAGCCGAGCGGCAGGTCGGCGGTCAGCGAGCGGGCATAGTCGGCGAGGCCGAAACGTTCCAACATTTCCCCGCTGCGCTGCACAATCTGCTTGCGCGAAAGGCCGTAGATGCCGCCGTAGAACTCGAGGTTTTCGAGCACGAACAGGTCGTCGTAGAGGCTGAACTTCTGGCTCATGTAGCCGATCCGCAGTTTCACACGCTCCGGTTGGGTGAGAATCGGGATTCCATCCACCCACGCCTCGCCGCCACTCGGGGCGAGCAGGCCGCAGAGCATCCGGATCGCGGTCGTCTTGCCGGCACCGTTCGCTCCGAGAAAACCGAAGATCTCGCCCTGGCGAACCTGGAAGGAAACCCGGTCCACGGCGGTGAAGTCCCCGAAACGACGGGTCAGCTCGCGCGCCTCCACCGCCCAGCCGTTGCCGTTCATACCGCCTCCTGTTCACGGGTCGAGAGCGCCACAAACACGTCTTCGATCGTCGGGTGGATTGGATGTCCATCCGCTTTCGCCTCGCGGACCAGGGCATTGATTTGCTTCGCGTCCTCCCTGGTGTCGTAAGCCACGTGAAGCCGGTCCCCGAAGCGGTGGATCTCGATGCCGGGATGCAGCCGGTTTCGCAGGGTCCGCTGGAGCAAGGCGGGATTCTTTCCAGTGATCTCCAGCAAGCGGCGTGGATAGGCGGAGATCACCTCCTGCGGCGTTCCCTGCCGGACGATTTTTCCCTCGTGCATCAGCGCGAGGTGGTCGCAGAGACTCGCTTCATCCATGTACGCGGTGCTGACCAGCAGCGTCAGACCGTCCGTCGCGAGGTTGCGTAGGATGTCCCAAAACTCCTTGCGGCTGACCGGATCGACGCCGAACGTCGGTTCGTCGAGGATCAGCACGTCGGGTGTGTGGATCAGGGTGCAGATCAGCGCCAGTTTCTGTTTCATCCCGCCGGAGAGATCGTTCGCGCGCCGCTTGCGGAAATTCCCCAGGCGGCTGAAACGCATCAGTTCGGGTTCCCGCGCGGCGTACTCGCCGGGTGAAACGGCGTAGAGGTTTGCGAAGAAGCTGAGATTTTCCTGGACGGTGAGGTCGGGGTAGAGGCTGAAGCGTTGCGGCATGTAGCCGATTCGCTCGCGCACCCGCTGGTGCTGCGTGACCGGATCGAAACCCATCACCTCGGTGCGTCCCCCGTCGGACAGCAGCAGTCCGCAGGCGATTCTCATCGTGGTTGTCTTTCCGGCGCCGTCGGGACCGATCATCCCCGTGATCGCGCCGCGCGGGGCGTCCAGGTCGATCCCGTCCACGGCGATCCGCTCCCCGTAGCGTTTGCGCAGTCCGGCGATATGGACTCCAACCGTTGCGTCCGCAGTCATCGGACGGTCACCTCCCGTCCCGTGCGATCACGGCAGCACCATTTCGGCGGGCATGCCGATCGAAAGGCGGCCGTCCGGATTGTCAATTTCCACTTTGACCGCGTACACCAATTGAGAGCGGGCTTTGCGGGTCTGGACGTTTTTCGGGGTGAACTCCGCTTCGCTGGAGATCCAGTTCACTCGCCCCGTCAGCCGTTCTCCGTCGAACGCATCCACGAGCACCGTGACCTCGCTGCCCAGCTTCACCCGGTCGACATCGTCGACGTCGAGGTAGACTCTTAACTCGAGGTGGCTCAGATCCGCGATCCGCAGCGCAGTGGCTCCGGCGCCCAGCACCTCGCCGGGCTCGACGGATCGGAGCAGAACGGTGCCGTCGAGGGGGGAGGTGACGATCCCATCCTGGATTTGGCGGTCGAGCAGGGCGAGCGAGGCGAGTAGGCGGGTAGACTCCGAGTGCAGTGCCTCCACCTGTTTTTGCGCCGCTGCCACCTGGGAGCCGGCGACGCTTTTTCGTGTACTCGTCTCGTCCACCTGTTGCTGGGTCGCGCTCCCCTGCTTGAACAGGTACGCGGTGCGCTGCGCCGTGATCGAAGCGAGCTTCAGGTTCTGCTGAGCCTGCTTCAGGCCGTCTTTCGCCGCGCCGAGCTGATGGTCGAGGGTTTCCAGGGAGGCTTCGGACTGACGCCGCTGCAACCGCAGCAGGTCGGTGTCGAGCACGACGACGGTGTCGCCCTTTGCGACGTGATCGCCCTCGCGCACCCGCACCTCGAGGACCTTTCCGGCCCAGGTGCCCGCGAGATCCACCTCGGTGGCTTCGAGCGTCCCGGACGGGTTGGGTCCCTTCTTTCCCTTGCCGCATCCGGCGAGCAAACCCGCCGAAAGCACAACCAGCAACATCGTTGTCGGAATTCGTCTTCTCATCTTTGTACCCTCGCTAACTCCCCACGCGGGAGATTTCGTTGCTATCCGGATATTCACCTGCCAGTCGAGTACAGCAGCTCGGTCTCTGCCAGCCGTTCCTGTGAATACGCCTGGGCGAGGCTGATCTCGGCGGAAGCCAGATCGTCCTGTGCATCCAGCAGATCGCGTTCGCTGGCCTGCCCCTGCGTCCGCTTGCCTTCGATCAGCCCGTACCGCCGGCGCTCCAGATCGAGCCGCGAGGAAGCGGCCTCACGTTCCTTTCGGGACGATTCCAAACGCGCCTTTGCGACCTGTTCGCGGGTTCTCCACACCTCCGACAGGGCGCGCTGCGACTGCACGAGGGTGTTCCTTGTGGCTCGGACGCTCTGCACCGCGAATTCCCTCGCGCTCCAGTCGAACACCGTCCAATTCAGGCTGATCCCCGCGGTGGCATACCCCATCCACTCGTTGGTGATGTAGTCCACCCCCGGTTTGCCGTAATTGTAGGCCGCCACGGCGGAGACGGTCGGGAGAAAGCTCCCCTTTGCCGCGTTGACACGCCGCTCGGCGCTGCGGCTGCGCAGATCGAACGCCTCGAGGTCGGGCCGCTGAGACGCGTCCGGAACGGCGGAGGAATCGACGATGGTCCGGGTCAACCCCTGATCGGCGACGATTTCCTCCCCGGTACGTCCGATCACACGCCCTAGTTCCAACCGCGCCGAGCGTAGAATGGCTTCCGAGGCTGCGACCCTCTGTTCGCCCTCGCGGATGTGGGAGAGCAGGTTGAGCATGGTTTCCTCGTCCGCCATCCCGGCCTGCTGCATATGCTCGACATCCTGCTTGTGCCTCAGCAGCCTGTCGAGGGCGTTATGCGCGAGTTTGTTCGCTTCCCCCGCAGCGAGCGCTCGGAAATAGGCGTTTCGTACCTCGTAGAGTACGGTGAGACTGTCCGCTTCGAGGTCGCGCTCGGTGGCGGTCGCTTCGTAACGGTTCGCCGCCTCCCAGGAGGTGAGGCTTCCGCCCGCGTACAACGGAGCGCGGAGGCTGAGCGCGAAGGAGTAGCTGGTGTTATCCCCGAATTGGATCGACTGCCCCGCGGGCATCAGCGGGTTCGGCGGCAGGTTCAGCGACTGCACCTCGCTCACGTAGCTGGCGGTTCCCGTCGCGGCGAGGCTCGGCAGCCGTTGCGCACGGCTGGCGCGAGCTGAACTCTCGCTGGCATCCAGCCTGCTCCTGGCGGCGTCGAGGCGGGGAGAGGTGCTGAGCGCCTGCGAAATACACTCCGGCAGCGGGAGGGAGGTCTGCGCCCGAACCGATTGCCCGAGGAAGGCCATGAGAAATGCCAGTCCCAACGCAAACGATGTCTTGTTTTTCAAGAACGGTCGATGCATTTCAACTCTCCTTCCGCGGTTCGATGCCGGAACGAAGGATCGACTCCCAGATCGGCCGGCGGATTTTCCAGGTCTCGTCCTCGAGAATTGATGTATTCGTCACCTGTTTGAACAGGGGGTCCACGATCAAGCTGGCATAGGCGATGGACAACACGAACTGAAACACACTGTTGAAATCAAATTCGCGAATCTCACCTTCATGCACTCCCTTTTCGTAGATGGGCTGAAACAGCTCCTTGAAACCTTTCGGTCCAAGAGGGCCAAAGCCCTCGATCATCTCCCGAATGCCCTCGCCGCCTGAAGCCATCTCGCGGCGCATGAACTTCATCCAGACGGGATGATCGCGCAGTGTGTCGATTATCAACAGGGGAAAGTTCACGACGAAATGGATCGGCGATTTCTTGGCGTCAATTTTGGGTGCGATGGTGCCGAACAGCAGATACATCTGGGTGATCAGCACACGCTGGTAAAGCTGTCGCTTACTGCCGAAGTAATAGTGGATCATCGCTTGGTTGACCCCGGCGTGCTCCGCGATGTCACGGGTTGTTGCCGCATCGAATCCCTTCTCCGCAAAAACCACCCGCGCCGCTTCAATGATCCGGTGGCGGGGTGAATCATCGGGGAGGGGAAGCAGCTCCTCGGGCACCTTCCGGAAAAAGTCCTTGATCTCTTCGTTGAGGAAGTCCCTTGTGAAGCGGGCGAACGCGTCGGATTCACCGTCGCCATTCTGCATAGCGTGTTGCGAGCGGCGATAATCGGCGCTGTCTTTTGTTTTGTCGTTGGCCATGGCTGGCCTCATTTCTTAATCAATCGATTGATTTAGTCGAATGACTAAATCACGCGATTAAGATGCACTCGACTTGAGTCCGTTGTCAAGGGGCGGGAGATAAACACGAGAAGCGGATAAGTTGTGGGTTTAAGTCTTTGAGATACCTGGAGATCACCGCGCTCACCCGGCGATGATAGTTCCCTGCTGTTGTGGCAAACTGTGAATCCCCGCAAGAATTGCTGAGCCACTGCGACACTTCGAGGCAGGCAGCTTATTCCGGAACGGGTCCCTTTCCCCAAGGCGGAACCGAGAAATCCGGAGGGGGAGCGACGGTGATGAGACCTCCGGACGGCAGCGGAATCGGGACCGCGGCGGACATACCACCAGGGATTTTCACTCCGGCGGGAGGCGTATAGAGGGAATCGAGGGCGATTTTGACCCACGCCACCGGGAGGTCAGGCGTAGCTCCTGGTGTTTCGGGAACGCCGATCGAACCCTCCTGAACGTATACCCCCGAGGATGCGGTGATCGTTTTCGGCTTCTCCTTGACGACAATCCGTTCCGCAGTGGATTTCGGAGGCTCGGCCGGGCGCACCAGAGTGCCTCCCTGTTCGATGGTGACGAGCACACCGTTGCGCATTTGCGGAACTCCGCCCGCCGAGACGACGGCGGGAATCGTCATCGTGATGGGTGGCATCGACGGCGGGAGCACGATCCAGTATCCCCTCCCGGCTTCGAGAGATTTCAGGTTTCCCCGCCACCGTTTCCGTTTCGTGTCGAAGTAGCAGCCCTGTGCCGGTTCCGCGTCGGCGGTGAGCATTCGGGTGGACGCCGCCCAGGACGCCGATCCCGGGAGTTTCGTGCCGAGCAGGGAATCGGGGGAGGCTGATTTCGGAAGTTGGCTGAAGGTGATGTAGGTCGGGCCGGGCATCAAGGTCACGGTTGACCTCTTCGGTGCTTCTTCCGCAAAAATGACTGTGGTGGCGAGCACGACCGCAAGGCAGGGGAGTACGCGTCTCATCAAACCCTCCTGGGAGCTGAACACTACTAAGATAGCCCACGGAAGGGAACTCAACTCAAGCGTCGGGGGCCGATTCAAGCCTTGCCCGGAGGGGGTTGAAATCGTAGCTTCCCCTCCGGCATCACGGAGGGTGTTTCGATGGCCGGCGGAGACCGCCTGGACCAGGTACTTTTCCGCGTGAGGCTGTTCAAGAGCAGGAGCCGGGCGACTGACGCGTGCAAGCAGGGGAGAGTGCTGGTCAACGGCTCTGCTGCGAAGTCGTCCTCGCTCGTCCACGCCGGAGACCAGCTGAGCATTCGGGAAAAGGGGTTGTACCGGGAGATCCGCCTGCTTGAACTGCCGGGCAAGAACATGTCGAAAGCTGAAGCCCGGGAACTCTGGAAAGATGAGACACCCGAGGAGGTGGTGCGCCAGCGCGAGGAGCTCGCAATGGCTCAGCGGGTGAAACCCCCGTTCCACGATCAGGGCGCCCGCCCGACGAAAAAACAGAGGCGGGAATTGGAAAAGGTGCGGCGTCGTTGAACGAGCCAGTCGAAACGGACGGTGTTGGATGAAAACAGTTGCATTGAGTGCTCTGCTGACGGAAGATGTTGTTTTTCTTGATTTGAACGCGACCAGCCCCGAAGAGGTGATACGCCACCTGGGAGACAAACTAGACAGCCACGCCGCCGTCAAGGATGCCCACCGTCTCGTCGAAGACGCGCTGAAACGCGAGCAGGAACTCCCCACCGGTCTCGAACACGGCATCGCGATGCCGCACGCCCGCACCGACGCGGTGAAGAGCATCGTCTGCGCCTTCGCTCGTCTTGGTGAACCTCTTAATTTTCAAGCACCTGACGACACTCTCAGTGACCTCGTATTCTTTTCCGCGGTGCCTGCGGACGGCCTCGACAGCTACCTTCACATCACTGCCGCCCTGGTGCGGCGTCTCTCAAAGGCGGAGGTCCGTGAGGCGCTGCGCAGCGCCTCCGAACCGGCCGATGTAATCGCTCTTCTGGCGGGAAATCACTAACCCGTGTTTTTTCTGCAAAGTTGACTTTTTCTCCCCGTAGGCAGCTGGCGCAAATCCCGAATCCACTAAAGTTTCAACGGCTAACTGCCGATAGGACCATTGGATGCCGTCCCTACTGGCAAGGGCGGACGGTAACCTATGTGAGTCATTCGACCGGGGGAGATACCCCCGCCGGAAGGAAGGACGCGTCATGGCAGCAGACCAAACTCCGGACTCCGGCCGCGCCCTCTATTCGATCAGCCAGGTCAATGCGTTGACCGGCGTGAGTACTCCGACGCTTCGAAAATGGGAATCGGCTTTTCGTGAGTACCTGCAGGTTGTCCGCACCAGCGGAGGCCAGCGCCGGTTCAATCAGGAAGCGGTGGAAAAGATCGAACTGCTGAAGCAGTTGATTTACGAGGAGGGACTTTCGCTCGAAGGTGCGCGGATGAGGCTTGAACGCCTCGATGTCGGCGGCCTCGAGCAAGAGATCAATGCGGATCCAACGATTGAGAAGCTTTCGGAAATGGTGACGGATTTGCTCCTCGAAAAGCTGTTTCGGTCGGGTTTGAGCCCGGGGACTCTCGGGTTCGGCAGACCCAGCGGTCATCTCAACGGCTGAATCCTGAATGCGGAGGTCCCGCAGAAAGGGAGAACCGGGTAAGCCCGGTTCGGACAGTTGGCTAGCGATTTAAGCGTGATGCCGCTGTCGCCAGGGATCCCTTGAAATCAGCTATTGAGAAACCAGTAAAGCGGTCATCGGTGTCTTCGGAAAAGCAGCCCTCAGGGCTGCTTTTCTGGGTTTAGGCCGACACTCAACTGACGCCAGAACAGACGCGCCTTTTCGGTGGAGGTGGTGTTGGTGTCCTCGAGGATCTGGACGAGAATGTCCTGGGTTTCTGGATCGAGATCGTAGTTCTTTGGCAGCTTCAACGCCGGCTCGCCGCGCAGGATCTGATCCACGGGGAGGTCGATCTGCCCCTGCCGCGCCTGTTCGAGCAGGGCAGGGAGCAGCCCGGGCTGGTCGGTGGCGATGTGCACGGCCTCCTCGTTCACCCCCGCCGCCCGCAGCCACTTCGCCATCGCCTGAGTGGATGAAACCGGCTCGAAATCCGCCGCGTCGCGCACCACCTGAGAGCCGAGCCAGAACCATGAGGAAAACTGCCCGCGTGAAGCGTACTCCCCGATCGCCTTGGACCAGGGCGTCAGCGACAGCAGCAGAAAAACCGCGAGCACGATCAGCAGCGCCTTGACCAGGCCGAAGCCGGCGCCGAGGGCACGGTCGAACCCGGCGAGGTTGATCGAGTGGAGTGCGGTGCGGAGAAATTGCGCTGCGAGACGGACCAGCGCCGCCGCCACGATGAACAGTAGGACCGCCGCGATCACCCCCGAAAGCCAGCGGTTGATCGGACTATTGCTCGCCAACCAGAGCCCGAGCACGGGGCCGAGCAGGCGAGCGGCGAAGTACCCCGCCAACAATGCTACGAGGTCGAACAGCTCGAGTAAAAATCCGCGGAAAAGCCCGCGGATGAAGAAATAGCCGAACAGGCCGAGCAGCACCCAGTCGAGAATTGTCACGCTCCGCCTCCCAGCTTTCGAGTCACGATTTCACGCACGACGTTGCCGTTCGCCCTCCCGGCAACCTGCTGCATCACCGGTCCCATCACTTTGCCGAGATCCTTTGGGGAATTGGCTCCCGCCGCGGCAATCTGCTCGTCCACCAGCTTCTCGATCTCTTCGGTGGACAGTTGGGTGGGGAGCAACTCCTCGCAGAGGGCGATTTCCACTTCAGCGCCCGCCGCCAACTCCTCACGTCCTGCGTCGCGATATTGTTCGAGCGCGCCCGTCATCTTTTTCTTGTACGATGCGAGCGCGGCGATCGCGTCTTTCTCTTCGAGCGGGCCGCTCTTCTTCGTGCGCTCGGTGGTGATCACGCTTTTCAGAGCGCGAAGAGCCATGAGCCGGCGTTTGTCGCCGGATTTCATGGCTCCCTTCAACAACTCGGAAAGCTTTGCTTCGTAATCGGTCGCGGATGCCATTGTCTGCCTCCACGCCGTCGATGCGAGATGCGCGGGGAGGTCCCCCGGTCTCAGGGACGGCCTTTGCGATCGATCGCCGCCTGCATTTTGCGCACTTTGCGCCGGGCAATGTTCGACTTGCGCTTGCGCGCCTCGCTGGGCTTCTCATAGCGCTGATGCTTGCGAATCTCAGCCATCAGGCCGGATTTCTCACAACTCTTGAGAAAACGCTTGAATCCCTTCTCGAACGGTTCGCCTTCACGCAGCTTCACGAACGGCACTAAAATCACCTCTTTCGGGCGTTATCGATGACCTCCGGCGGCACCACGCCTGCCGGATTCTTTAAGGCGGGACAAGATAAGGCCGGGTCCCGGGGCAATCAATGGCTGAACCGCGCCGGTCTCCCGGAAAAAGAGTGACAGTAACCTTTTTTCGCAAATGACGATAGCCGGCTATTCTGACCGGATACGTCGAAAAAGGGTTACTGTCACTCTTTTTCCTGAGGATGTCATTGCGAGGCCACATCAGTTTGTGGCCGAAGCAAACTCGCTTTTTACCGCTTGCACGCAATTCGGGACAGTCCCTCTAAAAGTCAACTTCTTAGGGACAGTCCAGAATTGCTCACGTCGACGGGTGGCCCGGCCAGCTCGCCTGCTCGTTGAAACTTGATGATGGCGGGATGGCCGGATTTCTACTAAAGGCTCTCCAGCGCCTGGCCCGGGTGGCTTGTTCACCCAGGTTTCAATCAGTCCTAAACGTAATCGAGGATCCCTGCAAACCAACAAGAACAAGGCGGGCACGGAGGCCCGCCCTACTCTTGATATGTGGCGCGCTGGGTGGCCCGGAGCAATGGTGACTGTTACCAAGCCGTTGAGGTTTAGGAGCAACTGTCACCGTTGTACGGGAGAAAAGGTGACAGTCACTTTGAAACGGAAACATCTTGGTGACAGTCACCTTATCTTCCGACTTTTATCTTCTTGCTTGCGTCTTACCCCGGCGGCCAGGTCATCCGGCGTCCGCCGAGCAGGTGGAGGTGGACGTGGAAAACGTCCTGGCCCGCGTCCGACATGGTGTTGAAAACGAGGCGGTAGCCGCTCTCACTGACTCCCTTGTCCTTGGCGATCTGCTTCGCCGCCAGGACCAGCTCGCCGATCAACTGCGCGTGCTCCGGCTGGAAATCGTTCACCGTCGCCACGTTCGATTTCGGGACGATCAGGACGTGAACCGGCGCTTTCGGGTTGATGTCGTCGAAGGCGAGCACATGATCCGTCTCGTAGACGATGTCTGCCGGGATTTCACGCCGGATAATCTTGGCGAATACGCCATTTTCGTCGTACTGCATGCGACCCCCGGTTTGCGTTTGCGAAAACATAGTGGCTGCGGGTGGGGCCGGGCAAGTGGAACGGCTCAGCAGTTTGCAGGCAGAATTTCGTTCGAAACGATGGCGCTACTTCGCTTTGTAGAAATACAGACCGGTCTTGCCGCTATGATTTCGCAAGCAGAGATGCTCCCGGCGCGATACGGCGCTTTGCTGTTGGGATGAGTGCCACTGAATGACCCGAGCAGATGAGGCTAATCGGCTATTTCGCGAATTATCCGGCTGTGGCTCCTGTCTCCGGAGCCGACTCCCCGGCACCGTGTTTGAGCCCCCCGAGGGCGTTCACCGGCTCTTTTTTCGTCCGATCAGCCCAACAACCCCGTTTTCTCTTATTCCGGGATCGATCGCCTCCTTCTTTACCTCCCTGGCGACATGATGCCGCTCGCTTATCCTGCCGCCTGGGAACCTGCACCGCAACCGTGTTGGTTCCAGCGCTGACTTTGACCGCCCACCACGGGCGATTTCCTTCAGCGCATCCCTGCACTACGCCGGATTGCAAGTAGAAAGGCGTGTGGCCCGTGCCCCGCAACGGATTTTGGCGAATTTTGGGAAAAACGGGCGCTGAAACGCACCCTTCAGGGTTCCCCGCAGCGTTCCTTGACAGCGGCGTTTACACCCTTCACACCTCGGTTGAGGGAGAAAGTCAGGTACCGCAAACGGCCGCGTCGCACTAAGGGCGAAAAGGCTGGCGCGCCGTCCCTCGTGTTGCGATCTAACTACTTGTTATTACATAAAAAACGCGGTGCCAGTGAACGGCACCGCGCGAGACGTTCGCAAAGGTGCAGGAGTCAGGCAACTGTCTCCTTGAACGCCTTGCCCGGAGTGAAAGAGGGGTAGGACTTTTTGGGGATCTTGATCGCCTGGCCCGTGCGTGGGTTGCGTCCCATGCGCGCGCCGCGTGTCTTCTTCTCGAAGCTGCCAAATCCGACGATGCTGACCTTTTCACCACCTGCCACTGACTTTGTGAGGGTGTCGACCATGGCATCCAGGAAGCCTTCCGTCAGACGCTTCGTCTCACCCGTCTTCTTGGCGATGGCGTCGACCAATTCCGCCTTGTTCATGTTTACCTCCTCGTTTCGTCGGTAGTGTGACCGACAAATTTTGCGCTGCCCAAAGGGTTTGGCAGAACCTGTCGGTCTCACTGCCAACCCGATTCCACGCCCTAAGATAGGGATAAAAAGCCCGTTGTCAAGGGTTCAACAAGAAATTAAGCGCAAATCTAACTTCGTGCAAACCGCATCAATAAAAGGAAAAACGAAATGGTAGGAAGTTCGCATTCAGGCAGAGAGGCCGATCAGAAAGGCCACTCCGAGCACCGCAACGCCAGTGCCGACCACACTCTGAGGGTGAATGCGTTCCTGAAGCAAGAAGTGGGAGAGAGGGATGAGTAAAATTGGGCTGGTGCTCATCATCGTGGCGGCGATGCCCACCGGCGCGAGGTTCACCGCAATCAGCGAAAGCCAAACACCGACGACCGGCCCGAACGCGCTGGCCGCGGTCAACTGGGACATCGCCACGCGGTCCTTCGTAGCCGAGGCGACGGCGCCCAGACGCCCGCGAAATACGACGATCAGCGTCATCAACGACAGCGCGCTCAGCAGCCGCATCAGGTTCGCCGTCAGCGGCGTGGGGCCGGCGTCCATGCCCATCCGTGAGAGTACGAGCCCCGCCGCCTGGCAGAACGAGGAGAGCACCCCGAACACGATGCCAACCGCCGCCGATCCCTCCTTCGAGGGGGTGGCGAGCGGCGGCCGGTGAATGACCGCCCAACTGACTCCCGCGATCACCGCAACCATGCCCGCCAGTTGCAGCAGGCTCAATCTCTGGCCGAGCAGCACCCGGGCGAGCAGCGCGCTGAACACAGGCACGAGTGTCATCAGCACCATGCCGATTCTCGGGCCGAGAATCACGAATGTGCGAAACAGGAGGGTATCTCCGAGGGCGAATCCGATGATGCCCGAGAGGGCGAGCCACAGCCACGCGGTCGGGGAGGCGTGGGGTATCGGGGTGCCGGTGAGCGCCGCGTGCAGCGCCATCAGCAGCACCGTGGCGATCAGCAGGCGCCAGCGATTGACGGTCAGGGAGCCGATCCGCCGGCCGGCGGAGGCGAACAGCATCGATGAAAAGGACCAGAGGAAGGCGGTGCCCAGCGCGGCGATTTCACCCAGGGGAAGGGATGCAGGCATCTGCGGCTACTCCACAAGGCGCGTGGCGAACTGCTCTTTGGCCGCCTCGTAGTCCTCCGGAGTGTCGACCTCGATGACGGGTAACTGGGTCACATCCGCCGTGCGGAAGATCTGGCCTTTGCCGACCAGCTCGTTGAACGCCTGCTCGTAAAATTCCCGGCGCCCCTCACCGTGCTCGATCCTGTGCTCAAGTGTGGGGAAGAGCAGCTCAAGAAACGGGCGGGAAAGACGGTTGATCCCGACGGACTCTCCGGCAGCTTCGGTGGGGACGAGGTGTTTGCCGATTTCGGTTACAACACCATTTCCGTCGAGGCGGAGTTTGACCTCCTCCGCGGCGACGCGGTCGAAACGGGTGGCGAGGACGTTTTTGCCCTCCGCTTCAAGCGTGGCGGCGATTGCGCGGCGGTCGAGCACCACATCGCCGTTGATCAGCAGCAGGTCCTGCTCGTCCTCGAGGACGGCATCGCGCGCGAGCCAGACGGAATAGGCGGTATTGGTGGTTGCATAGTCGGGATTTTCGATCCAGGAGACCTCGAGTTCTGGAAAACGCACGTTAACCCATTTTTCGAGACGGTCGCGGAGATACCCGCAGGTGAACAGGACGCGGTTAATCCCGTTGTTTTTGAGAGCCTGTAGCATCCAGCTCAAGATTGGCCGGTCGCCCACTGGCAGCAACGTTTTGTGCGTTTCGGTGGTCAGATCCCCCATCCGAACCGACTGACCGGCGACCAGAATCAGTGCTTTCATCTTTCAGACTCTCCAGTTTTCGATTGAGTATGCGCAGTGTGTTGAGGTGCACCAGGTTTACCGCGAGCACCCACAGCATCCCCGGGATCAGGCAGAACCAAAGGTACTGCTCCGGCCGGCCGATCAGCAGGAAGATCGTCAACAGGGTCACATGCGTGCCTTTGCCTGTGAACGTCCAGAGCACGAGCACCAGGCGCAGGGAGGGCAGGTGGCGAACCTCTTCCGGGAGTTCCAAAGGCAGCCGAACCTGCCTTCGCACCGCCCGTTCCACCCAAAGGTAAAACCGGTATAAGTAGTAGAAGGGCAGGTAGAAAATCATCATCATGCGGGATTTCTGGCGCTTCTTTTTCCTGCGGCGGGTACTATGCTCCCTGTCGGTGTGTTCGATCGCCTTGAGGTAGGCATGCCGTACGTGATTGAGGTGCATTCCCTGGTAGGTTGTGGCGACAATGCCGCCGAAGATGACCAGCGCCCACCAGCCCAGCAGCGGGTAGCCTTCGGGGCGCCAGCCGATTCCGATGGCGATGAAGGTGCTTAGACCGACGACGTAATCGGCGACTCCGTCGTAGATTCTTCCATACCTGCTGAACTTGCTGGTCATTCTTGCGAGTTGGCCGTCGCTGCAGTCGAGCACATTTGATAGCGCGTAGAGCACCGCTCCCCAAATCAGCCAGTCATACCGTCCCACTGCCATTGCCGCGGCGCCGAGAAGTCCCGCAGCCGCCGAAGCGATCGTGACCATATTCGGCGTGATTCGCGAGTGTTTCAACGGGAGTGCGACGATGAATCCCAGAGGGCGGTAGATGAGCAGGTCCACCCACTCCTCCACGACGAGGGGTTTCAGACCTTTCCGGTAATCGTCACGCAGCGTGCCCATGCCAAGGGATCTCCGTATCGAGCAAGGCGGACTGCCGTCCGCCTCATACTTTCCGTGCGGTGTTCTGCCGGTTTAGAAACGGTCGGCGCGGTGTTGCCGCGTCCCGGGTCCGACTCCCCGTGTCCGTTCACGAGTACACGGGATGGCGGCATGTGTCTATTCACCTCACAAGGCGTTTCAGAAACGGCATTTGAGAGGTTACTGAGTGCTCTAAGATACAGGCGGCATCTATCTCGGGCAAGCGGGCTTTGGTCGCATACCGGCACTGAAAGCCAACGCGACGGTTCACACGGACGTTCCGTGGTGGAGATAGAGGAGAAGGATTCCCTTTTCGAGTCGCACCTCGGCGGATTCTTCGCGGATGACGTTAGAGCAGGCGAATAGCTGCCCGACCTCGAGATCTTTTCGGGAGAGCGGCCATTGAAAGCCTTTCAGAGTCACCGACTCGCACAGCGCGAGGGGCATCAGCGAACAGGTTCGGCCCTGGGCTCCCTCAATGTGCCGGGTGGCGGGGCCCTTAAGGATCCAGCCCTCGGCGGTTTCATCGATCAACCTGACATCTATTTTCCCGGTGACAGCAGCGACGGCGGAAAGAGTCGCGAGCTCATGATCGATGCGGGTGCCACGGAATCCGATGACATCCGCATGGGTGATCCCTCTTTCGACCAGGAGTGCAAACGCTTTCTGCGAATCGGTGGTTTCCTGGCTTGTATCAACGATGATCTCGACGTTGTTGATTTCAGCGTGGCGCAGTCCCTGGCGTGTGATGCTGTCCATGTCGCCGGTGATCAGGTCGGGGACCAGGGCCTGGGCGCGGAGGCGGTCATAGGCGCCGTCCACGGCGAGGTGCAGCCCGTAGCTGTCCCACTCCACCCAGTGAAGAGCGTTCTCGGCCATGCCGTCGAGGATCACCAGGGCGTTGTGCAGATCCGAACCGTGCGACGCAGCCATTTCCCCCACCCCTAGCCGAAAACCAGTTTGCAAACCACGAAAGCCGCGATCAGCCCCGCAGCATCCGCAGTCAGGCATGCCGCGAGAGTATGGCGGCCTCGGCGGATGCCAACGCTGCCAAGGTACACAGCGAGGACATAGAACGTCGTCTCCGTGGAGCCCATCATCACCGACGCTACCCGCCCGACGAAGGATTCCGACCCGTGAGTGGTGAGAATCTCAGAGAGCACACCCAGCGCGCCGCTGCCCGAGAGGGGCCGGATCAACGCCATTGGGATCGCTTCCGGGGGGAATCCGATCCATCCGAGCAGCGGGGAGAGCGCCTTGACAAAAAGGCCGAGCGCACCGCTGGCGCGAAACATCCCAATCGCGACCAGGATCGCCACGAGGAAGGGAATGATCCGCACACCGACGTTGAATCCCTCCTTCGCGCCCTCGACGAACAATTCGTACACCTTTACCTTCTTCAGCATTCCCAGAGCGACAATGCCCAGCAGGATCAGGGGGATCGCCCAGGCGCCGACTTCCCCAAGCACACCCTGTACGGACTCACTCATCGTTCACCTCCCCGGCGGATTCGCCGGTCGAGGGCTGTTGGGGTTTGGTGAAGCGCTGGTAGAGTTTCGCCGCGATCACACCGACGACGGTCGAGACGGTGGTGGCGACGATGGTCGGCCCGATGATCTCCGACGGTGCGGTGGACCCCGCGGAGACGCGCAGGGCGATCACGGTAGCCGGAATGATGGTCACAGAGGAGGTGTTGATCGCGAGGAAGGTGGCCATCGAGTTGGACGCGCTGTCTTTTTCGACATTCAACCGTTGCAGGTCCTTCATCGCCTTGAGCCCCAGCGCGGTGGCCGAGTTGCCGAGCCCGAGCATGTTCGCGGCGATGTTCATCACCATGCTTCCCATCGCCGGGTGATCGGTGGGAACGTCCGGGAAGAGGCGGCGCAGCAGGGGACGCAGGAGTCTCGCCAGCATCTGGACGAGCCCGGACTTTTCAGCGATCCGCATCAGCCCGAGCCACAGCGCCATCACCCCGATCAACCCGATGGCGAGCTCGACGGCGGTTTTCGCCGACTCCAGGGCGGCGTCGGTCACCGCCCCCATATTCCCGAGGATCGCTCCGACGATCACCGCGAGAACGATCAAGGCAAACCAGACGATGTTCATCGCACTCTCCCGTCTTGGACCACGACCATCCGCCCATTCGTCATCTTCAGAGCAAAGCTAGACGTGCGCGGCGGCGCGCGCCAATCCATCCGCCCCTCCTGCCAGATCGTACGGGAGTTCAGCAGCATGCGAGAGGCTTCACTTTTCCGTGGCTTGGCTGAACCTCTTTGGTGAATTACGTTTTATTTTCGGATGTTCGTGAAAGCGTTTTGGCGGCAAAAGAGCGGAGACGGCGTTGAGCGCGGACAAATCCTGGGTCGTTGAGGACTCCTGGGAGCGGTTGAATCCCGTCTGGAGGGACCGGATCCTTGTCATCCTCGAGGACCTGGCGGGGATCGGAGGGCTCGACTGGGCGATGGTGCTCGACGCCCAGGGACAGCCGTTGACAAAGGTGATCGGCGCCGGAGGCCCGGTAACGCCGCCTGTCGGAATGCCGCCTCCGACGCGTTTTGCCACACTGGCGGGGGAGCTTGTTCGCGCCTGGAAAGCTGTCGGAGAACGTGAACCGTCGCATTTTGTCGAGGAGATCGAGGGCCGTATACTGATCACGGGAATCGTAGCGGATCTCGTGATCGTCGCGGGATTCAAACCGGGAGTGGCGCGCGGGGCGGTGGAGATGCGGATGACGAAACGGATTCGCCATCTGCGGAGCCTGCAGAAAAGCCGCGAGCGGGGCGCTCTATACGTTTGAGGGCGGGACCGATGGAGAACGCAGCCGAGAGCGGGATTGGAGAAGTCGAGAAGATCGCCCGGGGCATGCTTCATCCCAAAGGCCCGCAGGCGATTCTCGTCGCTTCAGTCTCAGGATTGCCGATACTCCGGGTCGTCCGCCGCGACTACGACCGGGATTCGGTCGACCTCGACCGTCTCGCGGCGTGGGCGGCGGAATTGGCGAACGGCACATTCCAGACCGCGGAACAGTTGCACGGCAGGGAACTGCTGAGAGCGGAGTTTCGTTTTGAGGATGAGGCGGTGCTGCTACTGCGCAACGATCCGTTCGTGCTGCTCGTCTCCTGGCTGCCCGCGTCGGGAAAGACCCTCGGGGGATCGCGCGAGGATGAGTTGCAGGATCTGTTGCAGACCCTGCACGAAGAGTTGAATTGACGTTGTCGCTGGGAGTTAAGATGCATCCGAAGGATGTTCGCAGGATCATTCGGATTCCGGGAGTTCGTGGCGCATCCTTCGTTGGCTATGATGGCCAGATCGTCGCCCATGAGGGACATGTGCCGCTCCTGCTCCACGCTCGACTCGCGCGCGGCTGGACCCTTGTCTCGAACGGCGATCAGACTTCAATCCAGCCGAGTCTGCAGGAAATTCACTGGGAGGGGGGCATCGTGCTTGTTGCGCCGACCCTCGGCGGCTTAATTGTGGTCGAAACGGATCGCAACGCAAACGTGGGGATGTTGCGCCTCGAACTCAATCCGTTGCGCGAACAGCTCAACTCCACATTCAGTACGGAAAAGATCCAACGTGGAGGCGCTTGATGAGCGATCGCTCGAATCCCCTCCGCATCTCGATCGTTGGCCCCGCGGGTAGCGGCAAACTGACCGCACTCCGCTCGCTGATTGGAAACGTGCCCGTGCAGCAGCGTGGGCGCCTTACCCCTGTGGAGTCGGAATCCGATGTGCTGCTCACCATCCGCCTCGGTACCGAGGATCCTGCCACCGCGGAAAAAGTAGTCCCATTCGAACTGTGGACTGTGCACGGAGAGGTTTCCTCCACGCTAACATGGCGCACCCTACTAAGCTCCGCCGAGGGGATCATCTTTCTGGCGGATGCTCACGGGGACCGTCTGACCGCGAATGAGAACAACTTGAGGCGCGTCCGGGAGGCCCTCGAATCGCTCGGCCTCGACCCGGAAGCAGTTCCCTGGGTGTTCGCCTGGAACCAGCGCGACCTCGCGGGCGAACAGCAGGTTGATGCACTGGCTTCGACGCTCAACCTTCGCGGCGCACCGGCGTTTGAGACCGTCGCGGCCACAGGCTATGGCTTGCTGAAAGTGCTGAAATCCATACGAGATCAGATCCTGGCGCAACGGGAGCGGGACAGCGGCACAATCGGGGAGGAGCGGCCTGAGGCGGAAGCCGTGCCGGTGAAAGAAGCGGCGACGCCGCCGGAAGAACGGGCCGTTGCGGAACCGGAGCTGAAGACGGGCGCCGGAGCAGAGGAGGCCGATGAGGGCGAACCCTCTCGGATGGAATCGATATCTGAGCCGCCTCAATCCGGTTTTGAGGCGCTGCCCGCGGTCGATTCCGACGAGATCACTGGGGAAAACGGGGAGGAAATCCTCCCCGGGTACGCTCCGGTGAATCTTGCGGAACGGGGAGAGGGGGGTGGAGAACCTCCGCGGGCGTCCGAAACGGCGGCGGAAACCGAAGGCGAGATATCGACCGGCGTCCCCGCGGAGGAGGAACATCCCCGGCAGCCGGGCGGTGCCCTCGCGGAGGAAGGCGAAGAAGCGGGCAATGGCGCCGGGGAAGCGGCCATAGAGGCGGGGGAAAGGGAACCGATAGAGAAGGCCACGCCCGAGACGGAACCCCCGTCCTCAACCGGGAAAAAGTCGTTCGGTTTTAACACCCGCTCTTCAGATGGACTGATTCCACCGTGGGGCGAGGAGGTTGTTGCCAAAACCGACGCCCCCTCCGCAGCCGAAAAGGACTCAAGAGCACAGGGAGATGTCGAGAAATCAGCGGAGTCGGAGAGCGAAAAGTCGAAGATCCGGGAGGAGCGGGCGGACGCTGCCCACGGTCCTACATTCCGCTTTCCTGAGGTGAAGACATCCGGGGAGGCGGAGGCGTCCAAGCGCGAGGACGATGAGGACGAGAAGCAGGACCGCGGCGGTCTCTGGCGGCGTTTGGCGCGAAATATCCGCAACAGGGGAAACTGAGGGATCGATGCTCGACCTGATGGACATTCAGAAGGACCTGGAGCGGCTGAAAAAGAACCGCGACGTGCTCGAGCACCTGCTTGCGATGACGTCCGCGGTGGGGGCGGTCATTCTTGAACTGTCCGGCGAGCCCGTCGTGGAAGCGGGAGCTTTCGAGGGGGATGTGTCCGGGTTCGCCGCGCGAATCGCGGCCCTCTGGAAAGCGGGACAGCCGGTTTGCCGATCTTTCGGTGAGATGGCGTTCGAGGAGATGTCGCTGATGGGTTCGAACCACCATCTCCACATCGTTCGTGCCGGGCTCGAACACCTGCTTGCAGTTGCCTGGGACCGCGAATCCAACCTGGGACTCATTCGCCTCTACGCTGCTCCATCGGCGGATCGCCTCGGTGCGCTGCTCGCTGAGGTCTGATCCGGCCTTCCGTTATCTCTATTCTGCACCTATCTTTTTCGACCTTCCTGCCAGCGTTTGAACAGCGACCGCTGTCATCTGCCGCCGACCGGCCGGATGGCGGCCGGTCCGAACCGAAACACCGGGGCTACCCGGGGAAGGGATTGTGATACGCCTGCTGCCCGACAGAACGCTCTCGCGCCGAGTCTGGCGACTTGCCGGACCGGTTGTCGTGGGGATGATTTCGCAAACCCTGATGAACCTTGTGGACACCGCGATGGTGGGCCGCCTGGGAGCCTCCGCCCTCGCTGCAACGGGCCTCGGCGGCATCCTGTCGTGGATGGTAATGGGTTCGTTTGGGGCGGTGCACGTGGGCACACAGGCGGTCGCCGCCCGCCGCTACGGTGAGGGAAGGCCGTGGGAGGCGGGCCGTGCGCTGGACAACGCGCTGGTGCTGTCGCTGGTGATCGGTTCGGTCGGCAGCTTTCTGATCGCGCCGCTCATGAGCCAGACCCTGCCGCTGTTTACGAACGACCCGGCTGTGATCGTCCAGGGAAAGGGGTACGTCTACCTGCGTCTGCTCGGCGTGCTTCCCTTCATGATCATCATGGCGCACCGGGGATTCTTCAACGGGATCGGCGAAACCCACCAGTTCATGGTAATCGGCATCCTGATGAATGTGATCAACGCCGGCCTCAACTGGGTGCTGATCTTCGGGCATTTCGGCCTGCCCGCGATGGGTGCGAGGGGTGCGGCGCTGGGGAGCACGATCGGGACGGTGATCGGGATGCTTGCATTCGCCTACGTCGGTCTCCGCCACCCGCACAAGAACGACTATCGCTACTATCGCATCGCGAATGTCTCCACCTCCATGGAGCGCCGCATCCTTGGCCTGACCATTCCATCAGGCTCACGGTCGCTGCTGGTGATGCTCGGTTTCTCGATCTTCAGCGGTATCGTCGCGCGACTCGGGACCGTCGAAATGGCGGCGACAAATGTGATCCTCAACATCGTCTCGCTCTCTTACATGCCCGGTTTCGGATTCGGCATTGCGGCGGCGAGCCTGATCGGGCAGAAACTTGGCGAGGGTGATCCCGATACCGCCGAAGCCTTCGGATGGGAGGCTGGGCGGCTGGGTGTGATCACGATGGGGGTGATGGGGTGCATCTTCATCGGAGCGCCCGGGTTCCTGATGAAGGTGTTCACCGAGGACCCGATGGTGGTTGCAGCGGGGGCGCTGCCGCTGCGGCTGATGGGATTCGTCCAGGTTTTCGACGCGTTGGGCATGGTGCTCGGCGGTGCGCTCGAGGGAGCTGGGATGACGAAATGGGTCTTTTTCGCGGAACTGACGGTCAACTGGTTGTTTTTTCTGCCGTTTTCTTTCATTGCAGCCTACCCATTGGGATTGGGGTTGACTGGGGCGTGGATCGCGTTCGGCAGTTACCTGGCTCTCTACGGAACTGTGGTAACGATCAAATTCTCACGGGGTTCATGGAAAACGATTGAGGTGTGATCGATTGGGGGCATGCGAGGGGGCACATCGTTTCTAATTTCATCATCTTTACGTGTTTAGTCGTAGTGCTTCCGAGAGCGGGTGGAAATAGAGTGTCTCGGTATCCGTGAAAAAAGCGCAATCGCCGATCTATTCTGTGAAAAGAGTCACGAGACATGACTTGCGTTTCAGTGTATTACATTCCTACGTTTGCAGTGCAGCCTTTCGGGGGGAGGCGCAGCGAAATACTGATAATCCAACTGCTTGATTCATTCGCTATTCACCCTTCCTCGTTTGATTGGTCGTAGGAGTCCAAGGCTGTTCAAGAGCGCGAATTGTGAAAAAAGACACAGGTTGGTCCGGAACGCCAGGCGTGCCCTGAAAAGCCAGTTTTCCCCAGCCCCCCAGGGAACGCCGAGCGGTGCCGGCCGCGAAAAGGGGGGAATTCATGCCGAAGGCCATCCTGTTGGACTTCACGCGCTGCATCGGCTGTCAGGCTTGCGAAAAGGCATGTGCGGAGCAAAACGACCTGCCCGGTGACCCACCGGAAGACCGTCTTTCCTGGAAAAACTTCACTGTGGTGCTCGAAGCCCAGGGGCAGAACTACCGCCGCATGTGCATGCACTGTCTGACGCCCACGTGCGTTTCCGTATGCCCGGTGGGTGCACTGAAAAAAACGGAACTTGGACCGGTGGTGTACGATCCGTACAAGTGTATCGGCTGTCGATACTGCATGATGGCATGCCCATTCCAGGTGCCAACCTATGAATGGCAGAATCCGATTCCAGTCATCCGCAAGTGCATCATGTGCAACGAACGTGTCGAAGCCGGAAACGAGCCGGCCTGCACCTGGGTCTGTCCTACAGGCGCCAGCCGTTTCGGAGACAGGGACCATCTGCTCGCTATCGCTCACCGGAGGATTGCCGCATTTCCGGAGAGGTACGTGGATCACATCTTCGGCGAATCGGAGGTGGGGGGCACGAGTGTGATCATGCTTTCGGGGGTACCCTTCTCGGATCTCGGCCTTCGCATGGATCTTGGCAATCGGCCGTTGTCCGACCTGACCTGGACGGTGATGAGCAAGATCCCGAACGTCGTGATCACCGGCGCAATTCTGCTCGGCGGGCTGAGCTGGATCATTCAGCGACGGATGGACATCGAACGGGAAAATCTGGATCAACCCACTCGCAGGGATGACGCTGATCGCGGGGAAGGGGGTGCGCTATGACCACGCTGGCAATGCAGCTCAAGGAGTGGTCCAGCGGACGTTCTCTGCGCCGGAGAATCGGTTGGTTGATTGTGGCGTTGATCATCGCTCAGGGGCTGTACTGGTCGGTGCGCCGGTTTTTCTTCGGTCTCGGGGCGGTGACCAATCTCAAGGACCATTTTCCCTGGGGATTCTGGATCGGTTTCGACGTGATGGGCGGTGTGGCCCTTGCGGCGGGAGGGTTCACTCTCTGCTGCCTCGTCTACGTTTTCGGCTACCACCGCTATCACTCGATCGTGCGCCCGACGGTGCTGACAGCGTTCCTCGGCTACATCCTCGTCGCCGTCGGACTGATGTACGATCTCGGCAAGTATTTCAACATTTTGCATCCGGTGGTGTACTGGAACTTGCACTCGGTGATGCTTGAAGTAGCCTGGTGTGTGATGCTCTACCTCGCGGTTCTTTTCCTCGAGTTCCTCCCGGTCGTTTTCGAAAAGTTCCGCATGGGCAAAGCGCTGCGGACGATGCAAAAGGCGTCGATCCCGATCGTGCTCGCGGGTGTGATTCTCTCGACGTTGCATCAATCCTCGCTGGGGAGTCTGTTCCTGATCGTTCCGGAAAAGCTGCATCCGCTCTGGTACACGCCGATCCTGCCCGTGCTCTTTTTCCTCTCGGCTGTGGCGGTGGGACCGGCGATGGTCATCGTCGAATCCTGTTTCAGCGCGCGCCTTTTCCGCCGGGGACTCGAGCTGCCGATCCTGGCGGATCTCTCCCGGTTTCTGCTCGTGGCCGTGATCCTCTACATGGGAGTGAGGGTCCAGGACATCTACGTTCGTGGCGTGCAGGGCGACCTGTTCGCGCCGGGATTTGAGACCTTCAGCTTCTGGCTCGAGAACCTGCTTTTCATCATCCCGATCGTGGTTTTGTCAATTCCCGGCATGCGCGAACGGCGTCCCTGGCTGCCACTCTCGGCATTTTCCGTTGTCGCGGGCGTCGTCTGGAACCGGCTGAACGTGTGCTGGGTCGGGATGATTCGCCAGTCGGGTACAACCTACGTCCCGAGGATCTCGGAAGTCCTGGTCAGCGTCTTTCTTGTGACCGTGGGAGCGCTGGCGTTCTACCTGATCGGGAAGTATTTCCCGGTATTCCCCGAACTGGAAGCGAAGGACAATTACGGGGCGAGCTGCCTTAAAGTAGACCCGGCGCCTCAACAGCTTCGGTCCGTTTCGGAATCGGAGTAGAGAAAACACCGCCGTGTTCCTGAGGGTGGAACCGGCCTGCATAAAGGAGTGGACGATGAGTGCGATGCTGAAACGGCTGCTGATTGCGGTGACGGCGGTGGTGCTTCTTGCCGGAACGGCGTGGGTGCAGGATAAGAAACCGGAACAGCCTTTCGTCTATGACTGGGAACACCGTCACGCCCCGGTTCCGCGCAAGCACGTTTTCCAGACCAAATATCTCGGTGGGTCGCAAATTGTGTTCGATCACGAGCTGCACACCAAGGACCTGGGATTGGAGTGTATCGAGTGCCACCATGTGGAAGGCTGCCAGCATTGCCACGGCGAGGAGGTGAGAACGGTGGATGTGCAGGAAGCGAAGGTGGCTCTGCACACCAACTGTTTCGTCTGCCACGCGGATAAGGCGTGTATTGATTGTCACAGGCAATAACGCAGTTCTCTTCCCCGGTGGGAATTGGTGAAGACCCTTCTTGATCCCGCCTGTTCCCACCCCACGCAAAACGCCCGCAGTCTTTCACGAGGCCGCGGGCGTTCGTCAATTGGGACTACTACCCCATTGATTCGACCTAATACAAGATTGAACTGCACTAGGCCGATGGACGATCCAGCTTATAGAATAGAGGTGTAGCAGCCTACGCTGCGTTGAAGATCAGCTTATGCAGGCGGCGGTCATCGCTCCGCTCAGGGTGGAAGGTGGCGAGCCAGATGTTGTCTTTGCGGACGAGCACGGGTGCGTCACGGTGTTCCGCCAGCACCTCAATGCCCTCACCAATCCGGTGGAAGACCGGCGCGCGAATAAACACGGCGTCGAAGGGTTTGTCAAGGCCCTTGATTCGGATCGGTGCGATGTGGCTGTCCACCTGGCGGCCGTAGGCGTTGCGTTCGACCTCAACGTCAATCAGGCCGAGCGGCGTGACTTTGTGATGGGTTCCGACGCCCAGCCAGATCGCGCCCGCACAGGTGCCCAGGAGGAGTTTTCCTGCTTTGGCCTCCTCAATCAGTAGTGTGTGGATCTCATAGCGGCGGCCGAGCAGGTCGATGGTCGAGGATTCTCCGCCGGGGATGATGTAGGCGTCCGGGTTGTGGCGCTCCCCGTCCTCATGACGGCGGATTTGCACGCTCTCGACGCTGATGTCCGCGAGCGCCTTCTGGTGGGTTTCGAAATCGCCCTGCAATGCGACAACGCCAACCAGCATTCCATTTTCCTTTGATATGGGTGGGAATTAAAAAGGGGACACGTACCTTTTAATTTCGGTCTTGCGTGTGAGAGCAAAGACGTCTTTCACGAAATTAAAAGGTACGTGTCCCCTTTTTAATTCAGCTGCGAGCTACCAGCCGCGGACGGCCAGTTTTTCCTCCTCGGGCATCGTGCGTACGTCCAGGCCGGTCATCACCGCTCCCTGGTCGCGCTGAGCGGCGAGCACTTCCGCCGGGTCGTCAAAGTGGGTTACCGCGCGGACGATCGCCGCGGCGAGAGCGCTCTGCACCCTGATCTTTTCCTTCTCGGGCAGCTCGACGCCCGCTTTGAAAATCCCGCTGCCGACAAAGACCGATTCCGCTCCCAACTGCATCATCATCGCCGCGTCCGCGGGAGTCGCCACCCCGCCCGCGGCGAAATTGGGGACCGGCATCTTGCCGTGCTCGTGAACGTATTTGACGATCTCGTAAGGCGCTTGGAGTTCCTTGGCGGCCTTCATCAGTTCGCTGGATGGCATCGCGTGGATGCGTCTCATCTCCGCCATCACCTGGCGCATGTGGCGAACCGCTTCGACAACGTTGCCCGTTCCCGCCTCTCCCTTGGTGCGGATCATCGCGGCTCCTTCACCGATCCGCCGCAGCGCCTCGCCGAGGTTGCGGCAGCCGCAGACGAAGGGCACCCGGAATGGATGCTTGTCTACATGGTTTTCTTCATCGGCGGGTGTGAGCACTTCGGATTCGTCGATAAAATCGACGCCGAGTTCCTGGAGGAGCTGCGCTTCAACGAAGTGGCCGATGCGAATTTTTGCCATTACCGGGATCTGAACGGTGCTCATGATCTCTTCGAGCACGTCAATGCGGCTCATCCGGGCGACGCCGCCCTCCTTGCGAATGTCCGCCGGCACGCGCTCGAGCGCCATCACCGACGCCGCTCCAGCGTCCTCCGCGATCTTGGCCTGTTCGGCGTTGGTCACGTCCATAATCACGCCGCCGCGCAACATGTCCGCGAGGCCTACCTTGACTTCGAACGTGCGCTCATTTCCGTTGGGATTCTTGCTGCTCATCACTTCACCTTCTGGTATGGATGTTCCTAAACATCAATAACTAAAGGTTGTCCTGTCAGGGAACCAGAAAAAGTTGCCCCACCTCGGGGCCAAGTGCAATATACAACGTAAAGAGGGCTCGTCACGGCGATCCCCGGCGCTGTTCTCCCGGGTCCGGTGGATCATGGCGCTGGTGGCGGGACAACCCACGAAAGAAGGCGGCCGAACGGGCCGCCTTTGCTATTTGCCGGTCAGAATTTCCGGGTAGAGTTACGGCCCGTCGATCCGGAAATCCCTGCTGATGTCGTTCACTGTCGGGTAAAGCACGCTCTCGATGTAGATCTCGAACTTCCTCCCCGGTTCGACGGTGTTGGGCACGGTCCAGGCGTAGCTCAGGGAATCCACCGGTACGCCGCTGGCGATGTCCATCACGTACTGCTGGTCTTGTAGGAGCTGGATGTTTACCGTCCCCTCGAGATTCTCGTAGCTCCATTCGACGATGGCACCCGCCGAATCTCCAATCACCCAAGTGTGCGGGGTCTCGACTTCGAGCGTCGGCGAGAACTCGGACGCCTCGATCATGAAGTTGGAGCTGAAGTCGTTAATCAAGGGCAGCAGGTTGCTCTCGATGTACACCTGGTAATTGTGGCCCGGCTGGATTTCGATTGGGACGGTCCAGGTGTAGGTGTGGTCCAGCACGGGCACGTTTTCAGCGATGTTGGTGACAAACTCCCCGTCATGGTAGAGGTCGATGCGAAGGGAATCCTCGAGATTCTCGGACGTCCACTCGATCACCGCGCCGCTGTCCTGCAGTACCTCCCACTTGTTTCCGGATTTCGGCGAGGTTATTTCGAGAACGGCGGACTCCGGTGAGGGTTCGACGGTGAAACTTGAACCCAGGTCGTTCACCAGCGGCAGCAGGTCACTTTCGATATACACCTGGTACCCGCGGTCGCCCGGAATATCGATCGGGACCGTCCACGTGTAGGTATGGTCCAGGACGGGGACGTGCTCCGCGATTCGGGTGAGAAACAGCCCATCGTGGTAAAGGTCGATGTGGAGCGAGTCGTAGAGATTCTCCGAAGTCCACTCGATCACAGCACCGTTCTCCTCAAGCACCTGCCATTTGACTCCGGATTTCGGCGCAGTTACTTCGAGAACGGCGGATAATTCGGACGGATTGATGCGGAAGCTGGAGCTGAAATCATTGACCAGGCTGTCTTCATCGCTCTCGATGTAAACCTCGAAACCGTTACCGCCTGCCACGTAACTGGGGACCGTCCATGTGTAATAACTCTGCAGCACGTCGATCCCATCGCCAATGTGCAGGAAGGGGTCGCCGTCGAGATACAGTTCGAGGTGAACGGTGCCCGAAAGGCCGGTCGACTCCCATTCGGTCAGGGCGCCGTTTGTTGCGCCTGCATCCCAGCGGTCGCCGCCGGAGGGTGTGGTGATCTCGATCGATTTGTTGCTCTCGTAGGGATCGATCCTGAAGCGCGAGCTGATGTCGTTGAAAGAGTGATCGGCGTTCGCTTCGATATACACCTGGTAGCCGTTGCCGGCCGCCACCTCCGTCGGCACGGTCCAAACATACTTTCCGCTGTCCACGCTGGCCGAATCCGCGATGGTCGTCACCAGATCAGACTGCTGGTAGAGGTCGATCTTCACCGTCCCCTCGATCCGGTTAGCATCCCAGCGAATCATCGCTCCGTCGCTGGCGCTCACCTGCCAGATCGTCTTCCCGTCGGGCTCGAGCAGGTCGAGGTGTTGGGAGGTGTCCAGCTTGACGATTTTGAACCGGCGGCTGTAATCGTACACCGATGTATCGGCGAGGGATTCGATGTACACCGTATAGTCGTTCCCTAGCTCAGTAGTATCGGGAACGGTCCAGAGGTACAGGCCGCTCGCGATGCTCACCGAATCGGCCATTTCAAGGACTGGATCGCCGCTTTTACAGAGGGTGAGCGAGGCGTACCCCGATGCGACGGCGTACTCCCAACGGACCTGCGCGCCGTTTGCTTTTCCCGCCTGCCACTCGTCGTTGTTGGAGGGGTAAGTGATCGTCAGGCTCTGTTCGGCGGTGGAGGAGGCTTCGATACGCACGGCGCCCGACATGCTGGTGATCTCGGGCCTCTGTTCGCTGGTGATCAGGACGTGGTACTTCGCGGCGGGAGGGATGCTGTCTGGAACAGTCCAGTAGTAATAGCGTTCATTCGCGCTGACCGAGTCGTTGATCACGGTGACGAGTGATTCGTTGCCGTCAACCAGGGCGAGGATGACGTTGCCGTTAACGCTGTTGTTTTCCCACGCGATCTGCGCCCCGTTTGGTTCGCCGATCATCCACCGGTCGCCGTTCTTCGGCGAGGTGATGTTCAGGCTGGCGTCCGCAGGCGTCTGGTCACAGCTCACTGCTGTAAGCAACAGCAGCGCGAGAGCAGCGATCGCCGATATGTGGGAAACAGCTTTTCTCATCCGGTGATCTCACTCGATGGATAGCATCGACAGTCAACAGGTGGATGTGTTCCTCTCCACAAAACCAAGCATATATACAATCTTCCTGGATTTACTGTGATCTAACTCACTCGCAAGATCATTTTTTTCTCAGGGAGAATCGCTAAAAATGCCGATGATCATAAGGATTTTCGTCGATAGTTAAGCAAATATAACTCTTTAGGAAGTGTGTTCGGAAAGATCAGAATGAAAAACCTGAAATCCGTTCTCTTCTCTCTGTTTTGGCCATGCCGAAACAGCTGCAAAAAGCGGGATCTCCAAGCTGAAAAAGTCCAGGCATGAAACCCGGGACTGATTCGCCTTCGCCGAAGCTTCGGCGGACAAGAGTCCTGGGCCACCGGCCGGTCAGGCCGGGGGATGACAGGTGAGGCTCGAGCCCGAAATGTCGGGATCGGGCCATCCATCCGCAGGCGTAAGCTCGCATGCACAAAGTGCATGCAACGGTCGGGTCACCGGTGGCCTGAGGGAACCAGGAATACTAAAATGCCCGCATGTGAATGCGGGCATTTTGTTCCTGGTCTTACCGATTACTTCAACACGCCCAGTTTTTTCCCGACCCGTGTGAACGCCGCGATGGCGGTGTCGATCTGGGCGGCGGTGTGCGCGGCGCTGATCTGGACGCGGATGCGCGCCTGGCCCTCGGGCACAACCGGGTAGAAAAAGCCGATCACGTACACGCCCTCATCCAGCAGCTCGGCGGCGAATTTCTGGGCGAGCGGGGCGTCGTAGAGCATGATCGGCACGATCGGCGTATTCCCCGGCTTGATTTCGAAGCCCTGCTCCTTCATCATCGTGCGGAAATATTCCGTGTTCTTCCGCAGTGTTTCAATCAATTCCTGGGAATCGCTGATCAGGTCAAAGGCTTTCAGCGAAGCCTCCGCAATCACCGGGCTCAGCGAATTGCTGAAGAGGTAGGGGCGTCCGCGCTGGCGGAGCAGATCGACGATTTCCTGGCGGGCGGCGATGAACCCTCCGGAGGCGCCGCCCATCGCTTTGCCGAGCGTCGAGGAAATGATGTCGATCCGGTCGAGCACACCGTGGAACTCACCGGTGCCCTTGCCGTGCTGGCCGATGAAGCCGGTGGCATGGCTGTCGTCCACGCCGACGAGGGCGTCATACTTGTCCGCCAGTTCGCAGATCCCGGGGAGGTTCGCCATGTCGCCGTCCATGCTGAAGACGCCGTCGGTGAAGACGATCCGAAAGCGCTGCTCCTGCGCCTTTTTCAGCTGCTCCTCGAGGTCCGCCATATCGGCGTGCTTGAACCGGTACCGCTGCGCCTTGGAGAGTCGGATTCCGTCGATGATGCTGGCGTGGTTCAACTCGTCGGAGATGATTGCGTCCTCGGCCCCGAAAAGCGGTTCGAACAGGGCTCCGTTCGCGTCGAAGCAGCTTGAGAAGAGGATCGCGTCGTCCTTCTCGAGGAACTTCGCGACGCGCGTTTCGAGGGTCTTGTGCACGTCCTGGGTGCCGCAGATGAACCGGACGGAGGAGAGGCCATACCCCCATTTATCCAAACCCTGGCGCGCCGCCTCGATCAGGCTGGAATGGCTGGAGAGTCCGAGGTAGTTGTTGGCGCAGAAGTTGAGCACTTCGCCCTGCGGCACCTTCACCTTTGCGCCCTGGGGCGTCTGCAGGATCCGCTCGTCCTTGAAGAGGCCAGCGCCGCGGATGGATTTCAACTCTTCGCTGAGATGTTCCTTGATCGCTCCGTACATGGCAATCTCCCTGAGGAGTGAACAATTCTTCAAACGCTTCGGCCGGATTTCATGCGCGCCGAACGGCAGTAAGATAAGTGGTGGAACTCGACCGCGCATCCCGTAAAACTCGGCGGATGAGACAGGATCAATGAAGGATGTCGGTGAGAATCAACCCGCAGGAGAGTGTCCATCCCGTCCAATCGACACGCAGGGGATGGCCGCGGAACATGGGCACCTTGCGATCCGGATAGGTAAAACCGGTGACTATTCCCTGACGCCATCCGGCGGTAATTTCGACGCTGATGGCCTCACTCAGGCTGTAGTGTCCGGATGCTTCGAAACGAACGGGGAGATAGGTTGTCCGGAATTGAACCTCGCTGTAAGGGATGTAGAAGAGCGGGGTGCCGTACGCGGCCCAGTAGGGCACGTTTCCCCACGCCCACCCATAGCCGCCTGCGAAACCGACGTCAACCCGGAAACGGCCCGTAACCGGCCAGAGCACTCCAATTCCCGTCCAGAGTTCATCCGCGCGTAAAGTCAGACGGTAGGGAATTGTGACATCCCCGTTATCCGTCAGAAACGAAACGCTTTCTTCAGGAAGAGGAAGCCAGGATAAGGTTACACGGATTATTCCTCTACGGGCCGATAGCCGGACCTCGGGAAGCGTCCTACCGGCAAATCTCTCCAGATCGTACGCAGAGAAAAACGGTTCTGAGTCAATATGATCTGCGCGAGCCTTTACGTATGCGTTGAGCCCGGTCTGGTTGAAGAATCCCCAGCCGTAACGGACTGACAGATCCAGGTGTATCCGGCTGGCCGGATGGCCTGCGTTCGACAGGGTTGGCAGCACCGTTGCCATCAAGATCAGAAGCGTCTTTTTCCAGCGACTCACGATCAAAGGATCGCAATCTCCATTGTTGCCGGTATTCCTCCGTCATCTCTTATCGAGAGAACCGCTCCGGCGGAGTTCCAACCGTGGGGAACAGTCTTCAGATAGTAGGCATTCCGGAGGTCGCCCGGGTTCCCTTTTGATGCTTTTCAGAAAAACCTTCGCTACCTTGTGCGCCTGAAAGCAAGCCCCAAGGGGCATTGACCAGATCAACCGGATACGATTATGGATCTGACACGCCGTGCTGGAGTGATTCTCCATCCAACCTCCCTGCCCGGAGCGAACGGAATCGGTGAACTCGGTGAGCAGGCGCACCGTTTTATCGACTGGCTGAACGAGGCCGGGCAAACGCTTTGGCAGGTGATGCCGCTGGGACCGACGGGGTATGGGGACAGCCCCTACCAGACGACGTCGGCGTTCGCGGGCAATCCCTTGATGATCAGCCTCGACCGGCTCGTCGAAGAGGGATTGCTGTCCAAGTCGGATTTGAAGGCAGTGCAGGAGCTTCCCCAGGATCACGTGGAATTCGGGCTGGCGATTCTCGCGAAGGGGGACCTGCTGCGGAAAGCGTTCGACACCTTCAAGAAAATCAACGATCTCGAACGGAACAACCAGTTCCAGGAGTTTGTCGAGCGCTACCGCTACTGGCTCGAGGATTTTGCGCTGTTCACGGCGTTGAAGCGGCGTTTTGAAGGGCGCCCCTGGCCGGAATGGCCCGTTCCGTTGCGCGACCGCCACCCCGGCGATCTTGAGCAGGCGCGGATCGAACTCGCCGGGGAGATCGAGTACCTGACCTGGCTTCAGTTCATCTTCTTCGAGCACTGGTGGTCGGTGCGGCATCACGCGACGGAAAAGGGGATCGTGGTGCTCGGAGATCTCCCGTTGTTCGTCGCGCACGACAGCGTAGACGTCTGGGCGAATCGCCAGCTTTTCCATCTTGACGGCGAGGGCAATCCCACGGTCGTCGCCGGGGTGCCGCCGGACTATTTCAGCGAAACCGGACAGCGCTGGGGAAATCCGCTATACGATTGGGAGTCCCACCGGACTGAGGAATACCGCTGGTGGGAGATGCGCCTGCGGGTCACTTTCGACACGGTCGATTGGATCCGAATCGACCATTTTCGCGGGCTCGAAGCCTACTGGGAAATTCCCGCGGAGGAACCGACGGCCGTCAAGGGGCACTGGATCAAGGCGCCCGGCGCGGAGATGTTCGGCACCCTGCTCGGCCGGATGGGCGACCTGCGGGTGGTGGCGGAAGACCTGGGCGTGATAACGGAAGAAGTGGAAGCTCTGCGGAAGCAGTTCCGCTTTCCCGGGATGCGCGTGCTCCAGTTTGCCTGGGGTTCCGGACCGGAAAACAGTTTTCTCACCCACAATTACGAGTTGGACTCGGTCGTCTACACCGGCACTCATGACAACAACACCACGGAGGGGTGGGCGCAGCAGGAGATGACGCCCGAAATGCTCCAGCAAATCGAAGAATACATCGGGCACAAGCCCAAATCGATTTCGCAGGAATTGATCCGCATCGCACTCTCCTCAGTTGCGGCCGTCGCGGCGATCCCGATGCAGGATTGGTTGGGGTTGGGCGTTGAGGGCAGGATGAACACACCGGGGCTTCCGCAGGGGAACTGGACCTGGCGAGCCTCCGACACGGCCTTCAGCTCCGACTTGGCGAAGAGAATGAAGGAACTCTCGCACAGGTACGGGCGTTTCAAATTTGAACCTCCGCGCGGCGATCAGGCGACGACCAAGCAGGCGCCGCAAGACGAATGAGCCGCGAACACGGCGGCTGCGGAGGACTCGATGGCGGTTGATTTATCTGCCCGAACGCAGCCCGGATATTCTCGAAGCGGTTCATTTGATTTTAATGGAGCGTATTCATAAATCTAATTATCAATGAGTTAGCGGTTAGAGAGTTGCACGCGGTGACCACGCTTGCGGGCGAGGCACCGCGTTTGTTTACCTTGCACCCCGCACGAAACCCCGATGGGAGGGTGCGCGAGCGGAGTCGGCCGTCGCCGGATTAGCCGTTGAGACGGTTTACGGATGAGAAGTGAGGGACGGAACATGTCGAGCAAACTGATGATCGTTGAGTCGCCCGCGAAGGCGAAGACTTTGTCGCGCTACCTGGGCAACGATTACGCGATCAAAGCCTCGATGGGACATGTGCGCGACCTTCCGGAGAAGGGCCTCTCGGTCGACGTGAAAAAGGACTTCACTCCCAGCTACGAAGTCATCGAGAGGAAGAAGAAGACGGTCTCCGACCTGCAGAAGGCGGCGGGAAAGGCGGAGACGATCCTGCTCGCAACGGACCCGGATCGTGAGGGGGAGGCGATTGCGTGGCACATCGCCCATCTGCTCGAGAAAAAGACGAACGCTCCGTTGCAGCGTGTGATGTTCCACGAGATCACCAAGAAGGCGGTGAAAGAGGCGGTGGAGCATCCCGGCGAGATCGACCTGAACAAGGTGGACGCGCAGCAGGCGCGCCGGGTGCTCGACCGGCTGGTCGGCTACCTCGTCAGCAGCGAGCTGAACAAGGTGATCGCACGGGGACTTTCCGCCGGTCGCGTGCAGTCTGTGGCGCTGAGGTTGATCGTCGAGCGCGAGCTGGAGATCGAGGCGTTCGTCCCTGAGGAATACTGGATCATCTCCGCGCTAGCCAAGCTCGAGCACGGCGAACAGTTCAAGGTCAAGCTCGCGCGGATGGGGGGTGAGGAAGCCAGCGTCACCGGCGGAGAGATCGCCCAGCAAGTAATATCCGATCTGCAATCGATGCCGGCAAAGCTGTTTGACCTTCGGCACCGTGTCACAAAGCAGAATCCCGCGCCGCCGTTCACGACGTCGACCCTGCAGCAGGAAGCGGCGCGACGCCTCTCGATGAGCGTCAAGCGAACGATGGTAATCGCCCAGAGGCTCTACGAAGGCGTCGAACTGGGAGATCACGGTTCGATCGGCCTGATCACCTACATGCGAACCGATTCCACGCGGATCAGTCCGGTGGCGATCGGTATGGCACGCGATTTCATCAAGGAAACCTATGGCGAGAACTACCTCTTTGAACGCGCGCGCCAGTACAAACCGAAAGGAAAGCGCACCCAGGACGCTCACGAGGCGATTCGCCCGACGAGCACCGAATGGACCCCGGACAAGGTCAGGAAGTTTCTGGATCGCGACCAGCTGCGCCTGTACGAACTGATCTGGAACCGCTTTCTCGCGACACAGATGGCTGAGGCGGTCTACGAAGGCGTAACAGTGGACATCGGTGTCGGTGAGCCGGGTACGGCCCCCGCGGGATTCGAACAGGGTGCGGAGGGTCAGCCGCCCTATCTACTCCGCGCTGTCGGTCGGAAACTGCTTTTCGCCGGCTTCCGGGCACTCTGGGGGGAGGACGAGAACGGGGACAACGGCAAGGGCGGCAGGGAAGATGCGGACAAACCCACCCAGCTGCCGGAGTATCTTTTCCAGCTAGCCCGCAGCAAGGATGCCGAGCTGCCCGCTCTCCCGAAACCCGGGGATGATGCCGAGGTCCGGGATGTGGAGGGTGAGCAGAAATTCACCCAACCGCCGCCGCGCTATTCCGAATCGAGCCTCGTCCGCACGCTGGATGAATTGGGGATCGGCCGTCCCTCTACATACGCCCAGATCATCTCCACGATCCTTGACCGCAAGTACGTTGAGCGGAGGGAGAAACGCAAGTTGACACCCACCGAACTCGGCCGCACGGTCAACGGTGTGCTCGTAAAAGAGTTCGAGGACGTCTTCAACGTCAAATTCACCGCGACGATGGAAGAAGCGCTCGACAAGGTGGAGGAGGGCGCCTCCTGGGTGGAAACCGTGCGCACCTTCTGGGAGCCGTTCAGCGAAGATATCGAGAAGTTCAAGAAGCGCCGTGAGGAGATCAAGCAGGACACGATGACATCCACCGGCCGGGTATGTCCCGAGTGCGGCAAGGGGGAGCTCGTGGAACGGTGGGGTCGCTTTGGCAAGTTCATCTCCTGCAATCGCTACCCCGAATGCAAGTATATTGAAAAGGTCGCCAATGGGGAAAAAGCGGCGCCCGTCCCGACCGGCAGGACGTGCCCGAAATGCGGCGAAGGAGAGCTGGTCATCCGGCATGGACGCCGCGGCGAGTTCATCGCCTGCAACCGTTACCCCAAATGCGACTACACCGAGGATCCGAGTGTGCCGAAGATCGAAATTCCCTGCCCCCGTGACGGGTGCGGCGGAACGATCACGGCGAAGCGGACCCGAAGAGGTAAGGTTTTCTACGGGTGCTCGAACTGGAAGGAGAAACAGTGCAAGGTCGCCTTTTGGGACCAGCCCGTGGAGAAGAAGTGCCCGTCATGCGGCTATCCGTTGATGACGATCAAGGGTGAAAATCTCGTCTGCCCCGAGTGCGAGCACAAGGAGCCCTATGAAGGAGAAGCCGGAGCTGCGTGAGTACCTGTCGGATTGGCTGGAGCACCTGAAGGCCGTCCGCAACGCCTCCGAACACACCTTGAAGGGCTATTCCCGGGACGTTGGCGCGTTCCTGGACCACCTTGAGACGATCAGCGGCCGACTGCCCCCTCCTGAAAAAATCCCAATGCGTTGGATTCGCAGATACCTGGGTTTGCGGGCCGAGCACGGCGCCAGCCGTCGAAGCATCGCACGCCTGCTGTCTTCTTTGAAAGGGTTTTTTCGTTATCTTGTGGAGAGTGGAGTGCTCACCGATTCCCCTGCGGAGGCGATCGAGGGTCCCCGCCTCGACCGCCGCCTGCCGGATGCGCCAAGCGAGGAAACGGTGGAACGAGCGATGGACAACCTTGTTGATGACGATCCCGTGCGGCTGGCGCGGGACAAGGCTTTGCTGGAGCTGCTCTACGGCTGCGGGTTGCGTGTCGCCGAAGCGGTCAGCCTCGATGTGGGTTCCCTCGATTTGAAACGCGGATGGCTGCGCGTGGTCGGCAAGCGCAGAAAACAACGGGTTCTCCCGCTGGGAGGCCGCGCCACCGAAGCCGTGCGCGACTGGCTGAAGCGACGCCCTGAGTGGGTTCGTGAGGCGAGCGTGGACGCACTGCTACTCGGAACACGGGGAAACCGGTTGGGCGTTCGCAGCGCCTACAATGCGGTCAACCGGCGCCTGCGCGACGCCGGGGAGCGGGAGGGAGCGCATCCTCACGCACTTCGCCATGCCTTTGCAACTCACATGCTCGAGCGGGGCGCGGACCTTTCATCGATCAAGGAATTGCTGGGCCACGAGAGCCTTTCTACGACCCAGATCTATACGCATGTTACCGCTGAGCACCTGAAGCGGGTGTATTCAGGAAAACACCCCCGAGCGCGGAGATCCTGAAAGCGGGATCTTACCCGCTGCCCGCGGGTGCCAGCATTGACAATCGATAGGCGGATGTAGGCTGTCCGCCGGAAACCGATGGTGGAAGCCGCCGAGAAACCGGCGCGACCGGTTGGCGGCCGGAAGCACTTTTCAGGAGGCAACCATGAGGATCGTGATCCAGGGAAGAGGTATTAACGTTCGTGATTCACTCAAGAGCCACATCGAACAGGAACTCAACCGACTGGATCGTCTTTACCCAAGGATTACAGATGCAGACGTTGTACTCGAAGGGAAATTGCATCAGAAGGAGGTGCGGATCAAACTCAACGTGCCGGACCAACTGCTGGTAGCGAACGAAAGAGCGAACAAATTCGAGATCGCCGCGGAGAGTGCGGTGGATAAACTTGTCGACCAGGTGAAGAAGTACAAAGACAAACTCCGGGGACATTAACATCGATGAACACCCCGTTGACCGATCAGGAGAGACAGCAGGGGAAGCGGATCACCCACATCGAGATCGAGGAGCTGTTCGAGGACAACCGTGAGCGGCTGAGACTCGAGCTTGTGGCGGGAAGCGAGGGGCTGAAACGGCGCATTGAAGAGAAGGAGCTACATCGTCCCGGACTGGCCCTCGCGGGATTCCTCGAACTGTTCACATTCGACCGAGTCCAAATTCTTGGAAATACTGAGATTCAATATCTCCAGGGGTTGAGCGGCAAGGAGCGTGCAGCGAGCATCGCCAAGGTGATGAAACTCGAGATTCCCTGCCTGATCATCTGCAACGACAACAAGGTGCCGCGCGAGTTGAAGGCGAAAGCTGACGAGCGCGGCATTCCTCTGTTCACCAGCAAACGGACGACGACAGACCTGATCCATCTGCTCAGCGATTACCTCGACGACCGTTTCGCACCGTTCATCAGCGTCCACGGGAGCCTCGTCGACGTCTATGGCACCGGGATGCTGTTCACCGGCCGCAGCGGCATCGGGAAGAGTGAAATCGCTCTCGATCTCGTCGAACGCGGTCACCGGCTGGTGGCCGATGACATCGTGCAGATCGACAAGAAAGCGGAGGGGATCCTGATCGGGACCTCCCCCGAAATGATCCGCCACATGCTCGAGGTGCGGGGTGTGGGGATCATCGACGTCCGGCGCATGTTCGGAGTTCGCGGGATTCGGATGCAGAAAAGGGTCGAGGTCGAAGTCCGCCTCGAGGAGTGGGACGACAACATCGAATGGGAGCGTATCGGGCTCGACTATGAGTCGATCCGCCTGCTGGGGGTGGACATCCCCTTGCTCCGTTTGCCGATTTTCCCGGGCAAAAACATCACGATGATTGCGGAGGTGATCGCGCTGCAAATCCACTTACGGGTGTACGGAGTCAATCCGGCGGAGGAGATGAACCGGCGCATCCGTGAAGAGGCAGACCGCAGGAAGCTGCAGAACTACTTGATTCGAGATTTCGAATGATCCCAGGGGCGCTGGTCGTCACGCATGGCGATCTGGGAGAGGTGATGGTCCGCGAAGCGTGCCGTCTCATCGGGCAGGAGCAGCGTATTGTCGCGATGAGCACCGAGGGGCTCTCCGCTTCCGAGATCAGCGACCGGGTAAAAGAGCAGATTGGGACCGAACCCTGGATCGTGTTCACGGACGCCCCGGGGACGTCGCCGACGGTGCGGGCATGCGCGGCGATTTCATCCGGTCAGGCGGTGGTCACCGGGATCAACCTTGGGATGCTGATCTCCTTTCTGATCCATCGCAAGCGATTGGCAATACCGGAGTTGGCGGCAAAAATGGTCGAGGACGGGAAACGTTCACTGGAGCTGATATGGCCTCGACCCTGAATGGGACGGTCCTCCGCCTGGACGATCGGCGCATTCACGGTCAGATCCTTTACGGTTGGGGAGTTGGATGGCCCGCGGACGAGATCTGGCTCGTGGATCGCACTGTGGCGAACGACACCCGGGAACGGACCATATACGAGGAATTGATCGCCGAGAGCGGATCTGTGGGGGGAGTCCTCGATCCTGCCGACGCCGGCACACGTATTTCCGCCTTGCAGCGCGAACTTCCCCGTGCACAGAGATTGGTCGTTTTCAGCGACCCGGCCGATCTAAAGGACCTGACCGGCGATGAACTGCAAATCGCCGAGATCGATCTTGCCCATCGGACGGAAAAACAGGGCCGCCGCGAGATCGTCGCGCGAGTGTATCTCGGAGAGGACGAAGTTGAACTGTTGAACGGGCTCCGGGCGAAAGGAGTGCCGATCCTGCGCAGAGATCTTCCGGGGGACGAACCCGTGCCAGTGGATAGGCTGACGATTGAGGGAGGGAAAGGTGAGCAGTAAAAGACGTCCCGCCGATGAGTTCGCTGTGGGTCTCACCGTGATCGCTGCTGTCATCGTCCTGATCGGCGGCGTGCTCTGGGGCAAGGGTATTTCCTTCCGGTCGGATCACCGGACGTTCCGGGTTCATTTTGCGGAGGTGTACGGTCTCAAGGAGGGCAGCGCGGTACTCGTCCAGGGCGTCGCGCACGGCAAGGTCGGAGAGATCCAGCTCGACGGACGCGGGGCGACAGTGACCGTGCTGCTCGATCGCAGCGTGCGGCTATACAAGGACACGCGGGTAATCCTGTTCACTCCGCAATTAATGGGAGGGCGGGTGGTCTCCATCGACCCGGGGAACGGCCCCGATTTACTTAAGGAAAACAGCATTCTCCAGGGCGAGGTGCCAGCGGGCATGGGCGAGGTGATGGCCGCGTCGGGGGAGGTGCTCAATGAACTGCTGATGACCGTTCGCCAACTGCACACCACCACCGCGCGCGTCGATACGATGCTGATTGAAAGCCAACTCACCCAACGTGTGGAACGCTCGCTGACGAACCTTGAACAGATGACCGCCAGCCTGCGGGATGATCTCACGAGAGCGGCGCGGTCGATGCGGGAGGGGGCCGAGGACATCCACGGATCCACGCAGCAGATCCATGGCCTGGTGACGGACAACAAACCCCGTATTGACAGCTTGATGACGCGGTTGAACCGGGTAGTCGAGGAGACGGAGAGTTTTTCCCGCAACCTCGGCGAATTCAGCGTTGCGATGAATGAGCAGCAGGGGAGCCTGGGCAAACTCGTCTACTCCGATTCGCTTCACCAGCAGCTTCAGACGACCCTCTCCGATCTCGACGCCTTGATCGTGCGGCTGAAAAAGGAAGGGATCAAGGTCAGTATTTTCTGAACAGTTAGTCGTTGGAGAACGATCAGGGACAGTCCCCGCGATGTACGGGGACTGTCCCTCTTTTTATAGCGGGAATCCGTATTCCTATTCCTTCGGCGACGGTTTCGGCAGCAATTCCTGTTCCTTCCCCGCGGTTTCCATCAGATCGACGGCCTTGTCGAGCTGGGGATCGCGTTTGTTGAGAATGTCCCCGGGGGTGCGAACGACCAGGTAGTCCGGAACGGCGCCGTTTCCTTCTTCGTTGAGGCCATTCCGCTCCGGGTGCGCTTTATCTCCCCAGACATACCAACCACGCTGCGGCAGTCGAATCCAGGCGTCCGGCATCAGCGTGAACCAACCGTCGGTGCTGATCACGTTGCCGCCGGTGGTGTTGCCGACCAGTGGGCCGCGCCCGATCGTCTTGATCGCATGGCTGAAAATCTCCGCGTTTGAATAGGACGATTCATCGCAGAGGACGGCGACAGGTTTTTCCCAGCGGTAGAAGATTTGGCGTTCCGCCTGAGGATAGCCGGGTTCGCCGTCGCGTCCCACGGTAATTGCATGTTGCGGCTGGGTGAGAATATTCAGCATGAAATCCGTCGTCCAGCCGCCTCCGTTTCCCCGAACGTCAATGATCAACGCGTCCTTGCCGTCCGCGGCGGCGAACAGGTTCATCTCGAACCGTTCGACTTCGGGCCAGCTCATGCCGGTGATGTAGACGTAACCCACTCGTCCGTTCGTAGCCTCTTCTACCGCTTTCCGGTTGTCACGCTCCCATTTCTTCGTGATCAATCCATAGATTGCGCGGTACCCTGCGGGAGTGATCTCCAGGTCTTTTTTCTTCTTGCCCCGCTGGATAACCACCTCCGTCGGCATGCCGCCGCGTTTTTCGAGGGCCGCGTAAAGGTTTTTGTCCGAACCAACCTCCCGTCCATCCACCTCAAGCAGGATATCGCCTGGAAGAATCCGGCTTTTCACTTTGTCGGACGGTCCATAGGGAAGCACACCCACAACGGACAATCCAGGTCCCGGATAGGCGGGGTCGAAGGCCAAGCCCAGCCACCCGTCATTGTCGCCGCTTCGCCCGGACCAGGGCTGGTAATAGCCCATGTGGCTCGCGTTGAGTTCGCCCAGCATCAGGTTGACGACATCCCCGAAATCCCGATCATCGGCGACTTTTCCGGCCCACTCGAAATATTTGTCCTTGACTGCATTCCAGTCGACCCCGTGCATTTTCGGATCGTAGAAGAAATCACGCATGGTCTCCCAACCCTCGCGGATCACCTGTTTACGACGCGCAGGCCGGTCAAGTGTGAAGCGGGCTGAAAATGAGGTGCTCTCGACCGATCCGCCGTCCATGCTGACATTCGCCGGGCTGCCGGATTTCAGGAAGTGGAAGGTCTTGTCGACCAGTTCGATCGCCTGCGGGTCCGTTCCCTCGCTGGTGACATTGGTCAGGTTTTCCCCGAACCTGTCCACGGAGTAGAGGTCCGCTTTATCGTCAATGGTTGTGCGGAAGAAAAAGTTGTCCCCCTGCGGATGGATCGCTACAGTGAACTCATCACCGGGCAGGCTGGTGAGGCTGCGGACGCGGAGGTTAATGTCCTCGAAGTCGATGGTGGTCTCAGGGACCTCTTTTTTCTCTTTCTTCGCTTCTTTTTCCTCGCCCTTTTGCTTTTCTTTGTCGCGAGTCTTCTGCCAGTTTTCCCACTGTTCACGGGTTTTCTCGTCGTCCTCGCGCCGCAGGTAGACCGCGTACACATCGTACTGGCGGTTGTGCCGGTTGCTAGTCCAGGCGAGCAGGCTGCCGTCCGCCGACCACACCGGCCCGAAATCGTCTTTCGGGTGCCGGCTGATATTGACCGGTTCGGCGCTGCCGTCCGCGGGGAGCACCCATATGTCGCTGTTGTAATCGGCATCATCGACCGAGAGAGCCACCCAGCGGCTGTCCGGCGACCAGGTGTAGTCCAGCGGCGACCACTGCTGACGCCACCGTGCGAACAACAGCTTGTCATGCTTGCCTTTTGCGTCCATCACGTGGAGGTCGCCGTTGCCAAGCGTATACAGGAATTTCTCGCCATCCGGCGACCAGACGGGGTGATGCGCCGGGGTGCCGCGATCCGTCATCTCCGTGATCTCGAAGTCCTTCGCCTCACGCAGCGTTTCCGCGTCGTCGGCCGGTGTGATCTTAAGCACTTGCGGTTCGCCGTTCCGGTCGGTGACGAACAGGAGTTCCTTGGCGCTGCCCGGGCGAAACGCGATATCCTGCTCACGGGACGGCGTCGAGAAGGGAACTGTCGCCCTGCCGCCGAGCTCCTTGGAGACAAACGCGATGTCGCCGTCGATCACGAGCGCGTACTCTTCGCCGTCCGATGAGGTGCTGATCTCGTCGGCGTCCCCCGTCTTGTCCTCGATGACGACCGGGTTTTGAATCAGGTCTGCGGCGACCTCGATCTTCACCTTTTCGGGTTTCGCTCCGGAAGCGTTCTTGAGCAGGTAAAGGTCTGTTCCCGCTTCAAGCACAAATGTGCTCCCGTTGCGGGAGAGGCTTGCGCAACGGACGTCTTCATTGTTGAAGAAGGTGAGCTGCTTTTTCCCGCTGCCGTCGGCGTTCATCGACCAGAGGTTGTCGGTCATCGTCGTGTCGGCATCGGTGATCCAATAAACCTTGCCGCCGGGGCCCGCGAGCGGATTCATGTCGTACCCGGGATGGTCGGTGATCCTGATTGGATCGGAGCCCGGAGAGTACCGGTAAATCTCCCGCTGATAGGTGCCGCGGTAGTGCCGCCGTCCGAATTTGACCCTGCCGATCCCGAGCACGAAACTGCTGTCGGTGAGCACGGAAATTTCGTCGGCGAAAAAATCGAACGCCCGGAACGGCGTGCCGCCATCCACAGGAACCCGGTAGATCTGCATATCCATCGGGAATTCGAAAGGGCGCCGACACGCGAAGTAGACGGTTATGCCGTCTTTGCTGAACGCCTGGGGCAGATCGGTCGTCGAAGCGTAGGTCAGCCGCCGCGGAGCTCCACCCTTCGCCGACATGACAAAAACATCGTCGTCGCCGTACCGGAGGGAGGCGAAAGCGATACTTTTCCCGTCGGGGCTGAATACAGGTGCATGATCGTACGCGGGATGCGCGGTCAACCGGACAGCCTCTCCGCCCGCGGACGCCACTTTCCAGAGATCTCCCTGGAAAGAGAAGACGATCGTGGAACCGTCGGGGGAGATGGCTGGGGTGCGCGGCATGAAGGGCTGCACCGCCCATCCGGTGGAAACCGTGGCCAACATCATCAGAAATAGGGCTCCAACTCGTCGCAGGGTGATCATGGGGAAGTCCTCATGTTGCTGCTTTCAGATGTCACTTCTCAAGATGAAATCCTGGCAGGTACAGCCGGCTCGCAGGAAAAGCAAGGTAGTTCGGGACCTCTCCGTGCGCAACCCGCCGTCCCGCCGATCCGCAGAGACGCCTTGCATGCGTGAGGGAGTGTCGTGCAAATTGTCCCGAAGCTTTCCGATCCTCCATTCCGGATTGCGTCAGTGAGCCTGAATCAGGCGGTACAGACATCGCTGCAGTGGGTTATATTGAACTAAACAACTGATAAAAGGAAGTTTCGCACATTATGGGCGAAAACAGCCCGGAACAGATACGCGCCTGGATTGATCGATATTTCGAGCGGGAGACACGAACCCGTAGGGTGTGGGATGCAGCCGAGCCGATCACCGCTGAGGAGCGGGAGATGCTGCAGGATATCGCCCGCGAGGCGAACCAGGTGCTCAGTCCGACTGCCGAGGAATGGGCGCGTTATCTCAGTTATGCCCTTCCCGAAGGCGACCGGCCCGCGACTCTGATCGGTATTTTCGGGCTGGGACGCGGCGCGGCGGAGCTGGACGATCTTTTTGGGGAACGGCTTGGCGGGCTGTCTCGGGAGCTGGCGGACCGTGAACTGACCGACGAACTCGCGGCCATCGTCGGTTGGTGGGCGCGGGACGATCTCAGCCGCACGGGGTACCTTGAGGCGTGGGCGGTTCGCGGGGAAAGCGTCTGGAAAAAACGTCTCGCCGCAATCGCCACGATCCGTTTCAACAAAGAGGGGCACAGCCACCCGGCCGAGACCTTCAAGGTGATCCGTCACCTGATGACGACTGAAGATGACGAGTTGCTGGACGCGGCGGCGCGCGCCGTTCGTCACGTGGAGGACAGCGAGCAGGTGGAACGGTTCCTCGCCTGGTGGGCGCCGAGGATTTCCAAAAGGCTGCTGGCCAACGCCTCGCAGGCCCTCGATGAAACAAGCCGCAACCGAATTCTCACGCTGGCCTGAGAAAGGCCGGCAAGCGCGAACCGATCGGACTCATGTCGAGCTTGCTGATAAAAAACGCCGTCCTCGACGGCAAAGCAGTGAACATCGCCTGCGACGGGGGCCGGATTACGTCCATCGGAGCCGATGCGCCCGAGGCGGACGCGGTGCTCGACGCCCGCGGGATGATCGCGCATCCCCCGCTAATCAACAGCCACACGCACTCGTCGATGACGCTTTTCCGCGGCAACGGGGACGATCTGCCGCTGATGGAGTGGCTGACGACGCGGGTTTGGCCGTACGAAGAGGGGATTCAGAAAGAGGAGATCTATTGGGGCGCGAAACTGGCGATTCTCGAGATGATCCGCGCCGGGACGGTCTTCTTCAACGACATGTACTGGGATTTTCCGACGATCGCCCGGACTGTCGAAGAAATGGGGGTGCGAGCGATGCTCGCGACAGCGGTCATCGACATCGGCGACGGCCGCTCGCTGAAGGACCAGATCAAACTTAACGAGGAGATGTTCAGCGCCTCGCAGGATTTCAGCGAGCGTGTCCAGTTCGCCGTTGGGCCGCACGCGATTTATACGGTCAGCGAGGAGGGACTGCGCTGGGCGAAGGGATTCGCGGACGAACACCAGCTCGTGCTGCACACCCACCTCGCGGAAACCGAACAGGAAGTGAAAGACTGCTACAACAACCACGATTGCAGCCCGACCGAATATCTCGACGGCTTGGGCCTGATCGACAACAGGTTCGTTGCCGCGCATACGATCTGGCTGTCGGAGCGGGACATCGCCGTCCTCGGTGAAAAAAAGGCAGTTTGTGTGTACAATCCGGTCAGCAATATGAAACTGGCGGTGAACGGGGTTTATCCTTACCGGAAACTGCAGGCGGCGGGTGCGGTTACCGCACTCGCGACGGATGGCGCCGGATCGAACAACAATCTGGATCTGTTCGAGGAGATGAAAATCGGAGCATTGCTGCAGAAATTCGCCGAGAACGATCAGACCGCCTTGCCCGCCGCGGAAAACCTGGCAATGGCGACGAGCAACCCGGCGCCAGTGTTCGGGTTGGAGGGTGCGATCCGGGTCGGAGGAGCGGCGGATCTGATCCTGCTCGATACGACGCTTCCGGAGATGAATCCTCCCCATGACCTCGCCTCGCATCTTGTCTACGCAGTGAATGGCAACGTTGTACATTCGGTTATCTGCGACGGGAAAATTCTGATGGAAAACCGTGTCGTCGAAGGAGCGGACGAGATTATCGCCCGCGCAAACGAAGCGTCGCGTTCCCTGTTTGCACGAGTGGACAACGCGACCCGGGGTTGATACCATGCCAAAGCAGGCTACAAAGGACATGCCGGAAGCCGCAGAGACGGTGATGCTCGCCGACGCAAGCGCCGAATCCGTGGGTGTGAGCGGAGGAAACGGCGAGCAGGATGAGGTGCCCACTCATCCCGTACGCCGTGCGCTCTACCACGCCTGGCGTTTCGCCCGGATCACCTTCCGGGAGATCCTCTCCGATCGAATTCCCCTGAAAAGCATGGGGCTGACCTTTGCGACGTTGCTCTCGATGATCCCGCTGCTCGCCATTTCGTTCAGCCTCTTCCGCCTGTTTGGCGGCGGGGAGTGGTTTTCCGACACGCTCCGGCCGTTCATCCTGGAAAACCTCGCGCCTGGCACCGGGCCGAGGGTCGCGGAGAGGATGCAGGAACTGATCGACAGCGCCGGGAGCGCCACCCTCGGCGGGTTGGGAGTGCTGTTGTTGGTGCTTGCGGTCTATGGGATTTTTACGGGGATCGAGAGCACGGTCAATGCAATCTGGGATGCCCGCAGCCGGGCGGGATCGTTGCAACGGCTTCCGCTCTACTGGGGTATGGTCACCATCGTGCCGATCCTCGTGGTCGGTTCGCTGGCGATCAGCACCTACCTGCAGGCGGTGCCGATCATCAGCGAAGCGGTGCGCAAGGTAGATGTCGGGGCGGCACTCTTCAACCGCCTCTTGTCGATCTTCATGATCGTCGGGAGTTTCTTCCTGCTTTACAAGTTCGTCCCCGCCACGAAGGTACGAACGCGGTACGCGGCGGCGGGCGCGCTAACCTCGGGCCTGCTCTACGAAGGGTTCAAGGCGGCGTTCATCGTTTACACCGCCGATCTGGTGCAATACGACGTCGTGTACGGTTCGCTTGCCATCTTTCCGCTGCTGCTGATCTGGGTCAACCTCTCCTGGATCCTGGTGCTCGGCGGGGTCGAAATTTCCTTCGTCGCGCAGAATTACGACACCCTGCTGCACAAACCGAAACATGTGAAACTCTCGCGAAACCAGAAGAACGCGGTGGCATACCTGCTGTTGAGGGATATCACCGATGCGTTCCGTGCAGAGCGGGAACCGGTGGTGCTCGAGGAATGGGCGCGCCAGTGGCAGATTCCTCAAGGGTTGGCGAACGAGACCGCGGACAGGCTTCGGAACGGCGGCGTGATTGACCTTACCGACAGGGGATTTACCACGGTGCTTTTGACCAAGGCCCCGGAAAAAGTGAGCATCGCAGATATCGAGGCGCTGCTCGCCCTCGAGACCGCGAACGAGTGGGAGTGGCCGGACGATTCCCCCTGGCGGTGGCTGCAGAATTGGATGAAGGCCCGCGAACAGATCTCCATCGATTCTTCAGAAGTGAAGAATCTTGCACAGCTTGTCAGTCGATTGAAGAACAGGTCCGACAGGAAGAATCGCAAACGGAACTGAAGGGAGGGAACCTGTGGGCAGCGCCTCCCGCTTCACACCGCGCAACATGATCCTGGTCTGGCGAAAGGAACTGCTGGACATCGTCCGTGACCGGCGGACTCTGATGTCGATGATCGTCGTGCCGTTGCTGCTGATGCCGGTGATGATGCTCGGCATCGGAGCGCTGATGGCGTCCTCGATGCAGGACCTCGAGAATCGCACCTATTCCGTTGGATTGGCAAATTCCCAAGCCGCACCCGAGGTGGCGGAGGCACTCGGGGATGTTCAGAAGATTCAGGTCGTACCGGTGAATTCCGAAGAGGAACTGAAAAGCATGATCCTCGACGGCATTCTCTCCGCGGGGATCGCCGTGCGTGACAGCGGGTCCTCCCGGGTTCCGATGATTGTCGTCTACTCACGGAAGAGCAAGGAGGCCTCGCGCATCGCCGGGGAGCGGTTGAAGGACAGGATGGACGAGTTGCGCACCGAGCTCTCGACGAAATGGCTGAAACGCCTTGGAGCGCCGCTCGCCGTCCTCGATCCAATCGACCTGGAGTCCGAGAATCTCGCCAGCAGTGCCGAGATGGCCAAATCCAGCCTCGCCAGTTTTCTGCCCTACATGCTGATCCTGATGGCGATCAGCGGGGCGATCTACCCTGCAATCGACATGACCGCGGGGGAGAAGGAACGTTCCACGCTGGAGACCATTCTCGCCAGCCCCGCGGCGCGCAGCGAGATTGTGCTCGGAAAATTCCTCGCAGTGATGACAACGTCAATCATCTCCACCCTGATCTCGCTGACGTCGTTCTTCGCGGTGATCGGCGGCGGTCTGAAATATTTCGGATCCCAGTTGGGAGAAACGCTCACCTTTACGGTCAGTGCAGGCACCATGCTTCAGGCTATTGCGCTGATGCTGCCGCTGGCGGCCCTGTTCTCAGCAGTCCTGATTGCGATTGCGATCAACGCCCGCAGCAGCCGTGAGGCACAGAGTTATCTGACTCCGCTGATGTTCCTCATCATCGTTCCCGCGATGACGTCGATGCTGCCCGGCAGCGAGGGCTCCTTCGGCAAGGCGTGGACACCCGTGGTTAATGTTTCACTGGCGCTGCGGGACGCGCTGAACGGCGAGACCGACTTTCACTTCTTCCTCATCGCAGTCGCCGCAACGTTGCTCTACGCGGCGCTCGCGATCGCGCTAACCATTCGAGTATTTAAACGCGAAAACGTATTGTTCAAAGTCTGAGTTTAACCAAGAGGGATGCGGCTGTGCGCCGGGGAGGGACGGCGGGATGGCCGTGTGCAGCAGATGGCGTTGGCTGGCGTTCAATCGACCTCGGAACCTGTTTCGGGCGGTGTTTTCATCGAGACCTACGGCTGCCAGATGAATCTCGTGGACAGCGAGATCGTGATGGCAATGCTCGAGGAGCGGGGTTACCGGCGGGTGGATCGTCCCGACCAGGCGGAGCTGGTGTTGATCAACACCTGCGCCGTCCGTGAGCACGCGGAAGTGAGAGCGATCCAGAACATCAGCCGCTTCAAACATTTGAAGGAAAAAGGCCGTGACGTCCGGGTCGGGGTGCTCGGGTGTCTGTCGGAGTACGCCGCGGATCAGTTGGCCGGAACGCTGCCGTTTCTCGATTGGATTCTTGGCCCCGACGCCTACCGCCGCCTGCCGGGCCTGCTCGCTGAACCTTCTTCCGAGATCCCGTTGATTTTCCAGGGCAACGGCGCCGAGGAATTGTACGACGACATCCTGCCATCGCGCCGCAGCGGGGTCAACGCCTGGGTGACGGTTTCACGGGGCTGCGACAACCATTGCACCTACTGCGTCGTGCCCGCCACCCGGGGCCGGCTTCGCCACCGCGCCGCAAACTCGATCCTTGACGAGGTGAAAATGGCTGTGGATCAGGGTTTTGTCCAGGTGACCCTGCTCGGGCAGAATGTGAACGACTACCGGGACGGAAACCTTGATTTCGCCGGGTTGATGGAAAAGGTATCGAAGGTACCCGGCTTGAGACGTCTCCGCTTCATGACGTCGCACCCGAAAGATCTCTCCGAGAGGTTGATCGACGTTCTCGCCTCGGGCGGACCGATCTGCCCGGAGCTGCACCTTCCCCTGCAGTCGGGGAGCGACAGGGTGCTGAAAAGGATGAACCGGGCGTACACGGCGGACCAGTATCGCGGCCTCGTGGAGAGCGTGCGGAAACGTGTTCCCGGCCTGCTGCTCTCGACGGATATCATCGTAGGTTTCCCGGGCGAGAGCGAGCGGGACTACCATCAGACCGAGCAGATTGTGCGTGAAACCGGCTTTGATGACGCCTTCATCTACAAATATTCCGAGCGTCCGCACACTCCGGCTGCGAAGCTGAAAGATGATGTGGAGAACGCCGAGAAGGTGCGCAGGCTGATGATCCTGAACGATATTGTACGGGCCAGCGGCCAGTCGCGCCGGCTGCAGCGGATCGGCCGGACGGAGCGGATTCTTGTCGAAGGCCCGAGCGCTCGCAACGAGAGTGAGCAGATGGGGAGAACGCGCGCCGGATACGTTGTCATCGTTCCCGGTGCGTACCTTTCAGGAAATGAACTGGACGTGCGGATAACGAGCCTTTCGGGCTATACCTTGCGCGGTAGAGCTGTTTAGGGCAACCCGGACGAGGAGACCCGGACCATGTGGATCGTACGCTGGATCGTATTGTTGCTGATCATCGTCACCGTCCTGGGCTTTTCTTTGCAGAACCAGGACCAGATGGTGACGGTGCGGCTGCTAAGCTGGGAATCGGGGCCAGTGCCGCTGTACCTGGCGCTGTTTATTGCGTTCGGCTTCGGCATGGTCGCGTTCCTCCTGATCGCGGTGTTCCAGCAGCTTCAGACTCTCTCCGATTTGGGGCGGGAGCGAAAACTGAAGAAAAAGGTTGAGCAGCAGCTGGATCAGACCCGGATCGAGCTTGAGCAGCTTCAGGGGCAGCTCGAGGGAACGAACGAGGGGAAATCGACGCTGGACGTCGAACCCACGGCGCTCCACGAGGACGCGGATCTCGAGCCGGTGGAACCGCAAGAGACGAAACCGAAGAAGAAATCGGAATCCCGAAAGCCGAAGCGAAATATCAGCAAGGAAAAGTGATCGCAAGAGAGTGACAGGTACCTTATTCCGCTGTGCCTGCCAGCGCTTTGTTATAGCAAGCCTCGCAATGGCAGCCCGGTCCCGACGCTTCGGGACCGGGTTTCATTTGGCCGATCGACGAGGCGGGAAACCGGTGTTCCCTACGCCACCCGCCACGCCATGTGAAGCCGGTCCTCGGCGACGATGTCAAGCGTTCCGGACGCCGCGGACAGGTAGCGCAGCGGACCGGACGTCATCGCCGTGTGAATCGGCTCGTAGAGGATATCCACCGGCCGGTCGAAACGGAGGATCCAGTCCGGCCACAGCCCGCCTTTGAAAATCATTTCGCGTACCCGCCGCTCCTGGATCGCATACCCCGGGGCGATGGTTGTCTTGTCGACCTGGATTTCTCCGGCGTGTCCGCCGATCCAGATGATCGGCCAACGGTGGAGGATCGCACCCGGCACATTCGTCTCGAAGATGAGCGCGCCCTCTTTGATCTCAATCTTTCGGGTGTATGGGACGGCGCCGGACGCGCGCGCATTTGGAATCTGGACCGGAGGAGCCAGGCGAGTGCCGACGAGTGCCTCACGGTCGCGCCAATCCGGCTGCCCAAGCCGCCTGGGAGAACGCTCCGTGCCGGGAATCGGGATCGAGTGGATCTGCCCTTCAACGGTCGTGGCTGTGTCCCGGGACACCTTGAACTTGCCGGCGTACGCGGGATGGCGCAGGCGGGTTCCATCGATGATCCAGGGTCCTTCCCGCATCGCAAACCCGGCGGGTGAGCCGAACACGCGCGTGGACCCTGTCGGGCGGTGGTATAGCCATCCGACCGTCCCTCCGCGACTAAGCCGCATGCACCAGTCATCGACGCTCAAGCGTCCCGCACCCGTGGCGTCCAGCCCGAGACCGGACTCGGCCGATTCCGAGAGACGCGAAAGCCTGCGAGTGTCCGGGCGGCGGACACGGTCGATCAGGGCGAGGTAACCGAGGGGAGTCAACCAGGGAACGTCCGGATCGAGCAGCGGGTCGAACCAATCGTTCTGCCATCCCTGCTCAAGCCACTTGGAAACCATGGCGGCCTCCGGGCTGACTTCAGCCGCGACGCTGAATCCGGTGGAGATGGGCAGGCTGGCGAGGGAGGATTCCGCGCCCCCACCCGGGATGCCGTTTTCCATCGTCGAGCGCAGCGCGTAGCTGCCGATCTTTTTCCAGATCATCCGCTCTTCATCGCTCGGGTTATCCGTGCTCAAGGCCAGGTAAGCGAGGCTCAACGCGAGCGCTCCAAAGTCGAGGGCGGCGGGGTCCGAAGAGGCGAACGCGTCGCGGTGCTTTCGCAGCGCATCCTGCCGCACATTTGCCGCTACTTGCAGGGTTTTGCTGTCACCGAGCCAGTGGCCCGCAGCGACCAACGCCGCCGCACGCAACGGCCGTGTTTCGAGACCGTGGGGAAATGGGGATTTGCGCAGGAATCGAATCGAGTGCTTCATTACATGCTGCGCGTGGCTGCGTACGGTGGAAGGAGCCCGGTCGCCGAGAATGGTCATCGTTTTGGCCGTGGCGAAAAGACCGTAGGCGGTCGCCTGCGGATCGAGCAGGCCTTCGCTGCTGCACCGCACCCCACCGCTTCGATCCGTCATCCGAAACCACTGATCCATAGCGCGAATCGCGGTGGCTTCGACCGCTGCAATCCGCGCGTCGGTAGGCAGGCCGATCTCCTCTTCAACCGCGAGCGCCAGCGTCAGGCACGCTTCTTGAAAACGGGGATTGGCGAACCCGTTCCGCTCCGCTTCCGGATCGAGAACGCCCGTTTCACCGAGAGCATGAAAACGCTCGAGGGTTTTAGCGATCAGGCGTGAAAGCGGCATCATCATCGGCGATCGATCCTTTCGCGTGGAAAGACGGTGCTCGAAAGATACCGAATACAGAAGCAGGGAGCCACACCCGAACGGTTCAGGCAGTGCTGTTGAGAATGTCCATCGCGACGTCGAGAACCTGGGCGGGCAGGAGGCGGACCATGCAATCGTGGTGACCGAGGGGGCAGCGGTCGCTTCCGTGAATCGCGCACCCGCGGCATTCCAGGTCGAGGCCGACAATGCGGTCCTGCGCGCCGGTCGGGGCGAAGCCGAATTCGGGAATTGTCGGGCCGAATATCGCGAGCACCGGGGTCTGCACGGCGACGGCGAGGTGAAGCGGCGCGGTGTCGTTGGTGATCAACAAACGGCATTGCCTCAGGAGCTCGCCGCTTGCCCGCACCGACAGCTCCCCGGCAGCGACGTGAATGTTTCCACCCAAAGCCGCCCGCTGAATGCTGAGTCCCAGTTCACGGTCCTCGAACCCTCCGACGATCACCAGCGAGCGGCCCGACTCGGTAAGCCTTCGGGCGAGCACACTCCAATGGACCTCCGGCCACCGTTTCGTCGCCCACACGCTGCCCGGAGCAAGGGCGACCAGGTTTTCGGTTTTCAACTGCTGCATTGCAAGCCAGTTGTCCACTTCGGCCGTGGCTTGCGAATCTGTCGCGAGTTCAGGCTTCGGTGAAAATTTCGCCGCAGCGTCGCCGAGCAGGCTGAGGTTCCTGGCACCCTCGTGGGCCTCCAGCTCCCGTGGCACCCGGTGGGTGTACAGCGGGGAGCCCGGCACCGCGGCGAAACCGATCCTCCTGCTCACGCCCGCCAACGCCACCAGCAGAGCGGAGCGGAACGAACGGTGGGGGAGTAGCGCGAGGTCCACGTTCAGCGCACGGATTTCCCGGGCGAGTTTCAGCAGACCGAAGAGGCCGCGCTGTGATCCCCGCTTGTCCCAGGTGAAGCTGGCGCCGACGCCCGGGTGATGATCGAAAATGGAAGCGGTGGAGGGCAGGGTCAGCGGGATCAGCTGCGCGTCCGGCCAGAGTTGATGCGCTCCGTCCAGCAGGGGCAATGTGAGGACGACATCTCCGAGGAATGCAGTCTGCACGATCAGAACGCGTTCGGGAATCGGTCCTCCGTCCGGGGTGGCTTCTCGTCCGGGACTCTTCACTTTTGTTCCAGCTTCTGCTTCAGGTGGGGGAGGATGCGCTCCAGTTCCCGCTCCAGCTCGTCCGCCACTTTCCGGTAGGTTTCCTGATCGCCGCCGGCGGGATCCACGATGTTCTCGCTCTCTGCCACGTTCCCGTCCGGATAGGCCGTGAGTATCGTCGCTTTACCCCTCGCGTCAGGGAAACGTTCGTGGAGGTCGTTCAATTGCTGATCGGTCATCACCAGGACGATGTCCGCCCAGTTGAGCAGTTCGGGAGTGACCGGTCGCGTGTGGTGCTGGTGGATATCCACTCCCCGTTCGCGGAGTGCTTCGACCGCATACAGGCTGGCGCGCATGTTGCTCTCCGCGGCGAGCCCCGCGCTGCGGACGTTCAGCTGGCCCGGCATCGCCTTCGCACCAAGCTCGTGCAGCAATCCCTCCGCCATCGGTGAGCGGCAGGTGTTTCCCCGGCAGACGAACAGGACATGCAGCCGCTCGCTGGCCGTCGACTGTTCCACGCGGGTGCGGATCACCTCCGTTCCTCCCGGGGTCCACCGTTTCACCTCGGAAGGCCGCCCCTCGAGAGGACTGATCTGGAACACGCAGGCGTCCACGGCGTCCAGTAGACGAGGGTCGATTTCTTCACGGGTGACAGGAGGTTTCTGTCCATGCAGATTTGCGGATGTTGAGACGACGAGGTCATCGAGGGCGGCGCAGATGGAGCGCAGAAACTGGTTGTTGGGGATGCGGATGCCGATCGTTCCATCCGGGCCGAGATTGTGCTTCGGCATCATCGGCTGCGCGGGAAGAATCCAGGTGACGGGTCCCGGCCACCCCTCGAGAATGTGCCTGCGGTAAACTCCCTCGGGAAGCTGGACAAACCTGCCGATTCCGACCACGGTGCTGCAGATGGTCGACAACGGTTTGCCGGGCTCGACCTGTTTGATTTTGCGAATGCGCTCGACAGCGTCGCCGTTGCGGGACAGGGCGTGCAGTCCATACACCGTATCGGTGGGCAGGATCAGCACCTCGCCGCGTTCGAGGCGGTTGACAACCTCGACGACGAGGCTCGCGGGAGCCTGGCCGGACTGTATCTCCCCGATTACCATCCCGACACCGTTTTGCTGAGGATGTCGTCCACGAGTTTGTCCATCGCTTCGGTCAGTCCTGCGTCACGATCGGCCGTACTGCCCCCGCTGAAGGGGTACAGGCCGAACTGGGAAAAGGTCTGTTCCCAGACGGTTTTGCCCTTTAGCCGGTCCTCGAAACGAACTTTGACGGTGATGACGACCTTGTACTGCTCGACAGTCTCTTGCGCGGTGAACGCCGCGGGCTGATCCGTGACTCTTGTGATCGTGCCGTAGAGGATCGAATCCGCGGTCCTGGCGTCACGAATTTTCAACGGGCTCTGGTCCGAGAAGCGCTGAATCAGGTCGTCCGAAATCGTTTCCGCGAGGCCGAACTCGGCGGTCATGTTGTCGAATGTCGGGATCGCGATCGAGTGCAAATTCCCGGTGGAAGCGCCGGTGAAACTGTAAAGCCCGCACCCCTGGACGAGCAGCAGCAGACTCAGCGGAGCGATCAGCGTTGCCCGGACGAGCGTATTCCATTTTTGGCGTTTCACAGGTTGTACTCCTTGATCTTCCGGTAGAGGGTCCGCTCGCCAATCCCTAGCGCCGTCGCCGCTTTGCGGCGGTTCCCTCCGTTTTCCTCGAGCGCCTGATGGATCTGGTCGCGTTCGACCTGCTGCAGGGTGGGACGTGGGATTGATTCACCCTCCACGTCCGCGTACGCCACATGTTCGGGGAGCGCGGTGGGAATACGGCCAAGCACAAGCACCTGCGCCAGCATCTCCTTTATGTTCTGCACATCACGGCGCAGATCTATAAGTTGCTGAAGGATCATCTGGTTGTCCAGTTCCCCGCGCTGCACGGGAGCCAGGATCGGAAGGTTAGGAGCGCCGCTTCCGGGCAGCGGCATGTGCCTGCGGACAGCGGCCGCGTCAATCGGTTCGTCCCGCTCGAGCGTCAGCAGGGTGGAGACAAAATGACTCAGTTCGCGGACATTGCCGCGCCAGGTACCGGATTGGATCACCCGCATCGCTTCAGGCAGGATCCGTTGTCGCTCAACCCGGTTCTCGTGGAAAAACTCATCCGCGAACTGTTCGACGAGCGGCGCAATGTCCTCGGTACGGTCGCGCAGGGGAGGGATGCTGATCTCGACGCCGTGGAGGCGGAAATAGAGGTCTTCCCGGAATCTGCCGCGAGACACTTCCCGCTGCAGATCGCGGTTGGACGCTGCGATCACACGCACGTCGGCGTGCAACGGAGCCGTGCCGCCGACCCGGAAAAATTCGCCGGATTCCAGGGCGCGGAGGACTTTTACCTGCATCTCGAGCGGCATCTCACCCACCTCGTCGAGAAACAGCGTTCCCTCGTGCGCCGCTTCGAAATAGCCTTTGCGAAGCCTGTCCGCCCCGGTAAAGCTTCCCCGTTCGTGCCCGAACATCTCGCTCTCGAACAGCCCCTCCGGGATCGCGCCGCAATTGACCGGAACGAAGCGGTGATCCCGGCGCGGAGACAGGTCGTGGATCATCCGGGCGACAACCTCCTTGCCCGTCCCCGATTCGCCTGAAATGATTACCGAGATCTTCGTCGGCGCAACCCGGCGGGTCATCGAGCGGATATCCGAAATCGCTTCGCTGACCCCGGTCAACCGGTCACGCACACCGAACGATGCGCTGTCACTCATCCTTTGCCTCCCCGGAATGGCTCGTTTCCACGACCATCCCGTCCACCGCCCAAACCGCCCCCTCGATGGGGTGGGGTTCGACTCCGAGTTGTATGTGCGTCAGAATAACCCGGGACACTCCATGCTCCTTCGCCGTTTGAACGGCCTCAACCGGATCGATATGGGTTGTTTCGACGATCAATCCGGACGCTCCGCGAAGATGTTCGCGCAACGGCTGGAGGCTGCCCAGGTCCGACGAAAACACCCAGTTCCCGTCCGGCGGCTTCAATGTCAGCCCGAAGCAGCGATCGCCGGTGCCGTCCCCCGCGAAATGATCCGTCTCCCACGCTTCGACCCGATGCCCCGAAGCCGCAATCCATTCTCCCGCTTCCAGTTTTTGAAATTCCAGAGGATAGGGGAGGCGTTCCGGCGCCATGCGGAGCGCGGCAAGCCAGTTCTCCAGCGCGCTGCCGAGATCTCCCGGTGCGATGATCTCAATCGGCTGCGTGCGGCCATTCGCTTTCCACCGTTGAAAGAGAAAGGGCAGGCCCGAAACGTGATCGGCGTGATTGTGCGTCAGGATCACGCTTCGGATTTCCACCTCCGCGCAGGCCGGCCGCGCGAGCGCACGGGCGACACCATCCCCCGCGTCGATCAGCAGCGCCTGTCCGCCGTCCTCGGCCAGGATCGCCGTCGCCGCCCGCTCGGGATCGGGGGTCCCTGAGGAGGTGCCCAACAGATGGATTCTCATGCCGCCATCCGGCAGAAAAACGTACCACGGATAGCCGATTTGCTCCGAATCCGCTCCCGGCTTCGTGAAAGAAACGGCATCGCGTACATTCTCCTGCTCCCTATTTCAACGCTTGCCAGCCGATGTCACGGCGGAGCGTTTTTCCCTCGAACTGGATTCTGTCGCACGCGGCGTACGCTTTCTTCAGAGCCTCCGGAAGCGTCTCGGCGATCCCAGTAACGGTCAGCACGCGTCCGCCCGAGGTGACGATTTCGCCCTTGTCCCGTTTTGTGCCCGCGTGAAAGACGAGGAGGTTGTCACTCTCCGGTGGCAACCCTGTGATCACCTTGCCTTTTTCGTAGCCGCCCGGATATCCGGCTGAGGCGAGCACGATCGACGCCGCGTGTCCCGACCGGCTGATCCGATTCCAATCGTAGGATTTCAAATTCACGTGCTTGAGCATATCCGACAGCTTGTTCAAGGATCCCGCGAGCATCAGGTCCACGAGATCTACTTTGACCATCGGGAGCACGGCCTGGGATTCTGGATCGCCAAAGCGGACGTTGTACTCGAGGACTTTCGGACCGTCGTCGGTGATCATCAAGCCGACATAGAGCATTCCGCGATACGGATTCCCGTTTTCCCTCATCGCTTCGAGCGTAGGTTCGATGATGTGTTTCGCGGTCCTCTCGATTGCGGCGTCATCGATCAACGGAGTGGGGGAGTAGGCGCCCATGCCCCCTGTGTTCGGGCCGGTGTCCTTTTCGCCGATCCGTTTATGGTCCTGGCTGGGCGGGAGCATGATGAACGTGTCGCCGTCACAGACCGCCAGCACACTCACCTCCGACCCCTCGAGCCGCTCTTCGACCACGATCTCGCTGCCTGCCTCGCCAAATTCCTTGTCAACGAGCATTCGGTCCACGGCCGCCTTCGTCTCTTCCGTCGTGTCGCAGACGATCACTCCCTTGCCGGCGGCGAGGCCGGACGCTTTGACGACCATCGGGCGGTCGAATGCGCTGATCCAGGCTTTCGCGCCCTCGGCGTCGGTGAAGGTCGCGTAGTGACCGGTGGGGACCCCCGCCGCGGCCATCAGGTCCTTGGCGAACGATTTGCTGCTCTCGAGTTTCGCCGCCTCCTTCGTGGGGCCGAAGAGGATGTGACGCTTCTGGTCGAACGCGGAGGCGATTCCGGCGGCGAGCGGCGCTTCGGGACCGACCACGGTGAGCGAGATCTGGTTGTCATGGACGTACTTGGCGATTCCCTCGATATCGTCCGCGGCGATCTCCACCGACTGCGCGACACTTCGCGTCCCCTCGTTACCGGGTGCGCAACCGAGCCAGCTCACATGCGGGCTCTTGCGGATTTTCCAAGCCAGCGCGTGTTCTCGACCTCCACTACCGATGACAAGAACTTTCATCTTCCCCTCGAAGTTTAACAGCAATAGCAGAATCAGGATGCACAGGATGAACAGGATCTAAAATCCCGTGAAACAGTCTTATTAACGAATAAACAATAATTACCGTAGCAGATTTTGATTCTCATAAAACTCTACCCGTAGTCATCCTGAACGAAGTTCCTGTCCCGATCCGTCGGGGAAGGATCTATGTTTATTTTGTAACTTACTGTAAAACAAAGATTCTTCTCGTCCCGACAAGTCGGGACGTCAGGATGACTAATTATTGTTTTCCATTCCGCCAACTTGTTCGTTTCTCATCCTGTCTATCCTGTCCATCCTGTTTTAGAATTCCTTCAGTTCTACTTGAATTTTCTTTCCTGGCGCGAGCGCTCTTTCTCGCGGATTTCCACGGGAACGGAACCGGGACGCAAACGGTCGATTTCGTCACGGATCCGCGCCGCCTTTTCGAACTCCAGCGAGTCCGCCGCGCGAAACATCTGCTCCTCCAGGCGCGCGATCAGCTCCTCGCGGGCGTCGTCCGTGATATCCTGCGGGTCCACGTCCTTCAGCAGCACATCGCCCTGGGTCCGTTCGTGCGCCGCCTTGGTCTGGGAAAGGATTTCCTCGACAGTCTTCTGGATCGTCTTCGGGGTGATCCCGTTCGCTTCGTTGTACTGATGCTGGGCTTCCCGCCGCCGGTTCGTTTCGTCGATCACCTTCTGCATCGAGTCGGTGACACGGTCGGCGTAGAACAGCACTCGTCCCGCGGCGTTACGCGCCGCCCGCCCCGCCGTCTGCATCAGGGAGGTCTCGCTGCGCAGGAACCCCTCCTTATCCGCGTCGAGGATCGCCACCAGGCTAACCTCCGGCAGATCGAGCCCCTCGCGAAGCAAATTGATTCCAACGAGCACGTCGAAGTGGCCGAGACGCAGGTCACGGAGGATTTCGACCCGTTCGAGGCTCTGGATTTCGCTGTGCAGGTAACGCACCCGGATGTTCAGGTTGCGCAGGTAGTCGGCGAGGTTCTCGGCCATGCGCTTGGTCAGGGTGGTCACCAGCACACGCTCGCCGCTTTCCGTCTGCTTGCGGATTTCCTCCATCAAGTCGTCGACCTGGCCCTCGGTCGGCCGGACTTCGATGATCGGGTCGAGCAACCCTGTGGGGCGGATGATCTGCTCGACGAGGATGCCCTCAGCCCGTTTGATCTCGTACTCGGCCGGAGTGGCGGAAACGAACAGCACCCGTTTTGCGCGCTCCTCCCACTCGTGGAATTTCAGCGGACGGTTGTCCAGCGCGGAGGGGAGGCGGAAGCCGTAATCGACGAGCACCTCCTTGCGGCTGCGGTCGCCGTTGTACATCGCGCCGATCTGCGGCACGCTGGCGTGCGACTCGTCGATGACGACGAGGAAATCGTCGGGGAAATAATCGTAGAGGGTGTAGGGCGGCTCACCGGCGGCTTTGCCTGTGAAGTGCCGGCTGTAGTTCTCGATGCCGCTGCAGAATCCCACCTCGGACATCATCTCCAGGTCGAACCGCGTGCGCTGCTCCAGCCGCTGAGCCTCGACCAGTTTGTTCGCTTTGCGCAGCTCTTCGAGGCGCACCGCCAGCTCCTCGCGGATGGTCTGCATCGCCATCCGGACCTTCTCCTCGCCGGAGACGTACACGGTGTTCGGGTAGATCGCCGCCCCTTTCAGCTCAAGCAGGGTCTCCATCGTCACCGGGTGGATCTTGGTCAGCCGTTCGATCTCATCCCCCCACATCTCAATGCGGACCGGCGAATCGTCGTACTTGGGGAAGATCTCGACGACGTCCCCGTGGACGCGGAATTTGCCGTAGTCGAGGTCGGCGTTGGTGCGTTCGTACTGGATTTCGACGAGACGGCGCAGGAGGTTGTCCCGTGAGAGCGTCATCCCCGGCTCGACGTAGAGGCCGAGCCGTTTGTACTCGTCCGGGTTGCCGAGGCCGTAGATCGACGACACCGAGGCGACGATGATCACGTCGTCCCGCTCGAACAGGGAGGAGGTGGCGCGCAGCCGCAGCCTGTCGATTTCGTCGTTGACGCTGGTGTCTTTCTCGACGAAGGTGTCGGTGGAGGGGATGTAGGCTTCCGGCTGGTAGTAGTCGTAGTAGGAGATGAAGTATTCGACGGCGTTGTTCGGGAAGAACCCGCGGAACTCGCCGTAGAGCTGCGCGGCGAGGGTCTTGTTGTGGCTCATCACCAGCGTCGGCAGGCCGAGCGCTTCGATCACATTCGCCACGGTGAAGGTCTTGCCCGACCCGGTGATTCCGAGCAGCACCTGGGCGTTCCGCCCCTCACGGTAGCCCCGCACGAGTTGTTCGATCGCCTGCCCCTGGTCACCCCGGGGTTTGTACTTGGAGACGAGTTCGAATCGAGCGGGCATTTAGATGGATCTCCTGAACATTTAAATACTTACGTCACAGCCGCCTGTCAAACTGGCAGACTATTCAAGGTAGGGCGGCAGATTGAACAGGACAACCGAATGGGGCAAAAAGTCCTCTAAGGGACATTTTCATCTCGCAACCGGGATGGCGTGGTTCGAATGACAGGGTGGCCCGGGACTTCAGTCTCGGGTTTCGCAATAAGCTGATAGACACAAGATCCTTCCCCGACGGATCGGGACAGGCACTTCGTTCAGGATGACTTCCTTTGTTGTCATCACCAGCGCTCGCGTCGGTTTGGGAGCGCGCGGTGGTCTCCACTTTTTACATGATCTGGGACAGTATGCTCACAATGCCGAAAGACAGGCATTGTGAGCATACTGTCCCTGGCGCTGTTGCAGATTGCCACACCGTGCGAAACGGACGGTATGGCTGGCAATGACACTAGTTGGGTGGCCCGGTCCCGACGGTTCGGGATCGGGTTTCTGTCAAGAGACATATCGATAAATAGCGAGACGTGGTGATAACGCCTTCGGAGATTGCCCCGTGAGCAACGGAGGACTCCATGGCACAAAGCGTTTATCGTGTCGAGCTGCAGGGGGATGAATGGCTGGTCAGTCGGATGGGCGAGTACGCAACGAAATTGATCTCCTTCAGCAAAAAGGAGGATGCGGTTGCCGGCGGACGCATGCTCGCACTTCGCCGCGTGCCGAGCAAATTGATCGTTCATCGCGAGAACGGCGCGGTTGAAACCGAATTCAGATTCGGGAAGGACTGATTGTTCGTCATGTCTCGAGCCACCGCTGCACCACCTCCTGATGGGCCTTAATCGGCTTGCCCGAATCAGGCGGGTCATTGATCGCGGAGGAGTCTCCGGTCTCGAGGAAACGGGCAACGCCCTCACGGTTGGCCCAGTACCAGACACCCCACTGCTCGAAGGACCACTCGTCCGAGTACTCGTTGATCTCGTAATCGATGTAAACGAGGAGTTGCTTGTTTGAAAACATAGATCCTTCACTTCGTTCAGGATGACTGCGGGGCACGTCAGGGTGACCGTGTGGCGCGTCAGGATGACTAAAGGAGAGCCCCGGGTGACTACGGTGGCCCGATCCTGAGAGGCCAAGAACGGGTCTCTCAACTGCATCTGGGACAGTATGCTCACAATGCCGAACAGCAGGCATTGTGAGCATACTGTCCCTAACGCCAGACGGAGAATCCAGCAGCACAAAATTCGCCGGAAACCAGTCGAGGTTGATTTTCCGCTCGCGGCAGGCGTCGGAGAGGGCGATCAGTTCGGAGATTACATCGTTCGTTACGAATCCCCGCGCCACCGCCTCGAGGCCGTCCATTCCCGCGACGTATTCCTTGATCAGGTAATCCGCTTTTGGATTCAGGTGGAGCAGGGCCGGCATCGGCACGCCTGCTCGTTTCAGACGGATATAGGCGCGGTATTCGAGGGCGCACTTGTTGTCGTGGAACGTGTAGAAGGGAGTCGGTTCGTCGTGCATCCGCTTGGCGATGACAAAGCGGTCGTTGAGACGCGCCAGGTGTGAGTAGCCCGACTTGCCGACGCCGAGTTGACGTTCCAGAATCACCTCCCCGATGGGAGTTTTGAGAACTTCACCCGGTTTCCAGATTGGATCGATGCGTTTTGGGTGCATGTCTGCCATGGTTTAAGTGCCACTCTGGGACAGTATACTAACATTCCGAAATCCGGGAATGTTAGTATACTATCCCTACCTGACCATAGCGTTTTCGATTGCCCGGGCGACCGCCTCCTGCGCGAGTGCGGCGAGCGCGGGCAGGGGAGCGCCGGGGCCGAGACCCGTGGAGAGCACGTACGCGGCGTCGCCGTCCCACGGCGTGTGGCTCGGGCGCACACAGCGTGCGACCGCCGCTTGAATCGCATCTGCGAGCAACCGGCATTCCGCTTTGCTCAGCGGCGCTTCGAAAGCAACGGCGGAGAGCACCGTGTTGCCCGAGCTCATCTCCGGCTTGGACGCCTTGAGAAAGGCTTCGAGGCTGCCGTGCCCGGCGAGCAGTTTTCCATCCTGGGAATAAATGTCCCCCACAGGGTTGACGACTGCGGCCGCACCAACACGGACGCCCTCGAACTCGACCAGCGAGGTTCCGATTCCGGTGGGAACAGGGTTGCCGTATTTGCCCGCGGTGGCCCCCGTGCCAATCCCGACCAGGCCAGAGGGGAGCGGGGCATCGGACGCCGCTTTGGCCGCTTCGTAGCCCGATTCCGCTGAGGGCCGGGCCTTTGGATCGCCGACGAGCAGGTCATAGATCACCGCCGCGGGGACGATCGGAACCCGCGCTTCCGGAGTCGGATGGCCGATGCCTTTTTCCTCGAGAAAGCGGAGGACACCGTCCGCCGCGGCAAGCCCGAACGCGGAACCCCCGGTCAACAGCAGCGCGTTGATCTTCGGAACGGATTTTCCCGGGTCGAGCAGGATGGACTCACGGGTGCCGGGCGCCGCGCCCACGAAGCAGGCGGAAGCGGTCATCCCCTCATCCGGCCCGAGGATCACGGTGCAGCCGGTTTTTCCTGTCGGGTCCGTCCAGTGTCCCGCACGAATGCCTCGGATTGCCGTAATCGTTTGGTTTTCGCTCATGACCCCTCCGCATTTTCGAGCAGCATGTCGCTGTACGATCGCTCGATCAGGTGTTCCGGCATCACGCCGAGGCGCTCCATGAACGTCTCACATTGGGCCCTGAGCGCCGCTTCGCTGTTTGTCTTCTCATCCGCGATGGCTTCGATCTCGACGAAGTTGCCGAGTTCCTCAACCTCATCCAGATGTATTTTCACATTCCCGACGAAATGAATCTCGCGTTTCTTTTCGACAACGACGAGCACGCCGAGCGCACGTATCAACAGCGTTTTCAATTCACCCGAGGATTGTATCTCGAACATCGTCACATCGCTGCGTTTCGGTCCAGCCTGATCGCTCCGCCGGTAATGGATCAGTGCGCGCTCGATGTTGCCCTCGCGTAGTTTCAGCCTGCCGCTGGCACAGTGAAAATAGGTGTCGATCTGATGGTCGACGCCCTTGAAATCGGACTCCAAATTTCGGAGGACCTCGCGAACATGGCCGGGGTCAGGGCAGTTTGCCTTGATCTCGACGTTGCGGTGTTCCATCAGTTCTCCCGAAAGTTCTTCCGCAAAGATACAACCCGCTTCACCAGTGATGACCTTGGGAAGAGACCCGTGTCCGCGCTATCTTGCATCATCAGCGCGCAACAGTCGGCAGGTATCGTATCGTGGAATCATCATCTCACCTCGTGATCGGCACTGCCGGTCATATCGACCACGGCAAGACAACCCTCGTAAAGGCTCTGACCGGCACCGACACGGATCGTCTGCGTGAAGAAAAGGAGCGCGGGATCACGATTGAACTGGGCTTCGCGTTCTACGGAGATCGCGCGGCTTTCGTGGACGTTCCCGGGCACGAACGGCTGGTGAAGACGATGGTCGCGGGCGCGGCGGCGATGCGTGCCGCGCTGCTCGTTATAGCCGCTGACGACGGTGTGATGCCGCAGACGCGCGAACATCTTGCGGTGCTCGACGCCCTGGGTGTGTCGAGGGGAGTCGTTGCGATCACCAAGGCCGACCTCGTCACCGATGCCGATTGGATCGAGCTGGTGACCGAGGACATTCGCGAATTGCTGAAGCCGACGACGCTCGCGGACTCCCCGATCGTGGTCACCGACGCCGTCTCGGGCAGAGGGATCGACGATCTTCGCCGGGAGCTGGACAACATGATCGGCGAGTTCGAGGCGCCCGAGGACCCCGGCTTTTTCCGGCTGCCGGTCGACCGAAGCTTTCTGATCAAGGGACACGGCCGGGTTGTCACCGGAACCGTCTGGAGCGGAAACGCAAAGACGGGCGACCGTCTCACGCTGCTCCCGCAGAACGTCGAAGTGAAAGTCCGTGCCCTGCAAGCGCATGAGAAGGACGTGGACGTTGTCCGGATCGGGGATCGGGCGGCGTTGAATTTGCAGACCGATGTCGAGCCGCAGCGGGGAGACCTGCTTGCCTCGCCTGGCCGCGGCATCGTGACCGATTTTCTTGACGCCGAGGTACGCCTGCTGCCCGGTTCGCGCACCGTTGAACATCGCCAGCGTGTCCGCCTTCACCTCGGAACGGGCGAGGCAATCGGGAGGCTTTTGATTGTCGGCGCGGACGCCATCGCTGCAGGGGAAAAGCGATTCGCACGAATTACGCTTGAGACGCCCGTCCCGGCGATGCACTCCGACCGGGGGGTGTTGCGCCTCTACTCGCCGCTGGAGACCCTGGGCGGCGTGAGGGTGCTCGACCCCGATCCCCCCGACCGACGGAGGACCATCCGGGAACTGCCCGCGCGGTTGCAGGCGCTCGCGGGGACAGAGCAGGATGTGATTCTTGGCATCCTGCGCTCGAGACCGGTGATGTCCCTGGACGAGCTTACCGCACGCCTTCCCTGGTCCGAATCGCGCATCACCAAGGGAGTGCGGCGTTCTGTGAAAGACGGCCACCTGGTCGCCACGTCCGATCCCCCGGAGTGGGTGGCGGAGTCAGGCTATTGGAATCGAATGAAAAACGAAACGGTCACGGTTGTCGAGCGATTCCACAAGAGCCATCCGGACGAATCCGGCCTGCCGAGGGGGGAGTGGGTCGCGAAGTTGTTCACGAACGATCCGGGACCCGTTGCGGATGCGCTGCTCGCTGAATTGAGCGCGGAGGGGAAGATTCGGTATGAGGCCGGCCGTCTGGTCGCCGCGGGACACACCACGTCCTTGAAGCCCGCCGATGAGAAGGACGCGGCGCGGATCCTGGAGGTTCTGCTTCGCGAGGGGATCAATACGCCCCTGCCCGCGTCGATCGCCGAGCAGCTTGGCCTGAGCCAAGAGCGGGTGCGGACGTTACTCAAATCGCTGAAGCAGGTGGGGAGCGCGGTGATCCTCGCGGAGAATGTGGTGGTCGCGAAGCAGGCGTACGATGAATCGAAGGAGAGGCTGACGAGTGCCTTCGCCGGCGAGTCGTCCTTTACCGCCGGAGAAGCCGCGAAGGCGTTGGGGACGACCCGGAAATACATCATCCCGCTGCTCGAAGCGTTCGACCGTGACGGGGTCACCATGCGCGAGGGCGACAAACGGCGGGTGAGCAAATGAGTCCGGGCGTGAGCGCTCCGTTTCGCCGGGTCTGGGATCTGGTTATTGACGCTCTCTGGCCCGAAACCTGCGTCATCTGCGGTTCGGATCAGCGATTGGTCGACGGCGGCGTCTGCAAAGATTGCTTAGGAAAGGTGCTCCTGGCCGAGCCCAGGATTCCTCCGACTCCCCTGAATTCGCTGGTTGTTGCCTATCTGTATGACGATGTGATGAGGGGACTGGTGCACCAGTTCAAATTCGGCGGGAAACCCCGCTTCGCCGGTCTTCTCTCCGATCTCCTGATCCGCCGCATCGAACAGATGCAGCTTCCCCTGGACGAAGTTGATCTCGTTCCGGTGCCCGACCATCCGACGCGGCGCAGGGAGCGGGGGTACAACCCGGCTGGACTACTCGCCCGCGAGCTCGCGGAAAGACTGCGGTTGCCGATCGAGACCACTCTGGTGCAGCGCGTGCAGTATGGTCCGCATCAATCCCTGCTCGCCGACGAAGAGCGGCGGAAAATGCACATCGACACGTTCCGCGCGAAAGCACCGCTGGAGGGAGAGGAGGGGACGAAACTGCTGCTCGTGGACGATGTGATGCACACCGGCACGACCCTTCAGCGAGCGGCGTCTGCCCTGCATCGGGTGGGATGGCAGTCGGTGGGTGCGCTGGTGCTTTGCGGTTAGCAGGGTTTCATCGGAATATATGTCTGGCATCACTTCGCTTGTCATTTGCCCGAGTAATACGATCTCATCTTCGTCTGGCGCTGGGGAAATCCAGGATTTCATCATCGCCCTGATCATCGACTACGCCAGAACCGGGAGCAGGTTTTCCCCCGAGCAAATCCAGCCACTGTGCGAGGGTCGTCGTGTTGCGGCCGAAGATTTCCTCGGCTGCGCCGTGATGCACCGGTTCCGGCACCTGCTCGAGGTATCGCAGCGTTCGGTAGGCGAATTTTGCGCGTCCGCCCAGGATATTTGCCAGACCTGCGAAAACCCCGAGCGGCACGCGGACGATTTTTCCGCCGCCACGGCGGTCGAGAATTGTTTGCAGCGCGTCGGCCAACCTCAGCGCCTGGGGACCGTAGGCATAATAGAGACCGAATCCCGACTGCTGAGTGTGAGCGAACGAGACCATTCGCGCGAGATCCTTCGCTGCGATAAAGCGGTAGAGGTTTCGCTGCCGGCCGATCTGGAATGCACGGTTACCCCGCACCAGGAAGAGCAGCATTTCCATCAGCCACGAGACTCGGAAAACTATCGCGGGGATCGGTTGTTCGAGCAGCAGATCCTCGACCTGCTTCTTAATCTGGAAGACGTACAGCTCCGCATCGTCGGTGACATTCGCGCTCGAGACGTAGGTGATCTGTTTGACCCCGGCCTCTTCAGCGGCGCCGACCAGGTTCTTCACGCCGTCGTATTCGATGCGGTGGAACCGGCGGGGGCCGGAGGGACTGTTGAGGCTGATGTGCAGTCCCTGGCAGCCTTCGAGGGCCGCTGTCAGGGAGGATGGGTTGGTCACATCGGCGCGCACGATCTCGACACCGGTGCTGAAGTGCGCACGCAGTTTATCCGTGTGCCGGGTGATCAGGCGTACCGGGTGACCGAACTCGATCAGGTACTTCGTCTGTGCCGCACCGGTTACGCCGCTCGCGCCAACGATCAGAATGCGGGCGCCCGAGGGACTGTTGTCCATGCGCTCCTCAGTGGCCCATGCCGCCCATCATGCCCATCGGCATCCGGCGCTGCTGCTTGGCGTTCGGGTCCGGTTTGCCGAGCACGGTCACAACATTTTTCGGTTTGTACAGGTACTTCTTGGCAACCCGTTTGACGTCGGAAAGGCTGACGTTCTGGATTTGTTTATCCAGCTCCCAGGTTGCCATCGCGTCCCCGGTGAGCACATAATCCACCCCGAGCGCCATCGCCAGGTTGATTCTGCTCGAGTAACGACGGAGCACTCTCCCACGCAAATCGCCCCGGGCGACATCGAGGTTGTGATCGTCGAACTGGCCCTTCGCAATCTCCTCAACATGATCGTAGATCGCATTCAGCGATTCCTTGAGGTGCTCTTCGGGAAGCCCTTCGCTGCTCATCCATGCGCCCCATCCATCGCGGAAGACGACGCTCGACCCGGCGCCGTAGGCCCAGCCTTTTTTCTCCCCTAGATCCCGGTAGATATGGTCCGAGATCATGCTGTTCGCCACATAGAGCGCCGCACGGTCCTTGGGATCGACACTTTTCAGCAGGAAACCGGTTGCGAGGTATCCCTGGCGCCCTTCACCGGTGACCTCTTGCTCGCCCGATGTCGAGGTGGGGCCGGGTGACGGCGGCACCGGTTCGAGGCTGTGCGGCAGTTGCCGCATCGCCTTGTCCACCTGGGCGATGATCTGTTCCGCCGGGGCGGGAGCGAGCACGCTGATGACGAGGTTGTTCGCGCCGAACACATTCGTGCGGAACTCCGCCAACTCGCCCATGTCGATATTTCCCAGGCTGCTGCTATCGCCATAGACGGGCTGGGCGAGGACGTTGTCACCATAGAGGCGCTGCATGAACGCCGCCTTCGCTTTCGACGAGAGGGACGCCGCGGAACGTTGCGCACGCGATTGCAGCTCCCCGACAACCTTGTCCACGTCCGCGCGGTCCATGGTTCCGGAGGAGAGCAGATTCCCCACCAGATCGAGCGCGTCTATCCAGCGGTCGGCGAGCACCTGCACGCGGATGAAGCTGTAATCGGGAGTCGTCCGGTAGTCGTCCATCGGAATCCGCGGATCGTCCCCAACCTGCATTTCCATCCCGATTGCTTTCATCGTCTGGTCGAGCGCCACCTCGTCCACGTTGGCGTAGCCTTTGTTCAACAGCCGATGCAGAAGCTCCACCCAGCCCCGGCGCGCGTTGCCTTCACGCATGCTGCGGCCGCGGGCGATGATGTGGATGCCGGCAACGGGCGCGCCCTGCACCTGGCGGGCAATGACGACCAGGCCGTTATCGAGGGTGTCCACCGCCACGGGCCCGAGGGTGATCCCGCCTTCCGCTTCGCCTTTTGATGACGGCAGATAGGCGCTCGCTACATACAGCGGCGAGGTCATCCAGCGTGCGGCGGCCTCACTGATGTCGGTGGCGCCTAAACCGGCGGTTGCTTTGTCGACTGCCTGCCAGAATCCATACGGCGCGACGGCAAGTTTTGGTACGAGCAGGAATGCACCATACTGCACCTGCTCGCCGAAGAAGAGTTCAGACTGGTGGGCAGCGGCGATCTCCCTCGCGACCTCCTCGTCGGAAAAGTCGCGCTCCGACAGGGAACCGACGGCCGTAACGATCCGCTGGGTGACTTCATCGGGGTCCGCGCCAGGCATCAGCGGAGCCGTGACCTCGAGCACGCTGAACGCCGGATCGGTGGTCAGGTCGCTCATGGCGTAGCGGATCATGGGGGGGCTGTCGTTCATCAGGGCGTTGTTCAAGGCTGCGTCGACGAAGGACGTCAACACGCCGTACGCCGGGTAATCCGGGTCGTCATACCGCGGCGCAGGAAAGGCGACCTGAACCATACCGGCGTCCTTGGCGCCATAGGTGGCCAGGAGCTTCCCCTGCCGCCAGTCATCGAATCCTTCGGGCCAGGACGATGGGCGCTGGGGAAGTTGCCGCGCGGGAATGTCGCCGTAAATCTGCTCGGCGAGCTGTTCCATCTGCTCGTAGGTAAGATCGCCGCGTAACACCAGCGTCATGTTGTTCGGGGCGTACCAGTCATCGTGAAACTTTCGGACCGTTTCGACTGAGAGCGCACGGATGCCTGTGATCGACCCGAGGGTTGGAAACCCGTAGCTCGATTCGCCGAATACGTGGTACAGATGGGCGACCTCGGCGGAATACGAGGGGCGGTTGTAGTTCTGCTGGATCTCAGCAATTACCCGCCCTTTTTCCACTTCGAAGGTGTCCGCCGGGATCGTCGAGTTGAGCACCATGTCCATCTGGATGTCCATCGCTTCCTTCGCGTTTTCGATGGGCACGACGAGGATGTACGTAGTCGCGATCTTGGATGTATTCGCGTTGTAATAGGCGCCCATCTTGTCGAAGGAGTCGTAGATCTGGTCCTGGGTGCGGTTTTTCGTACCCCGGAACATCATGTGTTCGAGCATGTGGGTCGATCCCGCCGTGGCGAGAGTTTCGTAGGAAGAACCGGTGCGGACGATCAGCAGGCTCGAGAGCAACGGGCTCGAAGCGTCGGGCATCATCACCACGTCGAGGCCGTTGGGCATGTGAATCGTGCGCACTTCCTCTGCCAGGATCTGTGTGGACAGCAGAAGAACGGCGAGAAGACAAAGCGTAACCGTGCGTTTCATGGAATTTCTCCCTGGGGAATGCAGGGGCACGACGCTCACCCCCCTGGTTTCGGTCGTCGTTGTTTCAACAAGCCAATATGGCCTCCGAGCGGTCCCCGGCGAAAGGTGGGAAGATGGGGACCGGGCTCTGCACCGACGTTGAGAGCGAGCTCCGGAAACAGGAAGAATACGAGGTTGAAACATAAGCGCTGGCTATCGGCAAGCCAGGTTTCTTTCGGGTTGGTCTCGTTCTTGCACAATTTGGCGGGTGCCCGGAGCAGCGGCGTATACGATGCGTGGACTCAAGCAAATTTGGCGGCGATCCGCTTTAAGCAGGCTTCATCTAATGCAATTGATATCATAGCTTTAAATGGATCTCAATCCCCGTCGCCGACTCATTCGATTCGGTTCTGCGTTCGAATGGCTTCACCATTATGACACCCTTGAAGTAGTGGATTGAAGCTCGCTGGAGGGGATTGCATGTTCAAAAACTACCTGCTGGTCATGTTCAGGAACGCGTGGCGTCAGAAGGGATACTCATTTATCAACATCTTTGGACTTGCCCTCGGAATTGCCGCGTCGGTGCTGATCCTCCTGTTTGTCCGATTCGAGTTGAGTTACGATCGCAATTTCACCAATAGCCAGGACTTGTACCGCGTAAATATCCACACGAGCATGGAAGGTGCGGCGAGTTATATCAGCTATTCGCCCCCGGCACTCGTTCCGGCGATCGAGCAGAAGCTGGGCAATGTGAAGGCCGCGACACGAATCTGGATCCTCGGGGCCATCCCCGTTGAATTGGATGGCAAAGAGGTGGAGACTGAGCACGCCTCCATGGTCGACAGCTCCTTTTTCCAGGTTTTCGACCTCCCGATGCGATACGGCGATCCTGCGTCCGCGCTTGCCAAACCGCATTCGATCGTTCTCACCGATGCCTTTGCGCAGAAGCTATTCGGTGACAGTGACCCCGTCGGACAGACGGTGATTCTCCGGCACACCGAACCCTATACCGTTACCGGCCGTCTGGCGCCTCTGCCCGGGAACACCCACCTCGAATTTGACGCGCTCTGCGCCAACAGCAACGGTTCCGACCAGGATGAGAACTGGGGGTACATGAACATTATCTCCTATCTCCGTCTGGAGCCTGGTACGGACGTGAAAACAGTAGAATCAGGGTGTCAGGAAATTTTTAATGAAGCATTGGGGGAAGTGTTGCGGTCCTATGGAAAGATGTGGACGATTGAGCTGTATCCTGTTGAAAAAATTCATCTATACTCGAGAATCCTGGGAGATCCGGATACGAATTTAAGTATAACATACGTTTATGGATTCATTGTCATTTCAATATTCATTCTGATTCTCGCATGCATCAATTTTATCAACCTTTCCATTGCAAAGAGCGTGTCACGTAAACGTGAATTGGGAATGCGAAAGGTATTGGGTGCTCATCGGTTCAATATTATCGCGCAATTGATTGGAGAATCAATATTTTATGCACTTTGGGGCGTTCTGCTTGCGATTGTTATAATCATCCTTGTGAATCCGTGGTTCAAAACGGTTACGGACCGGCCCATCATGCTGAATCAGTTGCTATCACCGACGATGATCATCGGTTTTCTTTCGATTATCGCTATTGTGGGATTCGTTTCGGGTAGCTTCCCCGCTCTCTATTTGTCGTCCGTCCAGCCAATTTCGGCGCTGCGAGGGTCGACAACCGGCAAGGGAGGAGGGAGTGGCCTGCGGCGTGTGCTGGTGATCGGTCAATTCGTCGTCTCCATCGCGCTCATCCTGGCAACCGTCACCGTCTTTCGCCAGGTTCAATTCCTCCGGAACATGGACCTCGGTTTTGATAAAGAGCAGGTTCTGACGTTGGTCGTGGAAAACCGGGACAGTGATAAAAGGGTGCAGATTCTCAACAGGCTGGAGCAGGAATTTCGCACAATACCAGGTGTCATGGACGAAGGATTGTCTACCACGATTCCAATAGGCTGGAATCTGCATGGAACCTTTTTACGGCCTGAGGGATTTCCGGACGATCAGCCGTTCAGAACCTGGATGATCATCGCGGACGACGGATTTCTTTCAGCCCTGGGCATCAAACTGGTTGAAGGACGCAATTTCGACGATCGCATACCGACGGACAACGGCGAGGCGTTGATCATCAACGAGACCGCGGTACATGACCTCAACTGGGAAGGGCAGGCGCTTGGTAAGGTCATACCATTGAGCGCTGATATGCTCGATCCGAACTCACCCATACGTAAAGCTGCCAAAGATTCGAGCGATGATGCGGAACTCCCTGCACACGTCATCGGTGTCGTCAAGGATTTCGCATTCGCAGGATTGCGCAAGAAAATCGAATCCGTGATCATCTATGAAAATCGCGCGGCGTACAGCATGATCACCGTGCGACTGGCCGCTCAGGTGGACAGGTCAATTCTCAGCAAGATCGAAGAGGTCTGGACGCAGGAGCTGCCGGAGCAGAAATTCAAACCGATCTTCCTGGATGATCGGGTCAATGACTTTCTCAGGAACGACAGGAGATTCGGCCGGATTATTGAGTCGTTTACGGGCCTGGCGGTTATCATTGCGGCGCTTGGCCTGTTCGGGCTCGCGACTCACACGGCCGAGCGGAGAACCAAGGAACTTGGTGTGCGCAAGGTGCTTGGCGCGAGTGAAACGGGACTGGTGCTGCTGCTGACACGCGAATATACGTGGATGGTGGTGATTGCATCGGTGGTCGGCATTCCGTTGTCCTGGTACTTCATCAACAAATGGCTCGAGGGATTTGCCTACCGCATCCAGGTGGGTGTGCTGATCGGGTTGGTCACATTCCTCTCGGCGATGCTGATTGCATGGTTGTCTGTCGGCTGGCAGGCTGTGCGTGCCTCGCGGAAAAACCCGGTGGATTGTCTGCGGTACGAATAAACTGCTGAATTTCATTCCCCGACTTGATCGAGGAATCCAGGTGCCAGTCCCGCTAAGGGTGGAATCGATGCATAGTTCAGCGTAACCAGACAAATGTCATTCCCGCGAAGACGGGGATCCATTTTGACTTTTGTCTTCACAGGCTGGATTGCCCGGTCAAGCCGGGCAATGACAGATAGTCGCGAAGTCTATTGGGTAATCCGACGGGTGGCCCGGGTGGCCGGTCCACCCGGGTTCCTTATCTCTGACTTCCTAATCACGTCGCGAGGCTATACTCCCGGTGATACCGTTCGATCTGCTCCTGGTTGCCCATAATCAGGATTCGGTCGTTTTCGCGCAGCTCCATGTCGCCGGATGGATGGAGTATGATCTGACCGTCTTCCCGCTCGATGGCGAGCACCATCAGCCCGCCTGTTTTCTTGCGAAGGTCCAGTCCGGCGAGCGTCTTGCCGACGAGGGAATTTCCCGGGGGCACGATCGATTGCTCCATCTGCAAGTCGCGGGCGAAGGTGCGGCTGAAAAGGTCGATGAAGTCGACGAAACCGGGCTTCAGCACGAGTGTCGTCAACCGTTTGCCGGAGATTTTGAACGGCATTTCCACGCGATCCGCGCCCGCCCGCTTTAGTTTCTTCAGGCTGTTATCGTCGATCCCGCGGGCGACGATGTAGAGCCCCCGATTCATCTCCCGGGCGGTGATCGTCACCATCACGTTCCCCGCGTCCCCGGTCAGCGCCGCCACCAGTGCATAGGCGTTTTTCACCCCCGCGCGCTCCAGAGTTTCCTCCTCGCTGGCGTCGCCGCGAATGACCATGAAACCCTTATCCTGGGCCGCTTCGCAGTGTGCTTCTTCCTGCTCGATGACGACGAAATCGGCCCCCACCTGGGACAATTCTTCCGCAATCTCGCGGCCGAGTTTCCCGAACCCCGCCACGATGATATGCTTGCGAAGAGATTGAATGCGTTTTTCCATGCGCCTTCCCCTCAGGGTTTGCATGATCTGTCCGCCGACGATGTAGGAGGTGAGGTTGGTGATCCCATAGGCTCCGACCGTCAGGCCGGAAACGATCAGGAACATCGTCAGGAAACGCCCGTCCGGATTGAGCGTGTGTACTTCGTGGAATCCCACGGTGCTGATCGTGATCATCGTCATGTAGAGCGAGTCGAGGAACGACCAGTTGGGTTCGATGATGAAGTACCCAACGGTCCCGATGACAATGATCATCAGCAGTGCAAAGAGGCTGAAAAGGAGTCTTCGTTCTATTCTCATCCAGGCTCCGATGGCTGCCTGAGGAATATTCTCAGGCCAGGGTTGTCTGGATCGATTTCCGAACCGTACGGCCGGGAACACGTCCCGCGAGCCGGATCATCGCCACGCCCATCGCAATATCGACAGCGATGCTGTCCGCTCCGACAGCGGTCTTCCGTGCGGCGGCGACGGCCTCCCGGACTGCTTTGGCGACTTCGCTCCCGCTGATCTTTCCCATCTCAAGCCGCTCGAGCACCTGTTCCAGGTTCGCATCCGGCATTTTGGGCCAGAGGGAAAGGATCGCGGGGAGGCCTTCACGGAAAATCGCACCGTCACCCAATGCACGCAACAACGCTTGCCAATGTTCCTCATTCAGTTCGGCGACATCCGTACCCTTGCGCCGCGCCGCGACGAGGAAGCGGGTCAGCACTTCGCCCGCAAGCATCGGGGCGACCGCCTTCTCCTCGATCAAGCGGTCGAACAGGGAGGCGAAAGGGCTGATCGCGAGACGCCGGAGCACATCTTCGGGCAACCCGAGCTCGCGGTACCGCTGCTCCCGGACCCACGGCTCGACGGGAACCCGTTTGCGCGCCTCCTCGACCCGGGCATCAGTGATTTCGTAGGGCGGGCTGTCGGTGTCCGGATACATTCGGTCCGGACCCGGGAGTATCCGCTCGAAGCCCGTGGCATTGTTCCGTAATGCCTGGCGGGTTTCTCCCGGAATACAGGCAATCGCCTCCGCATACCGTGCGAGCACCTCCTGCACCGCCGTCCTCGTGTCCTCGTCGTTGCCGTAGACAATCACGGCGACATCTTCGCGCCCGAGGGAGGTTGCTTTTGCGAAACGTTCTCGGTCCTCCGGGTCGAGCCCTCCGCCGGGACCGTCCGTGTGGAAAAGGTTCGGCGTCTGATCGAGGCAGGCGATCACCTGAACGCGGCCCGCGAGCTCATCGGCGAACGTCCGGCTGCCTGGAAGCTCCCAGTTGAGAATTTTGCGTGCTTTGGGAAGTCTGGCCACACGGATGCTGTCGCCCGAGCGGAGCGCTGCGGCGAGTTCCGGCCGTTTCAGATCCGACGGACGGGCCGCAAAGCGAACCTCCTCGCCGGGAGTGTCGCCCGGTTTGAATCCTCGCTCCTGGAGGCGGTCCCGCAGTTCGAGCAGCCGCTTTTGACGAAGCGCCTCCAGCGCCGTCAGCTCCGGAATTCGGGGAATCCGCGGGACGCCCTTGATCTCAACGCGGGTAGAGCCGTCAATCGAAACGTTCACATCCTGCCGTCCCGATCCCATGCCCCTGCGGACGAGCTGGGTGGCGCGGAGCAGGCGCCCGATGCGCATTCCCGCCTCGGCGGCTTCTTCGGGAGTCGAGAGGTTGTTGCCGGTCACCACTTCGACGATCGGCATGCTCAACCTGTCCGTCGAAAAGATGATTTGATGGCCGCGGTCGGAGATTTCGCGGCAGGCGTCCTCTTCAAGCCCGAGCTGGATTATCGGAACGATCTTGCCGGAACTCAGTTCGATCTGCCCGTCCACTCCGACGATGGCCGTTCGCTGGAATCCGGCCGGAATGCTGCCGTCCAGGTATTGCTTGCGGATGATGTGCAGTTCGCCGACGATTTTGCACTTCAACGCCAGCGCAATCGTCAGCGCGATGTCCACAGCCTGCTCGTTAATCAGAAAGGGCGGGTTGTCGTCCATTTCGTAGGTGCAGACTGTGTCCCGGTTCAACCGGTAGATGATCTCCTTTTTCGTCTTGAACTCCATCAGCGCGGTGCCGTCGTATTCGCCAAGTTCGGAGAGGGTGGGGCGCATGTGCCGCAGCGCCTCGGCGTGCCACTCATCGGTGTACACCCCTGCGGGGCAATGGCAGAATAGTTTCTTCTCGGTCAGGATCTGGTGGTGGATTTCCAGCCCGCAGCGGAAATTCAGTTTCTTCCACTGTTCGGCGCCGCTGGCGTTCTGTTGCATCATCCGTTTCCGTGCTGAAGGGCGGCGGAGGGTGGTCGCAACCGCTTTCCACCGCCGTGGTCGATCCACTGGAACGCGGATAAGCTACGTGTGGGGCGCATGCGGCGCAACCAACGCTGGGAGGCGAACCCGAGGCGGAATGCCGCGACAGAGGATTTCCATTCGCCGCTTTTAATCAGAGCATTTCAGTCCGCCTCGCCAGGTCCGAAATTCCTTGCCCCTGTGCCCGCTCTCGGTTACTTTTCGGGGAACACGCGCCGGATCGAGCGAACCAGAGAATTCAGGAACATCCCATTTCATGTACTCCGATAAACAAAACGCATTGTCTTCAGATCAGGAAGCGTTGATTAAAGCGGCCGGTGAGGCTCGCCGGAACGCCGCTGCGATCTATTCCCATTTCCGAGTGGGCGCGGCGATTGAGGATGCGGACGGCCGCGTCTGGACAGGCTGCAATGTCGAATCGAGCAGCTACGGCCTCAGTTGTTGCGCCGAACGGGTCGCCCTGTTCAAAGCGGTCAGCGAGGGAGTTCGCTCCTTCACGAGAATCGCGATCGTGGCAGGAGGGCCGAATGTCGCCACTCCCTGCGGAGCCTGCCGGCAGGTGCTGCACGACTACGCGCCCGACCTGGAGATCATCCTGCACAACCCAAAAACACACGTCACACGGGTCCACACCCTGCAGGACCTGATCCCTCACGCATTCGGCGATTCCGACCTCGAGGAGGAGGAATGAAGCCCGTTGCTCTCGTCGGAATCGCCGGGGGTACATGCAGTGGCAAGACTCTCGTCTCACAGCGCCTCACCGAACGGGTCGGCGCAAAAAATGTGCTCATCCTCAAACAGGACAGCTATTACCGCGACCTGCGCGATCTTGAAGCCGCCGAACGCGCGCAGGTGAATTTCGACCATCCGGACGCCTTCGATCAGAACCTCCTGCACAAGCATATCAAGCAGCTGATGAGCGGGCGTGCGGTTCACGAGCCGGTCTATTCCTTCGTCGATCACACCCGCACGAAAGAAACCATTCTCCGGGAACCGCGCCCGATCCTGGTACTCGAAGGCATTCTCGTGCTTGCGGATGAGAGCCTGCGCGACCTGATGGACTTCCGTGTCTTCGTCGACGAGGATGCGGACCTCCGCCTCGCCCGAAGAATTCGGCGGGATGAGGTGGAACGGGGGCGGAGTGCACAGAGTGTTCTTCTGCAGTACGAGGAGTCGGTGCGCCCGATGCACGAGACCTTCGTCGAGCCGTCGAAGCGGTACGCCGACATTATCATCCCGCGCGGCGGGGAAAACCACGCGGGGATCGAAATATTGTCCAACCACGTTCTCGCCTTGATCGAAGCCGGGATCCCTCGACGGAACCGCCGTTCTGCGTCAGGCAGGAATGTCAAACGCCCAAGGGGGCGCGTGAAGAATGTTGAACGTCGTTGAACGCGGTCGCGGCTGGGTTGAGGTAATCTGTGGCTGCATGTTTTCGGGGAAAACGGAGGAATTGATCCGCCGTTTGCGGCGTGCACGGATCGCGCAGCAGGCGGCCGTTGTTTTCAAACCCTCCATTGACGACCGCTACGACGTTGAGGATGTCGTCAGCCACAGCGAGCAGCGGATTCCCTCGATACCGGTGAAAACCGCGCGGGACATTCAAGAGAAGGCGGGTGACGCACAGGTGATCGGAATCGATGAGGCGCAGTTCATCGAGGGGGATCTTCTGACTGTCGTTCGCCGCCTGGCCGACAGTGGCCGCCGTGTGATCATCGCCGGCCTTGATACCGACTACCGTGGGGAACCGTTCGAACCGATTCCGCAACTGATGTGCGAAGCCGAATTTGTCACCAAGCTTACCGCGGTCTGCCACAAATGCGGCGCACCGGCGCATCGGACGCAGCGCATCGGCGGAGGGAGCGAACGCGTTCTCGTCGGCGGGCAGGCGCTTTACGAAGCCCGCTGCCGGCAGTGCTGGGAGCCGCCGACCAAAACCGGTGAACCTGCGGGTCAGGGACGGCTGTTTAACGGCACCAGCGGTGAGGACAAGAAATTATGAGATGGTGGCTGCTCGGACTGACTCCGGCGCAACGGCGCGCATGGGCGGCGGTCCTCGCATCGATCGCTGCGATTTTGCTGATTGTCGTTGGCCGTCTCGATCTCACGGGATGGTTCAAGATTGCCGACTTTCTGTCGGGCGTATTCATCGGAATGGCGATCCTGTTGATGTTGAGCACTCGTGAACCGAAGGAGGGGAAAGCATCCTCCCAGGATTCCTCAGGATCGGTTTGAGACAGATTGACCACCGGCGGGTGTCCCGGCTGCCCCGCCAGGCGGGTTTCCCTTTTTATAACCGCATGGGTGTTGATGGATTGAAAAAGGAGGCAGGGTGGATAGACTGATTGGCATCTTCGGCATCTTCGCCCTGATGGGCATTGCGTACCTGCTGTCCAGCAACCGCAAGGCGATCAGTTGGCGAACAGTCGGCGTGGGGGTTGGGTTGCAGGTGTTTTTTGCGTTGTTCGTGCTGAAAACCCTCCCTGGCAAGTGGATATTCGAGGGGGCGCGGGTGTTCATCTCGAAAATCCTCACCTTCACGGATTACGGCGCCCACTTCATTTTCGGCAACCTCTACGTATCCAGCCAGGACATCGCACAATCCCTCGCAGATGACATCGCGCCCGGCGGCTTGACGCAAGGATTCGAGGTGTTCAATCCCGCGAACGGTCATTTCGTCCAGATGGGTACGATCTTCGCGATTCACGTTCTCCCGACGATCATCTTCTTCGCCAGCCTGATGGCGGTGCTCTACCACCTCGGGATCATGCAGTTGATTGTGCGGGGATTTGCCTGGGTGATGATGCGGGCGATGCGCACCTCCGGGGCGGAATCGCTGAGTGCCGCGTCGAACATTTTCGTCGGCCAGACCGAAGCGCCCTTCGTGGTCAAACCCTTTCTCTTGAAGATGACTCCCAGCGAGATTATGGCGGTGATGACCGGAGGATTCGCAACGGTCGCAGGGGGAGTGCTCGCGGCTTACGTCCGCTTCGGCATCGACCCGGGGCACCTGCTCGCCGCATCGGTGATGAGCGCACCGGCGGCGCTGGTGATGGCGAAGATCATGGTGCCAGAGGTGGACAAGCCGGAAACCGGGGGGACACTACAGGTCAACGTGGAAAAAACCGCTTCCAACGTCATCGACGCCGCGGCGGGCGGAGCGACGGACGGCCTGAAACTCGCAGTGAACGTCGCGGCGATGCTGATCGCCTTCATCGCGCTGGTGGCGATGATCAACGCCCTGCTCGGGTGGGTGGGAGGCCTGTTCGGTCTCCACCAACTCAGCCTCAAGGTGATCCTCGGCTGGCTGTTCAGCCCGCTGGCGTTCCTGATGGGCGTGCATATCAAGGATGTTCTCGATGTCGGCTACCTGATGGGCGTAAAAATATCGATCAACGAGTTCGTCGCCTATGTCGACCTCGTCGCCCTGAAAGGCCAGATCAGTCCACGCAGTTTCACCATCGCGACCTATGCCCTCTGCGGCTTTGCGAACATCTCGTCCATCGCGATCCAGATCGGCGGTATCAGCGCGCTCGTCCCCGAACGGCGCAAGGACCTCGCGCGCCTCGGCGCCCGCGCGATGATCGCCGGCGCCCTCGCGAGCTGGCAGACCGCCACCATCGCGGGGATTTTGAT
>CAZIDZ010000007.1:0-25990 GCA_964538455.1 uncultured bacterium
AATTAAAAGGTACGTGTCCCCTTTTTAATTCGTAAAGGGAGGCGACGATGAAATCACATCAGAACGTGATGGGGAATCCGGGATCGGCGAAGCTTTCGGAAGCCATTGCCGCGGAAGCCGTTGCCAAGCTGGAAACCTACCTCGAGTGGCTGGATCATGCGGTGGGGATGCTCGATGAGCACGCCCTGTGGGCGAGGCCGAGTGCGAACGTGAACAGCGTCGGCAACCTGCTGCTGCACCTCGAAGGAAACGTCCGTCAGTGGATGTTGCATGGACTCGCGGGGGAGCAGGATCGCCGTCAGCGCGACCTCGAGTTCTCGACGGATGGAGGCAGGACAGGCGCGGAGCTGCTCAAGAGACTGCACGAAACCGTCACCAAGGCCTGCTCGGTGATCCGCAGCTCACAGACGTCGGAAGATTGGTTGCAGCAGCGAGAGATCCAGGGATTCTCGACCACGACGTTGGGGGCCGTCGTCCACATCGTCGAACACTTTTCCTACCATACAGGGCAGATCGTCCAACTCGCCAAATCCGCTACCGGCCGTGACATGGGATTTTACAAGCTGTAGACAAAACCTGGAGACTCGAGGAAAGCGGAGCTGTCTAGGGCAGCGGCGCCGGCTTTCCCGAAAGCGCGTAGGCGATCAGGTTGACTCCCATGTGCAGCGCCGCCTGACGTTTCGCCTCGGGATCGTGGTGCACCTCCGGGTCCTCCCAGCCGTCCCCGAGGTCGCACTGGTAGCTGTAGAAGAGTACGACACGTCCGTCCACGACAATCCCGAATCCCTGCGCGGGCAAACCGTCGTGGTAATGGATCTTCGGCAGCCCGTTCGGAAAGTCGTAGACCATGTGGTAGATCGGATTCGTGAACGGGATCTCGACCAGTTCGCGGTCCGGAAACACCTTGTGAACCTCACGCCGGAAGGATTTGTCCATTCCGTAGTTGTCGTCCGCGTGCAGGAACCCGCCGCTGAGCAGATAGTCCCTGAGGCGTGCGGCCTCCTCGTCGCTGAACACGATGTTGCCGTGACCGGTCATGTACAGGTAGGGGTGGCGGAACAGGTCGGGGTCCGTGAGCCGGACGGTTGTTTCCCGCGCGGCCATCGGAATCCCCAGCGCCTGGGAGGCGGCTCTCTGCAGGTTGACCAGCGAGGAGGGATCGCTGTACCAGTCCCCGCCCCCGTCGTAATGCACACGGGCGACGGCGAACGGTTCCTGCGCCACGGCCACCCTGAAACCCACTGAAACGAGTAGCACCGCTGCCAGCGGGACCAGCCTCCTCAAAATCGATCGCGGGAACACTAGAATGGAATCCTCGGTATGCCCAGCTCATCCAGCACTTTGCCGAGCAGCGCCTTGCGCTCGGCGTAGGGGAGAAACGCGGATTTGAAACCCATGATGATGATGCTCTCCAGCTCGTGCTTGGTGAAACCGAGCGCCTTTTGTGCGAGGTAGTACTCGTCGGACACCGTGGTCGCGGACATCAGCCGGTTGTCGGTGTTGATCGTCACCCGCAGGCCGAAATCGAAGTAAAAACGGATCGGGTGTTTGTCCAGCGAGGCGACCGTTCCCACGTGGACGTTCGAGGAGATGCAGCACTCCAGCGGAATCCGATTGTCGTTCACGTAGTTGAGCAGCTCGCCGTCCTCCTTCAGGCGGGTGCCGTGCCCGATGCGGTGGGCGCTGAGATCGTGAAGCGCCTGTTTGATCGAATCGGGGCCCCAGGCTTCTCCCGCGTGCACGGTGCATGGAATGTTGTTCTTGCGGATCAGGTAGAACGCTTCCGCGTGGTCCTTCGCCGGGTAATGGTCCTCCTGCCCTGCAAGGTCGAATCCGGCGACGCCGCGCCCCTTGTAGGCTACTGTCAATTCCGCGAGCCGCAGGGAGACCGCGGGCTCGATCGAGCGTATCCCGCAGACAATCACGCCGGTCCGGATCCCGGTCTTGCGCTCTCCGGCGCGAAGCCCGGCGAGCACGGCGTCCATCACCTGCGTGAGTTTCAATTTCTTCTGCTGATGCAGGATCGGTGAGAAGCGCACCTCGAGGTACCAGACGCCGTCAGCCCACGCATCTTCGCAAAGCTCCTCGGCGATTCGGGCGATATCTTCCTCGTCCTGCATCACGGACAGGGTGATGTCGAAGGATTTCAGGTATTCTTTCAGGCTGCTTCGCTTTGCCCCGGCGGCGAGCAGTTTGTCCAACTCGTCTTCATTCTTCGCCGGAAGCCCTACCCCGCGTTTCTCTGCGAGCTCAAGGATGGTGGACACACGGACTGACCCGTCGAGATGGCAATGCAGGTCGGTTTTCGGGAGCTTGCGAATCTGCTCCAGTGTAAGTTCGTCATTGTCGCTCTTCGAATTCATCGTACCCTCGTTTGCCCCTTTCGCGGAATATTCACGCAAGATAGGCGACGGCGGTCGGACGCGCCAGTGCCGCCCGACAAAGAGGGAGGGAGCATTAAAAAAGCGTGAATTCCCTGCGCACTGCGGCGTTGCCGCACTGCGTGAGAAATCACGCTGCAAGGGTTCCTCACCGATGTGAGGCGCCGCATGAGCCGGTCAAGCGTAGGCGTCGAGCATATCGCCTATGCTGTTCTGGACATAATCCTGGCTGCTGTTCAGATTCAGATTGCTCGAAACAGCCAATTGTGCCACTTCCGTTGTCATCCGATCGACCGTCGCATTGACGATTTCAGCGCTCCAGGCCTGGACATTCAGCGCATCCCTGAGCGCGCTGAAATCGAGCGGGTCTAAGTGCATCTCCATGGGTCTCCTCCCGCTCCCGCTCCGAGAGCTGGTTGATCAAACGAGCAGGTTGATCTTGACCGCGCTCGCGCCCTTCTGAAGCGCCGGTACGCTCTGGGGCGCCGCGGGGGCGCCGCCCGAAGGCTGCTGGCCCGTGAATCTGCGCACGTTGAAACCAGAGGTGTCCAGCATCTTGAGCTTCACTTCCGTGTTGAGCGACAGGTTGCGAATCATGTTGCTCGCTCCTGAGCCCTGTGGATTGATCTGCATCTTCTTTTCCTCCTCGCGATCGCACTGTTCACACGTTTAGCCGGGGATGCTGCCACACCCCCGCGTGTTTCCTTATCCAATCCAGCGATGTACCTGATCCATGTTTTCCTGAATCCTGTCTCGAACCGTCTCCGCGGCCGCTTGCGCCTCGCGGATCGTTGAGAAATACTGTGGGCCCTCCACACGGCTGCTGCCGAAACGGAAACGGTTCTCGACGCCCCAGATCCGCAGCATCGACCTCACGAACCAGGGAGCGTCCACAAGCGTCACGTCCCCTCGCAGAGCCCGCAGATGCTGTTCCACCGAGAGCAGGGCGGATGCCAGGGTCGCGTGAAGGAACCGCATCCCGTTGAGGCAGATGCGGAGATGCACGGCGCCGTCCGCGATCTCACGCCAGAGAACTTGCTCTAGGCTCCCTCGGAGATCGGCGTCCACATGTGCCCCGGCGATTACCGTGCTCGTATCGCCATCCCGTTGCGTGTCCCAGGCGATTGCCTTCATCGCTTCCCCTCTGTATCAGAGACGTTAAAGTCAGCCGGATGAACTGCCGATAGAGATAAGGGTGAGTCCGTTCCAGCTGCCGCTACTCACGTAGGCAACACGTGTGCCAGCCCGTGCCGTGAGTCCGAAGCAGTCTTCGAACTCCTTGTTATTCAATATGTTCCCTCCTCAAAACGAGTGCACTTGCCAGCTTTTCCCCACGCCCGGACGCGGTGAAATCGCCACCTATTCGTAACACCTCGTCGGATAACTCCGCTAAGTAACTGATCGTGAACGAGTACGAACTGGAACGATGGGGTGGCACCCGCATTTGATTTTGCGGGCAGGCACCAGGCTGCGGCTGAATGTTGAAGCGAATGGGGAGGGATCGTTGATCGGAAGGCTAAAGGTTTTCGGATTTTCAACCGATAACGGTAGTGAAGTGGTGTACCCGAAAGGAAGGAATGAGCCCTCGCATTGGACCTGCCGGCCCCCGGGGCCCTCAGCCCCTCAAGGGCGTTTCGTCACCGCGCCTGCCGGAGGAGGGCTCTGTTCCAGCCACGGCGACACCTCCTGCCAAGTCCACTCCGCAGATCCCGGGCTGGTCCACGGCTGCCGGATATGCTCTCTACCGCAGGGTTCAGGAACTCCCGGAGGGGGGAAGAACGGGTTCCGCCGAACCGACCCCGAAGGATCCTCGCGAAGCCCGTCATCATGGCGTTGGCCGCACCATCGATACCTGGGCGTGATTGCATCCATCCGTCAGGAGCATGACGACAACTCCAAACCTATAATAGCGTAAATAGTATCATCGAATGTATCAATTAAATAGGGACAGTCCCTCTTTATTTTGTCGGCGAACGTTATGAATAAACAAGAATAACAGTTACTTATGGGATAAGACAACGACGCTTCTTACTTTGGATTGAGGATTCGCTTCCGGAATTCGGGCCAGGAATCCTCGCCTGCGGCACTGACCACACCACGAATGATCTGCGGGATTTCCATCGGGGTGCTGCGCAGATCGATTGCTTGACGGATGCGGCCGGCCACCTCTTTGCAAACCGCGTCATTCGCACCCAATACCGTGACGAGCGGATCTCCACTTTTCACCTTGTCACCCATTTCCGGGTGGATTAGGAAACCGGCGGCCGGATCGATATTCTCCTCTGCGCTTTTCCTCCCGGCGCCCAGTGCGACGCCTGCGAGCCCCATCTCCAGCGCGTTGATGCCGTGCAGCCACCCGTCGCTCTCGGCCTGAATCACGTACGAGGAGAGGGCGGGGTGGGGGGCGGCGTTCGGTTCCAGCGCCTTTGAATCTCCGCCCTGTGCAATCGCCGCCTTGCGGAAGACCTCGAAACCTTCCCCCGAGTTCCACACTTCGGTAAGGTGCTTCTCTCCGCTCTCCGGGGACGGATCGATCCCGATCAGCGCGAGCAGGGTTCCGCCGAGGGCAAGCGTTAGCTCCCTCTGATCGTCGCGCACGCCTTCCCCTCGCAGCGCGACCAGGCACTCCTCGGTCTCCAGCCAGTTGCCCACCGCTCTGCCCAGCGGGTGGTTCATCGCCGTCACCAGCGCGGTGGATTTGAGCCCGAAATGATGCGCCGTCTTTACAAGCCAACGAGCGAGCTCCCGGGCGTCCTTCTCCTCTTGCATGAACGCGCCGTTTCCGCACTTGACGTCAAAGACAATCGCTTCAATCCCCTCGGCCACTTTTTTCGAGAGAATCGAGGAGGTGATCAACGGGAAGGAGCGGACCGTGCTCGTCACATCGCGCAGGGCGTACATCCGCTGGTCCGCCGGTACGATGTCGCTGGTTTGCGCTCCGAACGCCAGCCCCACGTCACGCACCTGCGCTTGCAATTCGGTAACACTCAGGTCTGTCCGCAATCCGGGAATGCTTTCCAGCTTATCCAGCGTTCCGCCGGTGTGACCGAGGCCGCGGCCGGTGATCGTTGGCACCTTGACTCCCGCAGCCGCGACGAGCGGGGCGAGGATCAGCGTGATCTTGTCACCGACTCCCCCGGTGCTGTGCTTGTCGCCGAGCGGACTGACTCCGTCGAAATGGATCGTCGTCCCCGATGCGATCATCGCCTCGGTCAGAGCGGCGGTTTCATCCAGCTCCATCCCACGGAAATAAACCGCCATCAGCCACGCGGCCATCTGGTAGTCGGGAATTTCCCCCTCGACGAAGCCGCGAATGAAATCCTGAATCTGGGTGGGTGTATGTGTCCGGCCGGCCTGCTTGTCTGCGATAAACTCGGTCGGTAAACGGTTCGACATGGACATGCTTTCCGTGAGTTGGCGGAATCAGGAAATCCGCTCTGGATCGGTTTCTGCGGAATCGAGGGGTCCGGGCGATGGGAGCACGCGAAGCTTGGCCGGCGCTTCCAACGCTTCCGCCGGTCGCCGGGTCACTCTTCCTCGGAGGTCTCCTCGGGTTGTTCCTCCTCCCCCTCTTCGTCCTCCGCAAGCTCCGCCTGCGTGCGTTTCCACTCTTCTTCCGCCAGGATATTCAGCTGATGCCGGACTTCCCGGGCGAGCGCCTTGCCGGAGAGACGGTCGATCTCGGACCACTGCCCGTTCACGACCAACGTGCCTTCCTCCTCGCCGGGATTCAGTTTCATCACCTTCATCTTGGCGGTTCCGATGATATCCAGCGGCGGTTCGGTGGCGGTGACGTCGAGGTCGGCGCCCACTTGGATACCGTCTATCGGGTCGAAGATCAGCAGCCGGACTCCGCCGGCGGAGATGTCCTGGATATCGGCCTGCATCAGATCCGTACCGTCGGGGGAGCCGACGTTGACCGAAAACGTCTTCTCCAGCCGCGGGGTGTGCCTTCGGGATGTGGTGACGCCGATGCCTTTCTTCTCGCGCCACCGGACCACCCGGCGCGGCGGTTTCTTCATCCGGCGGAACGCTTCCTCGTTCCCTGCGATCTTGCGGAGCCGGATTTCGCGGAATGCGACGATTGCAACCAACACGATGAGGAGCAGCAGGATGGTGATGATGAGGTAATCGTAGATTCCCGCGGACGATCCCTTGAAGTACTTGAGGATTCCCGTAACGTCCTGGCCCATGCTGCCTCCCTGCCCGTAAGCTGTTTACAGAGAAATAATACAATACCTTTCAGCGCGGGGGAAGGCAACTCTTCAACTCCCCGGGAGCGCACTCCAGCTCTCGTGAGAGTTAGTGTGGCAGGATTCGGATCGGATTGGTGAACACCCATCCCCGGCCGCGGCGATAGGTTTCGAGCCGCCAGATGCCGTCGTCGTGCGTGGTGTACCTCAACTCACGGCCGTGGAGCCGGATCACCGGGGTGCCGTTGCGGACCAGCACCATTTCCGCGTCGAGCGGCGACTGGGCGACGAAAGTGACTTCATGCCCCGGATCGATCCGTGTGATCGGCAGGATTCGTTCGCCTCCCGAGATCGCGTAGAATCGGAAACCGTTCGCTCGGCCCACCCGGTGGTTCGCTCCGAAATGGCGGCCTTCGCGGAGCGCGGAATAGACCTGCCGCTTCGCCTCTTCGTACTTCCTGGAAAGCGGCTGTTCGAGCAGCAGATGGGTCAGCAGGCTGCGGAATTGAACCTTGTAATGGAAAACCTTGACGTGGAGCAGTCCTCCGAGCAGCGGGTATTTCAGCGAGTGCGCATCCACGCCCACATACCCGACGACAGGCCGATGCCGGTTCAGCAGGTCCCAGGTCGAGAGCGTCTCGGGCTCCGGCCGTGTCAGGCTCTTCAGCGGGTGAAGGAACCGCTGTAGACGGTTGACACGCGACAATCCCTCGACCCACTGGCTCAGCTGATTCCAGATTTCGATCCCGTCGATCGGCGCGTCCCATGCCGTCCACGGGTAGGGCGGCATGTCCTTGAAAGCGGTGCGCTTTTCGTGAGGATGCGCGATCGCCCCGAACCCGCCCATCTCCTGCACTGCCCGGACATATCCGGCGACGTCGGACTGGTCGGGCACGTGGTCGATGTCGAAGGCGAGATAGTGGTTTGGCAGATTTTCATCTCCAAGTTCGGAACCGATCATCACGTTTACCCGGCCGTACTTGCCCTCTTGCCCGAGGTCGTAGGCCTTCAGATGTTCGTGGTCGGTGATAATCAGCCAGTCGAGTTTGCGTTCGTGGGCGTAGCGCGCGATTTCATCGGTGGTGCCGGTGCCGTCCGAGTAGATGGTGTGCATGTGCAGCACACCCACCGACTCGTGAAGCCGGGGACCCGGTCCGTCATCGATTTTGCGCCCGAGGATCATAAACCGAGTTCACCGGAAATGGAAGCCATGGCGTCGCGCGAGAGCGCCAGGAATTCGTCCAGCTCGAGGCCGAGCTCCGAGCAGGTCTTGATCTGCTCTCGATCCGCGCCGGCCGCGAACCGTTTTTCCTTGAACCGGCGCAGCATGAAATCAACATCCATCGCGGCGATTTTTTTCTCCGGGTGCATCAGTGCGCAGGCTACGATGAATCCGGTCACCGGGTCCCCGCAGTAGATCGCCTTCTCCATCGGAGTGTTTCGTGCAACGAATCCGGCGTGAGCGTGGATGGCGTTCAACATCTCTTCGCTGACGCCGCCCTCTGTCTCCAGCAGCTCGCGCGTGATGTAGGTGTGGCGGGGGAAATCGTCCTTCGTCTCCTCGTAATCCAGGTCGTGCAGAAGTCCCGTCAGACCCCAGACCTCCTCGTCCGCGCCCTGCTGTTTTGCAAGCGCACGCATTACCGCCTCGACAGCGTACACATGCTTGCGAAGATTCACATTCTCCAGCTTCTCGTGCACCAACTCAAGTGCCCGTTCGCGACTGATCATCGTCTTCGCGCTCCTCTCGATTGATGAATGTCAGGGCCCAAAGCTGATCCGAAGCCCGGTGGTTACCCCGTCGCCCTGCGGCGCCACCCCGAGTGTCGGGTCGATGTGAAAATCGTAGAGGTGCGCTTCCACATAGGCGTCCACAGCCGAGAGCAGGGTGACCCCCGCGGTCCACCAGATTAGCTTGTTCCGGTCGCTCTTGTAGAAACCCTCGAGGTAGTAATGCCACGAATAGACATTCTTGGACGCTCCTTCCGCGAAAGTCCGATCTCCCATCTGGCGATTCTCGCGGGAGAGGCGGTCTTGCTGAAGCATGCCCATGATCATCCCGGCGTCGGCGCCGAAAAACGCGACTGATTTGAAATAGTTGTGGGTGTAGAACTGTCCTAGTCCGGGCACCAGCAGGCTCATGATGAAGGCCTTTGTCGGGTTTTTCCGGAGCGGAACCCCGTGGTCCATGTTCACCTGCTTCATGTCGATCTTCGGCCCGCTCGCCCCGAAGCTGCGGTCGTACTCGTCCTGGAAATCCTTCCGTTTCTCAGCGAGGGTATCGTGCGGTGCCGGCGCCGGCGGTGGTTTCTGCGAGGGTTCCACCGACGGGGTTCTCGCCGTTCTCGAAGTGTCCGGGCGCACCGGTGACTGGCCGAATACCGGGCCGGTCAGCCCCGTCCCCAGCAGCAGCGCCAGGCAGAGAACCGCGACAGTTCGCGATCCGCTCACTCGTCGATTACTGCAATGCATTCGATCTCGATCAGTACGTTCTTGGGTAGACGCACGATCTCCACGGCGCTCCTCGCGGGCGGATTCTCCTTGAAGTACTCGGAGTAAATTTCGTTCATCGCTGCAAAGTCGTCCATGCTCTGTAGAAACACTGTTGTTTTCACGACTTGTTCCAGCGATGACCCCGCCGCTTCGACGACCGCTTTTAGATTCTCCAGCACACGCTTGGTCTGTTCACGAATCTCGACGCCGGTGACATTGCCCGTTTTCGGATCCATCGCGATCTGTCCGGCGGTGAAGAGGAAGGAGCCCTGTGCGGCGATGGCCTGGCTGTAGGGACCGATGGCCTGGGGGGCGTTTTCAGTGGAGATGACGCGGCGCATGATCACCTCAAGTGGGTTGAACTTGAATGCTTTCAACGTAGCGCGTTGCGTAAACCGGATCAAGCGGAGCCGGTGCGGGCAGGAGGGCGGTAAGTGGCTGATTTGACCTGAAACTCGTTCGACGTTTGAACACCCGCCAACGCTTTCAAATGTAGTCATCCTGAACGAAGTGAAGGATCTTTGTGTATTCCGATGATCGTTCCAGAAAAAGAATGACAGCAACCCTTTTTCACCAGTCTCACGATCTCACTTGGAAGCGGTGAAAAAGGATTACTGTCACTCTTTTTCGATCAGCGGATGTGGAAGATGTCCTTGAAGACATATCCGGCCACACGCGGGTTTTCCTTGAGCCGCCGCGTCGAGTAGGCGTACCAGTCCTTCCCGAACGGGACGTAGACCCGCATTCTGTGCCCGTCCGCGATAATTTGCCGCCGCAGTGTTTCCGTAACGCCCAGCAGCATTTGGAATTCGTACCTGTCCGGCGAGAGTTTCAGCTCTTCGAGGATCCGGTAGGCCTCGTAGACCAGCATTTCGTCATGAGTCGCGATCCCGACGAACAGGCCGGAGGAGAGGGCTTTGCGCAACAGCATTGAGAAATTCCGGCGGACGATGTCGAAGTTTCGATAGGCGATTTCAGGCGGTTCGATGTAGATCCCTTTGCAGAGGCGGATGTTTGCCTTCGCCGGGATCAGCCGCTCGTCCAGGTCCCTCACTGTGCGCCGTAGATACGCCTGGATCACGACTCCCACCTTTTCGTACTCCTTTCGCAGATCTTCGTAGAGATCGAGGGTCAGGGTCGTGTACGGGCTGTCCTCCATGTCGAGGCGCACGAAGCTGTCGTATGTTCTTAGTCTTTCAATGACCCGCTTGAAATTCTCCACGCACAGCGTGTAGTCGAGCCCCAGTCCCAGCTGCGTCGGCTTCACCGAGATGTTGGCGTTCAGCCCCTGCTTGTTGATCGTGTCGAGGACGCTGAGATACCGTTCCACCGCCTCCCGGGTCTCGTCCGGACAGGTGACCGATTCGCCGAGCACGTCGATGGTGGCGCTCGCGCCCTGACGATTGAGCGATTTCACCGCGGAAATCGCGTCTTCGATGGACTCACCGGCGATATAGGGATCGGCAAAATGGCGAACGATGGGTTTCGGGACGAACGGCAGGGTGGCGACGACAAAGCGATCGAGCAGACTCATCTCAAGCTCCAGGCAAACGTTCCGGGATCTGCGCTCCCGATCGGAATCGGTGCCAATATACCACGCCGCTGATTGGGCTCGCCAGCAATGCCTCGAGCGTCGCAAAACACATAAAATCAGGCCCTTCACAACTTCGGTCATCCCGACGGATCGGGATTCCTGCTTGTGAAGGGCCGAGGTCGCACGGCTTTCGCCGCAGCGTTAAATTCTACGCCAGGATTCGCTGCCAGTCAAGTTCAGCGGGGCCTGCGATACACCTCGCCTTTCCAGACAACCGGCCACCGCGTCAGCCACGCGATCAGCAGCAGGTGGTTCAGCGCGATCTGGTAGAACTCCTGCACGAGGATCTCCCAGGTGTGCACCTTGTCCCCGGTCCGCGTGCTGATTCTGCGAATTACGATCCAATCTCCGGCCGCCATCATCAGCATCGCGGCCACAGCGTGCCAGGGAGCCAGCAGCAGCGACCAGGGGACAACGATCCGGATCAGGAAAATCAGTGTGAAGATCAGCGTGTTCAGCGCGTTGAAAATTCTCATTCCTGTTGCCCAGCGCCGCTTCTGCCGCCACAGCGTTTTTAGCTTCCGAATCGGGGCGGTCTTGATCCGAGCCTCGGGTTCGAGCACCATCTCCATCGCGCCGCGGCTGTGCTGCACGAAGTGGTTCATCAGCGCGTAGTCCTCGACCACAGTGCTGCCGACGGCGCGGTAGCCGCCCGTCTCCCGGTAAACGCTCATCCGGATGCCGAGATTGTTGCCGATCAGGAATGCGGGGTGAAAGCGCCCCGTGATTCGGATTACCGCCTTCGGCAGCTTGTCGAACCAGCAGTACCTGCCGTCGCCGGGCCCGCAGGAGTTTGTCAATCCCGCCATCATCGCGAGATAGTACCAGTGGTCGACACGCTGCATGTGTTCCACCGGCCGTTCTTTCCCCTCGATTTTCTCGACCGTGACAAGCCCTCCGATCGCGTCCATCCGGTCGGTGAAATGGCGCATCATGCTCGACACCCAGGTCGCCGGCGCCACGCAGTCACCGTCCGTGATCAGCGCGTATTCGGTGTCTACGAGGTCGAGCCCTTCCGCCATGCCGTGCACCTTACCCTTCAGGATTTCGTCCTCCTCCTTCAGGTGCAGCACACGGGCCGCGAAACGGGACTGCCGCGCGAACTCGTCCATCAGGACCCCGGTGGAATCCTTCGAGAGGTGATCGACGAGCAGGATCTTCAGCTTTTTCACTGGATAGTCCTGCGCTTCGAGCGACGCGAGCAGGTTGGCGAGATGACCCTCTTCGTCGCGCGCGCAGATCAGCACGGTGGTTGCGGGTTGATCCTCGCGTGTCTTCAGCGTGCGCTGCATGCCGTTTGCGATCAGCAGAGCCGTGCCGAGACCGATCAGCCCGATCAGAAGCGCGATCATTTTGCCCTCTCGCCGAGGAAATCGGCCATCGATCCCATCCGCAGTCCCGCGTGTTTCCACAGGGGAATCGCAGTGTCGAGAACCCTCGGCAGCAGGTGTCCGTTCTCCCCTCCGTCGTGGAGGACGATGACATCGCCGGGTTTCGCGTTTTTCAGCAGGCGCTCGGAGATCTGGTCCGCCCTCACGCCTTTCTTCCAGTCGCCGACGACGAGCCTCCACAGCACGAGGCGCGCGTTCAGCTCCTGCGCCGTGGCGACCGCCGCATAATCGAACCGTCCGAACGGAGGGCGCAACAGCAGGGGAGTGTCTTTGGCGAAGGGGGAGCCTTCGTTGAGCGGCAGGATCGACGGGTCCATTTCGACGCTGCGGTTGAACCGTGTCAGGAGCCACCACGCCTTATGGCTCGCCCCGTGGTAGCCGACGGCGTGCCCTTCCCGGCGCATCCGCGCGATCAGCGTGGCCTGTCCGGCGATGCGCTCCGCCTGAAGAAAAAAGGCGGCCTTCACCCGCTGCCGCTTCAGGCTGTCGAGCACCAGCGGGGTCACCTCCGGTGCGGGGCCGTCATCGAAGCTGAGCAGTAACGGTCCCGCCTGGCGGTCGTCATGCCCCCAGATTACGTTCGGGAACAGGCGCTCGAGGACCTCAGGCGTTCGTTGCACCGGACCGCGGAGGGGTTTCAAGTCGTGCAGCAACTGGCGCGGATCGCAGTAACGGGCGAGTTCGCGCCTCACGCGGTCGAGCATCAGCTCGCCCTCCGCGACGATTTCCCGTTGACCATCGGTTGCAGGCCCCCGAACCTCTGCCCCTTCCAGGTGAATGAGAAGAACTGTCCGCGGATCCCCGCATAGAGGATCGCGGGGGCGTGAAGCAGCTCCGTCAGCAGGAATTTGCCGATGTTCATCCGCTCGCCGAAACGACGTGTGCCGATCTGCATGATGTGGGTTTCCGCCGCCAGTTTGCCCGCGACCATCGCCATCGACAAAATCGGGCTCAACCTTCCAAGAACCGCGAGCGGAATCGAGAGCACCGCGGCCAGGTAGAACGAGAAGGTGCCTACGATCAGCGCCATCAGGTACGGCGGATAGTAGAATCCCTTCGACGACCAGCGGGCGCGCTGGTTCACCCACTGGCGGATCGTGTCCACCGGCTGGCTGAACACGTAGCCTTCCGGACGGTCGATGAAGATCACCTTTCCGCCGTGCGACATCACATCCTGCAGCAGGAAAACATCGTCCCCCGAGGCGACACGGTCGTTGCTCCCGTAACCGCCAATCCGGTCGTACACACTCCTGCGCGCGGCGAGGTTGGAGCCGTGGGCGTTCTGCACGTGTCCCGCTCCAATCGCCCCCGCCGCCATCACCGAGTAGGAGAGATGCTCGAGGCTTTCGAAGTCCGACCACCACGGCTTCGGTTCATTTTTCCCGCGGATGAACCGGCTGACGCCGGTGGCGCCGTCCACCTCCGGGTCGCTGAACGGTCCGGCCAGAGCTCGCAGCCAGCGCGGACCCATCCAGCAATCCGCATCCGTGGTCACGATCACTTCGTTGTTGGCCAGCTCGATGCCCCTCGCCAGCGCGTATTTCTTCGGAGCGCGGCCCTGGTTCGATTCGCCGTCCCGGATGCGGAGCACACGATACTTCACCCCCCGGTCCTGCCGCGATCGCACCAGGTCGGCCGTACTATCCCGGCTGCGGTCATCGACGACGATGACTTCGAATTTGTCCTTGGGGTAATCCTGCGCTTCGAGCGCGTCGAGCAGCCGTCCGATCCGCACCTCCTCGTCACGGGCGGCAACGACGACGGAAACCGTCGGGAGTTTTTCGTCGTCCTCGACCATGGCGGAGCGGGGGAGGATGCGCAGCCCCACGCGGACGATGATCATGAAGGCGAGATAGACCAGCGCTGAGATCCAGGCAAAGAGGTAGTAGAGGGTCACGCCGAATCCTCCCGTGCCAACCCGAGACGGCGGAGCAGCGCCTGCGGACGCATTCGGAATAGCACCCACAGTCCAAAAATCCCCGGGAGCAGAACGTTCATCCCGAAAAGCATCAGGGAGGCGGAAAAACCGGTGGTGTTCGCGATCCCGTACCGCTCGTAGAACGAAACCGCCGCCCACTCGCCGACCCCGAGATTTCCCAGCGAGACGGGCAGAGCCGTTTTGACAAACAGCGCCGCGGCGTAGGTGTGTGCGGCCATCCACCATGCAACCGGCTGGAACGCCAGGCTGAGCAGCCAGAACTGCGTCAGGATCACGATGAACTGCACCGCCGTCACCATCGTCAGCCGCAGGCAGTGGATCGGCCGGATCCCGTCGTAGGCGCGCAGCAGCTCAAGCGTTCGCCCTTTTGCGCCAATCGCCAACTGTATCGCCAGGAGCAGCGATTTCAGCGGCGTTGGGCTTAATGCAAACACGAAGTAGATCAGCGGCAGCAGCGAAACGATAATCCCCACCTCGGTTCGCAGTCCGGCGGGGAGGGCTGTGCTGAATCCTGGCATCCAGAAAAGCAGCGCCGGCCCGAGCAGCGCGAGTGCCCCGGCAAAATAGGTTTTGTCGAGCACGTGAAGACCCGCGAGCCGCAGCCGGGAAGGCGCTTCGAGCAGAAATACCCGTCCCACCTCACCGACGCGTCCCGGGGTGATCAGCCCCATCGATAATCCCCCGAGGAAACTCGCGAATGTCCTGCCGAACGGCATCTCCGGGAGCTCGGAGCGCACCAGGATCCACCAGCGGATTCCCTGCAGTCCCAGATTCACCGGAACGAGCAGCACGGCCAGCAGGATCATAGCGCCGTCGGCCCGTTCCAGCGCCGTCGCCAGCGCATCCCGCTGAATGGTTTTCACTAGCAGGTAGAGCAGAGCGAAGGACACAGCGGCTTTTGCGAGCCGGATCAGCCAGGTCGCTAACGTCCGCCGCCTCGCCTTTTCGGGTGGCGGGGTCGGACGAAGTTCGGGAGCGGCTTCCGCGCCTGGATGTCTGGATGCCGGTGTCATCGGATCAGGTTCACCTTACTCCGTTGCGGACATGGCTGGATCGTGCAGCTCATCGTCGATCGGTTGCGCCGCCCTTCCGCGGACGAACGTACGGCCCTTCCAACGCACATTGCCGAACAGCGCTTTCGGCCAGATTGCCCAGAGCAGGAAGGGAGCGGAGCTGGCGGTTGCCATCGCCATTGCGGCACGGGCGGGATCGCCGAGAACTCGCAGAGCTGAGGAGGCCAGGATCAGGTCAAACAGCCATTTGCGCTTCCACGCACTCCAGACTGCCGCCGGTTTCGCGAGCCCTAGCACAGCGGCGATCGACGCGAGCCCGAGTCCCATGAACAGCGCGCTGCTGACCACGCCGATCAGCACCCAGCCCGGCGCGTATTTCGGCCCTACCGAGAGGTGGCGCGCCTTGGTCGAGAGCAGCTTGGACGCTGGCGGCGCGGCGGAGGGAACAAACGAACGCGGGTCGGCGGAGAAAGCGGCTTTCCAGTCCGTGCGCGCACTTACCCGTTGCAGGAAAAGGTCGTCGTCGCCCGACGCCATCGAACCGTCCCCACCGTAGCCACCGAGATCGAGATACACTTGACGCCGATAGGCGAGGTTTCGTCCGAACGCGTTGAAAGGATAACCGATCCCCACGGCCGCTGCACAGAGCGCCGCCGCCGACCAGGATTCTCCCGCGCCGAGCGCCTGCACGGGATTGCGGGCACCGGTCAGTGGAGCGTAGCCGAGTACGACGCCGATCGTTTCCTGCATTGAGGAGGCCATCGCCCGCAGCCAACCGGGTCCCGGTTGGCAATCCGCGTCCGTCGTCACGATCCATTCCGCGTCGCAGGCACGGATCGCCGTGTCAAGTGCCCGTTTCTTCGGGGACGCAACCGATGAGAGGGGGTTCGAGTGCAGCGCGTGGAAACGCTTGTCCTTCTCTTCCGCGGAGCGCGCGATGCGCCAGGTGGCGTCCTCAGAATCGTCGTCGACAATCCAGAAACTTATCTTGTCCTCAGGGTATTCCTGGGCGGCCAATGCCCCGATCAGATTGGGCAGATTCCGCTCTTCGTTGCGCGCGGCGATCACGACCGCCACCGTCGGCAGTTCCTCTTCCGCCACGCTGCGGCGTCTGCGGATCATCGCCAGCCCCACCGAGGCCAGCGCCGCCAACGCCCCGTACAACACCGTGAATGTCTTGAGCATAGACCCGCCTCCGCGCGTCAAACCGCCTCCAGCGCGTTAAAAACCGTCAAGTTTTGTAATATAACCGGGGTCGCGAGGCGCTCCAAAGTCTTCCTGCGGCCTTTGCACGCCCCGGTCGCCGTAATGTATCCTTACCAAAGTCGTGTTCGGACTGCCAAATTGTTACAGCGTGGTCGAGCCTGCTTTTCTTCTCTCGCACCCAAACGAATGTTGATCAGCGAACGGGCGAGCTGGATGCTGCCATTCCTGAAAAATCTGATGCCCTATTACCGGTCCTACCGTGGCCGGGTGCTCCTCGGGCTTTTCTTCTCCCTCGTGGGCAACATGTTCACCGTCGCGGGGCCCTGGTACATCCGGCTCGCAATCAACGGGCTGCAGACGTCGATCACCCACCAGAAACTGTGGACCTACGCCGGGATCATCCTGCTCGTCGCGGCCGGATCGGGCTTCTTCCGCTTCTTCACGCGCAGGCTGGTCATCGGTGCCAGCCGCTACATCGAGTATGATATGCGGCAGAAGTTGATCCGCCATCTGCTCAAGCTCGAACCGGCGTTCTTCGACCGCAGCCGTGTCGGCGACCTGATGACCCGCTCGACGAGCGATATCGAGCAGGTGAGGATGGTCGTCGGGCCGGCGCTGATGTACATGACGGGAACGATTACCAGCTTCGTTTTCGCCCTCGCCCTGATGGCCAAGATCAGCACGAAGATGACCGTCATCGTGCTTTTCATCGCTCCGATGATGGCGATCCTTGTCTATTTCCTCGGCCGCATCGAACACAAGGCGTCTGCCGAGGCTCAGGCGGCATTCTCCGATCTCTCGGCGATGGTGCAGGAGAACCTCGCGGGCATCCGTGTCGTCAAGGCATTTCGCCAGATTCCCCACCAGAAAAAATTCTTCGGCGTGCGCAGCAATGCACTGCGCCTCAAGAACTTGAGGATGGTCTTCATCGACGGGATGTACAATCCGTTGATCATGCTCGTAATGGGGAGCGGAATCGCGGGAATCCTGCTCCTCGGCGGCAGGCAGATCATCGAGGGCAAACTGCTCGTCGGCGATTTCGTCGCCTTCGTCAGTTACCTGATGATGCTCGCCTGGCCGATGATCTCCACCGGCTGGGTGGTCAGCCTGCTGCAGCGGGGGCGCGCGAGCCTCGAACGCATCCATGTTCTGCTCGACCGGCAGCCGCGGCTGGTCGATCCGGTGGAAGGCGCTGTCGTCGAGCCCTCGAAGCCGGGTTCGGTGGAGTTCAGCAACGTCAGCTTCCGCTACCCGGAAACCGAAGTTGACGTTCTGCGTGAGGTTTCGTTCAGCGTCAAACCTGGCGCGACACTCGGCATTGTCGGCCGTGTTGGGAGCGGTAAATCGACTATTTCGCACCTGCTGACAAGGCTCTACATGAGCCAGCAGGGCAAGGTGGTGGTCGAAGGGGCCGACGTGCGCGAGTGGCAGTCCGTCGCCCTCCGCAAGGGAATCGCTGTCGTCCCCCAGGACCCCCTGCTGTTCAGCACGTCGATCCTGGAAAACATCACTCTTGGCGCGGAGTACAGCGATCAGCAGCTGGAGCGGGCAGTCGAAATCAGCCGCCTCGTTCAGGACATCCCGGACTTCCCCAACGGCCTCGAAACTGAGGTCGGGGAGCGGGGCATCACCCTCTCGGGCGGCCAGAAACAGCGCGTCGCCATTGCGCGCGCGATCATCCGCAACCCACGGATCGTCATCTTCGACGATGCGCTCTCCGCGGTGGACGCGGAAACGGAAGAGATGATCCTGAAAAACTTCAAGGGATACTTGAAGAATAGAACTTCGATCATTATCAGTCACCGCGTCACATCCGTCGCCCAGGCCGAGGAGATCATCGTCATCGAGGACGGCGCCATCGTCGAGCGCGGTACTCACAAGCAGCTGATGCGGAAACGCGGGGCTTACACCCAGCTCTTCCGCGAGCAGCGGATCAGCCGCGAGCTGGAGGACGCGGCATGAGCCAACCGTCCATCCACGAAGAAGAGAAAATCGGCGCGGTTTTCGAGCCGCAATTGATCCGCAGGCTGCTCCGCTACGTTCGGCCCTACGGCTGGAAGGTGGCGGTGTCGGTCGTGCTGCTGCTCATGGCGGCAGGTCTCGAGCAGGTGGGCCCGTGGTTGACAAAGATCGCCGTGGACGATCACATCACCACCGGCGACTACCCCGGCCTGCTCAAGGTCGTGATCCTCTTCGCCGCGGCCTATCTGGTGCTCAGTGTCATCCGCATCGCCCAGACCCTGCTCACCGGCTGGGTGGGGGAGTCGGTCATCTACGATCTCCGCCGGCAGCTTTTCGCCCACATTCAGAGTCAGAGCCTCCGCTTCTTCGACCGCAACCCGGTCGGCAGGCTCGTCACGCGGTTGACCAGCGACGTGCAGACGCTGTCCGAAATTTTCACCAGCGGGATCGTCGTTTTCTTCGGGGACATCTTCACGCTGATCGGGATTATCGTCGCGATGCTGCTGTTGAACGTCAAGCTCGCCGTCGTCGCGTTCCTGATGGTTCCGTTGATGGCTTCGATCACGTTTGTCTTCAGGAACCGTCTGCGCGATGCGTTCCGCAAAGTGCGTCTGAAAACCGCGGCGATCAACGCCTTCCTGCAGGAACATCTCAGCGGCATGAGGATCGTGCAGCTGTTCAATCACCAGAAGCACACGGATGACGCGTTCGCGAGGGTGAATGGCGAATTCCGCCGCGCCAACCTCGACACCGTCGCCCTGTTCGCCGCGTTCTTCCCGCTGCTCGAACTGGTCAGCGCGCTCGCGGTCGCCACGATCATCCTGCGCGGCGGGTACCTCTCGCTGAACGGCACTCTGACCGTCGGCGTCCTGATCGCGTTCCTGCAGTACACCGAACGGTTCTTCCGCCCGATTCGCGACCTCGCCGAAAAATGGAACATCTTCCAGTCGGGCATGGCCAGCGCGGAGCGCGTGTTCAAGCTGCTCGATTCGCCCCCGCAGATCGTCGATTCCGCGGATGCCGGGTGCTGCGATCAGACGGAGGGACGCATCGAGTTCAGGGACGTTCACTTTTCCTATGACGGATCGGAGGAGGTTCTGCACGGCATCGATTTCTCCATCGATCCGGGGCAGACCGTGGCCATCGTTGGAGCCACCGGCGCGGGCAAGAGCACGATCATCAACCTGATCGGGCGCTTCTACGATGTCACCCGGGGTGCCGTGCTGATCGACGGCAAGGACGTGCGTGAATGGAAGCGCGACCTGCTGCTCGAGAACATCGCCTACGTGCATCAGGACGTGTTTCTCTTCAGCGGTACGGTGCGCGAGAATATCGCCCTGCTCGACGAGTATCCGGATGAGGTGGTGCTCGACGCAGCGAAAACCGTGCACGCGGACCGCTTCATCAGTGCCCTGCCCGGCGGATACGACGAACCCGTAACCGAACGCGGGAGCACCTTTTCCAGCGGGCAGCGCCAGTTGCTCTCCTTCGCGCGTGCGTTGGTCCGCGATCCGAAAATCCTCGTACTCGATGAGGCCACCAGCGCGGTTGACCCGGAGACTGAGCGGCTGATTCAGGATGCGATGGAAAAACTGATGGAAGGCCGTACGTCGATCATCGTCGCCCACAGGTTGAGCACGGTAATCAATGCCGACCGCATCCTTGTGATGCACAAGGGGCAGCTTCGAGAGCAGGGCACTCATGAGCAGCTGATTGCGGAGAAAGGCATTTATTGGCGGCTGTTCCAGACCCAATACAGGCGGGTTTCCTGAATGTGTGGACGCCGCCCCTGCTGAAACACTATCTTGCCCCATCCCAAGGCCCCAAACAGGCGACTCATGGCTCAGAACCGGCGTAAACAGTCCTCCTCCACCTCTACGGGAATCACGCCCGGCGAATTCCTCAACCGTGCCGCGGCTGGAACTCTCGCTCCCGTCTACGTCGCTCTCGGCGGTGAACCGCTGCTGCTCGACGAAGTTCTCGAAACCGTCCGCAGCCGGATCGTGGATGAAACGACTCGTGATTTCAATTTGGATGTCGTCTACGGCGAGGATGCGAATGCGCAGACGCTGGCGTCGCTGCTCGCCGCGCTGCCGATGATGGCCCCGAAACGGGCGGTCGCGGTGAAGCGCGCCGGGGATCTGCCCGCGCAGGCGAAAACGTACCTCGCCGAATACGCCGGGAATCCCGTCGAGAGCACCGTACTCGTCCTCTTCGTCGAGGAGGACTCGCCCCCGGCCTGGGTCGGCAAGATCGCGAAAGTCGCTGGGGCGATCAATTGCCGCTCTCCGCGCGGCGCGGCGCTGCGCGCCTGGGCGGTTGCCTATGTCAAATCTCTCGGCATCGAAATCGATGAGGATGCCCTCGATCTCGTCACCGATTCGCCGGGAGTCCGCCTCATCGACCTCGCCGGGGAGTTGGAGAAGGCGTTTCTGCTCACGGGGGAGGGCGGCCGCATCACTCTCGAGACCGTGCAGCGCGTGTGGGGGGTCGAACCTGAGATCAACATCTGGGCTTTCATGGATCGCGTCGCGGCGGGAAACCGGCTCTCCGCCCTGCGCGACCTTGCTAAAATCCGCGAGAACCTCTCCAAGCCCAAGGAATCCGGATTGGTGTTCTCGCAGACTGTCCGCCGCTGGCGCATGGCGCGGAAAGAGAGGATGTACGACAGCCGGCGGGTGCCCGACAGCAAACGGACCTGGTCGGGGAACACGAAACGACAATGGCAATGGGCGGCGGCGGACCTTAAGACCCTGCCGCAATCCGTCGCCGAAAACGCGTTGGACCGCATGCTTGACTTCGACAGGGAACGGAAAACACGCTCGATGGACGCGCTCAACGCCTTCGAACGCTTGATTCACAAGACCGCATTGGACCGTCTGCGAACGAAAAAATGACCCAATCTCCCCTTCAGGACAAGGCCGATGAGGAGCTGATGGCCCTCGTGCAGCAGAACGATGAGATCGCTTTCGAGATTCTCGTTGAGCGCTATCAATTCGCCCTTGCCTCGTTCATCAGCCGCTATGTCGGACGTGGTGCGCAAGTTGAGGACATTCTGCAGGAAACCTTCATCCGCGTCTGGCGGCACCGCAAGCACTACAAGACTGTCGCCAAGTTCTCCACGTGGGTCTACACCATCGCGGGAAACCTGGCGAAGACGGAGCTTCGCCGCTGGAAGGTGCGCCGCTCCGTCCCCATTCGCACGGGAGGCGAAGCGCCCGAGGATGAGGCGGTGGACCTCATCGACGAGGACGCCGACCCGATGGACTCCAGCCGCCGCCAGGAAATCCGCGAACAGGTCACGCGCGAGGTCCAGTTGCTCCCCGAGGTCTATCGCCAGGCGGTGATCCTCAGAGACTTCGAGGACAAAAGCTACGAGGAGATTTCGGAACTTCTTGATGTTCCTGTAGGTACTGTCAAATCAAGAGTTAACAGGGGCAGGGAACGGCTTCAAAAGCGGTTGCGCGGGTTGCTCTAGTCTCCGGAGCAGGGTTCGGCAGAATTGCCGTATTCGGGGAACTTGACGGGATCAGCCGCGTATTTCAGACAGAATGGGGTATCGGGAAGACCGGGAGAAGAGGGCCCGGGCGGGGCGAAAACCCACATCGGAGCGTGATTGAACCATTGGAACAGGGTCCAGGTGTACTATGCGACTTCATGAGTTTGAGAACCTGTGGGCGCGGCGTGAGGAACTGACACCTCAGCAGCGCGAAGAGCTTGACCATTTTCTCCAGCAGGACCGTTTCGCCCGGGCGTTTGTCCGCCGGGAAGGCAGGCTGCGTAAGCTGCTCAACGGCATTGAGGGCGAAACGGCGCCAGACGGATTTGCCTACCGGATGCGTGTGTACGCCGCCAACCATCGCGACGAAGACCAGCCGATTCCGAGCGAACGCAACGCCTGGTTGCGATGGCCGGCTGTTTCGATGGGCTTCGTAGCCGGGGCGCTGGTGGTATTCTTCGCCTTCGGCCCGATGTTGAGTCAGAACAGTGGGGTGCCCACTCGCGGCGTGGCCGAACGCGAATCCGCGCAGGGTGTTTCCGCGTCTGAGACGGAGGGGACCGCTCCCGCCGCTGTCGTTTCCGAGGAAGACTTGGCTGAGAATTCCGACAGCCTCGCAGCGAAAGAGCGCACCCAGGACCGCGGCCCGCGGGCTCAGGAATCGATGCCCGATTGGAACCTGCACACTGTCAGTACAGGTGATAAGTAGAAAATCATCGCCCCTTGTACGACTTGATCCATTAAGAGTTAGGCATGTGCCCCTGTTTGCTCGCAAACAGGGGCTATTTTAATTCTTGCACGCTGGATTGCCCGGTCAAGCCGGGCAATGACAACCCGGCGAACGAGATGTACCTACTTCGATGTGTTGATATCCCGACGAAGATTTTTGTCATCCCCCGGTTTAACCGGGGGATCCAGGCTGTCGGCGGCGCAGCTCATGTCATCACCAGCGCCGTCAGGCGCGTGGTGATCTCCGAAAGCAGTCCATCTGATAGGTATTTGACGGGTGGTTCGGTCCCGATGGTTCCGGATCGGGTTTCTTCCGGATTCCGCCATGCTCCCGCCGTTGCCCGGTCGGATTGCGGTTCCCGTGTCACAGCGTTACCTTTGTCGCCTGCAACGCGTTTTTATCCGTTCATTCAGGAGTCAAAAAGATGGCGAAGGCAAAAACCTTTCAGGCCAAATTGGCGAAGGGAAAGGGCGCTTCGAAGCGCCTCAGTGAATCGGGTGAGGAGATCATCACCGTCCGTGTCCTGAAACCCACGGAAGTTCCAGGAAAACCCGGCGTTTACAGATACCGGGAAGTGATGACGGACGTCATTCCTTCGAAAGAGAAAGAGATCTTTGGCTGATCCGCACCGGCGAGCATTCTTGGTTGTGATGGACGGCGTCGGGGTGGGCAGTGCCCCCGACGCTTCTGCATACGGTGACGAAGGGAGCGACACGCTCGGCAATCTCTCCCGCGCCGTCGGTGGACTCCGTCTGCCCACGTTTCAAGGCCTCGGGCTGGGAAATCTTGCCAACGTGGAAGGGGTACTCCCGGCGGATTCGCCGGGCGCCGCCTTCGGCAGGATGCAGGAGGTTTCCTCGGGTAAGGATTCGATCAACGGCCATTGGGAGATCTGCGGCTTGCCCACGGAATTGCCTTTTCCGACCTACCCGAATGCCTTTCCCGAAGATGTAGTGGAGCTCGTTCGCAGTATTTCCGGCCGCGAAGTGATCGGGAACGAGGTCGCGAGCGGCACGGAAATCATGGCGCGACTTGGCGCTGAGCACGTTCGCACTGGTGACCTGATCCTCTACACCTCCGCCGATTCGGTCCTCCAGATCCTCGCCCACGAGCGGATTGTCCCGCTCGAAGAACTCTACCGCATCTGTGAGGGAATCCACAAAGCCCTGCCGGCGAAGCACCGTGTGGGCCGTGTCATCGCGCGGCCGTTTGTCGGCGAAGAGGGAGCGTTTGAGCGCACCGCCAACCGCAGGGATTTTGCCGTCGCACCTCCGGCGGACACTGTGCTGGACGCCCTGCAGCGGGCGGGCGTTCCAGTGCACGGTATCGGCAAAGTGGACACCCTGTTCGCCGGGCGCGGCTACACCTCGGCAACTCACACGAAGAACAACGAACAGGGATTCGACCTCACCCTCGAGCGCATCCGGACCCTCAACCGGGGATTGGTCTTTGCGAACCTGCTCGACTTCGACACGCTCTGGGGCCACCGCAACGATGTACCCGGTTTCCGGCAGGGGATGGAGGATCTCGACCGCTGGCTCCCCCGCTGGCTCGACGCCCTGCAGCCCGGCGATCTGCTGATCATGACCGCCGACCACGGCAACGATCCGACCACTCCGAGCACGGATCATTCGCGCGAACATGTTCCGCTGCTCGTCCTCCTCGAAGGGGGAAAACAGGGCGTGGATCTCGGCCTGCGACTCGGCTTCATGGATGCCGGCGCAACCATCGCGGATTTCTTCGACGTCCCCTGGTCCGGTGCTGGCGTCTCCTTCCTCTCCGACCTGCAGCGCTGAGGCGTGCGATGCGACGGCTGTACGTTTCCACACGAAATCCACACAAGCTGGAGGAGTTGCGCATGCTGCTCGGCGATGCCGTCGAGCTGCACCATCCCGGCGACGGCGATCCCGATATTGAAGAAACCGGGAGCACCCTGCTCGAGAACGCCGCGCTCAAGGCGCGGGCGGGATTCCGGACTTCCGGCATGCCCACCATCGCGGACGACACCGGACTCGAGGTGGATGCGCTGAACGGCGCGCCGGGTGTCTATTCTTCGCGCTACGCCGGGGAAAACGCGACCTACGCGGAAAACCGGAAAAAGTTGGTCGGCGAGATCCGGCGATTCCCGGAGCAGGCTCGCACGGCGCGTTTTCGCAGCACAATCGTCTATGTAGACGCGGTTCGGGAGTTGCACTTTGAGGGATCGGTCGAAGGGACGATTCTGACCGATGAGCGCGGCACGAAGGGGTTTGGCTACGATCCCGTATTCCTTCCGCGGGGCGAAACACGGACGATGGCGGAGATGACGGACCGGGAGAAAAACGCTATCAGCCACAGGGGAAACGCCTTGCGTGCGTTCCTCCGCTGGTGGAGGTCCGATCAGGCGATGGAACCCGACTCTTCAGAGCAGGCGGAGTAGAAAATGAGCGGCGCCAGCGGCAAGCGGTTTGTCTATCTGGATCACAGTGCGACTACCCCGGTCGATCCGCGCGTCGCGGACGTGGTGCACCGCGCGATGGTCGAGGGTTGGGGCAATCCCTCCAGCCGGTACGCCAAGGCGAACGAGGCCAAGCTGCTGCTCGATGAAGCGCGCCGCCAGGTTTCCGGACTGCTCGGCGTAAATCCCGAGGAACTGTACTTCACCTCCGGGGGCACGGAGGCGGACAATCTGGCGCTGTTCGGCGTCATGGAAGCGTCGAAGCAAAAAGGCCGCGACCACCTGGTCGTCAGCACGATCGAGCATTCCGCCATTCTTCACGCGGCGGAACATCTTCATGAGGGAGGATTCGAGGTAACCTTCCTCAAGGTCGGGAGCGATGGCGTTGTCGATCCTTCCGAGCTGCGCAAGGCGTTGAAGAAGACGACCGCGCTGGTCAGCGTGATGCACGTCAACAACGAAATCGGCACCGTTCAGCCCATTCGGGAGCTGGCGGAGGCCGCGCATCAGGCCGGGGCGCTGTTCCACACGGATGCGGTACAGTCTTTCGGCAAGCTGCCGCTGCCGGTTCGCGAAATCGGTGCCGATCTCGCCAGCGCGTCGTCGCACAAGATTTACGGACCGAAAGGGATCGGCGCGCTCTACGTCCGCAAGGGGGTCGAGCTCGTCCCGAGGGCATGGGGCGGAGGGCAGGAGCGCGGAATCCGCACCGGCACGGAGAACATGCCGGGCATCGTAGGCTTCGGCGAAGCGGTCCGGCTCTGCGCTCAAGTGATGGATGAAGACGCCGAGCGTATCGGCGCGCTGCGAGAGCGGTTTCAGCGCAACATCGATCAGGCTTGCGAGGGCGATGTCAGCTTGAACGGCAGCGCCGAGCGGAGGATTTATCTCAACCTGAACCTCCGCTTCGAGGGTGTCGAGGGGGAGTCCCTGTTGCTCGCGTTGGACCTGGACGGCATTGCGGTCTCTACGGGGTCCGCGTGCAGCAGCGGATCGACGAAGCCGTCCCACGTGCTCACCGCGATTGGATTGAGCGACCGGGAAGCGCATGAGTCCCTGCGTTTCACACTGGGCCGCACCAACAACGAAGAGGACCTTGACTGGGCGGCGTCCCGGATAGGCTACCATGTCAAGCGCCTGCGGGCGATGGCG
>CAZIDZ010000007.1:26090-105635 GCA_964538455.1 uncultured bacterium
GGAGTGCTGATGAGCGGCGGGGTGGACAGCTCCACCGCAGCCCTGCTGCTCCGTGACCAGGGGTATGATGTCGTCGGCATCACTCTCCAGCTCTGGGATTACGAGTCGGCGGGGAGCCGTCCACGCGGCGAGCGGGGGTGCTGCGACATCACTCACCAGATGGACGCTCGGTCTGTCTGCGCGGCCATCGGGACCCCGCACGTCGTCCTTGATCTCCGCGGCGAGTTCACGCGCAACGTGGTCCAGCCGTACGAGAACGCCTACCTGACGGGCACGACGCCGAACCCATGCGTCGCCTGCAACAGCAAGCTGAAGTGGGGCGCGGTGCTCGCCAGGGCCGCCGCGCTCGATCTGGACGCCATAGCAACGGGACATTATGCGCGCATCGAACATCTCCCCGAGGGTCCTGTGCTCCGCAAGGGACTCGACGGAAGGAAGGATCAGTCCTACGCGCTCTGGCAGGTGCCGCGCGAGGCGTTCGCAAAGACGCTGTTTCCGCTCGGCGAGTGGACGAAGGACGAAATCCGCGCACGAGCCGCCAGGGAGGGATTTCGCAACGCGGACAAGCCCGACAGCCAGGAGGTCTGCTTCATCTCGGACCGCTACGATGAGTATCTCCGCCAGCAGTATCCGGAGCGTACGGCGTCTATCGGCGAGGGCGAGATCGTGGATGAGAGCGGACAAATCGTCGGACGCCACAGCGGTTTCTTCGGTTTTACCATCGGACAGCGCCGGGGGCTGGACATCTCCGACGGACACGGCCCCTACTACGTCGTCGGCCTCGATGCGGAGCGCAACCGCGTGATCATCGGCGGCGCCGCGGGACTCGCCAGCGAGGGATTGCTCGCGACAGTGGCCAATTGGGTATCCTTCGATCCGCCGTCCGAGCCGACTCCCTGCACGGTCAAGGTCCGATACAACGACCCTGAGGGGACTCCTGCGTTGCTGATGCCCGTTCGAGAAGACGGGCGGGTGGAAGTCCGTTTTGAGCGCCCCGTCCGCGCGGTCACTCCCGGGCAGTCGGCGGTTTGGTACCGTGGGGACGCGGTCTGGGGAGGTGGGATCATTTCGCGGGCGATCAGGCGGGTAGAGCGCGGGCAAGTGGCCGCAAGCCGGGAGGCTGTGCAATGAGTGCGTCGCGTGATGCGAGGAACAACGGTGTCAGGAAGGTGACTGTGCCGGACTTGGTGGCGATGAAGCAGCGGGGTGAGAAAATCGCCGCGTTGACCGCCTATGACGCCACCTTCGCCGCCATTGAGGACGCCGCGGGACTCGACCTGATCCTCGTCGGTGATTCCGCCGGGATGGTGGTCAAGGGTGAGCCCGACACGATTTCGATCGACCTCGACGAAATGGTCTTTCTCACGCGCAATGTCAGCCGAGGCGTGAAGCGTGCCCTGCTCGCGGCGGACGTCCCCTTCGGACTCGTCCACCTCGGAACGGAGGCGGCGCTCGAGGGGGCGGTTCGGCTGATGAAGGAGGGCCGGGCGGAGGCGGTGAAAATCGAGGGCGCCGGCCCCGCGTTGGAACCGATCCAGCGGTTGACCCAGCTGGGCGTTCCTGTCATTGGGCATCTCGGCCTCACACCGCAGTCGGTTCACGCCTTTGGCGGATACGGTTTGCGGGGCGCAGGCGACAATGAAGCGGCGAACATCCGCCAGGATGCTCTCGCCCTGCAGGATGCGGGCGTCTTTGCAATTGTCCTCGAAAAAATCCCCCGCGAGCTTGCCGCTGATATCACAGCCTCGCTCCGCATCCCCACCATCGGGATCGGCGCCGGACCCGGGTGTGACGGCCAGATTCTGGTCGCCTACGATATGCTCGGCCTCGGCCCCAAATTCCGCTTTGTCCGCCGCTACATGGAGGGCAAGGAGTTGGTCCGGGAAGCGGTGGCGTCCTACGTCAAGGACATCCGTGAGGGCACCTTCCCAAAGGATAGCGAGAGCTTCGAGGCGTGAGATGGAGGTGCTCGAGTCGGCAGCCAAAATGCGTCGTTGGTCGCTTGCGAACCGTGCTCGCGGACAGAGCATTGCCTTCGTTCCCACCATGGGCTTCTTCCACGAGGGACACCTGAGCCTTATCGACATCGCGAAGCAGCGCGGCGACCGTGTCGTCGTTTCCATATTCGTCAATCCCACCCAGTTCGACCGGCCGGACGATCTCGAAACCTATCCGCGCGACACCGAACGCGACCTCGAACTGTGCCGCGAGCGCGGGGTGGACGCGGTCTATTTCCCGAACGCTGAGGCGATGTATCCCGAGGGGTACGCGTCGTGGGTGACGGTCGAGCGGCTCGGCGATTATCTCTGCGGAGCCAGCCGTCCCGGGCATTTCCGCGGGGTCACGACTGTCGTGGCGAAGTTGTTCCACGCCGTGCTGCCCGATCTCGCTGTGTTCGGGCAAAAGGACGCCCAGCAGGCGAAAATCATTCTGCGGATGGCGGCTGATCTCGATTTCGGAATCGAGATCGTGCTCGGCGGCATTATCCGGGAGCCGGACGGCCTCGCCATGTCGAGCCGGAATGTGCGCCTGGAGGCTGAGCAGCGAAAACAGGCCCCCGCGATCCACAGCGGCCTGCTCGCCGCACGTGAACTCTGGTCGAACGGAGAGAGGAAGGCGTCCGTTCTCAGCGAGGCATTTCGCTCCCATCTTGCACGGCAAGCGCCCGGCGCTCGAATCGATTACATCGAAGTTGTGGACTGGAGCTCGCTGGCGCCGGTGGACATGATCGAGGGCGATGTCCTCATCGCGACGGCCGTTTTCTTCGGCGACGTCCGCCTCATCGACAATGAACTGCTCGTGGGGGAGTGATGGAGACGCCGCGCCTTGCCGCCGTAATACTCGCCGCTGGTCAGGGCAAGCGGATGAAATCCGACCTGCCCAAGGTGATGCACCCGGTCGGCGGACGGCCGATGGTGTTGCACGTCATCGAGCGGGCTCGCGGCATCGGAGCGGATCCCGTGATCGTCGTTATCGGGCACGGACGCGAACGGATGATCCCCCTGTTGGAGCGGGAACGCGCCGGTTATGTCATCCAGGAACAGCAGCTGGGGACGGGGCACGCAGTGCTGTGCGCTGAGTCGCGTCTTGCGGATTTTGACGGAAACGTTCTCGTGCTCGCGGGCGATGTTCCGCTGCTCAGCGAAGCGACCTTGAAGGGGGCGGCGGAACTCCACCGCTCCCGCGGCGCCATGGTCACCATCATCACCGCGCAGGCTCCCGATCCCGCGGGTTACGGGCGTATTTTACGCGATGCGGACAGTCTCATCGTCGGCATCCGCGAACACAATGACGCTTCCGAGCAAGAGCGTAACATCAAAGAAATCAATAGCGGAATCCTCTATTTCAACTCGTCTTTTCTGTTCGACGCCCTCCGGAGAATCGGGAACGATAACGCGCAAGGGGAGTACTACTTAACGGACGTGGTCTTCCAGGCGTTTGACGCGGGGCAGCCCGTCGCCGGATTTATCGCTCCCTACGACGAGATTCATGGGGTCAACAGCGTCGAAGACCTTGCCCGGGCGGAAGCGATCTGGCAGGAGAGGACAGGTTTAGCTTGATTCTCTCTCGTCGCGAGGGGTATTTTAGATCGTTCAGTGCGGAGGGTGCACGATGCGAAAAAAGCGTTTGATTCCTGCCGGTTTGATTGTGCTCCTGGCGGTCGTGAGCGCTTTCGGACAGGCTCCCTACCGAGATCAACCCCAGACAACTACCCGTGAAGCCATCACCCAACCGGAGGTGGTCAGCGGGATTTCCGGAATCCTTGATCCCAGCAGGTTATCGATGAGCCAGCAGTTCGGCATGAGCTACATGAGTTCGGGCGGACAGGGCTTCACCCAGGGCTACTACCTCAACACAATCTCGTACCGTTTCAACGCTCCGTTGTTGCTGCAGCTGCATCTGGGTGCGGCGAACAACCCGTTCGTTCAATCGACCCCGATGCCCGGCCAGTCGGCGATCACCTCGCTGCTCTCCAACGCCGATTTCTTCGGAGGGGCGGATCTGGTCTGGAAGCCGCGGGATAACATGATGCTCCAATTTTCGTTTTACCGGATGCCGTCCTCGACAATGGCTAACCCTTATGGGTATGGCTACGGCTACGGCATCCACCCGGCGTATGGCTATTACGGGATGAATCCCTGGGGATTTTCGAATCGGGCATCGCAGCAGATGGATAACCTCCAGCCTTGAAACATCGGCATCACAAAACAGGACAGACCAACCGTCGTAGGGAGAACTCCGCATGAACCGGGTCCCATTGCGTGAAACCGGTCGTAAATCTTCAGATCATCTCGAACGGCGTGTGAATCTGCTCACCGTTCTTGTCGCCATCCAGGTCGTGCTGTTGGCCGTCCTGCTGATTCTCGATTTTGGCCCCCGTTTCGGCATCGGGGGAGGCGGGGAAGGGGGAATTAATCCTGAGCTCCTCTCGGAAAATCCCACCGTGGACATGCCCGAACGCGGCGAGTTGCCCCCGGAGGTCGAACCGTCGCGACCGGTTCGCGTGGAAATCCTTAACGGCTGCGGGGTGGCCAAACTCGCTTCACGGTTCGCCGAGGTCCTTCGGGCGAAGGGCTACGACGTCCGCGATACGCGCAACGCAGATCATCTCAACTACAGCAAGAGCCTGATCTATGACCGCACCCGCCTGCAGGGACAGGCGCTGCGCCTCGCTCAGTTGCTCTCGATCCCTGCCGACCGCGTGCTTGACCGTCCCAATCCGCAGCTCGTCGACATCGACCTTACCCTGATTCTCGGTAAGGATTACGCCAACCTGACAACCGATTTCTGAGCCTTGACTACCCGCCAGCTCGCACGAACCATCGCCGATCTTATGCTCGACAAGCAGGCGATGGATGTGATCATCCTGGACCTCCGCAAAGTGACCGCCATCGCCGATTTCTTCGTCATCGGTTCGGGTTCCGTGGATGTCCATGTGAAAGCCGTCGTCGATCATGTGGAGCGATCTTTGAAATCCACGAGAAAACCGTTGCGGCCCCTTCATACCGAGGGATACAATCACCTGAACTGGGTGCTGATGGATTATGGGGACGTCGTCGTCCACATGTTCCAGCCTGACGCTCGGGCGTTCTACCAGCTCGAGAAATTGTGGGGGGATGCTCCAACGGAATATGTGGAAGAGATTCTGCCCTCCGCCTGATCCGGAAACAAACGCCCACAAAGACAAAAAGCCGATCGACGGATGAACGCTAAAGACCGTTTGACGGAGGCGGTTCGCACCTCCGTCGAACTTGAGCCGATGCCGGAAATCCTCTGGCAGGTGCCGAAACGGACCGACCAGGGCGATCTCTCGACGAACGCTGCGATGCTGTTGGCGAAAGCTCTCGGCAGGAACCCGCGAGAAATTGCCCAACATATCGTCGATCGGGTGGACTGGTCCGCCCTCGGTGTCGAACGGGTGGAGATCGCCGGTCCCGGCTTTCTCAATCTTTTCTTTGGCCCGGGGCACTACCACGAGATCGTCAGCACGATCCTGCGTGAGGGATCCGCCTACGGCGCGTCCGGCGCGGGCAACAGCCGCCGCGTGCTCGTCGAGTTCGTCAGCGCCAACCCGACCGGTCCGCTGAATGTCGTCTCGGCCAGGGCTGCGGCGATCGGCGACAGCATCGTCCGCCTGCTGCGCAAGGCCGGGTGGGTGGCGGACGCCGAATTTTACGTAAACGACGCCGGACGCCAGATCCGCAGGTTTGGCGAATCGGTGATCGCCCGCGTTCGCGGCGAAGATGTGCCCGAGGACGGCTACCACGGCGAGGACGTAGTCGAGCGGGCGCGGCAGCTTTTCCCCGATGGTTCAGTTCCTGACGGCGCAGACCCCGAACTGATCGGCCGCCAAGCCGCCGAATTGAACGTCGCGGAGCAGAAGCGCGTGCTCGAGGACTACGGCGTCACCTTCGACCGCTGGTTTTACGAGAGCGAACTCCACGAGTCCGACGCCACCGCAAAAACCCTGTCGGAATTGAAGAAACACGGCGCCGTCGCCGAGCGGGAGGGAGCGCTGTGGTTCACCGGCACCTCCTTCGGTGACAGCGAAGACCGCGTCATCGTCACCTCCGAAGGCCGTCCCACCTACTTTCTGCCGGACATCGCCTACCACCTGACCAAGGCTCAGCGCGGCTATGACCGTGCCGTCGATCTGCTCGGTCCCGACCATCACGACTACGTCGGGCGCATGCAGGCGGCGTTGCGCGCGCTCGGGCATGACGGTTTTCTCGAGGTGCTGATCGTTCAACAGGTGCACCTGATGGAGGGCGGCGAGAAGGTCAAGATGTCCAAGCGTGCCGGCAGACTGGTGACGCTCGAAGATCTGGTCGAAGAGGTCGGCAAGGATGTCGCACGCTACTTTTTCCTCCAGCGCAGAACCTCGTCCCCCCTGGAATTCGACCTTGACCTCGCGAAGGAGCAGAGCGAGCGCAATCCCGTCTTCTACGTGCAGTATGCGCACACCCGGATCGCCGGGATCCTTCGCCAGGACGGCTGCCCGGAGCCCTCCGCCGACGCAAGTCTCGAATCCCTGACGGACGAAACGGAACTGGAGCTGATCCGGCATCTTGACCAGTTCCCGGATGTGATCGCGCGCGCGGCCGAGAGCTGTGAACCGCAGAAAATGGTCGGCTACCTCGCCGAACTGGCAACCCGTTTTCACAAGTTCTACACGACAAACCGCGTCGTTGGCGTCGAACCGTCCGTGTCGCTGGCGCGCGCTTCCCTGTCCGAGGCGACCCGCATTGTGCTCGCGGAAGGGCTGAATCTGCTTGGAGTGAGCGCTCCGGAAAGGATGTGAGATGGCTGCGGCGAAACCGATCCTCGTCGTCGGCTCGGCGGCGCTGGACACCCTGAAAACTCCGATGGGCAACGAGGACGATGCGCTCGGCGGCTCCTCGTTCTACTTCTCCTCCGCGGCGAGCCTCTATGCCCCTGTGCGTATCGTCGCGGTCGTCGGGGATGATTTCCCCATGGAGAAAATCGAGTTCCTGAAAGACCGCGGCGTGGACTTCTCCGGGCTCGAAATCGCCAAGGGCGAGACGTTCCGCTGGGGGGGACGCTATTACCGCGACCCCAACAAAAGGGACACGCTGTTCACACGCCTTGGCGTGTTCGAGACTTTCGAGCCGAAGATCCCGCCCCATTTCCGCGATACTCCCTTCGTCTTTCTCGGCAATATCCATCCCTCCCTGCAACTGAAAGTCCTCGATCAAATCAAGAATCCGGAACTGGTGGTGCTCGACACGATGAATTTCTGGATCCAGGGAACGCCGAAGGAGCTGGACAGGGCGATCACCCGCGCCCACGTGCTGATCGTGAATGACGAAGAAGCGGTCGAGTTGACCGGAAAGGATTCCTTGATCAACGCGGCCGGGGCGTTGCTCGAGCGTGGACCTTCCACGGTGGTGGTCAAAAAGGGGCAGCACGGCGCGGTGCTCTTTCGCGAGCGGGGGGAGGTCTTCTTTATGCCGGCGTTCCCGCTCAGGGTGGTGAAGGACGCCACCGGTGCGGGCGACACATTCGCCGGGGGCTTTCTCGGTTATCTGGCGGCTCAACCGGACCTGGATGATCCGATGGTCTGGAGGCGGGCGGTGGTCCATGGTTCCGTCGTCGCCTCCTACGTCGTGGAGGATTTCTCGATGAGACGTACCGCGACCCTTTCCGAGCGGGAGATCGAGGTGAGGGTGGAAAAATTCCGTGAAATGACGGCCTTCTGATCCCATGGACGAGCTTCGGGGACTCTTCTGGGATGGGAGGGAGCTGACTTTTCTCGACCAGACGCGCCTGCCCTTTGAAGAGGTGAGACGGACCACTTCGGACTGGCGGGAGGTTGTGGACGCGGTCAAACGGCTTGCGATCCGCGGCGCTCCAGCCATCGGGGTCGCGGGGGCCTGTGCCGCCGCTTTGGCCGCCGCTGAACATTCCGCTGATCGCGGGCAGTGGGAGCGCGCGTTGGACACCATCGCCCGGGCGCGCCCCACGGCCGTGAACCTCGCATTTGCCGTCGCCCGTGTCCGCAGGGAGTGCAAAGGGATTGATGGGTATGCGCTCGCCGTAAAATCCGCTGGCGTCGCGGCGGAGATCGCCGATGAGGACGAAGCACTCTGCGAATCGATCGCCGATCACGGAATCCAACTATTTGATAAACCGAAGATTGTACTCACCCACTGCAACACAGGCGCGCTGGTCACCTACGGCATCGGCACCGCGCTGGGGGTTGTTCGCAGGGCACATCAGCGCGGATTGATCGACCGGGTGTACGCCTGCGAGGCGCGGCCGCTCGGCCAGGGTTCCCGTCTGACCATGTGGGAACTCGATAAACTTAATATTCCCAGTATATTGCTTCCCGACAGCGCGGCCGGTTCGCTGCTCTCCAGCGGCGCTGTGGATTTGGTCATTCTCGGCGCGGACAGGATCGCCGCAAACGGCGACACAGCGAACAAAATCGGCACGCTCAATCTGGCGGTGCTCGCCGCGCGCTATCGGGTTCCCTTCTATGTCGCCGCGCCTTCTTCCACGTTCGACCTCGATGCTGAGGACGGTTCTTCGATCCCGATCGAGTTCCGGGATGCGGACGAGGTCCGCAGGATTGGCGGCGTGCAGGTGAGCCTTCCGACGGCGCAGGTGTACAATCCCGCGTTCGACGTTACCCCTTCCGAGCTGATTGTCGGGATCATCTGCGAGCGTGGAGTGCTGCGCCCGCCATATCGTCTCGCGGACATGCGGCCTTGACAGCTTGTGAAGAGAAAAGATATATTGAACTCTTGATTTTTAGGGGGATGGATGCCTATCCCCTAAGGTTCTGATGCTCAATGGGTTGAGTGAAAACCAGAGGGAGTCATGAAGAGCTCATGGGGCCGGTGGGGTCTCGCGGCCGTCACGCTGTCACTGATCTTTTTACTGATTGGCTGCGCCGCAAGTTCGTACTACGTCCGTTCCGCAAAGCTGCACATCAACAACAAAAACTTGGACGAAGCCGAGAAAATCCTGCTCGAGGGAGCGAACACGCCTCCCAACGATCAGGACCCGGAGTTGTGGTACACGCTCGGTTACATTCGCTACGAACGGAAAGAATGGACAGGGATGAATGAGGCCTTTAATAAATCCCTGGCTCTCAACGCGACCTTTAAAGAGAAAATCGATAAACTGAAGTACAGCGCGTGGCAGCACATCGCCAGCCAGGCGGTCAAGGAATTTCAGGGTGGCAACTATCCCAAGTCGATCGACGATTTCCAGACCGCGCTGATCGTCCGGCCCAACAATCCGGAAACCTTGACCAACCTCGGGCTCAGCTATTTCAAGAACGAGCAGTACAATGAAGCCGCTGATGCGTTCCAGAAATCGATCGCGAACGACACGACGAATCAGAAGATCGTAACCAAGCAGAACCTGCTGGAAACTTACCGGCTGCTGGAGCGTTACCAGGATGTGATTGACCTCGCCGACGACATCATCAACACGGCGGATTCGCTGAGCAAGACGGCAGATTCGCTGAGCACCAGCCGCAAGATCACGATCATCCAGGCGAAGGCGATGGCGCTGCAAAAACTCGGCCGCACGGAAGAAGCCGTCGACGAGTGGGACCGGCTGATGGCCGAGGATCCGACCAATGCCGATTTTGTCTTCAACAAGGCGCTGTTGCTCGATATGCTCGAGCGGTACAACGAAGCGGCGAAAGTGTACCTCAAGGCTATTGATCTCAATCCGGGAGATACAGAAGCGCGGATGCGCGCCTCGAACGCGCTGCTCGGCAGCCAGCAGTGGGAGACGATCGTGAAGGTGCTCGAACCCTGGCTGTTCCCGGATGGCGTTAAAGTGTACGAACCCACGTTCAAGGATCTGCACACGTGGATGATCCTGAAAGCGGCCTATGCCAACACGAAACAGCCGAACAAGGTGAAGGTGGTTGACGAAATTCTGAAGAAGATTTCGGGTTGACCCGCGTGTGGGTTCAAGGGATGTGACAGGCGAAGCGGGCCATCGCGTCCGCTTCGCTTTTTCACGAGGATTGGATGGCGTCTCGATCGTTGAAGTCGCTCGAAGAGGATCTTCGTGCCCACGCCGGCCGCTTGCCGGAGCACATCGCTTTCATTATGGATGGCAACGGCAGGTGGGCGAAGGAGCGCGGCATGCCCCGCATGTTCGGCCATCGCGAGGGTGTCAAATCGGTCCGCGAAATGGTCGAAACCGGCGTCGAGCTGGGCATCAAGGTGATGACGTTCTACACCTTCTCCAAGGAAAACTGGAGACGTCCGAAGTCGGAGGTCTCCGGGTTGATGAAGCTGCTCGTCTCGACCATCCGCAAGGAAGTTGAGGACCTCGACAAGAATAACGTTCGCCTGCGCACCATCGGACAGCTTGAGGATTTGCCGCCCGGACCCCGTGCCGAGTTCAGGGCCGCGATGAAGCAGCTCGAGCACAATGACGGCCTGCTGCTCGTGCTCGCGCTCTCTTACAGCGGCCGCCGAGAGATCACCCAGGCGGTCAACCGGCTGCTCGCCAGGGGCGTCAAACACGTTGATGAGCGGGCGTTTGCGTCGGCCCTCGAAACCGCCGATCTCCCTGATCCTGACCTGCTGATCCGCACTTCAGGGGAGAATCGCCTGAGCAACTTCCTGCTCTGGCAGGCGGCCTACACTGAACTCTACATCACCGACACGTACTGGCCCGATTTTCGCCGCCCGCAGCTGATTGCCGCCGTCCATGACTTTCTCCACCGCGAGCGTCGCTTTGGCCGCACCAGCGAACAACTGATTCCATCGAAAGGTGAGGCACGGTGAGTTCCGATCCGATCAAATCCGTGTTCCCGGAGCTCTGGGTGTCGGAAGCGGCCTACCCGGCGCTGATGCCGCGCAGCAGTGAGGACGTGATGAGCATCGTGCAGTGGTGCCGGGAGAACGGAATGCGCATCCTTCCGGTCGGCGGCGGACATTCCCTCGGCGAAAAATTCACCGTCCCCAACGGTGTCGTCAGCCTCATCTCCCTGGCGCGCGATGGAGTCTCCGAACCGGACACCGGCGACCTTGCGATCGAGGTCGAGGCGGGAGTGCCCGCGGCGATGCTCCACCAACTGGTGCATGACGCCGGCCTCCGGCTCGACGGGTGGCCGGAAAACTACCCGGGAACGCTCGGCGGACTGTTCGCCGGTCTGCGCGGCCTCGAACTGCGCCACCTGGTCCTCGGCATGGACCTTGTCGACGGCCGGGGACGAAGCCTCCGCTTCGGCGGGCGCGTTCGAAAAAACGTCAGCGGCTTCGATGTCGCGGGAGTGATGATCGGAAGCCGTGGTACGCTGGGGTGGATCGATCGGCTCTACCTGAGATTGAGCCCGGGCGGCTCGACCCTGTTGGATCGCAGGGGACCCGCCCCACTCGGACAGCCATCCTCTCCCAGGGGTCTATATCAACGCGTCGCTGTGGCGCTCGACCCCGACGGCGTTTTCCTGAAACCCGGGGAGTGACATCTCCATGCAGCGGCGACCCTGGGTTATCGTCGTCACGCTGTTGGCTTTTGCACTGGCTTTCAGCATCCTCGTGGCGATCCGTTATCTGAACAGGTCCGACCGCCTGCGGCAGCAGATTATCGCCCAATTGCAGAACATCCCTGGAGAAATCTCCCTCGGTTCCGCGAACATCGCCGCCACCACCCTGCAGCTCTCCAACCTCTCCTATCGCAATCCCGACCACAGCGTGAACATCCATATCCAGCGCGTCAGCGTTCGCTTTTCAATCGGCAACTGGATTGTCCACGAGGGTAGTTTGGAGAGTCTCATCGAAAGCATCACCGTTGTCGAGCCGGAGATTACGTTTCAGCCTTCGGCGGTCCGCCGCAGGCCGCATCCAAGGGACAGCTCACGAACCGCGGATCTGGCACGTTTGAACCTCCTCAGGAGGACCGTTCTCCGCGGCGGCAGGCTTCGCGTGATCGATCGCTACGGATCGATGTGGCTCGCGGTGCACAACCTTGACGGTTGGGGACAGGGGATCGATCAGAACCGAATCAGGGTACAGCTTGCGGGGAGTTTCTACCGGACGGAACAGCAGAATTTCACCCTCGAAACGATCGTCAACCTGGATCCCCTCCAGGTCGAGTCGGAGATCGCGCTGCGGTCCTATGACCTCTCGTCCATCGAGCTGCCCCCTGGCGGCATCGTCGAGTCTCCCGACGGGTTTCTTTCAGGGCACGCACGGGTCGAATGGTCGCGGCAGGATTGGGATCTCACCGCGAATGTCCGGCTTGACAACGGCAGTTTTCGGATTCGCCACGGTCCTCGCTTCACCGATCTGAACCTGAGCGGACTGGCCGAGGACGGGCTGCTCACCGTCGGCGGCAACATCGTCGTGGAGGACGACCCCGGCACACTCGACGTCGCGTTCAAGTATAAGGGTGGTCTGCGTTTGACCGCATCCGCGGACATCCCGGTTGCACGCCTGGGAAAGCACCTCGGCACCTTTTCCCGGATGCCGAAGCGGTTGCAGCCGATCGGGACGATTCACGCGAGCACCGCTTTTCAATGGAGTTCGGCCGACAAGCAGTGGTCGTGGACCATCCTGGGCAGCTCCGACGAGATCGGCACACGCGTCGGGAAATTTCACGATGTGCGCACGGGCCTTCACTGGGACCGCGAGACCGCCGCGCTGCAGTTCGATTCTCTGCGAGCGAACTGGAACGGACTGGAGTTGTCGGGCACCGCAGCTTTTCAACCGCATCAGGATGAACGCTTTGTCGTCGACGGCAAACTCGATGGCCGTTTCGACCTCGCGGAACTGCCCGGCTGGGCCGGTCCCCTCGCGGAAAAGACGACTCACGCGGAGTTGAACATCCGCTACCTCACCGGCGACGGCTGGACGGTTGCCGGAACCGGGAGGGTGCACGACGACGATAACCCGGCGCTAGGCGAGTTCACCGCCAGGTACCGGCTGGACGGATACCAGCTGCGCATGGATCTCTACTCGCCGCAGCGGAGGAATGCCTGGGTGACGATGAGCCAGGCGCCCGGCCGTCCAGCGAAAATCACGATGCAGGATCCACAGACCCTGGCGAAGTGGTGGGACGAAGCCTACTCCGTTCCCGAACGCATCAGCGATATCGAAACCCGCGTCGCTGTGGAGCTGCTCCCCAAACAGATCCGGGGGCAGGCCGATCTCTACGATCCCGCCACGGGGCTGGGGATGCACCTGTTCGGAAGTCTTTTCGGCCGCCTCAATGAATCGGTGGCGGGAACCTACGGCTACCGCTTGAGCAGGCACGCGCAGCAGGTCGGCTACGGGGAATTCGACCTCGCTTACAGCGGCGGCATGCTCGATATCCAGCGCTTCAACTTGATGGATTACCTCAGCCTTTCGGGCAGGGTCGATTTTAACGCACGGCAGTTCAGCAAGCTTGAACTGACGGTTGAAGATCTTGATCTAAGTCACGTCGTACCGAGTATCTCGGCAATCCCGGAGAGTCGCATTGATGGCCGGGTGGGGGGACAGGTCACGATCGACGGGAGTTTCGCCAGACCGGTCGTCGACAGCCATTTTGAATTGTATGACGGACGCTACGGTGATCTCAGCCAGTACTGGGGCGTGCTCACACTCTCGACCAACCTTCAGGGGGAGGTGTTTATCCGCAGGGGACTGCTCGGCCGCTCCGGAACAACCATCCTCAACATGGAGGGCGGGTACAGCATCCCCGACGACAAGTTTGACGTGCGCCTCGAAGCGCCGCGCACCGACGCCGGCGTGCTCGCCGAAGCCGTCGCCGGCAAGAGCGATCTGCTCAACGGACCGATCGCCCTCTCCGGACACCTCGGAGGCTCCCTCGCCCTGCCTGAATGGACCGCGTCGATGAACATGGTCGACGCAAAGGTCGCGGGGATTGCGTTCGACGACGTCAACATCGAACTGCGGGGGGTCACCACCGAGCGGTTAGGGCACATCCTTTACATCGACCGCTTTTCGATGCAGCGCGAAAATCGCTACCAGTTCAATGCCAGCGGTGCGGCGCCGATGACGCGCGGTGCCGGTCGCATTTCCGCGCGCCTCGAAGGCGAGGTGCTGAATGTCCTGCCGCAGTTGACCCGTTTCGTCAAGGGCGCCAGCGGTTCCGGATTCTTCGACTGGACGGTTACCGTTGTCGCCGGGAAAATTGCCGCCAGCAACGGCGAAATCAAAATCAAGAACGGCAACGTCAGTTTCCTCGATGTCTTCCCGATCCTGAAGAATCTCGAAGTCGACCTCAACGTCGGTGTGGACGGAGCTCTGACGATCAACAAGTTCGATGGCATCTTCGGCGAGAACAGCCCCGCCATGGTCCGCAACGAGCGCGGCAACCCCGACAGCGTGCAAAATCTGCCCATCATCATCTCGGGGATCGGGCTCGATCTGGGCGTCTTGAAGCTGCGCACCCCCGCCGAAGAGGGCATCCCCATGCGGATTCCCCGCGTGATGACGACGGAGGACTACGGCCGCATCAAGTTCAGCGGCCGCAACGGCGCCGACTGGTTCCGGATTTCGGGACCTGTCGATAGCCTGATGATGACGGGGAGCATGAGAATCGCCAACGCGCGGATGACCCTGCCGCCGCTGCCGGCCGCGGGAGCCGGCAGTTCGGCGAACGAGAGAGGAACGGCGGCGGGGAGAAGAGCCGCCAGCGGTGTTCTCGCCCTGCTCGATAACGCGCGCTGGAATGGGCAGATTCGGATCGCGGAGAACGTCCATTATGAACGCGACATCGCGGGCCTGGAGAACACTCCCGTACTCAGCGCTTTCTCTGAAATCATCTCCCAGGTCTCCGTGGACCTGACCCTCGATCCCACGGAACAGAACCGCCCTCTCGAGGTGACCGGCCGATTTGCCGATAGGTCCTTCCGCATGATTGGCGAAATGTCCTCCACCCAGGGACAGATCGAGCTGCTCGATCTCACGTTCGATCTGCAGCGCGCGGATGTCACCTTCGACAGGACCTCGATGCTGCCGGTTGTCAGCGGACGGGCAGTGACCTACACAGTCGAGGAATCGGCCGATCCCAACGCTCCGCGCTACAGCCGCGAATTGTACTTGACGCTTTACGTCATCGATCCTGTCACTGGTCAACGAACCACGAGGGGCCGATGGGGGGATTTCACTTTCGTGCTCGAGGACCAGGAGGGATCGAGCCAGGAGCAGGTCCTCAATGCTCTCGGCTACCAGGCGGGTTCGCTGACGAAACGGGCCACCGCGATCGGCGCCGGCGGGCTGGAGCGGGCGCTTATCCGAAGATGGCTGCGCCCGATTGAACGCGACATCGCGCGTGTACTCGGCCTCGACCTCGTACGCTTCGATCCCTCCATCGCCAGCTACCTCATCCGGGACAACGCCATCGGGCTCGATTCCCTCGGCCTCGGCAGTGCCAGCCAGATGAGATCGAGCAGCGTGAAACTCGGTAAATACGTGTTGCCGAATCTCTTCGTGAGCTATACGGGGCAATTGGGTTCGGACCCCTTCGAGCGTTATTCGGCAACCGGCATCGTGCCCACCAGCCGCATTGCGTTCCTGCAGAGTTGGGATGTCGAGTACCGCGTGCGCCCGATCTCGCCCAACCTGGTGCTGCAAGGGGGGTGGGAGTACGACAACCTCGCACCGGATGAAGCCGGGAAACGGAACAACCGGTCGATACGCTTGAAATACACTCTCGTCTACGATATGACAAAGGTCAGCATGGCAAAACTCTGGCGTGATCTGTGGAACTGAACGGGGGGTGCGAACGTACACCCCTCGTGGGGCTTCTGCGCAGGCGATTGCTTGTCTGCGGACGGGGGACTCCGTACCTTTCAACCTTCATTCAAACGAAACGACCTCAGTGATGCGAATCGGGAACCTGAAGACACTGCTTTTCATCGTGTTGGCGCTGTTTTGCGTGAATTCTGCGAAGCTCGCGGCTCAACCCGCCCGACCCCAGGGAGTTAAGGTCCTCGGCGTCCGGGTCGTCGGCGCCAAAACCGCGGATGAAGGCCTCATCATCGCCAACAGCGGACTGGTCGTCGGCAAGGAGGTCGTCGGTGATGACATCCAGAATGCGATCAAACGGATCTGGTCCCTGAAGCTCTTCAGGAATGTTGAAATCAGCATCGAAAAGGACCTGCCCGAAGGCAGCTACTTCGTCATCACCGTCGAGGAATACCCCCGCATCGCCGCCCTCGAAATCGCCGGAAACCACAAGCTGAAAGACGATGAGGTCAACGAGCAGATCACCCTCTACCGCGGCCAGGTGCTGCGCCCGGCGCGCCTGCAGAAGGCGCGGCGGGACCTGCTCAAGAAATACCACGAAAAGGGGTATCTGCTCGCGGAGGTAACCACCGAAATCACGGATACGGACGATCCGATGCAGAAGGACGTCAAGTTCGTGATCAAGGAGGGCAAGAAGGTCCGGATCAAGGAAATCGATTTCGTCGGCAATCAGGCGTTCAAGGACAGGGTGTTGCGCAAGCAGATGAAGGACACCCACCAGCGCGGTTTCCTGCGGAGCGGCACCTTCGACCGGACGAAGTTCGAGGATGACTTGAAGAAAGTGACCCAATTCTATAAAAATCACGGCTATCGAGACGCTCAAATCGAAAGTGATTCTTTATCTTACACCGAAGATCTGAAACGCATGATTATCACCATCCACGTGTACGAAGGCATGCAGTATGTCTTTGGTTCCGTTGATTTTGAGGGAAACTCGCTGTTCACGGACAACGAACTGCTGGCGCAGCTCTCGTTCAAACCCGGCGATGTGTACAACGATGAGGAGCTCTTCGTCAACACCGCCGAGCGCCTCGGAAACCTTTATTATGAAAAAGGTTACATCTACTCGCGTGTCGAACCACAGCTGATTCCCGCCGCCGGGGATACATTGAACATCCGCTACCAGGTGACGGAAGGGAATCAGTTCAATGTCCGTAAAATCAATATATTGGGAAATACGAAGACCAAGGAGAAGGTGATCCGCCGCGAATTCGTGCTCTATCCGGGGGACACCTTCGACGTCTTGAAGTTGCGACGTTCGATCCGCGAACTGACGATTCTCAACTACTTTTCGAACATCACCCCGGATGTGCAGCCGGTCAGCGACAATCAGGTCGATCTCTTCGTGGACGTGGAGGAGAAGCCGACGGACAACGCGAATGTTTCCGCGGGCTACAGCGAATTGGACGGCGTGATCGGATCCATCGGTTTCGCGATGCCCAATTTCTTCGGGAACGGCCAGCAGTTTTCGCTGAACTGGAATTTCGGGCAGATTTACCGCAGCTTCTCGGTAAGTTTCACTGAGCCGTGGATGTTCAACACCCCGACACTCGGCGGGGTTAGTTTCTACGACCTGCGCCGCGGTGGCGCTTATTACGGTTTTGACGAAAACGTCACCGGTGGCTCGGTTCGCTTCGGAAGACGGTTCAAATGGCCGGACGACTACACCCGGGGCGACTGGATCTACAAGCTGGAGCGCTCGCTTTACAGCAATTTTGATATAGGTTACACCAACATTTACGGGTACGAAGAGGATGTGCCCCGGATCGGCAGTTCGTTCACCCAGATCTTCACCCGCGACAGCCGGGACAACCCGGAGTTTCCGACGCGGGGAAGCGTGGTCAGTTATTCGGCCCAGCTGTCGGGTTCCATTTTTGGTGGAGATGAACAGTTTCACAAGCATTACCTGAGCGCTGAGTGGTATTTTCCGCTGACAAGCAAACTTGTTCTTTATAACCAGACCAAGGCCGGCCTGATCTTCAACCTGAGCGACCGGCGCAGCGACGTGCCGTACATTGACTACTTCTTCATGGGCGGCAGCGGCATCAGCTTTGGCGAATCCCTGCGCGGCTACGAAGAGGGGTCCGTCGGTCCCCGGTCCGGCGGCTACCCGCTCGGCGGCAGTAGTCTGTTCAAGGAGGGCGTCGAGCTGCGGTTTCCGCTGATCCCGAATCCGACGGTTTTCATTCTTGGATTCGCGGAGGCGGGCAACACCTGGTCGACGCGCGGGGAGATGGACTTGAACGACCTTCGCCGCAGCGCGGGCCTCGGCGTCAGGCTGTACATGCCCTTCGTCGGTCTGATCGGACTCGATTACGGGTACGGCTTCGATTATTACAGGGCAGATGGTTCCCGCTATGGGAAATGGGTGCCGGCTTTTCAATTCGGTCGAACGTTCTGAAGGATACCATAAGGGAGTAAAAGGGATGAAACGGATCACCACGATGGCGCTGGCGGCCTTGTTGTTTGCGGCTGTGCTGGTGCCTGCGGTCCAGGCGAAAGACTTCAAGGTCGCGATCATCATTTCCGAGCGCCTGCTCAACGAGTACCCAGAGGCACAGGACGCCCAGAAAACCCTCAACGAAGAGATCAACGAGTGGCAGCGCCAGGCTCAGTCGATGCAGGAAGAACTGCAATCGATGCAGAAGGAGCTGAGCGAAGAGGCGATGATGTTCTACACCGAGGAGAAAAAGGCTCAAAAACAGGCCGAGTTTCAACGCAAACTCAATGAATACCGAGACTTCCAGCAAGGCATTGAGCAACGGGCGATGCAGCGGAACCAGGAGCTTTTCGCCCCCATCAACGAGAAGATCCAGAAGGTGCTCGATACCATTGCTCAGCAGGATGGGTACGACATCATCCTCGATGCCGTCGGGGCGTCCATCGCCTACGCGAATCCGGAACTGGACATCACCGACCGCGTCCTCGAGGAACTGAAGAAGCAGAAGTAAGGTCCATGCCCTTCACCGCCCGTGAGCTCGCCGATCGAATCGGCGCCGAGGTCGTTGGCGATCCCGACGTACTCATCGAAGGGGTCGCGAAGATTGAGGAGGCCTCTCCACAGGACGTCACATTCGTCTCAAATCCAGCCTACCGCAAACACCTGCAGAACTCCCGGGCGGCGGCGGTGATCATCGACAGCGCCCCGGAGGGGGGAAACGCCACCTTCCTGGTGACCGCCGAACCGTACCTCGCGTTCCTCAAGGCGTTGCGCCTCTTTCACCCCGAACCGCAGGCTCCCGAAGCCGGGGTGCATCCCTCTGCGGTGATCGGGGAGAACGTCACCGTCGCCGAGGGCGCTTCCATCGGACCCTTATGCGTGCTCGAAGACGGTGTGGCGGTTGGGAAAAACAGCGTGCTCCGGGCCCAGGTGTTTGTCGGACGCAATGTCGTCATCGGTGAAGACTGCCTGTTCCACAGCCGCGTCACCATCCGCGAAGGGTGCAGGATCGGAAACCGGGTGATCCTCCAGGACGGCTGCGTGATCGGATCGGACGGATTCGGTTTTGCCCAGGCTGAGCAGGGCTATGAGAAAATCCCGCAGGTGGGCATCGTGGTCCTCGAGGACGACGTCGAGATCGGGGCTAATACAACTGTTGACCGGGCCACGCTGGGGCAGACGGTGATCCGCCGCGGGGTGAAACTGGACAACCTCGTGCAGATCGCGCACAACGTCGAGGTGGGAAGCAGCACGGTGATGGCTGCGCAGACCGGCATCGCGGGAAGCACGAAGGTCGGTGAAAAATCCGTTCTCGGCGGGCAGGTCGGTGTCGCAGGCCACCTGCACCTGTCGGACGGGATCATGGTGGCGGCGCAGTCCGGGGTCACCAAGGACCACGGGCCGAAAAAGATTATCAGCGGCTACCCCGCCCGCGACATCATGGAGTGGCGCCGCATCGAGGCGTCGTTGACGCGGCTTCCCGAGTTGATCAAACGTGTCGGCAAGCTGGAAAAAGGGGGGTCCGGGCAGGATCGGTAGGATGGAGGAGGGAGAGGTGCTGTGCTGAAAAACCAGAGAACAATCGCCAAAGAGGTTGCGCTGGAGGGCATCGGGCTGCACACGGGCGTCAAAACAAAGATGACCTTCAAGCCCGCCCCGCCGGGCACCGGCTACTATTTCGAACGCGTTGACCTCGAGGGAAATCCCAAAATAAAGGCGGATATCGACCATGTGATCGACATCTCGCGCGGCACTACGATCGCCCAGGGCGAGGTGAAAGTACACACCGTCGAGCACGTGCTCTCGGCCCTCGCGGGGCTCTCCATCGACAACTGCGTCGTTTCCCTCGACAACATCGAGCCCCCGGTCATCGACGGCAGCTCGAAACCGTTCGTGGACGCCCTGCTCTCGGCGGGACTCGCCGAGCAGGATTCCCCGAAAGAGTACCTCGAGATCAGCAAGACGCTCATCTATCACAACGAGGAGCAGGGCATCGACCTGGTCATCGTCCCCTCCGATGAGTTTCGCATTACTTACATGACCGATTACCGCAATCCCGCGCTGGGGACGCAGTACACCTCGATGTACAGCCTCGAGGAGGAATACGTCACCGAGTTCGCCTCCGCACGCACCTTCGCGTTCCTCTCCGAAGTGGAGGAGCTGAAATCCCAGGGGCTGATCAAGGGCGCCAGCCTCGACTCGGGCCTGCTGATCGTAGACAAGAAAATCAGTAAGAAGGAGCTCGAAGATCTTAAAAAGCTCTTCGGAGTTGACGGCGACATGAAGGTGGGGAAGACGGGCATCTTCGACGACCGCCCGCTGCGTTTTTACAACGAGCCCGTCCGTCACAAGGTGCTCGACCTGATCGGGGATTTCGCCCTGCTGGGGATCCCGATCAAGGGGCATGTGATGGTTGCCCGCGCCGGGCACGCCGCACACGTCGAGATGGTGCGCAAGATGCGCAAGATCTACCAGGAACGGCAGCTCAAGAAAAAGTACCAGCGCACCACCACCACCAGCTACGTTTTCGACATCAACGCCATCCAGCGGCTGCTCCCGCACCGTTACCCCTTCCTCCTGGTCGATCGCATTCTCGAACTGGAGCCGGGGGAGCGCGTCACCGGCATCAAGAACGTTTCGATGAATGAACCCTTTTTCCAGGGCCACTTTCCCGGGCACCCGATCATGCCGGGCGTCCTCGTCATCGAGGCGATGGGCCAGGTCGGCGGTGTTCTGCTGCTCAACGAATCCTCCGAACCCGAGAACAGCGTCGTTTACTTCACCGGCCTCGACAACGTCAAGTTCCGCCGTCCGGTGATGCCGGGCGACACTCTCTATTTCCGCGTAGAGATGATCTACAACCGGCGCGGTATCTGCAAAATGAAGGGCGAGGCGTTCGTCGGGGACGAGCTGGCCGCCCAGGCGGAAATGCAGGCGATTGTGAGGGAAAGGTAGCATGGCCCAAATCGATCCCACCGCGTCGGTTCATCCCGAAGCGAAACTGGGCGGGAACGTTACCGTCGGACCCTTCGCCGTCATCGAGCAGGGTGCGGAGGTCGGTGACGGTTGCGTGATCGGTCCGCATGCGTACGTCACCACCTGGGCGAGGCTCGGCGTGGAAGTAAAACTCGCCAAGGGTGTCGTTGTCGGCACCGATCCCCAGGATCTCAAGTTCGCCGGTGAGCAGACGACGGCTCATGTCGGCGACAGGACGGTGATTCGCGAGTTCGTTACCGTCAACCGCGGCACCACGTACCACATGAAGACGGTGATCGGGGCGGATTGCCTGTTGCTCGCCTACAGCCATATCGCGCACGACTGTATCGTCGGCGACCACGTGATCCTTGACAACGCCGTCCAGCTCGCCGGACACGTCGAAATCGGCGAGTGGGCGATCATCGGGGGTCTCAGCGGGGTGCAGCAGTTTGTCCACATCGGTGCGCACGCGTTTATCGGCGGCATGTGTGCCGTGCGCAAGGACGTGCCGCCGTTCGTCAAAGCCGCCGGGGAGCCGCTCGTCTTCGCCGGAACGAACAACATCGGCCTCGCGCGCCGTGGCTTCGAAAAAGAACGGATCACCGCGATTCAGCAGGCCTATCGAACGCTCTACCGCAGCGGGCTGCTGATCAAGGACGCCCTCGAAAAGCTGCGCGGCGAAGCCTCGACTCCCGACGTCGAACAGATCGTGCGCTTCATCGACAACCGCAGCAAGCATGGCGTTATCGGCGGCCCGAGGAGCCGCGGGATCGACGAGCAGGTTCCGAGCGGGGCGTAGGGATTTCGTTTCGGGAGTCCGCGGCCGGGGTGGCCCGACGAACTGCTGAAACCGCGCCGGAGAGTCGATAATCAGGCGGGTGCTCGCCGCACAGCGTCGTTGACAGCCGTCACACGGTCCGGCATCCGCTGCGCTCAAATTGAAGAAAAGAGGCTGCTTTCAAGCCCGATCCTTTTACCTGCAGTACCACGAACTGGAGGCGAACATGAGAGTTGGCAAAACGTTTGTTGTCGTTGTGGCGTTCCTGCTCATGGCACCGACAGCCTGGGCCCTGCCCGGAATTCAGCTCGGTCTGCACGGCAACTACCAGAACACGGTTCTCGACGCGGAAGTCCAGCAGTTCAGTTTCCCTGGTGACCCGGCGTCGTGGACGGAGACATCCCTGACGCGAACGGAAATCGGAAACCCCGTCGGAGTCGGCGTCGATCTGACCTTCACTTTTCTCCCGGTAATCGATCTGCAGATCTCGGCGGACATGGTGGCTCAGACCTACAATTTCGTTTACACCCCACCCGCGATTTCAGGTCAGACTGAGATCAGCCAGGACAACATTCCCTACGGCAGGATTGGAGTGGATGTTTCGATCATCAAGAATCTCGTCAGTCTGCCTCCTGCGGTCCATATCCTCAATCTGTACGTGGGGATCGGTCCCAGTGTCGCGTTTATCGCGCCGGTCGCCAGCCAGCAACTTGTTCTCGACAACATCAAAACGGCGAGCGAAAAACCTGACATCGAAGGCTATGCAAAAGAGCAGGGAATGAAGGTCGGATTTCACGCCGTCGTCGGAGTGACGTTGAAGGCCCCGATCCTTCCCGGGTTGCGGATTCAGGCGAAGTACATGCACTTCGGTGATGTGTCTGAGCCGGACAAGGGAAGCTTTATTTTGCTCCAGGCGGGAGTGTTCATTTAGCGCGATCGCCGCGGTCCCGGGCGGCGAACGCAACTCGATTGTTCTTCTGGAACCCTTTGGATTCAAAGGGAGTACACATTCTGTCGGCGATTTGGGAGGGGCCGGCCTGGCGCTTCAGGTCGGCTCGTTTCCTCCTGCGCTCGGGCAAACGGATGCCCGCATCGCCACCCGTTGATGTAGATTGATTTCGATGTCGCAAGGGCATTCGATCGAGCCGGTAAACAACTGCGAAGAGTTGTCATGCTGCTGACTACGCTATCCTTTGTCGTCGTTCTTGGTGTCGTTGTCTTTGTCCACGAATTCGGACATTTCATCGCCGCCCGCCTGATGGGTGCCCGTGTCGAGGCGTTCTCCATAGGCTTCGGCAAACTGTTCGGCATCCGCAGGGGCGAAACCGAATACCGAATCGGCTATATCCCCCTCGGCGGCTACGTCAAGATTTCGGGCATGGTGGATGAATTCATGCAGGGCGAGGAGGGGATCAAGGGCGAACCCTGGGAATTTCAATCGAAGGGCACGCCCGCGAAAGTCTTCATGATCACCGCCGGCGTGTTGATGAATTTCATCGTGGGATTCCTGCTCTACAGCGCAGTCACTTTCTTCGACGGCGAACCGCAGGTGATGGAGACGCCCACCGTCGGAAACCTCGCAAAGGGTTACCCTGCCGAACAGATCGGGCTGCTGCCCGGCGACCGGATTCTCAGCGCGGACGGGATCAACACGGAGCAGTGGGAAATTTTCCGTAACTACGTCCAGGCGCGCCCTGAACAAACAATTCAGCTCGTCTGGCTGCGCGACGGGGATACGCTTCACGCGGCGGTCGTCCCGAAGTCCGTGGAGATCGAACGGGATGGCCAAACGAGCACGATCGGCCTGATCGGCATCGACCAGGCGGTGCAGCGGGTTCCCGCGAGCCTCAGCCGCTCGCTGATGGTCGGCGGGCAGACCACCTGGAATATCATCTCGCTGAGCCTCAAATCCGTCGGCATGCTGATCACCGGCAAAGCTTCTGTCAAAGACTTCACCGGCCCGGCGGGAATCGTCTACCTCTCCGGGGAAACCGCCCGAGCGGGGTGGGTGACCTTTATCGCGTTTATCGCGTTGATCAACATCAGCATCGGGTTGCTGAATATTCTCCCGTTTCCTGTGCTCGACGGCGGACATCTGGTTTACATCCTGATCGAGGCAGTCATTCGCCGTCCGATTCCAACGAAGGTCAAATTGGCCCTGCAGCAGGTAGGCCTCGCGCTGCTGCTGGTCTTTGCGATGGTCGTCACCTATCATGATATCCTGCGCTTCTTTGTCTCGTAAGACCCTGCTCCCGCTGCTTGGCGCCGTCCTGCTCGTTGCGGGATGCGCCGGATCGCGCCAGGTGCAGGCCCCCGCCGGCACCCGCATGGCCGGAAAACTCGCCGAGCTGCCCCCGAATGTGCTCGACCGTGTTATCTCCGGATCGCTCTACGAGAGCGAGGGGGACTACCTGCGTGCGCTCCACGAATATTCGAACGCGCTCGCCTTCGACAGCAGCCAGGTCGAACTCTACATCGCCATCGCGGAAATGCACCGCCAGCTGGGGGAGATGGATCTCGCGCAGAAAATCCTCGAAACGGGAGTGAGTCGGGTTGGGCCGTATCCCGAACTGCTGCTTCCCCTCGGTCGCGTCGAGTACCAGAATTACGAGTTCGATGATGCGCTCAAGACCTTCCAACAGTACATCTCGATGGATTCGACCAACACCGAGGTGTGGGCGACGCTCGCGGCCATTTATGAACGCTCCGAGCAGTACGAAGATGCCATCAAGGTCTATCAGCGCCTGGAAAAACTCGAACCGGAAAGCCAGGAGTTGCTGCTCAGCCGGGAGGGGTCTCTGCTATCCCGCATGAACCGCTATGACGATGCTCTGGCTGTGTATCAGAGGCTCCAGTCGCTCCGTCCGGACGCCCATCTCGTTCCGTTCATGATCGGCGGTCTTTACCTCGACAAGGGGGACACGGCGAAGGCGTACGATTCATTCCAGCAGGCCACTCGTCTCGCGCCCGATGAACCGAGATACTGGGATCTCCGCATCCGTATCGCGGTGATCCTTCGCGACAGCAGCGCCGCGCTCGCCGCCACCGACTCCGCGCTCGTGTTCAACCCGGATGAACCCGATTTGCTCTCGCTGGCCTCCTCGGTGTACCTCCGCTACCACAGGAACGACCGGGCGATTGAGGTTCTGGAGCACGCCGTCCAGGTCGACTCGACGAACGTCACCAACTTCATCAACCTCGGTTTCGTGCTGCATGAAAAGAAAGACTGGGACAAGGCGGAAGCTGTTTACGAGCAGGCCCTGGCGCTCGCTCCGGACGACCCGCAGGTGCTGAACAACTTTGCCTACATGCTCGCCGTCTCCGAACGCCGCCTGCCAGACGCGCTGATCTATATTTCGAGGGCGCTCGAACTCCAGCCCGAGAACGCTTCCTACATTGACACCAGGGGGTGGGTGTTGTTCAAGATGGGGAGAACGCAGGAGGCGCTCAGCGTGCTGGAGAAGGCCGCGCAACTGGACGACAGCAATCCCGAAATCCTCGAGCACCTCGGCGATGTGCACGCCGCGCTCGGCAATCGTGAAACAGCGCGCCAATACTGGTCCGCCGCCCTCGAGAAGGGGGGAGACGCGGAATTGTTGAGGGAGAAACTTAATCCGTGACCCGAACCTCGATCGTTCCCCGCTCGCGTGTTCCCCTGTTTCTGGTTTTCGTTCTGATGTTTGCGGGTTGCGGCGCCCTGCGCCGCGGAGAAATCCCACCCGCTTCCCCGCGCTCAGCCCGCGTGATGATCGCCGACGAATTCATGCTTGTTCACCGCTTCGAGGGTGTGTTCTTCCTCAACGTCAAGTCTCCGGAGTACAACGTCACGTTGAAGGGGACATGTCGCCTTGAACACCCGGGCCGTTTCCAGGGCCGCCTGATGGGGCCGTTCGGAATCCGGCTCGGCGAACTGGTTCTCAACGATGGTGCCTACCGGATTCTTGCCGCCAACGGCAGGGTGGAGGAGGGCGACGTTCACGATCTCGATCTCCGGCAGTTGACCGGTGTCGAGCTCCCGGCCGATGATCTGCTGAGCCTCTTCGATCCCGCCGCTAGACCCCCGCCGGAGGGAGTCCGAACGATCTCGCTCCGGGTGCAAAAGGATTCCGGGTATTGGCTCTGGAGGGTTGACGAAGGCTCGGTTGTTCGGGAAATTCAGCTTGATCCGGTAAAGCGTGTCGTCCGGTCCGAGATGTGGATGACCGGGGACCAGGTCATATTCCTGAGAAAGGATTACGATCAGTTCGAACGGACCGGCGGCGGAATGGTTGCGCACCGCCTCGTGCTCCACTCCCAGGCCGACCGGCCGGTGACGGCGGAGCTGGTGTACGAATCGCTGCAACTCGATCCAGAGTGGAAGGACGATCCATTCAGCATGGTGGAGCCCGCGACGCAATGAAGAACAAATCGCGTATCACGGTACTGGTTCCGCTGTTCAACGAAGAGGAGTCGCTGCCTCACCTGAAGGTTGCGCTCGACGAGGTTCTGGCGCGTGAGAAAATCCGGGCCGAGCTGCTGTTTGTCGACGACGGCAGCAGCGACGGCTCAGCCGGGATGATCGACGGCTTCGCCCGCGAGGACAAGCGCGTCAAGGTGATCCATTTTCGGCGAAACAGGGGAAAATCGGCCGCGCTGGAGGCGGGCTTCCGCCAGGCTCAGGGGGAGTTCGTCGTCACCATGGACGCCGACCTGCAGGACGATCCCAACGAGATCCCTAGCCTGATTGCGAAGCTGGAACAGGGCTTCGACATGGTCAGCGGCTGGAAAAGGAAGCGGCATGATCCCCTCTCGAAGATCATGCCGAGCAAATTCTTCAACCTTGTCGCGAGGCTGACCAGCGGCATCCACCTCCACGATTTCAACTGCGGATTGAAAATCTACCGCCGCGAAGTGCTCGATACGATCGATTTGTACGGCGAACTCCACCGCTTCATCCCGATCCTCGCCGGCAGCCAGGGGTGGCGCATCGGCGAACTGCCCGTGCAGCATCACGCGCGGAAATGGGGGAAGACAAAGTTTGGCATCTCGCGTTTTCTCTACGGCTTTCTCGATCTGCTGACCGTTCTGTTCATCACCCGCTTCGCCGTGCGCCCGATGCACCTGTTCGGCGGGATCGGCCTGCTCACCAGCCTGGTCGGTTTCGCGATCCTCGTCTATCTCACCGTGATGTGGTTCATGGGGCACGGGATCGGCAACCGCCCCCTGTTCTTCCTCGGCATCCTGCTGATGATCGTCGGCATGCAGTCCTTCTCCATTGGTTTGATCGGCGAGATGATCACCCACCATCATGCGTCGCTGCGGCTGCTGCAGAAGAACAATGTGAAAGAACTCGAGGAAAAACCATGATCGTCGGGTTGGTCGCTCCCTTGCCGCCTCTGCGCGGCGGGATTACCCATTTCGACGTTCTCCTCCTCGACGGTCTTCGCAGCGCTGGCCACACCGTAGTGCCCATCAGCTACCGGACGCTCTACCCGTCGTTCCTGTTTCCCGGAAAATCGCAATTCGATGACGCCCTCGCGCTGGATCCGGAGACCCGGCCGTTGCTCAAGGCGTGGGATCCGCTCACCTGGGTGCGGACGCGCGCTGCGCTGAAAAAGGCGGGAGTGGAATCGCTGCTGCTGGTCCATTGGCACCCCTTTTTCGCCCCTTGCCTGCGTTTCCTGGCGTCTTTCCGTCCCCGGCAGGGTATTGCGCTGTATGTCCACAACGCCATGCCCCACGAGAACGCCTGGATGGGCAAGCTGCTCAATCCGCTGCTCTACCGCGCCGTCGACCGCATGTTCATTGGATCGGATGCGGAGGCGGAGGTTCTGCGCCGCGTCGCACCAAAGGTGCCCGTTCGCACCGTGATCCACCCGGTGCATGACCGTTTTAGACGGTTCTTTCCGGAGATGACGACGCGTGAGGCGCGGACGAGGCTCGGAGTTTCCGGGGATAAGCCGCTGCTGGTGCACCTCGGGCTCGTTCGCCCTTACAAGGGCGTGGATATCCTGCTCGAAGCGATCGGACGATTGCCGAGGGGGAAAGTGACCCTGGAGGTTGCCGGGGAGTTCTATGACGACCGGTCGACCTATGAGCAAATCGTCGAACGGTTGGGGATTCGGGACGAGGTGACGCTGACCGACCGCTACCTCAGCGATGAGGACATGGCGCTCCGTCTGCGGGCGGCGGACGCTGTCGTGCTCCCCTACCGCTCCGTCACTCAGAGCGGCGTCGCGATGGCGGCCCTCTCGATGGGAACCCCGGTCATCGCCACCCGCGTCGGTCAGCTCGCGCAGGTGATCGTCCATCCGGAATACGGCGAGTTGGTCGAACCGGGGAATGCCGCAGCGCTCGCCGAAGCCATCGAACGCTACCTGGGGCGGTACAAGCCGGGGGATGCGAAGCTGCGGCGGCGGATTCGCAAACTCGCTGATGAACAGTTCGGGCGCTGGGAGCAATTCGCGGACCGGATGCTGCGGCCCGAATCGGAAAGTGCGTGATGTTTCATCGTGTCGCCTGGGTGATGGTGAACCACAACGGTGGCGGGGAACTGCTCGCGACGGTGGATTCGCTGGCGGATGATTTGTCCGCTGGCGACACGATTGTCCTGGTCGACAACGGCAGCGGCGACGGTTCGGCCGAGCAGGTGCTGGCGCTCCACAGGAACGTTGTGCTGCTTCGCAACGATGACAATCTGCCTTTCTCCGCCGCGAGCAACCGGGGGATACAGTACGCGCTCGAGCGGGATTGCCCTTGGATCGGCCTGCTCAATCCGGATGTTCGGGTCACGCCGGGTCTCACCGATGAACTCGTGCGCGCCCTCGAGGAGGGTGGGGCGGAGCGCGTTGGCGCCGTCAGCCCTGTGATCACCTTCGGCGGCACGGATCGCATCTGGTTCGCGGGTGGTGTGATCCTCTGGCCGCTCGCCTGGATTCATCACCGGGGAATGGGGAAACACCGTGGCAATGCCTACCGTTATCACGGGTTCACGAGCTATCTTACCGGATGCTGTTGGCTTTCCCCGGCGCAGGCGTGGCGCGAGGTTGGGCTGCTCGACGAACGGTATCTGATGTACGCGGAGGACGCCGACTGGTCGGCCCGTGCGCGAGCGGCCGGGTGGCGGCTTCGTGTCCACTCGACCGCGTCGCTTCAGCACAACGTCTCCTCTTCCACGAAGGGGAGGTTTTCGCCGGTCAAGCTGTATTACCGGACGGTGATGGGGCGTAGATTCTTCAAATTCAACACGCCTCTCTGGGCGCGCCCTTTGCAGTTGATCGGCGCGACGTTGATGCATCTCGTCTACGCTGCGTTCTTACTTTTGACGGGCAATGCTGAGGCGCTTGAAGCGTATCGTAGGGCCCTGCGCCTGAAACCCACGGAGCGAGTGAAGTGGCCGCCTTCCCCGAAACAGATCGTCAGCTCGTCGTAGACGCCCGGAGATGGTCCGGGGGGATCGCGCGGGAGTGGCTGCTGCCCTGGATCCTGCTGGCGCTGCTCGGCGGCACGGCGGTTTTCGAGTGGTTCTACTCGCCGATCGAAAGCGCCCTCGGCGATTTCATGGTGTGGTCGCGCCCCGTCCGGCCCGAGGCGGGACGCGCGTGGGAGTTGAACCAGCAGGGCGCGGACGCGATGAAAACGCTCGGCGCGCTCGCCCAGACGTCCCGGCTTCGGCAGGCGGCGGGGGGGACACTGTCTCGTTGGAGCATGGTCCCCGCCTTGATGGATTCGTTCGACGTCTTCTCCATCTCGCCGCAACGGTTCATCGATCTCTACGACCAGTTGCCGCCCGCCCTGCAGGGAATGGTGATCCGGCCGATTGACCTCGTGCATGTGCGTACCGCGGGAACATGGCAACGGGTCTTTTTCGTCCGCGAGGGCGACCGCAGAATGCTCTACCTCGTCGATCCCTACAACGTCGTCCTCTACCAGTCGAAGCTCCCCGATTCTTTCTTTGAGCGGTACGACCGCTTTTCGCGCCCTGTGGAGGGGTACCTCGATCAGGTCGGTCAATATGCCGTCATCGCGCCCGCCGAGGCGTTCTTCCAGGCGCTCGCCCCCGCGGGCAAGGTGGAGCTCAGCTCCGGCGACCTCCGCTGGATTGCGTCGCTCGAAGGCCGCCTCGAGAGCGTTGGCTTCGCCGCCAAGCCCACCGACGAGCTTTGGGAAATCGGGTTCGAGGTGTCGCGCGAGGGGAGAGTGCTCGTTTACCGGTACTGGATCGGCAAAGCGGCGGGCGAGACGCTCATCCATGAACTCCAGTCGTTCAAACGCAGCGAGCAGGCCGGGGGGAAATCGAAATGAACCGCTTCGCCCTGTTCTGCTCCCGGCTCGGATACCTGATTCTCGGATTCGCCGCTCTCGGCGTCACCGGCCTCATCTTCCTCGTGGCGGTCAATGTCGATGGCATTCCCCGCGTTCCCGATGAACTGAACCGGCTGATTGCCGTCTCGCCCACGGAAGTGTACGCCGCGGACGGTTCCCTGCTGACCCGTGTCGGCGGCCGCCGCGCCGTACCGCTTGACCGCATCGCACGCACCTACCAGCTCTCGGTGCTCGCCGCCGAGGATGACGACTTCTATCACCATCACGGCATCGATAAACCCGCGCTGGTGAAGGCGACGTGGAACGCTCTGCAGGGGAGCAAAAGCCGCGGCGGGAGTACGATCACCCAGCAACTCGCACGAAACCTGTTCTTCAGCTTCGAAAAAACCTACGCGAGAAAATTCCGCGAAATCCTCGCCACCCTCGAAATCGAGCGGCGATTCAGCAAGGACGAGATTCTCGCCGCCTACTGCAACGGGATATATTTCGGCAACTACGCCTACGGCATCGAGGAGGCGGCGACCTCCTACTTTGGCGTCCACGCCGCTAACCTCGACCTCGCCCAGGCCTCCCTGCTCGCCGGACTACCCCAGTCCCCGAGCCGCTACAATCCGTACCGCTATCCCGACCGCGCGGAGGCGCGCCAGGACTGGATCCTCAACCGTCTCAAGATGCTCGATTGGATCGACCTCGACGAGTATCGCTCCGCCGCGGCCGAGCCCCTCGACTTCCAGCCGCTCTACCAGACCGCCGACGAGGGGAGTTACTTCCTCGACGCCGTGCTTGACCAGCTTGAGGAGAAGTACGGCCGCACGGTGCTCTACCACGGCGGGTTGAAGATCTACACCACTCTCGATCCCACGCTCCAGTCGTGGGCGGTTGAAGCGGTCCAGGAGGGGTTGGGCGATCTCGACAGCCGGTTGGGCTTGCCCCGCTTCGACCCGACGCGCGAGGAGGATCGTCAGAACTATCCACAGGCAGCCCTGGTGGCGATCGAGGCGGCCACCGGTGCCGTGCAGGCACTCGTCGGCGGCCGCGACTGGCAGGCGAGCCAGTTCAACCGCGCCGTGCAGGCGCAGCGCAATATGGGCTCCGTGCTCAAGCCCGTGCTCTACCTGACCGCGATGGAAAAACTGGGGGTTCACCCGGCCTCGCTGATCAACGACGACAGTATCACCGTCGTGATCCCCGGCACCAACCCCTGGTCGCCGACGAATTTCTATCCCAATTTTCGCGGCACGACGATCCTGAAGACGGCGCTCGAACAGTCGCTCAACACCCCCGCCGTTCGACTCATCCTCTCCGTCGGGCCGGAGAACGTGGTCGAGAGCCTGCAAAAGCTGCAAGTGCGCTCGCCGCTGCTGCCGCATTACAGTATCGCTCTCGGCGGAGTTTCGGTCTCTGCCGTGGAACTGGCGGCGATTGGAGGCTCGATCGCTAATCTTGGCGAGGTCATCCAGCCTTACTACGTGCGCCGCATCGAGGACGACCGGGGTCAGATCCTCGAGGAACATCTCGCCACTCGCCGGGCGGAGTTCGATCCGGAAGTCACCTACATGCTGGTCGACATGATGAAGGGGGTGATCGCTCAGGGGACTGCCGCGGAAGTCAAACAGTACGGATTTACGCTGCCGGCGATCGGAAAGACCGGCACCACAGACGATCACCGGGACTCCTGGTTCCTCGGCGCAACAACGCAGCTCTCGGTGTCAACCTGGGTCGGGTTCGACGACTACCGGCAGATGATCGATGTCAAGGAGGAGGGGATCACCGGTTCGACCGGGGCGATGCCGATTTGGGTGAATTTCATGCTCAAGGCAACCGAGGGAGAACCGCCGAGGGACTTTCCTGTGCCCTCAGGGATCGAGTTCGTTCCCGTGAGCCCTTGGACCGGGAAGAATGTGTCGGAGCGGGCGAAGGGTGCGATGATCGCCGCGCTGCCGGAAGGTGTGGAGCTGCCCGATTCCACCCTGTTGCGCATCGAGGCGAGCTGGGGCGACACCGTTCGCGTCGACTCCCTGGGACAGGTGACCATGCACCTCCGTGAGGAGGCGCTCCCATGAGCTGGTTAACCTCCCTGGCCCTGCGCCTGTTCCTCGCCTCGTCCGGAGCGTTCGGATTCAGCCTGCTGGTCAGCCGGTATCTGCTGGCAAAACTGAGCGGTGCGGGGCATCCCGGACTGCCCGTCCTGATGATGCTCCTGCCGCTGATGATCGCTCTCGGCCTGGTCTTTCTCGTGCCCGATTGGATTCTCCGGGCGCGGTGGGAGAAAAAATGGCTGCCGACCGCCACCGGAGTTCGTGAATTGCCGCCGGAAAAGCGGTTGCCGGTGATCCGCGCGGGGTTGCGTGAGCTGAGCGGTCCCTGGTCGCTTCCGCCCGTTGCGCGCGCGCGTGCCAGCCTTTACGCGACGGCGTGGGCAAAGACGCTGCTGCGTCTGCGCGTCCGCGACATCTGGGCCTGGGAGCTGTACGCGCTCGCGTGGTACTCGCTGAAACACGACGTTGACGCGGTGGATGAACTGCGCGGACAGTTGATGGAAAGCCGCACCCTTGAGGACGCCGCCTTCGATGTCGGTTTGTCCGTCCTCGATGTGCGTCAGGCGGATGTCGATCTCGCAATCCTCCTCTCGCATGAAGGCCTGGTCCGGGACACCTCCCGGCTCAACCCGGAGCGCCGCGTGCTGCTCGAAAATGTCTGGCTGGCGGCGTACGCGCGTGATGAAGCGTCGCGCGGTGAACTGCTCCCGCACCTGACGAAACTTTTCCTCAGGCAGCAGCGCCGCGACGAGGTTTCCGGCCGGATCTATTTGGACGCCTTCATTGCGGGCATCCGCTCTCCCGACCTGCGGATGGAGATGAGAAGGGTCGCTTCGGTGCTCGCCCGCACGGGCAGGAGTCCCGAGATGACCGCAAATCTGCGGGCGCTGGCGGGTAGTGGGGATGGGCGCGGTGTTCCCGCCGAAGAGGGTGTCGAGGCCGAAACAGGCACGATCCTCCGCGCTCCCACGGCGTGGAGCGAGTTTAAATCAGCCTTTCCCAAGGATGTCGATCTCGCGCAGCAGGTGCCCGTTCCCAAGTCTTCGGAGAAAGGGCGCATCCGGATTTCAAAAAGTGTGGCAATGCAGTTGGAGGCGGAAGCAGGCGTCACGGCGGGTCGGAAAGCTCGCTGGAGAACGAAGGGGGGAACGCTGCGGCCCGCTTCCCTGAGACGCGTGTGGATGATCCTCGCCCTCGCGGTGATCCTGATCGCAGCGGGCGCCGGTGTCGCCTGGCATCTCACGAGGGGACGGGCAACTCCCCCTCAACTCGAACCCGCAACGACAGGCAAACCGCTTCCGGTCGGGAATGTCCACTCGGAGTTGCCTTTCACCGTTCAAATCGCGGCCCTGCCCCAGCGATCCGCGGCGTTTGACCGGGTGCGCACTCTGCGTTCCCAGGGGCTCGATGCCTACTACGTTGTCACCCAGCGCGGAGACGCCCGCTGGTACCGTGTTCGCTTCGGCCATTTCCCTACGACCCGAGCCGCCCAGGCGACGGCGGACTCCCTGCAGGAACTCGGGATCATCAACGAATATTTCGTCGCAACCTTCGAACCGGGTGTTGTCCCGCCGGATCGCTCTCGCTAATCTTCATTCAAGCGGCCTCAGAAACAAGGAATCGGATGGTGAACTCCCTCGACGTCATCGGCGTCGGACGCGCCGTCATGGATTTCGCCGTGTTGGTCCCGGACTATCCGGAGCTGGACCGGAAAACAGAGGCGTTGGATCGGTTCTACGGCAGCGGCAGCCCCGTCCCCAACGCCCTCTGCCAGCTTGCTCGGTGGGGATGGGACACGGCGCTGGTGGCGGCTGTCGGAGCGGACCGCGAAGGCGAGGATTTCACATCAAATCTCGCTTCTTGTTCCGTGGAAACCTCTTTTCTAACAAGAAGAGAGGGGCAATCGACGCCGAGAGCTTATATCTGGGTGGAAGAGCGTACCGGAAAGCGTACTGTCGTTTTGGATAGGGCACTTGCGCCGCTCTCGGACGGAGACCTACCTTTCCAAAGTCTGCATCAAGCCCGCTTCTTGTTGGCGGATGGATATGAAGCCGCTGCGAATATCGCGGCGATGAAAGCCGTCCGCGAGAAAGGCGGGGAAGTGATGCTGGACGTGGGGGCCGTCCGGGAGCTTATGGACGAGCAACTCGCGCTCTGTGATTGGATTATCGCCTCGCTCAACTTCGCCAAGCAACGCTTCGGAAACCTCGACCTGTTCCAGGTTGTCCGTGAGCTGCTCGGCTATGGTGCGAGGGGTGTCGTCGTGACAAACGGCGCTGGCGGCTGCGTCGCCACCTGGGAGGACGAGGTGGAATGGTTTCGCAGTTTCCCGGTCGCCACCGTGGACACGACGGGCGCGGGGGACATCTTCCACGCAGGATTCCTCCACGGCCGCTTGAAGGGGTGGTCGGTGCCGTCGTCCGTGCGATGGGCGGCTGCCGCCGCGGCCATCTCCACAACCGGCTTCGGTGGACGTGGAAAGCTGCCGGATGAAGCTGAGGTGCGCGAACTGTTGGTCAGGGAAGGGGAACCGTGGGACGGAGAGCCGGAAAACGAGTGGAAGTGAATCCGGAGCAGGAGGATCAGCTTGCCCTGCCCGGGTTTGGACTTCCTTCCGGCAATGCGCGTAACGGCAACGGGGCGCAGAACGGGAAGCCCGAGGACGTCTCCGCGGAAATGGACGTTCCCGAGGAGCTGGAGATCGAGCTCCAGACACGCACCTTTTATCCGGGTAAGAAACATAATGGTCCCTGGCATAATACAGTGTTTAAAGGCAATAACATGGACGTCCTTAAAAGCATGCCCAGTGAAACCGTGGACCTGATCCTCACCGACCCGCCTTACAACATCAACTACCGCTCCAACCGCCGGGTTAAAAAAGCAAAGTTCAAACACCTCGAGAACGACAACAACAACGACTGGATACCTGAGTTTGCCAAGGAAGCCCACCGTGTGTTGAAGAATGACCGCCACCTCTACTGCTTCTGCCGGCACGACACCTATCCCCAGTTCATCGCTGCGTTTCAGGAAGCCGGTTTCAAACTGAAACGCACCCTGATCTGGGTCAAGAACAACCACGGAAGTGGCGATTTGAAAGGGGATTACGCCCCTCAGGACGAGTGGATCATCTATTGCCACAAGGGCCGCCGGGAACTATTCGGGAAGCGCATTTCGAACGTTCTCTATTTTCCCAGATTGAACAGCGACAAGTTGCGGCATTCGACAGAGAAACCGACAAAACTGCTGGAAAAGCTCATTGAGAAATCGACCAAGAAAGGAGAACTCGTTCTCGATCCCTTTGCGGGATCCGGGTCGACGATGTTCGCTGCAAAAGAGAAGGAACGGTACTATTGCATCATCGAGCTCGCCGACGCCTACTACCTGACCAGCGAGAAAAGACGCGGTGAACTCAATCAAACTTCGCTTGAGGAAAAACTGTACAAGGATCTCTGATGGCCTGCGAACACAATCGGAACCGAAATGGACGCCGGGCGAAATCCCGGCCTTTCTCGTGCCTGATCGTCTTCGCCGCACTGGTGTTTCCCGGGGCCGTCAACGCCGCTTCTCAATGGCAGCAACGTCTCGTTTATCAGATTGATGTTTATCTACACGACCAATCACGATCCCTCGATGCGACCGCCAAAATCACCTACGTGAACAACTCTCCCGACACGCTGGGAACGATCTGGTTCCGTTTGCCTCCGGCCGCGCTGCGAAATGATTCCCCGGTGGAGCAGACTCGCTACCGTGGGCTCAAACGCCGGCTCCGCGATGTACCGGAGAAGGAGTGGGGCAACCTTATCGTCCACGGCGCGAACTGCGTAACCCGCCAGGTCCGTTTCGAGCAGTCCGGAAGCGTTGGGCGCCTGCTGGTTGACCCAGCGATCCTGCCCGGAGATTCGCTCGAATTCAAAATCGAGTTCTCCACGAAATTTCCCACCGGTGAGGCGGAAGCCCGGATCGGGTACCGCCAGAGGCAGTACAAAGGGGCCTATTGGTACCCGATGGTTTGCCCGTATACGTCGATGTACGGTTGGACCGTGAACCGGTATTACGGCACGGCGGAGGCGTATGGCGAATTCGGCGACTACATCGTCCGCTACCACGTCCCCAACCGTTTCATCGTAGCCGCCACAGGCGAGTTGGTCAACGAGACCGAGGTGCTGCCTCCTGAACGGCTGGCCGGACTCGCTTTCGATAACCCGCACCCGATCTCAATCCCCGCCGGAGATGAGGGCGAAAAAGAAGTCGTTTGGGAGTACCGGGCGCATAGCGTCCCCGAGGTCGCCTTTGCGATGGACCCGAATTTCCTCATTGATCGCAAGGGTTTCGGGCATTTCGAGGCCTGGGCGTTCGTGCGCCGTGGGCGGCAACAAAAATGGCCGGACGCCGCCGACCTGATGGGCTGGACGATCCTTCAGTTGGAACGGATTTACGGCCCCTATCCCTGGCCGAGGGTGATGATGACCGATTCATGGTCCGGCATGGAATACCCGATGCTGACCATGATGAGCAGCGAGACCCCGCGCTATCGCTACTTCCTGATGCACGAGGTGATCCACAATTACACGCCGATGATCATCCATTCAAATCCGGTGGATGCCCAGGTGCTCGATGAGGGATTCACGACGTTCGTCGAGCACACCCTCGCGGCTCGCTACGCGGGCACCGTGTGGAACAAGCTGACGGAGGTGGATCGCGGTCCGTTCCGGAAGGAAATGACGTTGCGGGATGACTGGGAGCGTGGATTGCGGCCCTACTTCACGGCGGTGCTCGCCGGGGAGGATCTGCCGATGGTGCGTGGGGCCGATGTGGCGGAGGACTATCCTCTGTTGCGCGCCTCCACCTATTACAAAACTCCCGTGATGCTCAACGCCCTGCGGTATGTCGTGGGTGAAGAGGCGTTCTGGAACGGGATGAAGGAGTATTACCGCCGGGGAGCGTTTCAGCACGTTGACGAGACGGATGTGGTTGCAGCGTTCAGTGCCGCCGCGAACCGCCCCCTTGGGTGGTTTTTCAAACCGTTCTTGTACGGTTCCGGCGACATCGACTACCGCATCGGGCACTTCTCCGTAGAGCAACAGGGCTCCTCGTGGCGCGTGAAATTCACCGTCTCCCGGCCGGGCGACATCCGTTTGCCCGTGAGGCTCGGAGTGATCACCGCTTCGGGGGACACCCTGCTCGGTGAAATTCCCTTCCTCGACACGGACCCCGGGCTGCCGGGCTACGGGCGATGGGGCACGTGGGATCAGCTGCACGAACCGGATGATTCCAGGACATTTCAAGCCGACCTGGCCACGGCATCCAGGCCGGTTGAACTGGTTCTCGATCCCGGCCACCTGCTGGCGGACCGCAACCCGATGAACAACTCCACCCGGCATCATCTCGCCGTCCGCTTCGATACGGGAATTCTTCCGACGGCTCCCGGCGTCCTCGATCGGCCCGCACTTCGGTTCTCCCCGGCCGTCGGGTATGGGGAGGACATGGGAACCTTGGCGGGCGTCAACGTCAATCACGGTTGGATGAACACGGTCTCCCGTTTTCAAGTGCAGGCGCTCGGGACGATAAATCCGCCGGGAGAGGATTACCTTGCGCGCTTCGGTTTTTCCAACCCGATACCACCGGGAAACGGCCCCATCCGGGCATCGGTCTACGCGGGCAAAGCGTTCGAGGAAATCTGGTACGAAGGGGGTGTCGAGGCTAAATGGCGGCTGTGGCGGCCGGAACGAACGAGTTACCGCGCAAGACTTCGCATCGGACATTGGGAACGCGATCGATCGATGGATTCCCACCCCAGCTCATCCTACCTGATGGTAATGCTCAAGAAGAAGTGGACGGCCCTGTACGGCAGAAGTGCCTCCACGGACGTCTGGATGGCCTCTGGGCTGCAATCTGTGGGATGGTTCTCCCTCGATGCATCTCACCGGACGATCTATGATCTAGCTGCCTATGACTACCTGCCTGTTCTCCGCTGGTTCAGGAGTTTTCGCCTTGAACTTTCGGAGAGATATGTGGCGCAGGATGGGCGTGTTCCCTCGCTGTTTCTTGCGACTCCTGCATTCGGAATGCATTACCTGGTGCTCGGCTCGCCGGTCGCAGGTGCACCGTGGACTTCACTTGCAGGTCCTTACGTGGATCGCCCTGCGCTGGTTCCCGGGCTCATCAATTCCGATCCGTTGCGGGACTTCGTTTCGCTGGGCACTCGAATGGATTGGTCGCCGCGGTCCCTGTTCGATCCCCGAACGGATATCTTTATCAGCCGCTTTTGTCAACATTTGCATTTCGGGATTTGGGGCAGCGGTTTGACACGCAGTCTTAAATTCACCTCGCGGGAAATTGCGTACAGTGCTGGAGTGGACGCTCAATTGGCTGACTTTTATGGTCTTACATTGACTCTGGCATTGCCGGTCGTGGTCAAACGTCCGGGCAAGATTCGAGCCGACTATGATGGATTGCGTTCCCTTACCTGGAACCAGAATGTTCGATTTCTGATCTCTTTGGATTCGGATCTTTTTGTACGTTGAAGGTGATGATGCTTCCGGTAAAAACGTTCCACGATCCCCCTCGACTCCATTTTAGCGGCATCGGGGGCACCGCGATGGTCGCCGGGGCGCGGCTCGCCCTGGAGGCGGGGTGGGAGGTGCGCGGCAGCGACAGTCCGCTCTACCCTCCGACATCGGAGATGGTTCACGAACTGGGGGTTCATCTCTACGAGGACTATGCCGCGAAAAATCTCGACTGGGGACCGGATCTCGTTCTTGTTGGCAACGCACTGAGCCGTGGAAATCCGGAAGTCGAGGAACTGCTGAGAAAGCGGATCCCCTACGCCAGCCTGCCCGAATGGCTGAAGAGTGTGGTGCTGCAGGCCCGGCGTCCGGTGATGGTCAGCGGAACCCACGGCAAGACCACGACATCCGCGCTCGCCGCTTTTCTTCTCGATCGCTGTGGATTGGAACCCGGATTTCTAATCGGTGGACAGCCTCTCGACTTTTCCCATTCGAGTAGGCTGGGCGCCGAAGGCACCCCGTTTGTCATCGAAGGCGATGAGTACGACACCGCGTTCTTTGACAAACGCGCCAAGTTTTTCCATTACATCCCCGAAATTGCGGTGGTCACCTCGATCGAGTTTGACCACGGCGATATTTACGCGAGCGTGGAGGAGATCGAAAGGGCTTTCCGCCTGATGCTTCGTCAGGTGCCGCCGGGGGGCTGGTTGATCGCCTGCGCGGACGACCCGCGTGCGGCCGCACTGACAAAGGATGCTCCCTGCAAAACCTTTACCTACGGTTTCTCGCAGGATGCCCACTGGCGAGGCCAGGAGACCGGAATCTCCTCCGGATTCAGCGGACTCGCCGTGTACCGTGGCCGGGAGCGGTTCGCGGAACTTGCGGTGCCGCTTTTCGGTCGCCACAATCTGCAGAATACCCTCGCGGCGGTCGCCGTGGCGGCAATTTTGGGCGCGTCGAGCCGCGATATTCAGGACGCGGTGATGCAGTTTCGCGGGGTGCGGCGGCGGATGGAAGTCTTCCTCACTGTGGGGCAGAGGCTGTTCGTGGATGATTTCGCGCACCACCCGACGGCAATCCGGGAGACGATCGCCGCTGCACGGTTGCGCTGGCCGGACCGGAAACTTCGAGTTGTGATTGAACCTCGATCCAACACGATGGTCCGCCGCACACACGAAAAGGCGCTGGCGGGTGCCTTGTCAGGTGCCGACGAGGTCGTAATCGGTCCCATTTACCGCCAGGAACGGGTTCCTGAAGCCGATCGCCTCGATCGGGGAAAAGTCTTATCCGAATTGAAGAATCACGAGGTACAAGGCTTTTCCACCGATTCCGTCGATGAGATACTAAAATTCCTTATGGATGTTGATGAAACAAGGGATATCGACCTGATTCTTTCCAACGGCGCCTTTGGCGGCCTGTGCGAGATGCTGGCCAAAGCCTATAAAGAAACAAAATCCGAAAGTTAGCAGGGTTGAAATGAAAGTCCCGCTTGCGGGAAATTGACAGTATATGTGGAAGATCTGGGAGCGGATGCGATCCTGGTGGACGCCGCGGCCTTCAAAGCCGTTGTGGGACCTGACCGTCCCGGCTCGGTTCGATTCCGAGACGTTCCCGCTACTCTCAGCGGCGCACGATACAGGCGCTGCCAAGAGAGGTGAACGGAGACCGGCCGATGAGTCTGCGAAATGCTTGCCGCGTCACCTTTCCGAATGCGGACGGGATCGAACTCTGCGGCCACATCGAACGCCCGCCGGACCGTGAGCCGCACGCTTGGGCGGTCTTCGCGCACTGCTTCACCTGCAACAGGAATTACAAGGCGCCCGTTTATGTCAGCAGGCACCTGGCGGAGGCGGGCATCGCAACCCTCCGGTTTGACTTCCCGGGCCTTGGTGGATCGGCGGGCGATTTTGCCGATACGACGCTCTCCGGGTACGTTCGCGACGTGATCGCGGCGGCGACCTTCCTGGCGAATGAATTCCAGTCTCCTAGCATTCTGATTGGTCATTCGATGGGCGGCTCGTCAGTGCTGTTCGCGGCGTCACGGCTCCCGGGGATCGAACTGGTTGTCACCATTGCCGCGCCCTCTGTGCCCGGACGTTTTGGGCAGAGCCTGCAACTCGCTCGCGAGCAGGCGCTCGAGCGGGGGATTGGGGAGCTGCGCATCGACAACCGCAGCTATCGCCTGCGCTGCGATTTTTTCGAGGACATTGAACGCCATGACGTCCGCGAAGCTCTCGATGCACTCAACTCAAAACTGCTGATCATGCACGGTCCCTCGGACGACACCGTTCCGTATTCGAGCGCCGAGCAACTGATGCAATGGGCGCACCCTCCCAAATTCCTGCTCACCCTCGATGCTCGCGCCGATCATCTGCTTAGCAGGGAGCGGGACGCACGGCAGGTTGCCCGGGCGATCGCGGTTCGCGTCCGCAGTACTGAGTGAACTTGTAAAAAGTCACGCAAGGGCAAGGGTTTCAAGCGATTCGATCGTTGCTCACGCCCCCGGTGCCCAATCGCCGAATCTTGCCTTTCCCGGGCACCCCCGCTATATTGCAACCTGCCTGAAACGGGCGGCAACATCATGCAGAGTACGCTATCTCAACGTTTTGCCGAAGTGCAGCGCCGGATCGCGGAAGCGGCCGCAAGAGCGCATCGCGATCCCGCCGAAATCACCGTGATCGGAGTTACCAAGACCCTTTCTGCCGCGCAGGTTGCGGAGGGGGTCGAGGCCGGATTGACCAGCTTCGGTGAAAACCGGCTGCAGGGTGTTCCCGAGAAATTGGAGGCGCTGCGGCGGCTGCTGGGCGATGAGCGGGCGAGCCGTTTGACGTGGCATTTCATCGGCCACCTGCAGAGCAACAAGGTTCATCCAGTACTTGAGATGTTCTCGTTCATTCACAGTCTGGATCGGGAGAAACTGATCGACCGCGTGGATCGGATTGCCGGCGAGATGGGCATCGTCGCCCACTGCTTGATCCAGGTAAACGTCAGCGGCGCGGACACCCAGGGTGGTGTCGATCCGGAAGCGCTCGGACAATTGGCCGAGTACGCGGCGAACCGCGGTTCTCTACGCGTGCATGGCTTGATGGCGATCGGTCCGAACACCGATGATGCCGGCGAAATCCGGAGAGCGTTCCGCCATGTGCGCGAGCTTGCGCGTGAGATGGAGGCGCTGCACCTTCCCGGAGTAGGCATGGAGATGCTCTCGCTGGGAATGAGTGCGGATTATGAAATCGCCGTTGAAGAGGGTGCGACCCACGTGCGGATCGGAACGGCCATATTCGGCCTCCGCAGGACTTGAGAGGAAACCATGAACCTCACACCGTTGGATATCCGAAAGCAGGATTTCGGCCGTCAGATGCGCGGCTTTGACGTGGAAGAGGTGCGCAGTTTCCTCGATCTCATCGCAGAACAGTTCGAGGCGATCCGTGCGGAACGCGATGAACTGGCGAAGCGGGCGGAATTCCATGAGGCGAAGCTCAAAGAGTACCAAAAGATGGAGGCGACGCTTCAGGATGCGATGATGAACGCGCAGAAAGCCGGCCGCAATGCCGAGCAGGAGTCGTCGAAGAGGAGTGAGTTGCTGGAGCAGAACGCCCGGCTTGAGGCGGATCGAATCATTCACGATGCCCGCCGCAAACACCAGAAGCTGCTCGACGATGTACACCGTCTCGAGGGCCAGCGGCGCTCTTTCATCCTGAAGATGAAGCAGATTCTGCGCGGCCAGGTGGAGCTGCTGGATATTCTCGAGCAGGAGGCGCTCGAGGACAGCGAGGAGTTGAAGAAGAGCCTCGCAGGTGGTCAATCTCCCCAGGAAAACGCCGAAAAATAGAGTCTTTATTGTAAGAATATCAATAGAATGAATCGGGCCTATCGAGAGCATCTCGTCTCGGGACTCGGCGAGTGCTCCGGTGAAGGGGCTGGCAACGAGCGCGGGCCCGGTGAACGTTGTACCTTTGACCGCTCTCGTCCGATTGAATAGGCGAACGGAGCGGAGTTGAAACGGAAACAGCAGGGCCAACGTGGCCGCTGGTCGATGCGTTAGGAGTACCATGGCGAACAAAGACGGCATGCGTCGCTATTCAACGAAGGATCTGCCGCATTTCCGGAAAATCATCGAACAGAAGCGTGAGGCGGTGTTGCGAGAGATCGGCTACCTCGAGGAGAGTTCCCTGAAAACCCTCGAGGAGTATTCCGGCGATTCCTCGACCTATTCGCTTCACATGGCGGATCAGGGTACGGATGCGCAGGAGCGGGAAAAGGCATTCCTCTTTGCCTCACGCGAAAATAAATTCCTCGGTCATCTCAATCGCGCGTTGGATCGCATGGAAAACGGCACCTACGGTTTGTGTGCCGAGTGCGGTTTGCCGATTCAGTACAAACGACTGGAGGTTGTGCCTCACGCTACGCTTTGCATCGAATGCAAGAAGAAGCAGGAAGAGGAGCGGCGTTGATTTCCGGTCCGCGGCGGAGGTCGTAAGCAGATCCATCCCCGCTCGCTTGATTCCGCCGGCGGGAAGAATCTCTCGCCAATCCGCCGATTCACTCGCGCCCCTGAAGCGGTGTTGTCCAGTTGAATAGCCAGCCACCCGCCTGTCCATGACCCGGAGATTAAGCGTGACTCGTACCGTTCGACATTACCTGCCTTTGACACTCACACTTCTGGTGATCTTTCTCGATCGATTGACCAAGGTGATCGTGTCGCACACGATGCAGCTTCACGAGTCGATTCCCTTCCTCGGGGATACAATTCGCTGGACGTACATCCGGAACGACAGCATGGCGCTGGGCATCAGCCTCATCCACTCGCGCACGCTCGGAGTGCTTTCGCTGATCGCGGTTGTCATCGTGGCCTGGATTTTCGTCCGCATGAAAGACCAATCGGGGGGGATCCGCTGGATCCTGGCCGCCATCCTCGGCGGTGCCGTCGGGAATACCTACGACCGTCTGTTGAACGGCTACGTCATCGACTTCATCGACGTTGACCTTCCGAATTTCATCATGGACCGGTTCGCGGTGTTCAACGTCGCCGATTCGGCCGTTTCCGTCGGTGTCACCATCCTGATCTTGGTCCTCTTCTTCCAGAAGCAACCTGGCGGACTTCCGCAGCCCGGCGACCTGGAGATGCGGATCGAGAGCGAACCGCCTCCGGCCGCCGCTGAGCCCGCTCCGGATGTGAACCCTGAGGCCGGGCGAGCGAACGAGACCAGCAACCCGGAGCAGGCATGAAGCGGCTGACTTGTGCATTCGTTCTCCTGTTCGCAGTCGTCGCCGCGTCGTCCGCGCAAACCTTCCCTAAACCGCAGGGTTTTGTCAACGATTATGCCGGAATTCTCTCCTCCGGCGACCGCCTTCGGCTCGAGTCGTTGGGGCGGGAAATCCAGCAGAAAGCGAAGATCGAGTTTGCCTTTGTCACCATGGATACGATTCCCGAGGGCGAGGACATTTCGCTCTACACGGTGGAACTGGGGCATGCTTGGGGCGTCGGCAAAAAGGGGACCGACCGCGGAGCCGTCCTGCTCTACAAAACGGGAGCCAGCGACAGGAGCGGGCGGCAGGTGTACCTCGCGACGGGGTACGGTTTGGAAGGCGATGTCCCAGATGGTGTCGCGGGACGGATTCTCGATCAGGTGACGATCCCCTACCTGCGTGAAGGCCGGGTGCTGGAGGCGTTCGCTGCGACTGCGGTCGCCGTGGTCCAGCGCGTCGAACCGAACGTCAGGCTCACCGGGGAGATGCCTCGCCAGGTGCAGTGGCAGGGCAGGGAGCAGAGGATGAACCCGCTCGGGATCATCTTCATGGTTGTCCTGGTTGCCGTTCTCATGTCCTTCCGCACCGGACGGGCGATCCTCTTTGGCATATTGCTCAGTTCGATGTTCGGCCGCCGGGGAGGCGGCTGGGGGGGCGGTGGTTTCGGCGGTGGCGGATTTGGAGGCGGATTCGGTGGATTCGGCGGCGGTGGATTTGGTGGTGGCGGCGCGGGCCGCTCCTTCTAAAGCGGAGTCAGTGATGGACGATAGAATCAAGAACGCGGTCGAGTCGAACGTCGAACTCTGGAAACGGGTGTGGGGCGAGGCGTTGCAGTCTGCCTACCTGTATGGCTCCGCCGTTCGTGGCGGCTGGTCGCCTAAGACGAGCGACATCAACCTGCTGCTGCTCGTCGAGAGCGGTGACTACAGCAAATGGCCGGACGCGGCGGATGTCGTCAAGCGAAAGCTGAAAAAGGGCTTCGCCGTGCCCCTGGTGTTGAGCGAGAATTACGTGCGCTCTTCACTGGACGTCTATCCGATGGAATTTCTCGACATCAAGCTCTTCCACGAGTGTCTGCTCGGCGACGATCTCTTTGAGCAATTGAATATCCGTCCGGAGGATCTGCGGCTCCAGGCGGAGCGCGAGATCAAGGGCAAGTGGGTCCATTTTCGGCAGGCGGCCCTCGAGCGCGGAGCCAGCACGGCGGCGATACGCGAGTTGCTCGCAGCCAGTTCCTCCGCTTGGGCTTCCGTTTTCCAGGCGCTGCTGGCGATCGATGGCCGTGAGGTCCCGGCGGACCGCACGGAGGTCATCCGTCAGGGCGCGGTGTTGGCGAACGTTGATCCGGACGTCTTTCTGAAGGTGCACGCGGTCCGTCATCAGCGCAGCTCCCTGAACCGGTTCGCCGCGTGGAAACTGCTGACCGATACGCTCAAGCAGCTTGACGAACTGGCTCGGTTCGTCGATCAGTGGCAGTCCTGAGCAGGTCGGCGAGGAGTACATTGACATCACCATCCGTCCGCGGGGGGCGGACGTTTGCGCACAAGGAGGAATACGTGAAACGTGGAACGGTCATCATTCTGATTGTTGTTGCGGTACTTGTGATCCTGGGCTTCTCGGTCTATTCCTTTGTCCGCGGGACCTACAACTCGCTGGTCAACATGGAGGAGACGGTCAGCGGTTCCTGGGCCGAAGTGGAGAACAACCTGCAGCGCCGCTATGACCTGATTCCGAACCTGGTGAACACAGTGAAGGGCTACGCCAAGCAGGAGCAGCAGGTGCTGCTGGGCGTCACCGAAGCCCGGGCCAAAGTGGGCGGCGCGACCAGCCAGGGGCAGCGGATGGACGCGGAAAACCAGTTGTCCGGTGCCCTCTCCAGGCTGCTGCTCGTCGTGGAGAATTACCCGCAGCTGAAATCCGACGCCAACTTCCGCCAGCTTCAGGACGAGCTCGCCGGTACGGAAAACCGCCTCGCTGTTGCACGGAAACGCTACAACGATTCGGTGAGGAATTACAACGTGATGCTGCGGAGCTTCCCGCAGAACATCATCGCGGGCATGTTCGGGTTCACCAAGAAGGAGTTCTTCCAGGCTCCCCAGGCGTCCCAGGAAGCCCCCGAGGTGCAGTTCTGATGACCGCCGCCCCGGGACGATCCGGGGTCGTCGCGCTGTTAACGGATTTCGGCGTGCAGGACGATTTCGTCGGCCTGCTGCATGCCGTGATTCTTTCCGTGAATCCTGCTCTGCGGATCGTCGACCTATGCCACCATGTGCCTCCCGGGAATGTCCGAGCGGGGGCGTTTCTGCTCTGGCACGATTTTCAGCTGCTGCCCGCGGGATCGGTCGTCGCTGCCGTGGTCGATCCGGGGGTGGGCTCCGACAGGGCGTTGCTCGCGGCCGACGTGGAAAATCGACTGCTCGTCGCGCCGGACAATGGGTTGATCGCGCCGCTTCTGGAGGGAAAGAAACCCGTTCGCGTCCATCGCCTGGAAAACAGGGAGTGGAGCAGGCCCCGGCCCTCGACGACCTTCCACGGTCGGGACTGGATCGCTCCCGCCGCGGCTCAGTTGGCGTCCGGAGCGGCGTTGTCGCAGGCGGGCCCTGCCGTGGATCGGTGGGAGACAGTGGCCATTGCTCCTCTGGAACGGGAGGGTGGCGTTGTCGGTGAAGTGTTGTGGGTGGACAGGTTCGGAAATCTCGTCACCAACCTGTCCGCAGCCGATGCCGAGCGGAGAGCATTGGAAATCGGCGGAACCCCCCTCCGCCGAGTGGCCACGTTCGTCGAGGCGGACGAAGGCGAGACGGTGTGGTTGATCGGCAGCAGGGGAACGGTTGAAATTGTATGCAACGGAGCATCGGCGTCCAGGGCGCTCGGCCTTGGCCTGGGTGCACACATTCGGCTTGTTGCAGGGGCAACCTGAACAGGCGCGAAAACCGGACATGAAGACCAGCCCTGAAGCGCGCTTCGGGGAAGGGAGACTGCAATGAGTGATCGGATACGTCTGGATGTTACCCGGATGTTCGAGGACGCGGTGGGTGAGGAATGCGGGGTCGGCGTCGAGGACCTCGACCAGCATTGGGCGAAGGTTGAAGCCGCATTGCAGGGTCTTGAAGCCCGCCGCAAGGCGGGGGAACTGCCGTTCTACGACCTGCCGCAGGAGAAGGATACCGTCAAGCGAATCCAGGAGTATGCGGAGAAGAACCGGACGAAATTCCGCAACGTGGTTGTGCTCGGAATCGGCGGCAGTGCGCTGGGAATAATCGCCCTGCGGGACGCGCTCAAGCCTCTGCACTGGAACGAACGTTCCGATGAAGACCGTGACGCTCCCCGCTTGTTCGTCCCTGACAACCCGGATCCCGAATATCTCGGCGCGGTGATGGATGTGTGCGATCCTGCCGAAACGTTGTACAATGTGATTACCAAATCCGGGAGCACCGCGGAGACGATCGCGGCGTTCGGCGCTATCCTCGGTCCGGTGAAAAAGGCGCTGGGGAAAGAGTACCGCGACCACCTCGTGTTTACCACCGATCCCGCCAAGGGCGCGCTCCGCCAGATCGCCCGCGAGGAGGGCATCTCAACCTTCTCGATCCCGTCGGGCGTCGGGGGCAGGTTCAGCGTGATGACCTCCGTCGGGCTGCTGCCCGCCGCGCTGCTCGGCATCGACCTGGATGAATTGCTCCGCGGCGCCAACGAACAGCGCGAAAAGGTGTTCAACCGGGAGTTCGATAAAAATCCCGGCGCAGCGTTCGCGCTCCTTCAGTATCTCTCGCACACTCAGCGAGGACAGAATATCCACGTGATGATGCCCTACTCGAACGCCCTGTTCCGCACCGCCGACTGGTTCCGGCAGCTCTGGGCCGAATCCCTCGGAAAGAAGAACAACCTGAAGGGGGAAACGGTGAACCAGGGGCCGACCCCGGTGGCTGCGCTCGGGTCCACCGACCAGCACAGCCAGGTGCAGCTCTACGTCGAGGGGCCGAACGACAAGACGTTCACCTTCGTTATTCCGCAGAGCTACCGCAGGACGGTGAAGGTGGGCAAACACTACCCGGACATCGAGACGGTCGATTATCTGTCGGGCGAGGATATTGGCAGCCTGCTGCGTGCGGAGGGTGAGGCCACACAACGCGCATTGACCGCGGCTCACCGTCCGAACATGGCCTTTCTGCTCGACGAGATTGCCCCGGATACCGTCGGTGGATTGATGTACCTGCTCGAAGCGGGCACGTTGGTCGCCGGCTCCCTCTACGAGGTGAATCCGCTCGACCAGCCCGGGGTCGAGGCCGGCAAGGAGGCGACGTACGCACTGATGGGACGCACGGGATACGAGGACATCGCGGCAGACATCGAGCGTGAACGAAAGCGACCATCTCGCATCGTTTCGTGAGGGTGAAAGGATCGTATGGCCCGGCAAGAGTCATGGCCAGCCGGAACGGAGATCGCGCACCAGGGCGAAATGTGTCATCGAGCCCTGGTGATCCAGACCGGTAGCATACGGCTGTCTCGCCAGGTGGGCGCTCTTCAGGTTCCCATCGCACTGCTCGGGCCGGGGGATATCCTCGCTGCCGAGTGTCTGTTTGATGATCCGCCGTTGAATTACAGCGCGCAGGTAGTCATTGAGGCCACCGGGCTTTCCGTCACTCCGGAGGAATACCAGCAGGCTGTTGAGCAGGGGACCGAATGGCTGCAGCGGGTGATCAGGGGTGGAATGAGCCGTGAACGCGTCGCGGAGCGCCCCGTGCGGTCGAGCGTCTCGACGCTCTACGGTATCGGAATCCTGCTCTATACCTTCCTCAGGGTGCGCTCGGACGCCGAGACGCCGATCCCTCAGCTCGCGCTGGCTCCGCTGCTCGATGAATTGATCAATACCCTGCCGCTTTCACGGGAGTTCACCTATCCCGTGCTCAGCGGGCTTTCGCACGTTGGCTTGATCGACCTGCGCCTCGCGGATCCCTATTCGCAATCCATTGAAGTCCCCGATGAAAACCTGTTGCTGGGCTTTCTTCACTTTCTCCAGCGTGCCTCCGACATGAACACCGGTATCCTTTCGGGAGTCGGCATTCAAACTCCCCTCAAGCTGCCCGATCCCGCCTCCGATCTGCTCGACTGGTTCCTCACCGCGCCGGACTATTCCGAACGGCTCTTCAATCCCAGCCGCGCCCTCGTGCACCTCCAGATCGACACGATTCGTGCTAAAATCGACGAGGAACGTGAGCAGCCTTTCGATCTCGACGGCGCACTGACGGCGCTCGAGCAATTGCAGGTGGTCAAACGGATGAAGGACGGGGACAAGATGTCGCTGTTTCTGGATTTGAGAGCGCTGCTCCGTCTCAATATCCTCCGCGACCCCGAGGCCAATTACATCGACATCATCGAGTACCTGCTCGAACTGATGTACGAAAGCCGCTTCACCCAGCCCCATTCATCATCGTTCCGCTGACCGCGCCCCGCTTCGCTCAAACGGCTGTTTGGATTCATTGCAGGCCATTCGACGGGGGCGTATATTCCGCTTCCCCGCGGCGGGAGTGGATGGTCGGCAGGTATACGGAGTGCTCCGCATGGCCCTCGAGGAAATCAAGGAAAATTGTGGTGTGATGGCGGTGTGGAATGCCGAATACGCTGCGGAGCTGGCGTATCACGGCCTCTACTCGCTGCAGCATCGGGGGCAGGAGGCTGCCGGCATCGTCAGCACAGACGGCGACCGATTCTACCACCGCCTCGGCCTCGGAACCCTCAGCCAGGTGTTCGATTCCCCCGAGCTGCTCAAGGAACTGCACGGCAACGCCGCGATCGGGCACAACCGCTATTCCACTACGGGGACCAACGCCCAGTTCAACATCCAGCCGCTTACCGCGATGCTCCGCGACGGTCCCGTGGCGATCGGGCACAACGGCAACCTGATCAACACCCGAAAACTCCGCAGAGAGTTGCAGAACGACGGCGCTATTTTCCAGAGCACCACCGACAGCGAGATCCTGATCCACTTGATGGCACGGTCGCGCAAGGAAAAGCTCCTCGACCGCTTCCTCGAGGCGCTCGGGCGGGTGCAGGGTGCCTATTCGCTGGTGATGCTCTCCCGCGATGCCATCTACGCCGTTCGCGACCCGCACGGATGGCGTCCCCTGGTAATCGGCAGGAAGGGGGACTCGTACGTCGTCGCTTCCGAGTCCTGCGCTCTCGACCTGCTCGGGTATCAACTCATCCGCGACGTCCGGCCCGGCGAACTCGTCGTCCTCGATCGCGAGGGCATGCATTCCATCCCCGTCGCGCAGGTCGAACGAACTCACTTCTGCATCTTCGAATTGATCTACTTCTCGCGCCCCGACAGCCGCACGTTGGGCGACAGCGTTGACAAATTCCGCCGTAAGATGGGCAAGGAGCTCGCCCTCGAGCACCCGGCGGACGCCGATATCGTGATCAGCGTGCCCGACAGCTCCAACACCGCGGCGCTCGGTTTCAGCCAGCGAAGCGACGCCAAGTTCGAGATGGGGCTGATCCGCAACCATTACATCGGGCGAACCTTCATCCAGCCGACGAGTGCGATGCGCGAAATGGGGGTGAAGCTGAAGTTCAATCCAGTCGCCGGCGTCGTCAGGGACCGACGCGTGGTCGTTGTCGAGGACAGCATTGTCCGCGGCACCACGCTGCGCAAACTCACCGACCTGATCCGCGGCGCCGGGGCCAAGGAGGTGCATGTTCGCGTCTCCTGCCCGCCGATCCGGTTTCCCTGCTACTATGGGATGGATTTCCCGTCGCGGGAGGAACTGATCGCGCACGACCACAGCGTGGAGCAGATCCGTGAGATCATCGGTGTCGATTCCCTCGGCTATCTGTCCGTCGAAAAACTCCTCGAAAGCGTGCCCGGCAGCGGCAACCAGGGATACTGTACGGCATGCTTCACGGGCGAGTACCCGATCCCGCCCGATGGGGATGAGGAAACCGGGACGAAGGAGCGATATTCTTGAGTATATTCAAGCAATGATCGATGACAACCGCCCCGGAATCCAGTTGGAAAGGGGCGTTTTCGTATCGTGGAGCTTTGATGGAAATACGGTTTCGAGATCCCGAACGGCGCAAGATCAGCCAGGACCAGAAGCGACGCCAGGTCCAGTACCCCGGCATCCACCTCTCCGATCTCAGGTTGCTGCCCAACATCCTCACCCTGTCGCGGCTCGCGTTCATCTTGCCTGCCGTGATCCTCATTTCGCAATCGCGCGGCCCCGGCCAGGACATGATCGCCGCGATCCTTCTGCTCTGCGGATTCGTTACGGACATGCTCGACGGAATCATCGCCCGCCTGTTCAAGAAGATCAGCGATCTTGGGAAAATCCTGGACCCCATAGTGGACAAGGTGGTCGTGCTCTCAACCGCCGCGGCGCTCACCTTTTCCGCACACGAGCCGCGATTTCCCCTCTGGCTGTTCGTGGCGATCGTGTTCCGCGACGGAATGATCCTGATCCTGGCGACTAGGGCTCTGCAGGAGGATCATTATCTCTTCGTCAGTTCTTGGCCCGGGAAGGCGACCACCTTCGCGATCGCCGCAACCCTGATGATTTACCTGCTGGATCATTACCTGTTCGAGGAGATCGTGATTGTCGCGCCCTGGGTCGTGCTCGGCCTGCTGGCGCTCTCGAGCGTGGATTACATCGAACGCTACTGGTCCGTGCGCCATAAACGGTTCTTGGCAAACGAGCAGACGCAGGGCGACCGATGAGCTTTGCCATTTACGATACCTACCTGCGAAAACAGGTGCCGTTCGTGCCGATCACTCCGGGCGTTGTCAGGATGTACAACTGCGGGCCTACCGTGTACGACATCGCCCATATCGGAAACTTCCGCGCCTTCGTATTTGCCGATCTCCTGCGCCGCTGGCTTGAGGTCAGCGGGTATACAGTCGAACAGGTGATGAACATCACCGACGTGGACGACAAGACGATCCAGAAGAGCCGGGAGTCGGGTGTGCCGCTGGAGCGGATTACGGCGCCCTTCATCACCTCCTTCTTCGATGGGTTGAAGCTGCTCAACGTTCTTCCCGCGAAGGTGTACCCGCGCGCCACCGAACATGTCCCGGAGATGGTTGACCTGATCCGGTCTTTGCTCGAAAAGGGGCACGCCTACAAGGGACAGGATGGGTCCGTCTATTTCAGCATCGAAAGTTTCCCCGAGTACGGGAAACTCTCCGGGAAACGGCTCGAGGACCTCCGCATCGGCGATCGCGTATCCAACGATGAGTACGAATCTAAGGACGATGTGCGGGATTTCGCCCTCTGGAAAGCTTGGGACGAAGCGGACGGGGATGTCGGGTGGGATACGGAATTCGGCCGCGGAAGGCCGGGATGGCACATCGAATGCTCGGCCATGTCACGCAGGTATCTCGGCGACGAGTTCGACATTCACACCGGCGGCGTCGACAACATCTTCCCGCACCATGAAAACGAGATCGCCCAGAGCAGGTGCGCCACCGGCGCGGCTTTCGCACATCACTGGATGCACTGCAACTACCTGATCGTCGAGGGGAAGAAGATGTCGAAGTCCCTCGGCAACTATTATGTCTTCAACGATCTGCTCGACAAGGGCTGGCGCCCCCGTGAGATTCGCTACGTCCTGATCGGCACTCATTACCGGGCCCAGTTGAATTTCACCCTGGACGGACTCAGCGCCGCCCGTTCCTCCCTTGCGCGGCTCGATGAGTTCCGCGATTCGTGGCGATCCGCGCGGGGGGGGGAGACCACTCCCGTTCTGCAGGAGGTGCTGGAGAGGGCCGAAAAGGGCTTCAACGAGGGGATGGATGACGACCTGAACGTCTCCGCCGCGCTCGCGGCGGTCTTTCAACTAGTGCGTGAAGGAAACGCTCAAATCGCCTCGCATGGCTTGACATCCGGAGATGTCGAACTCCTTGAAAAAACGTGGATTCGCTGGGATCATGCGCTCGGGGTCTTTCAGCCGGAAGCGGAAAACACCGAGGACACCGCCTGGATCGAACGGAAAATCGAAGAGCGAAACCGCGCCCGCGAATCGAAGGACTGGGCGGCTGCGGACCGCATCCGTGATGAGCTTGTTGCCAGGGGGATTCAGCTGAAGGACGGCCCCGAGGGCACGACTTGGAGACGCGTCTGATGCCCGCCGCCGGTCATTGGCCCAAAGTTGCTGCAATTCTGCTCGCCGTTCCGCTGCTGCTGTTCGCCCAAACCGATTCCACAGCCCTTAAGCAGGGCGGCGACAGTTTGAAAAGTGTTCCGGTCGGCGACACCGGCGCGCGCCTTCGGATCACCGCCCCGGCCGTGGAAGCAATCACGCAAGATGTAGAAAAACAAGCAGGTATCCCTTCGCCGTCGGTCCCGGACTACACCACGAAATCCTATCGGCACCTCCCTTTCGGAGTCGGCGAACGTTTGCGCTATCATCTTGATTTTTCTTTTGTTCAAGCTGGAATCAGCGAGATGGCGATCGTGGCCATCGATACCTCGACCCGCTGCCCCTCTTTTCATTTCCGCAGCAGGGCGAGGAGCACGCCGACGGTCGACCTCCTCTTCAAGGTCCGCGACCAGGTTGATTCTTGGTTCGACACCGAGCGTCTCTACTCCGACCGGTACGAGCGCCGCATCCACGAGGGCGGCTATAAATCCTTGAAATTCTATGACTACAATAACGAAACCGGGTGGGTTTCGATCTCAAACGAAAACGGTCCCAAGGGTGCGACGCCGTTCGAGCCCTTCAGCCACAACATCATCTCCGCCCTTTACTGGGTGCGGATGCAGCCGTTGCAGGCCGGCGTTGACCTCCATTTGCCGCTCCACGACATGAACAAGCAGTACCCCCTCACGGTGAAGGTGTACGGGAAGGAAAAAGTGAAGGTTCCGGCGGGTGAATGGACCTGCTGGAAGGTCGAACCGGTGATCGAATCCGAGGGGCTGTTCCAGATGACAGGCAGGATGATCGTCTGGCTGACGGACGATCAGTTGCGCTTGCCGGTGAAGATGAAAAGCACGATTTCCGTCGGGTCGATCGAAGGAGACCTGGTCGAGTACAGGCTCGGAAGGGAATACGCCGCAGGCAATGCGCCAGATTACAGCAAGGAAACAGATTGGAATTGGTAAAACAAGTACTTACCTGGAGTCCGTGGATGACTTCGCCCGCGATCCTGTCGTTTTGCGGGTGTCCCTCCGGGATCCACCGCTCGATCCCCTTGAAACGTAACCTTTTGCCCGTTCGCACCGTCCCAAGTACGAAGTTGGAAGTGTAGGGAGGCGTTGCATGAATCGGCTCTTCGTCACATCTCTGCTGTTCATCTTCTTCGCCCGGGTGGCTGATGTTGCCGCGGGACCGCCCAATGTTGTCTGGACCAGCGAAAAAGGCCGTTGGGTGGCGGAGGTGAAGTACGATGTGCGGGGCGGCGCGCCCTCCAGCCTCACCGTGCAATCTTTTACGGGGAATGTCACCGTTTCGGGGTCCGGCACGAAGGCCGGACAGGTGACGATCCGCTGTGTGATCGACCGAGGGCTCTCCCGGGATGACGCCGAACAGGTGTTGAAAAAGGTACTCCCGGGCGTCGAAATCGTCGATGGAAACGTTCAGGTACGGGGTTCGAAGCGCTTTGCCTGGAGCGCCCCTGACGCGGAAGTAAGCCTCGACGCAATCCTCCCCGTCGCAACCGATCTGCAGTTGAATGTCTCCGCCGGAGATGTGCGGATCGGGAGCGTCAAAGGGAACATCGACTGTTCGGTTTCCGGGGGATCGCTGCGGCTTGCGCAGGTGCAGGGAGATGTTTCCGCCGCGGTTTCCGGCGGCGACCTGGTGTTTGAGCAGGTTTCGGGTGAACTCACCGCCGCGACATCCGGCGGCAACATCAAGCTGGCGGACTATTCCGGCACCGCCGATGTTACGACGGCGGGAGGGGAGATCACGATACGCAAGGTGGACGGTGCTCTTTCCGCGACGACGATGGGCGGCGACATTCATGCCCAACAGGTGAAAGGCGGGAATATAGCGCTGACGAGCAAGGGTGGCGATCTCATCGCCGAAGATATTTCGGCGGAGCACAGCGCGGAACTCGTGACCGCCGGCGGGGATATCGACGCCAGCAACACCTCGGGTCCGATGGATTTCGTCGCCTCCGGTGGAGACATCGAGGTACGCAAGCATCAGGGCGACGTGGAGATCAGATCCAGTTCCGGGGATGTCGTGCTCAGGGACCTGCTCGGGAGTGTCACCGCCAACGTCGGGTCCGGCGATGTGGAGGTGTGGCTGGCTCCCGGTGTGGATTCAGGCGGTCGTGTCGAGCTTTCCACTGGAACCGGATCGCTCGATCTCCATCTTCCGGCGCGCCTCGGAGCGGTGATTGAGGCTTCCGTGGGAACCGCCGGCAGGGATCGTAGCCGCCTCAAGTCCGATTTTCCCTTGGAATACGAACATACTTCAAGCGGAAACCTGCGTGCGTCCGGCACGATCAATGGCGGCGGCATTCCGATTCTGCTCACCGCGGGGTCTGGTCACATCCGTATCCTTTCGCAGTGATTCGGGGCCGAAGGAGGAACAGTATGAAAAAGGTTTATTCGGGTGTGCTGCTCGCAGGGGTGCTGTGCACGGCCACGGCGTTCGCCGCGGGACGGCTTGAGCCCTACGAGGACAGCGCCCCCCTCGACGACGTCAAGCAGGCGGACGTCCGGATCAACCTCGGTCTCGCGAGAATCGAACTCCAGGCGGGCGAAAACGACGTCCTGATCGACGTCAGCGGCGAGTACGATCCGCGTGAATCGCAGCCCGAACTTCGCGTCGACAGGAGAGGGGACCGGGCCGTTGTCCGTTTCGATAACCGTAATGAAAACAAATACAAACACCACAATAGACGCGGCGCCGATGTCGAGTCTGAGGATCACTTCCAGGTCAGGCTCAGTCCAAAGCCGCTCACCGACCTGGAGCTCGATGTGGGCCTGGGAAAATGCGATTTGAACCTTGACAAGCTGCGGGTGGGAAGGCTTGAACTCGATGCAGGGCTTTCCGAAGTCGATGTCAGCATGGATTCACCCAATTCCGAGCGGGCTTCCCGGGTGACTCTCAAAAGCGGCCTTGGGGAAGTGAAAACCCATCAGATCGGGTATCTCCGCTTCGACCGGCTGCACGTCGAAGGCGGATTGGGGGATGTGGAGCTAGACCTCCGCGGGTTCGAGGGGGACGGCACTGTCGATCTGAACGTTGGGCTCGGAAGCTGCCGCATAACCGTGCCCAAGGATGTGGACGTACGTGTGTTCTATGATAGTAATTTCATGTCATCCATAGATTTAGACGGATTTAAACGGGTCTCGAAGAACGAATACGAGAGCGAGGGATTCGGCAGCGCGAAATCCACGCTGGAGATCGATGCTTCGGTGGGGATGGGGAATCTTACGATCACTCGCCGGAGGTAGGACGCGGCACCGATTGAGAGTTCGATTTGCTTAACTTTTCTTGCGCGCGAAAAACACCCGGGCTATATTCTCACGTGCCATCAGGTTGTGATGCCCGGGTAATCGGCCCCCCACGGTTGCACGCAGGTAGCACAGTCTATGATGGCACGTCCAGGCCGCCTGGGGAGCGATCTCCTTGGGCGGTTTGCTCTCGTGGTGCCTTTCTATCCGCTTGATACGTTCCTGTGGCGTTCGATACCGGCCGGAGACTGCGTTCCCCCGCTGCAGCATACCCCAGCCAAATCCGCACTAGTCCGTTAGAGTTCTCCTCGTCCCAACGCGGCTGAAGAATGTATCGAACAGCGTGTAGATCGCCGGGACGACCAGCAGTGTGAGCAGGGTCGAGGAGGCGAGTCCGCCGATCACCACCGCCGAGAGCGGCACCAGCGTCTCGCCGCCCGTGCCGACGCCGAGCGCGATGAAAAGCATCCCCGCCATCGTGGTCAGCGTGGTCATCAGGATCGGTCTCAGCCGGCGCTGACCGGCCTGGATGATCGCTTCCAGACGGTCCATGTTTTCTTCGCGCCTGCCGCGGTTGATGAAGTCCACCAGCAGAATCCCGTTGTTGACCACCACCCCGGAGAGCATGATGATCCCGAGCAGGCTGTTCACGTTGATCGCGCCCTTGAAAACGATCAGCCCGAGCACCGCTCCGATCAGCGCCAGCGGGATCGCCGTGCTGATCACGATCGGCTGCCAGAAGCTGTTGAACTGGCTCGCCATTACCACGTACACAAGGAAAATCGCCAACGCCAGGGCGATCGCTAATGATTGGAACGACTCGATGATCGAACGCGAGGCTCCCGCTCGTTTCCAGCGGTAGTCGCGCGGAAGCTGCATATGCTGTTGGACCTCCGCTGCGATCGCGCGTACGTCACGCTGGCGGTAGCCCGGACCCGCGTCGCCGGTCACTGAGAGAAAACGCTCCTGGTCGCTCCTGCGGATTTGCGCAGGACCCGGGCGCATCTTGAATTCCGCGATCGCCCGCAGCGGAATCACCGTTCCCAGCGGAGTCTGCAGCGGGAGATCCCGAAGGTCCGGCAGGCTGCGCACGGCGGAACGGTCGAACGACACCTCGACGTCGTACATGTTGCCGTCCGGGGTGCTGTACTTCGTGACGGCGATCCCGTCTACAGCGGTGCGAACCAGCGAGGCCACTCGTGCCGATGACAAGCCCCAGCGCGCCGCTTTTTTCCTGTCCACGACGATCCGGATCTCCGGTTTGCCTGCCTCCAGGTTACTCGCCAGGTTGATGATTTGCGGGTAGGCGCGGAGACTGTCCAGCAGTTCATCGCTGATCGCCGCGAGCGTGTCGAGATTGGGGCCGGCCACACGCACGTCGATTCCGGACGATCCCATCCCCGCTCCGATGTTCTGAACCTTCACGTCGATCTTCGCGTCCGGGTACCCCGTCAGCGTGCGGCGCATCTTCGCCATCACATCGTCGAGATTACCCTGGGACGCGGGGATGCTGCAATCGAACCAGGCGATGTTCGAAAGCGGTTGATTGTAGAATGCGGAGAGTCCGACGACGCTGTACACCTGAAAAATCTCAGGAATCGCCAGCATTTTCGCTTCCATGTCTTCCGCGATCCCCTCGGTCGCGTCCAGCGAAGTGCCCACCGGGAGTTCCAGGTTCACCCGAATCTTGCCCTCGTCGATCCGCGGCAGCTCCTCGATGTCCAGCATCCGTACCCCGGCGATCGGGATGATCATCAGCGAGAACGCGATTACGATCGTCAGCAGCGCCCGCTTCCAGTTCCCGCTCACCGCACGGATCACCGGTCTGTAAACGTTTGCCAGCCAGCCGATCGCTCTCTGCCAGAGGCGGGGGAGAAGGCTGCTGCCGCCGTCCACTTGCAGCAGCTTCAGGCTGAGCGCGGGGATCACGGTGAAGGAGACGAGCAGGCTGAAGATCAACGCTCCGACGACGGTCAGCGAAAGCTCGCCCAGCAGGAAATAGGTGATTCCCTTGGTGAAAGCCAGCGGGAGAAAGACGACGACGCTCGTTGCGATCGACGCGGTGATCGGTAGCGCCACTTCGCTGACGGCGGCGTCGTACAAATCGATCTTCGCTTCCCGGTCCATCACCGCCGTGCTGTTCAACTTGCGCTGCCGGTAATACAGGTTTTCCAGCACCACGATGCTCGAGTCCACGATCATCCCCACACCGAGCGCCAGGCCCCCCAGCGAAATCGTGTTCAGGCTGATTTTCAAAGCGCCCATCACGAGAAACGTGGCGAGAATCGACACGGGGATCGAAAGCACGATGATGAACGTGTTACGCAGGCTGCCGAGAAACAGGTAGATGAACAATGCCGCGATCAGAGCTCCGAGCAGGACGTTCGTCGTCACCGACCGGATCGTCGAGCGGATGAAGGCGCTGTCGTCCTTGATCACCTGGAAGTTGATGTCCGGCCAACTCTCCTGGACGCTTTGCAGCTCCGCCATCACCTCACCAACGAGCGCCACCGTGTTCCCGTCCGTGGTCTGGCGAACCGCCAGCGCCAGCGACTCCTCGCCGTTGACGCTCGCGATCCCTACCCTGTCGTCATCGACAAAGCGGACGGTGGCCACGTCTCGTAGCAGCACCGGCGTCTGCCCGCGCAGCTCGATGACGATGTTGCGGATGTCATCCAGCGACTGGTACTTGTTGAAGCTGCGGAGGATGAACTGGCGGCTCCCCTGTGTCAATTCTCCCGCGGGAACATTGATGTTTTCCGACCCAAGCACCTGTGTGAGCCGGTCGAGCGGAATCCCGAGATGCACCAGTTTCAGCGGGTCCGCCTCGACGCGCACGATCTTGTCCTGCCCGCCGCGGATATCGACCGCCGCGACATTCGGCAGCCGCAGGAAACGGTTTACGATCCGGTCTTCCAGCAGGCGGCGCAATTCGCCCTGGTCGTACCGGTTGGAGGTCACGGCGAGTTCGAGCGGCGCCGGGATCAACGCGTCGAGCGCCAGCACCGAGGTCGGCTGGATGTCGCGGGGAAGTTCGCCGCGCGCTCCGTCAAGCTTCTCGCGAAGGTCGATCTTCGAACGGTTGACGTCCGTGCCCCAGTTGAAGCGAAGGGTGAGCTGGCTCAAACCCTCGATCGAGAGTGATTCGACTTCGTAGATGTTGCTGATCGTCGAGACGACACGCTCGAGCGGCTTGGTCACCTCTTCCTCGATGTCCTCCGGCGCCGCACCCGGGTATGGGGTCTGTACGATCAGGAACGGGGGAGTGATGTTCGGCCAGTAGGCGATCGGCAGACTGCGCAGCGTGATCAGACCGAGCACCGCGATCGCAGTCGCGAACAGGGCCGTGCCCACCGGGTTTCGCATTGACAGCCGCGAGAGTTTCATCGCCGCAGGTCCTCGCGAACCTCCACACGGACCCCGTCGGAGAGGGAGTTCTGCCCGAAGGTCGCCACCGTGTCGCCCGCTGCGAGCCCCTCGCCCGAAATCTCCAGACGGTTCCCGAGATCGGACACCAGGGTTACTTGGACCCATCTCGCCGCACCGTCCCGGATCGCAAACAGACCCTTCACCCGCTTGCGCTCCACCACGGCATCGCGGGACACGGTCAGCCCCGAATGCTGGTCGAGCAGCAGCTTCAGCTCCCCCTCGATGTTGGGCAGCAGGCGGCGATCGGGATTCGGCAGGATCACCTCACCGGGTACGATCTGCTTCTGGGCGTCCACGTAGGGGAGGATCTTCCCCAGGGTCACATTCTCGAACGCCTGTCCGTTGGTCAGCCGCAGCGAGCCTTGCAGCCCGACCCGCAGACCGGCCAGATCCACTTCAAGAATTTCCGCCCGGAAAAGCATCGAGTCGTCGTGCACGATCTCGAACAGCTTGGTCTGCGGTGTGACACGCGCTCCGACGGACACGTACCGCCGCGAAACGGTCCCGGAAAGCGGACAGTCGATCCGCTCGGGTTCGTAGCGGACTCCCGGATCGACGCGCTTCACCCGCACCATCGCCTGCCCGAGTCGCACCCGGTCACCTTCGTCCACGTTCAGCGAGACGACATCCCCGCCGAAGGTGCTGTACACATCCACCCGCTCTGGGGGGACGATTGTCCCGCGGACCGAGAGGGTGTGCCGCACAGGCTCCATGTCCACCGTGCCCGCATAGACAGGTACGGCCTTCGGCGCTGCGCTTTGTGCGGCCGATCCGGAAGCGAGGAAAAGGAGAAACACGACCGTCATCATTGTACGCTTATTCATCGAACGCCTCGATGTAGGGGAGGTATTCCGCATCACGCATCGAACACCATTTGACCACGGCGTCGAACTGGTAGCCGAGCAGGGTGAGTCGCGTCCGGCGCAGCGCCCGCTGGGCTTCAATCAGGTCGCTGCTGCCGAGACCGCCGCCCTTGTAACGGTTTCGGGCGATTGTGTAGCTCGCTTTTGCCTGTTCGAAGGATTTCCGCCCGATCTCGATCTGCTGCAACGCCTCCGCGAGATCCAGCCGCGCGTTCAAAATCTGCTGCTCGATCTCGCTTCGCTTGTCGCGCTCCTTGGCCTCCAGAGATCGCCGCGCAACCGTGATCTCCTCCAGTTTTCGCTTCGTCAGCCAGCCGTCGAAAATCGGCATCGCGAGTGAAACGCCCACCGACCACGAATCCTTGAACGCCTCCACGTCCGGGAATTGCCCGTTGCGCACCACCCACGAGAAAAAAGCCGAAGGCATCGGCCGCAGCCAGCCGGTCCGCGTGATCTTCTCCTGCTCCGCGTAGAGATCGAACGAGCGCCTCAGCATCTTCAACTCCAGGTGCTGCTGGGTCGCCAGCGCGATGTCCGTCGTGTCCACTCCCCCCGGAGGAGTTTCCGGGAGCAGTGTGTCCGATTCCACCGGCGAGGTTAGCGGTCGGCCGAGCAGGCGGTTGAGCGAATACTCGAGGCGATCCACCTGTTTGCGGCGGTTGACAACCTCGCTGCGCGCACCCGAAAGCTCCACCTCCATCCGCAGCACGTCGAAATCGCTCGCGTAGCCTCCGCTGTACTGCGCCTTGACGAGGGAAACCTGCTCCTCGAGCAGCGTGGCGTTCTCTTCCGCCCAGCGAAGCGCCTCATCGGCGAGCGATAGGGTGAAATAGGATCGCGCCACGGCCAGCGCGATCGCACGCCGTGCCTGTTCCGCGGCGTCGCGCGCCGTCTTCGCGTTCAGCTCCGCAATCCGGATGGATGACTGCGTTCGCCCCCAGGTGAAAAATGGGTACGCCGCGCTCAGCTGGGTATTGATCTGGTTTTCGGTGCCGAATTTCAACGTCCCGCCGGGCCCGATATTCGCCTCCGGGATGTAGGAGGGCCGCGTGTAGGATGCCGACAGCGCCGCTGTCGGCAGCAGCCCCGAACGCGCCTGCGAAACCTGGCTCTCGGCCTGGAGCACCGCTTGGCGTGCCGCCTCCAGCGAGGGATTCGCACCCAGCGCCTCGTCGACCAGGGCCGAGAGCGGTTCCGACGCCAGGCTCCATAACGGGAAGGCCAGCGCGGCCAGCAGCATCAGCAGGCCTGCAGCGCGGGCAGAGGGGAAACTCATGCCGTCACTCCTTCTCCCAGGTCGCGGATCAGATGGCCCATCATGTACAGTGCTCGCAGTAATTGAGTCCGTTGATCCTGCGAAAGGTTCCGGATCAGCGCCTGCATCGTGTCGCGTACGATCTCCCGCCGCTTCACCTGGTAGCTCTGACCCCTTTTTCCCAGGTCGAGCAGCACCTCGCGGCGATTCTCCGGGTTCGCCACCCTCGTCAGGTACCCCTCGCGCACCAGCCGGTCCACCAGCACGGAGGTTGTTGACCGCGCGAGGCCGTGCTCTTCCGCCAGCGTATGCAAGGAGATGTTCGGGGTCAGGGATAGCGTGTCGAGTACCGCAAGCTGGCGCAGGGTGAGGTTGCCGAGCTCCGATCGCGCAGGAGCTAGGTCGTGAAAAAACTTGCCGATAGAGAGAATCACGTCGGCGAGGTGCTCGGAACTCACTTGACCCGTGTCAAACGGTTGTTCGTCGCCGCCGGAATCCATCGATGACTCGGAGAATAGATCGATCCTATCCATCGCATCTCCAAACAGTTTTGCAATACGAACAGTTCGTATAAGCGAATATAAGCGTCCGAGGCGTACGACACAAGGCCCACCTCGGAGGCTGGAGAACATCAGGGAATACGCGGCTTTTCCAGCATTCAGGGTGTTTTTGGGCGATGGGTGGACCTTTCAGCGGCCCTTTCCCGGTCATGCACGATTCCCGTTCCGTTGGAGCCGTGCGGGTGGGGGCCTATCTTACGGGGAAACAGGAACAACCCCTTCCGGAGGGAATCGTGCGGCGGATCGTGGTGTTCGGCGGCGGCGACTGGGTGCGCGGAGGGGACAATTGGTCGCTCGGGTATGAAGTCGGACGTCTCGTCGCGCTCGCGGATGCGGAGTTGGTCACTGGCGGGTATGGTGGGGCGATGGAGGCTTCGAGCGAGGGGGCGGCGTCGGCCGGCGGAAGCGTGCGCGGCATCGTTCACCGTTCTCCACGGGAAAAACCTCCCAATCCCTTCGTGACAGTTGTGGAGCGGGCCGAGGACTACGCGGACCGTCTCGCTCGGCTGCTGCGGATCGAGGAGGCGGTGGCTCTTCCCGGGCTCAGCGGAACATTTGCGGAGATTGCCGCTTCCTTCGCTCTTTTACAGAGATTTCCCGGGCGCAGGCTGGCTCTCTGGGGGCCCTGGTGGCGTCCGCTGCTCGGCGATGTGATGACACGGATGTCAAGCGGGCACATGCCGGGAGTCGCCTGGCTGGATGATCTGCCCGGGCTCGAGCGTTGGCTCTCACGGCATCACGAAGATGAGGCGGTTGGCGCAGATGATCTCCGGTAAACAGGATCGAAAACCAATGGTGGTCGAGCAGAGCTTCATCCGTTCGCGTCGATTCCGCTACCTGATGCTTGCGATCGGGTTTCTGGCTGTGCTCGCTGTCCTGCTCTTCTGGAGCTACATCGCGGGGGCCCCGCGCCATCCCGATCGCGAGGGAGCGTCGCGGATAATCGTCCCGCAGGGCGCTTCCGCCTGGAAAGTCGGCTACATCCTGCGCGACTCCGGCTTGCTGCGCAGCCCGAGGCGGTTTGCCTGGCATCTGAAATTCTACGGCGGTTCCGATCAGTTGAAGGCGGGCGTCTATGACATCCCGCGCTCCGCCTCGATGAAGGAGATGGCCGATCAGATTTTACGGGGCGATGAGGCCACCGTCGAGCTCACCTTTCCCGAGGGCTGGACCGCCGCGCAGATGGCCGGACTTCTGCAGCAGTCGTCAGTCGTCGATTCCGTCTCTTTCATCCGTGCGCTCCACGATAAAGGCCTGATCGACAGCCTCGGGCTTCCCGTCACCACCTTCGAGGGCGTGCTCTATCCCGAAACGTATCTTTTCCGCCTCCGCCGGACCCCGGCCGATGTGATTCACGCGATGGTGTCGCTGTTCAAGGAGAAGGTGGGCGAGGACTGGATCCGCCGGGCGCAGCAGAGTGAATTGGGATTCCAGGGGATTGTCACGTTGGCGAGCATCGTTCAGGGGGAGTTCCAGGTCGCAGGAGAAACCGAGGATATCGCCGCCCTCTACAGGAACCGGTTGCGCAAGGGGATGTTGCTCCAGGCCGATCCGACGATTCAGTACATCCTCCCCGAGGGGCCGAGGCGGCTGACGTTGAAAGACCTGAGGATAAAGAACCCTTACAACACGTACCTTTATCCCGGATTGCCTCCTGGTCCCATCAACAATCCCGGAATTGATGCGTTGCGCGCCGCTCTCGATCCCCCGGACCGCCCCTGGCTCTACATGGTGGCGCGGGGGGACGGCAAGCATACGTTCACGACCACGTTTAACGACCATATCCGGGCGAAGAAAAGGCTCGACGCCATTCGCCGCCAGGAGGCTCGCCGCAAACGTCAGGAAAGTAAATCCTAATGCAGATGCACCGCACCGATCCTTTGCAGGGGCTTAACGACGCACAGCGGGAGGCTGTGTCGGCGACCGATGGCCCGGTCCTCGTCCTCGCCGGCGCGGGAAGCGGCAAGACACGTGTGCTCGCCCATCGCATCGCGTATCTCATCCACCTCGGCAAGGCCAAACCGTGGCAGATCCTCGCCGTTACCTTCACCAACAAGGCCGCGCTCGAACTCCGCGAACGCGTCGCCCGCATCGCACGCGGAGGGGACAAGGTCGCCGCGGGAACCTTCCATGCGATGATGCTCCGCGTGCTCCGGCGCGAGGCGGAGGCGATCGGGTTTCCCAGGGATTTCACCATCTTCGACATGGACGACAGCCGCCGGCTGGTCAAGAACATTCTTAACGAATTTTCGGAGGACCGCTTCCGTCCCCGTTCGATTCACGCCATCATCAGCCGTGCGAAAAACGATCTGATCGGCCCGGACGCTTTTGAATCCTCCGCCAAAATCCCCATTCGGAGAACGGCCGCGAAAGTCTATCACGAATACCAGCGGCGGATCAAAGCCTATGCGGCGATGGATTTCGACGACCTCTTGCTGCGCCCGCTCGAGCTGTTTCGCGAACACCCGGGCGTTCTGCTGAAATGGTCGGACCGCTGGCGCTACCTGCATGTGGACGAGTACCAGGACACAAACCTCGCCCAATTCGAATTGGTCAAGGTGCTCGCCGGGCCGAAACCCAACCTGTTTGTCGTCGGCGATGACGATCAGTCTATCTACGGCTGGCGCGGCGCTCGCGTCGAGAACATCTTCCGCTTCCGTGATGTCTTCGCGGGCTCCAGGGTTTTCCGCCTCGAGCAGAACTACCGCAGCACCCAGAAAATCCTCGACCTCGCGCACGCGGTCGTCTCGCGAAGTGAACGGCGGGAGGAAAAACGCCTCTGGACGGAGAAGCAGGGAGGGATGATTCCGCATATCGTCGGGCTCGCGACCGATCAGGACGAGGCCCGCGAGATCGCCGACAGGATCGGACGAGAAGTCCTCTCCGGCCGCCGCGCGTTCAGGGACTTCGCGATTCTTTACAGGACGAATGCACAGTCGCGCCTGTTCGAGGATACCTTCCGCGGCCGGCGCTATCCGTACCAGGTGCTCGGCGCAGTCAGTTTCTACGAGCGCAAGGAGGTCCGCGACGCGCTCGCCTATTTCAAACTCTGCCTCAACGAGCGGGATGATCTTTCGCTGCGCAGGATCATCGGCGAACCTCCGCGCGGAATTGGAGTCCACACGCTCGAGAAGTTGATCGAGTGGGCGAAACAGAACGAGGCGCCGCTCACCGAGGCGCTGTCGAAGGCGGAGGAGATCGGCGGTGTGGCCAAACGGTCCGCCGCCGCCTGCGCCAAGTTTTCGGCGCAGTTGGTCAGCTGGAAAAGCGAGCTGTCGCACCTTCCCCTCGAACAGTGGGCATCTCACGTTCTCGAGGAAACGGGGTACCTTCCTCGGCTGCGCGCGGAAAAGAGTTTCGAGGCCCAGGGGCGGATCGACAACCTGGAAGCGTTGGTCGATTCGCTGGCCGAGTTCGCCGCCGAGGACGGAACTCTTCACGAGTACATCGAGCAGGCCGCCCTCGCCACCGATCAGGACAAGTACGATCCCTCGTCGGATACGATCCGCCTGATGACCGTCCATGCCGCCAAGGGACTGGAATTCCCGGTCGTCGTCGTCGCGGGTCTTGAGGCGACCCTGTTTCCTCTCGCGGGGGATGACCGGGAGACGGATGCCGACGAGGAGCGCAGGCTGTTTTACGTTGCCGTCACCCGTGCGCAGGAGGAACTCTTTCTCACCTACGCCAACCTGCGCCGCGTATGGGGACAGATGGACTACCGTCAGCCCAGCGCCTTCCTGCTCGAGATCCCCGAGCAGAGCGTCGTCTGGAAATCGCCTGGCGTTGAGGAGAAGACGGGGGGCGGCGTGGAAAGCGCGTCGCTGCACGGCGGGGCGTCAGCGACCTCCGCATCCCGGCGGCAGCAGGGCGCGGCCTATGACCCCTGGGCGGAAAGAAAGAAAACGCGGAGCAAAGCGGACGTGGGGGAGCCCGCCGCGGCGTCTCCGCACGCCGCCTTGTCCTCGCAGCAGGATGAGGATCTTCCGGCTGTCAGGGTGGGAGATCTCGTGGAACACCCTACCTTTGGACAGGGTATCGTGCTGTCAACGGCGAAGTGGCGCAACGATATCAAGGTCCAGGTGGAATTCGAGGGGCGCGGCGTGATGTCGCTGATGCAGCGCATCGCACGGCTGCACCCCGTGAGGGATTTTCGATGAGGCGAGTCGGACTGTGGACCGCGTGGGTCTTGTGCCTGTTGCTGCTAGGGATTCTGCTTCCCATGGCGGCGCCCGCGCAGACCGAGCACGAGGCCGATTTTCTCTATGCCCGCCGTCTCTATCAGGACGGTCTCTACGACCTCGCCGTGGAGGCGCTTGAACGCTACCTGGCCGCCGATCCGGAGAGTCCCCATCGGGTCGAAGCGTATCTGATTATCGGCGATGCACGGTGGAAGGAGAAGAAACTCGATCTCGCCCGCCAGGCGTATCAGCGGGCGGCGATGGCGGACCCGGACGATCCACGCGCGGTGGATGCCCTGACCAAGGTGGCGGATAGCTACCTTTCCGAGAACGATTGGCAGAAAGCCGCCCGCGCCGAACAGCGGATCGCCGTCTACTATCCGAACTCTCCCGTTGCGCCCGCCGCGCTGACACGCACCGCGCGAATCCTGATCGAGCATGGCCATTTCAACCAGGCGGAAGCCCCGGTTCAGCAGGTCCTTCGCCAGTACCCGCAATCGACTCATCAGCGGGAGGCGAGGCTGCTATGGGCTCGTGTCCTGGCCGATCGCGGTGAGTTGGAGAAGGCGGCCGAGGAGGCCGGAACCGTTGCCCACTCAACTCGGGACGCCGACCTCGCTGTGGAGGCGTTGAGCTTTCAGGGAGAATGGTACTGGCGGCTCGGGCGGGATCCGGACGCGGAGGCCGCTTGGCGGCGCATCCTCGACAACTACCCGCGCGCCTCGAAACGGGCGGAGGCGCTGACGAGAATGGGGCGGTTGCGCCTGCAGATCGGCGATGCGGTGCAGGCGGAGGCGATTCTTCGGGACGCTCTCGGCAGCGTCCAGAAGGATTCGCTGCTTGAATGGCAGGCGCGTCTCGGGCTCGCCGACGCCCTGCTGCTCGAAGGCAAACCGGTGGAAGCCCTGCTCCATCTGAACCGTCTCGAGGGAGTTGTTCCCCCGGAGGTCGCCTACCGGAAAGCGCTCGCGCTGGAGGCGGCCGGCCGCAATGTTGAGGCGATCAGCGCCTACCGAGCTCTCGGCCAGGGAACGGACACCCTCGCCGCGGGTGCCCGGTGGAGAACGGCGAACCTGCTCGAAAAGGCGGGACGCACTCGTGAAGCCGCGGAGGCGTGGCAATGGGCGGAGCAGGCGATGCCCTCCGGCCTGCAGAAATCGGAAGCGCGCTACCGTGCGCTCGCGTTGACGCTTAAGCTCGAGCCGCTCCGCGCTCTCGAAATGACCGCATCCTTTATGGATGAATACCCGCGTTCGCCGCATGTGGACGACGTTGAGCTGCTTCGAGCGGAGGCGCTGCTGGCGCTCGGACGGCGCAAGGAGGCCGTGGAGGCGTTCCGCGACATCGGCACCACATGGCCTGTAAGCCCCTACCGCTACGATGCGGAGGCGCGCGCGGATTTTCTTGAAACGATTGTGCTGCCGAAAGGCGATCCTTCCACGAAACTCGCAGGGCTGGTCGCCGAATTCGCTGGCGGGCGCGATCGCAGGGATCTCTCGCTCCGCCTGGCCGAGGTCTATCTCAAAGAGTTGAAGGATTATCCCGCGGCAAAGAAACAGCTGGACGATCTGCTGGCGGACTCGACCGTCGACAAGGCGAGGCGTTTGCAGGCGCGCGAACTGCTGGCCGAGACCCTCTGGCGAAATTTCCTGCGCGAGACGAGAACGGACGACGGCTCGCTCTCGACGGACGTGCCCGCTCGCCGGGCCGCGGCGCAGAGAACGATTGAGGATCTGCGCCAATTGCTCCCGTTCCTGAAGGATCCCCGCGTGCGCGCGGAAACCTCCTGGCGGCTGCTCCATCTCGAGGCGGATGCCCGTAGTGGTTTGGACAGCCTGCTCTTTGTCCGCAAGGTGCTGCAGGATCACCTCGCCGAATATCCCGACTCGCCCCACGCTGGAGATGCCTATCTCGAACTGGGCAAGGCGTTCATTGTCGTGGCGAAGGGTGTCGACGATCCAGCCAAGGGTGATCCCTCCCTCTGGTACCTGGAGGCGTTTCGCGACAAATACCCTGACCATGCCCGCTACGCGGAGGGGCTGCTGCTGCTCGCGGATCGCTATGTGAAGGCGAAGATGTACGCTCCCGCCGAACAGACATACCGCAGCATCATCCGCCTCGATCCTACTCCCGAACGTGTCGAAGCGGTCATCGCGCTGCTCGATCCGCAATGGACCAAGTCGTCGCAGGGGGTCGAGAACGACCTCGAATGGGTGCGCACCCATGCCTGGTATCATCCCGGCCTTCAGAGAAGCCGCCGCTTGCTCGTCCAGCGCCTGATGGATGGAGGCCATTTCCGCGAGGCCGCCGAGGAGCTCACCGCCCTCGGTCAGCTGAACATGGAGTGGGGCGCGGGTCTGGTAATCGAGGGCGCGAGCGATCTGCAGCTCGCGTGGTATTGGGGGCAGGTCTACGAAGGCTTGCAGCAGCTTGACAAGGCCCGGGATGAGTACCGCCGCTACCTCTCCCGGAATCCGAGCGGGCAGGATGCGGACCGTATCCGTCTCAAACTCGCCGAGCTCAGGAAGGGGCAGAAGTATTACGACGACGCCCTGCGGCTCTATCGGCGTCTGCTCACGGATGCATCGGACTACCACATTCGTGATGCAGCGTTGCAGGGAGCGGCCACCATCCTGTTCGCACAGGAGCAGTATGACGCTGCCATGCGCTACGCCGAGCAGGTTGTCGACACCAAGGGAATTCCCAGCGACACCGCCTTCGCCTATGGCAAGATGGCGGTGATCTGCCGCTATCGCATCGGGGACCTGGAGGAAGCTCGCAAAAGCGCCAACGCCTTCCGCAAGAAGTGGTCCCGAATGGAGGGGCTGTACGATGTTTCCGCCGAGTTCGAGCTAGAGCGGGGGAAGTGGCTGTCCAAACAGAAGAACTATCCGGAGGCGGAACACTACTACAATCGCGTCCTGAAGAACTACAAGAACAGCAAGTGGGTCCCCTACGCGAAATACGAATTGGGGCGGGATCTGCTCGAGCAGAACCGTACCGGCCAGGGAATGGAGCTGCTCTCGGACCTCCCGCGGCGCTATCCGGGAAACCCGATACTTGGACGCGTGTGGTGGATTCTCGGCAACCAGTACGCACAATCGGGCGACATCATGGAGGCCGTCAAGACCTACGATAAGGTGCTCACCGACAGCAGCTACATGGACACCTGGCCGTTCGTTCTCGTCAACCAGATCAGTGCCTACCGGAACGCCGGTTTTTACGCCGGCGCGTTGCAGGCCGCACAGCGTTACCTCGAGTTCTATCCTGACGCGCCCGACGCCTTCGACCGCCAGATGGACGTTGGCTTGATGTACCTCCAGATGGGACAGTATGATCTCGCCATCTCCCAGTTCAGGAAGATTCAGCCCCTCGCCGACGTCGAGGATGAGGCGGCCATCCAGTTCTACATCGGGGAGTCTCTCGAAAAATCGGGACGTCTCGCCGAGTCGGTGATCGAATACAAAAAGGTGGACTACCTCGGCAAGAGGACGAAAATGGAGTGGGCGGTGACCGCTTTGTACAACGCCGGGCGTGTCCTCGAACGCCTTGGTCAGAACGATCAGGCGCTGAATATGTACAAGGAAATCGTGCGGCGTGAGGGGCTGGCGAGCCCCTTCGGCAGGAAGGCTCAGGAGCAGGTGGACCGCCTCCAATCGGGGAAAGGGTAGCGGCGGCCGTGAAAATGAAAGGTCAAGACTGGAAGAAGTAGTCATCCTGAACCACCGAAGGTGAGTGAAGGATCTATGTTTTCGCCGTAATCCATTGATAAAACAAAGATTCTTCCCCGACGGATCGGGACAGGCACTTCGTTCAGAATGACTTCGGGTCGCAGTTTTCCTAAGTCGCTTTTTCAATACTCTTGAATGCCATTATTCGTTATCATCAAAGGAACGTTGATCTGATTTAAACCGCTGTTACAGTCTTGAGTTAAGTGAAAAAACATCAATCCATATCAGGGGAAAGTCGACGCTCGCTGAACGCAAGCGCAAAGACGGGCGCGGTTGGAAAAACATAAGTCACCGCAAGGGAAAACGCGCATGAGTGAAAACAGCCTGCTGCAAGCGGTCGGACAGCCCTGGCTTGAGGCCCAGGTGGATGCCGCCTTGCGCGAGGATCTGGACAAGGCGGGCGACATCACCAGCGCCGCGACGGTTCCCGAAAACCGCCAGGGATTGGCCGAACTGATCTCCAAAGGGGAGGGGATTCTCTGCGGCGCGGACTGGGCGAGCCTCTGCGGAGATCGAACCGAACCCCCTGTGCGCTGGGAATTTCTCGTTTCTGATGGCGAAGCGGTGCGCCCGGGACAGGTGCTCGCGAGGGTGTACGGCCCGATGCGCGGAATCCTGATTTCGGAGCGCGCCTGCCTGAACGGGCTTGGACACCTTTCCGGGATCGCGACCGCGGCGGCAAAAGCGGCCGAACTCGTCAAGGGAACGCATGCGCAGGTGATCGATACCCGCAAGACCTTCCCCGGATGGCGTCTCGCGGAAAAGTATGCCGTCCGCTGTGGCGGCGCGGGCAACCACCGCATCGGCCTGTTTGATGAAATCCTGATTAAAGAAAACCACGTCGAAGCGGCCGGAGGGGTGCTCCCTGCGGTGAAAGCGGCGAAAACCTGGCGCTCCCAGCAGCATAACCGTTCAGCTATCCCGATCGAGGTGGAGGTGCGCAATCTCGGCGAGTTTCGCAGCGCACTGGAGGCGGAGCCCGATCGTATTCTTCTGGACAATTTTGCGCTCGATGCCATGCGTGAGGCGGTAAACTTGGCGAGGGGAGCTGTGCTCCTTGAGGCGTCGGGCGGTATTACCCTTGAAACGCTGGCGGAGGTGGCGGCCACCGGCGTTGATCGCATCTCCCTCGGGGCGCTGACCCATTCGGTGGTTCCCCTCGATCTCTCGCTGTTGGTGCGCAGCTCCGCGGACGAAAACCCTCAACCGGGATCTCATCATGAGTGACACAAAATCCATCGGTCGATTTACGTTTGTGCTCCACTCGCACTTGCCCTATGTCCTCAGCCACGGCAACTGGCCGCACGGAATGATCTGGCTCTCCGAAGCCGCGGCGGAAACCTACATCCCCCTCTGGAGAGTGTTCCGCAAGCTGCAGAAGGAAGGGCGCAAAGTGGCTGTCACGATCGGCATTAGTCCGGTGCTCGCGGAACAGCTCTCCGATCCGGTGTTCGTCGAGGAGTTCAAACGCTACCTCAAGCAGAAAAAGGACGCCGCGGACCAGGACAGGAAAACGTTTGCCGGAGAAGACAAAAAGCACCTCGCCAAACTGGCTGGCTTTTGGCACGACTGGTACCATCAAGTCGAGAAGGACTTCAACGGCCCACTCGGTCAGAACATCATCGGCGCTTTTCGCAAGCTGCAGGACGACGGCGTTGTTGAAATCATCACCTGCGCGGCGACTCACGGCTACCTCCCCTTGCTGGGAACCGACGAGGCGGTAAACGCCCAGGTGGCGCTCGCCGTCTCTTCCTACGAGCGCCATTTCGGACGAAAACCGCGCGGCATCTGGCTCCCCGAATGCGCCTACAGGCCCGGCTATCATTGGGTGAATCCCATGGAGAAAAACGACAAGGGTTTCGACCGCGATGGCGTGGAGCAATTCCTCCAGAAATACGGCCTGCGCTATTTCATCGTTGACAGCCACCTGCTCGAGGGCGGCAAGGCGATGGGCACCTACCTCGCCCGCTTCGAGGGATTGAAGCAGCTCTGGGAGAGGTCCCAAATGTCGATCCGGGAGCACCAGACCGAGGTGGAAGAGGCAAAGGAACCGTATCGCATCTACTGGGTGGACGGCACCGTGGGCAAGGCGGATCCGGTCGGAGTGCTCACCCGCGATCCAAAAACGAGCCTTCAGGTATGGTCGGGGGAGTGGGGGTATCCCGGGGATGGACAGTACCTCGATTTCCACAAGAAGCATTTTCCCGGCGGACACCGGTATTGGCGTGTCACCCGTGCCCAGGCGGATCTCGGCGAGAAAGAGGAGTACTACCCCGAGAGCGTCGACGGCCGGTTGGAAGAGAACGCGAATCACTTTGTCAACCTGCTGCACGACGTGTTGAACAACGCGAAATCGGAACCGGCCGACCGCCTGGTAGTCAGCCCCTTCGACACGGAATTGTTCGGGCACTGGTGGTTTGAGGGACCGGGCTGGATGGAACGGGTGCTGCGTCAGGTCGACGGTTCGGAGTACATCGAGGCCGTCCACGGCGGGGACATCGTCGATCAGACCGACGAAGCGCCCGTTGTTGCGCTCCCCGAAGGCTCCTGGGGCGAGGGCGGGTTCCACTACGTCTGGCTTAACGACAAAACCGAATGGTCGTGGCCGCTGATTCACGAATGCGAACACCAGATGAGCCGGTTGGCGCGTGCGCACTCCGGCGAGTCCGGCGAAATCCGTGACATCCTCAAGCAGATGGGCAGGGAGCTGCTCCTGCTCGAGGCGTCGGACTGGCAGTTCCTGATCAGCACCGTCGCCGCCGCCGATTACGCGGAGCTGCGTATCCGTGTGCATTACAACGATTTCCAGTTTGTCCGCGGCTTCCTTGAGACCGTCGCGCACGGCGAGGAGCCCCGGTACGAAGACCGGGAGCGGTTCGAGATGATCTGCCGGCGGGACACTCTGTTCAGGGATCTCGATCCCGCCCTCTGGGCGTAGGAGGTGCGTCGATGGCCGAAATGAGGCATGACCCGTTGCACCGCCGCTGGGTGGTGATCGCGCCCGAACGGGCGCAGCGGCCGACGGATTTCAAATCCCACGGTGAGGAACCGGGTGGCGACGATCCCTTCGCTGAGGGCAACGAGGATCAAACCCCGCCGGAGATTTACGCGATTCGCAAATCCGGCTCGAAGAAAAACGGCCCGGGCTGGACCGTGCGCGTCGTCCCCAACAAGTATCCGGGATTTCGCGTCGAGGGCGAACTTGAGCGTTCCGGGGATGGCCTCTACGACCGCATGAACGCATTGGGAGCGCACGAAGTCATTATCGAGGGTCCCCGCCGGGACGAGGATATGACGCAGTTCACGCCGGATCACCTGTTCGACCTCGGCACGGTGTGGCGTGAACGGATGACCGACCTGATGCGCGATATCCGGCTCCGGTATGTTCTGCTGTTCAAGAATCATGGCCGAATCGCGGGCACGAGTTTGTCCCATCCCCATTCTCAGGTAATCGCCACGACGATCACGCCGCGCAACATTTCGCACAAGCTCGAAGCGGCACGGGAACATTACGACCAGCGCGAACGCTGCCTGATCTGCGATATGATTCAGCAGGAGTTGCGTGAACGCAGCAGGATTGTCACCGTCAACGACCGCTTCATCGCCTTTGCGCCTTACGCCAGCCGCTTCGATTTCGAGGTGATGGTGATGCCTCGCTACCATCAGCACGATTTTCGTCAGATCGCCGACGAGGATCTGAAGGCCTTCATGGTCACCTTGCAGGAGGTGCTGTTGAGGTTGCGGCTGGCCCTGGACAATCCACCGTGGAATTTCGTCCTGCAGAGCGCACCCAACAGCGAGAGCGACTCACCCCGTCCGACGCATTGGACCACACTGAAATACGACTGGCACTGGCACGTGGAAATCACTCCGCGGCTCTCGGTCAGCCAGGGCTTTGAATGGGTGACGGGTTTCTTTATCAACACGACGCCGCCGGAGCAGGCCGCCGAGGTGCTGCGAGCCATCCGGCTGTAAAACCCTCAGGAGGCGCACATGGGATCGTTCCGCCCCGAGGCCAGCATTATCACGACGCACAAGGGCCCACCCGGTGTCATCGATGTCTTGCGGCAGTCCCTCGAGGAACAGTCGTTTCCCTTTCGGCGCTTCGAATGGGTCGTCGTCGACGACGGCAGCGAGGAGGGGGTGCCCGAGTGGTTTTACACCTATCAGGGCCCGCTGAAAATCGTTCCGCTCGAAAATGGACGCACCTTGGGCCGGGCCGCCTCGCGCAACCGGGGCATCCAGGCGGCGCACGGCAAAATCCTCGTTTTTCTCGACGGGGATATGACGGTCGTGCAGAATTGGTTGGCCTGTCTGCTGGAGACCGTGGGCAGAACCGGGAGTGTCGTGCTCGGCAGGGTGAATCCCCATTACACGCTTCCCCGCACGAAATTTGTCCGTTACATCCACTCCCGCGGTGCGCAGAAACTCGAAGACCGCCAGAAATGCCCCGGAAAGTATTTTTCGACGAACAATTCCGCGATCCCGGCGGAGATTCCACGCCGCTTCGGTGGTTTTGACGAAACCTTCACCGGCTGGGGCGGGGAGGACCTCGAGATGGGTTTGAGGCTGGAGCGCGGCGGGGTCAAATTCATCACCGATTTTCGCGCCAAGGCGTTTCACCGCCACCACCGGGAGTGGCACGTGATCGAGAAACAGTACATCGACTACGGCCGCTTGAGTGTGCCGTATCTCCATGATACCTATGGAGATCACGACGACATCCTCGGCTTGAGCCGGCTCGATTCGCCGCTTGAAGCGAGAAGCCTCGGCGGCGCGATCGATCGCCTCATGGTGCGCCTGTTCAACCGCGAGTGGGCCTACAATTTCGCCCGTTCTCTCGTCGTTCGCTGGCCCGAGGGACCATGGCCGGATCGCCTGTTTGACTTCCTCCTGTTTTATCTCTACTCTCGGGGCTTGGTGGAACGGCGAAAGGGGAAAGGGAAGTGAGTTCATCGGCGACTCTGATCGACGGCAAGGCGGTTGCGGCCGCCCTTTTTGATGAAATTCGCGAGGAGGTCGCCCGCAGGGCGCGGCAGGGGCGCCGCCCCGGTCTGGCGCTGATTCTGGTCGGCGAGGATCCGGGTAGTGAGACTTACGTACGGATGAAACAGAAGCGGTGCGAGGAGACAGGGATCCTCTCCGTGATTGAGCGCATGCCCGCGGATACGGCGCAGGAGGCGCTGCTCGCCAGGGTCCGTGACTTCAATGGAGATCCGAGGTTTCACGGCCTGCTCGTTCAGTCGCCGTTGCCGAAAGGGCTCGATGAAAGTGAGATCGTCAGCGCGATCGATCCCGAGAAGGACGTGGACGGTTTTCACCCGGTGAATGTCGGCCTGCTCGCGCTGAACCAGCCGCGCTATGTCGCCTGCACTCCTACCGGGATCATCGAATTGTTGGACCGCTACGGCGTGGACCCCTCCGGCAAACACGCCGTCGTCGTCGGCCGCAGCCACATCGTCGGAACGCCAATGGCCCTGTTGCTGATGCGCAAGGCCGAAGGGGGAAACGCCACCGTTACGGTTTGCCACAGCCGGACGAAAGATCTCGCGAGCTTTACGCGGCAGGCGGACATCCTGATCGCCGCTATCGGCAGCCCGGAATTCATCAAGGGGGACATGGTGAAAGAGGGGGCGGTGGTGATCGACGTGGGCATGAACCGTGTCGAGGACGCCTCAAAGAAAAAGGGTTACCGGTTGACTGGAGATGTCCAGTTCAGCGAGGCGGCGAAACGGGCGTCGTTGATCACTCCGGTGCCGGGCGGGGTCGGACCGATGACTGTCGCGATTCTGTTGCGGAACACACTCGCGGCGGAGGAGAGGTCCCATCAGAGGAATCCCTCGCCATGAGCTGAAATCGACCGCCTTTCTTTGTCCATTGCTTTAAACAGCACCCGGCGCCTCCTACAGAGGCGCCGGGCTTTGTTTTGGTGGCACCTGCCCCTGTTTGCTTGCAAACAGGGGCTATTCTAACTTCTTACGTTCCTGATTGCGTAATGGTACCACGCATCACCATAGACGCATGTGCCCCGCGATCCAGTCCACCAGCTCATCGTCGCTGATGCCATGCTCCCGCCCGGCCTGCACCCACTCGAGCGCATCCTCGTAGCCGACGTCGCCGGGTTGCACCTGGACCTTGTACCGGGCGAAACGGTCAGCCTGCTTCAGGGCCTTTTTCATCTCGGATTTCTTCAGCGTCACCACGAATTTTGCGCCGGTCGAATCGATCCGGTCCAACTCCGCATCGCTGGTTTTAGCGAACTGCTTGAAGTTGCTTGACAGCGTGACCATGGGTCCGGCGGCGCTCAGGAACGCGGGCGCTTCCTGCCAACCGTCGAGCGGCCACAGGATCGTCACATCCCGGGCTTTCAGCGCGCGCACCAGCGCCTGCTCTGCGTCGCTGAGCGTTTCCCCCTCGAGCCATTCCGGCGGATCGGAAAAGCTTAGCGCGGCGAGTCCTGCGTCCGCCCATTCGAGCACCCGCAGCGTGTCCGCGGGAACGAGCGGGTCCCCGTCGAGTTCCGCCTCCACCGTGCCCAGCGCTCGCCTCGCGTTCGCCGTGACATCCTTCAGGCTCTTGCCCCAGAGAATATCGTCACGGTCGGACGCCGCGGTTTTCAGCGTCTCAAGATTATCCAGAAAAGCCTCCTGACCGTCCGCCGCCGGGTAGGCAAATTTCAGCAGAGACCCCATAATTCCTCTTTCCGCACGCGCTTTTGCGGCTTCGAGGTCCGAGTCGATCGAGGAGCACGTTTTCGCCTCCACGAACGGAGTTCCCCGATGCCAGATCGTCCTCGAAGCCAGGTGACGATCGGCGAGTGGCTGGTCCACGTTGGCGAGTTGATCGACCCACGCCGACACCGTCCGCAGCGTCCCCTCGATCGCTTTGGGCTGGATCGACGCAAAATTGTCATCCGGACGGTGATAGAAGGGGTGAGCGCCCATCGACCAGAGTGTGAAGGCCGGGATGCCGGCGTTTCGGAAGGAGGCGTGGTCGGAGGCGTCGCCGCCCCAGGCCCGCCCGGCTCGGTAAAGCTTCCGCACGCTGTCCGGGAGCGAGTCGAACCACGGGTCCCAGATCTCCCCGAGTTGGTCGCCGCCGCCGAATCCGATTTGTCCGTCCCCCCGGCCCACCATGTCCATGTTCAACATGGTGACGTAGCTGTAACGGTCCGGGAGCATCAGAACCAGCGCCTTACTGCCGAGCAAACCCTGCTCCTCGCCGCCGAAATCGCAGAAGACGAGTGTCCGCTTCTGAGGGTGTGCAACGTAGTACCGCGCCAGCTCCATCACCGCGCAGGTGCCCGAGCCGTTGTCGTCCGCTCCTGGATAGACCTGCCCCAGCGCGTTTTTCCCGATGTGGTCGCCGTGCGCCCCGATCACGATCGCTTCATCCTTCAACTTCGGATCGGTGCCGGGCACGAACGCGGCGACGTTATACCCGACGGCGTTTTCGATCGGTTCGATCAGAAAATCGAGCGACATCGTGCGCTCGAGGTTCAGCGCATGAGGCTCCGATTTGAGGGTTTCCTTGTAATGGTCTACGCTCTCGCCGCTGTCGAACAGCAGCATTCTCAAGGCCGAATCTCCGATGTACCCGCTCGGCACCGTCGCCGAATAGGCGTTTTTCTGGATCGCCGCGCCGTTCACCGGCCACGGTTCCTGGTAGAAAAAGACCGCGACCGCTCCTCGCCGCACCGCTTCGTTCAGCAGGTAGGTCCGCTGGTTTTCGTTCGTCCAGTCCTCGCTGCTGTTCGGAGCGCCGCGGAAGATGATCAGGATGCGCCCCGAAACATCTTCGTCGCCGTAATCGTCCCATCCCTTTTCCGGCTTGCTGATGCCGTGCCCGACGAGGCTTACCGGAGCGGTTAGTTTTGCGGAACCGCTATTGGTGCAGGCCGTGAAATCTTCGCCCAGGCGAAGGCGCACCTCGCCGTAGCGCGGGTCCTGCATCGTCACCTCGGCGCGCACCTCGCGCGTGGCGAGCATCGGGAACGGGACGAGGAAGTTCCCGTTGATCAGCGGCGTCAGGCCCCAGCGTTGATAGTGCCTTGCGATCCACGACTGCGAGGAGTCGCCGCCCGCGAGTGCTGTTTTTCGCCCCGCAAAGAGATTCGGGTCGGCCAGCGACTGCAGGTAACTCATCGCGCTGTCCGGAGAGGGTTGGGAAAAGGCGGGCATCGTGAAAACGGCCAGAAGCAGGGCCGCGGCACGGATACGGAGGGTCGTGGGACGGTTCATGGCATCTCCCGTGCTGAGCATTGGGTTGTGAAACCGAAAGCTACTGCCTGTCTCGGCGGGCGGCAAGGCCGCCGCCTGCGTTGACACCGTCAGGTGGTTTCCGTACGTTTAGCGGTCCGTGTTGGCGGAAGCGCTCTGAACCTGGAGGACATGTGGACGACAAAAAGAGCAGGAAAAAGGAAAAACCCGGGCAACTGCTGTTTCCCTGGCCGTTTGGACGGTTGAACCTGATCGTTCTTCTCGCCGGGTTGGTTGTCATCGTCCTCGGGTATGTCTTCCTCGGGCAGGGGAATGCGGAGAGTTTTCAATCGCTGACAATCGCGCCGATTCTGCTGCTGATCGGCTATCTGGTCCTTCTTCCCGCGTCGATCCTGATCCGCGATCCCAAAAAGAAGAGTGAAAAAAGCGCCCCCCGGGAGTCCTGAACGGGCGATTAACTCAGTTGGTTAGAGTGCCACCCTTACAAGGTGGAAGTCGCTGGTTCGAATCCAGCATCGCCCACGGTGCGGAGGCGCGAGGAGCGGACGAAAGCGGTCTTGCGTGGCGCGGATCGAAAACCTACTTTACGCGGGCTCGAAGCGCACCTTGAACGCTTGAAATACCGGGGCAGTAGCTCAGCTTGGTTAGAGTGCCGGCCTGTCACGCCGGAGGTCGCGGGTTCGATCCCCGTCTGCCCCGCAACAACCATGAAACCCTGCCGGATGATCCGGTGGGGTTTTCTCGTTCTGGGCTTGTAATGGCCATAAGGCTAAAAGGTGTCATTGCGAGTCCGCCAGCCGGCGGACGAAGCAATCTCGCTTTTATGAGCACGGTGCTATTTCCCGTTGCGCCAGGTCG
>CAZIDZ010000008.1:0-22477 GCA_964538455.1 uncultured bacterium
GATTTCATCGTCGCCTCCCTTTACGAATTAAAAAGGGGACACGTACCTTTTAATTCACTTATGTTTCTAAATTATATACATATAAAGAGAACTAAATTAAAAGGTACGTGTCCCCTTTTTAATTCACCCACACTCGGGGAGCGCCCAGGTATTCCGCGCCATCTTCGAGCAGCGACTCCTCAAGGGCGGCGAGAGCCACCTCCACCTGACCTTCATCCGGCTCCCGCGTGGTGATCTTCTGCAACCAGAAGCCGGGACGGACGAATAGTTGCCACGCGGATTCCTCGGAGTGGCGTTCAACCAGCCTGAGGACTTCATAGGAGAGGCCCGCGATCAGCGGGATCAGCGGAAGATGAACGGCGATGCGTGCGGCAACGCCGCTGTAGCTTCCGCCACTCAGGGTCCACACGCTGTCGAACAGCATGAATCCGAACATCGTCAAAACAGCGGCGAGCAACAGGAAACTGGTGCCGCAGCGGGGGTGGAAACGGCTCTGGACGCAGGCGTTCTTCACCGTCCGTTTGAGCTCCTTCTCAAAAGCGAAAATGCTCTTGTGCTCCGCGCCGTGGTAGCGGAACACTGCGGTGATCTCCGGAATCAGCGAAATGCTCCACATGTAGGCGATGAGCAGGAGAATTCTGAGCCCGCCCGCGACGAGATGGAAATGGACCTGGTTCTGAGCCGTGGGGATCAGGCCGGCGACGGCATAGGGCACCGCCATGAAAAGCCCGATGCCCGCTGCGAGGGCGACGACCGTCATCAGCAGCGATAGGATCGGATCATACCACTTTTTCGACGCCCGCTCGTCTTCTTCCCCGGCAACGTCCGCGGACCAGTTGAGCGAGCGGATGCCGATGGACAGGGCTTCATAGAGCCCGACGACACCGCGCAGCACCGGCAGGGCGAGCAGACGGTGTTTTTTTGAAGCGCTGACAAAGGGGTAGGCGTTGACCCGAATGCGCCCGTTGGGATCGCGCACGGCGGTGGCGATGCGTTTTGGACCACGCATCATCACGCCTTCGATGACCGCCTGGCCACCGACCTTCGAAAGGAGCTTTTCCTGTGGGGGATTCGCGCTCAGGGGACGTTACTTCGGCTGCATGCCGTATTTACGGTAGAACTTGTCCACACGGCCGGCGGTGTCGACCAGCTTCTGCTTGCCCGTGAAGAAGGGGTGGCAGTTGGAGCAGATTTCAACCTTGATCTCGCCCGGCTTCGTGCTGCGCGTGTTCCACTCATGGCCGCAGGCGCACCTTACGGTCACATAGTAGTAGGCCGGATGGATGTCCGCTTTCATCGTTCTATTGCCTTTCTCATGCGTCGTTGACAGGCCTGAAAGGTAGGGGCGCTCCCTGGGGATGTCAAGCAGGTCACGATGGACCCGGAGGTGCGAGACATCAGATGTTGAGTTTTGTATCTATTGAAGTTAAAATGATAAAGAACGACAGGAACAGGATGCACAGGATGACCAGGATACCATCCTGAGAAAAGGTTTGCCGCCCGTTGTTTTCATACCTTTTCTATCCTGTTTATCCTGTCCATCCTGTTTCGAGATGTTTTTACCTGGAGTGAACGATGGCGATCATGGCAATCAGCGTCGCCCCGACGGTTGCCGAGGAGACCGGTCTGGGTGAATACGTCGCACGGGCGCTGGAGGTGTTGGACGCGGACGGCCGCGTTCGCTGGGAATTGGGACCGATGTTCACCACGGTCGAGGGCGATTTTCCGGTGCTGATGGAGGTGGCGGCGAAGATGCACGAGGCACTTTTCAAGGCTGGTGCAAAGCGAGTGGGCACGGTAATCAAAATCGACGACCGCCGCGACCGGGATGCACACATGGAAGACAAGGTGCAGTCTGCGCTGGGCAAGATGCGGAAAAGGGAGTAAATGGCGAGCGAGGAGACCCCCAATCATTTCGAGCGCAAGCTCCCGGCCTACACCGCCATAATCATGAATCCCCCGGTCAAGCCGGGGGATGACAAGACGCGTATTCCGCCGGATCATTAACGAAGCGGAGATTCAACGCGTCCGACGCAGCGAAGATGAAGTAAAACCGACTACGAAAAAACCCTCGAATCCCTCTCAGCGAGAGGAATTCGAGGGTTCAGTTGAAGTACTCCTTCAGGCAACGAATTCGGTATTATTTGAAATGAAAATCGAACCCGCTCGTGCCGACGATGCTCAAGCCGAGGTTCTCATTGTTGATGAACACCAGAAACTCCACGTCGCTCCCGACTGCGATGTAGCCCCATGAGTCAATTACGTAGGTCGCGCCTTCATGCTCTTTCAACGGCAGCCGTGTCTGTTCGGTGATTTGTAGGTTCCCGCTACCGTCATCCACCGTTTCGATGGCTGAATCGCCGTTTTTGTCGACCCAGGCGACAACGAAGTCGATGTGTTCGTAATTCTCGGTCGACATCTCGTAGCTGAATGATCGCTCCGCTTCGCCCGCCGCGAGGACGATCGTGTTTTCCGGCAGGAGAGGTCCGGTACCCTCGTAGGAAAACGAAATCTCCAGTAGGGTCGTATCTTCGGTATCCGCCCAAAAATCCAACCACCCCTCAAGCGTGCCGAGACAAACGACATACCCCGCCAACGAATCGGGCAGGTAAACCGTACCGGTGAGCGTATTTGGATTCCCGCCGCCCGGACCCGTCGTCTCATCCTTCTCGCAAGCGGCGAACGCGAACATCAACCCGAGACACAGCACCCCGCACAACAATCCTCTCGATAGTACTGCTCTGTTATTCATGAGCATTCACCCCCTTTCCCCCTGCACTCCGGCTTTTCGCCTTGCCTTTCGACTCACCCCACGTTGCTGTATCGCTGTACTCTCTATTCGCTCAATTCGGCTGGCTCCAGCCTCCCGGAGCTCACCATTTCCAATAGAGGGCGAGGAATGGAGATTGGAAATGGATGCCGACGCGGAAATTCTCGTTGAACGTGTACAAGAAGCCGAAATCAAGATCGATCGGTTGGAATGACCCTCGTTGCGCTTCCACGGTGAACGGCGTACCGTCATTGCCGGTGTAGCTCGCGATCGCTTCGTCGAATTCGATGTACTTGTGTCCGTTGTCCGCAAAAACCTCGATGAGGAATTTAAGGTCTTTGGAGAGGTCGTAATCCATGGCGACCCAGCTGCGCACCGGCCAGAAAAAGGAGCTGTCCCAATCGTAGCCCTTCACGAACCTGACATCGTTGAAGATGACCGAATTCGTGGCGAGCCCGAGATGCCAGCCCCACTTGCCTCGTCCGCCCGGGAGGTTCTGCCGCCGGCTGTACACCACATAAGCGCTCCAGAAAAACGCTTTTTCGTCCGAATTCTTCATGACGTTATTCACCCTGGGCTGATCCGGTTCATCCATGCGTTTATGGGTACTGTCGTCGACAATCCAGTGGCTGTACTTTTCCACTTCGTTCTTCATCAGGTGATGGGTGTACAACTTGACTCCTACTGACAGACTGGTTTCGGTGATCCCTTCGGTGTGGTGCATCAAGCGAATCAGCGGATGCAGGTTGAGGTCCCCGATCAGGTCGAGCCCGAATTGGGTGCGCAGCATGAAGTTTTTCGTAAATCCATACCCCATCGACATGCCGCTCAGGTAAATCACGCGAGGATTGAGCGGAAAAGCGGTGGGATCGCTGAAGATATCGGTCAGCTCCTCGCGCGCCATAAAGCGCTCCCGCTCCTCGACCCAAGTGACCTTCCTGCTCCCCCAGTAACGGTCCATGGAGCGAATGTCGAGTTTCTTGACGAGCACATCGCCGTATGGGGTACGGATGGTCATTTGCACGTCATTTTCAGACAACACAGGTCCGACGTAGTGTGCCCCATCCAACTTGTGCACATCCACCATCTCCTCAAGAATTTCGCGCACAGGTAGTCTGAGAATGCCGTCGGGGGATTCGATGACGGCGATCGAACCGCCATCCTCAAGCTCGTTGACCGTGCCGTAAACAACATTCCCATCCTTCAGATGGAACTGTTTCGACATGCCGACTTCGACGGTGGGTACACTTGTGGAATCGACGACGGGCACGGCAGCGACTGCGGAACCCGGGGCAGCGGTTATTTTCGACAGGTCGTAGCCGCATTCGGTACAAAAACGGTTGTCCGGTGAGTTTTCAGCGCCGCAGTTTGGACAAACGATCATCTTAGCCGGTTGGGCCTGCTGTGCGAATGCGCCGGCAGACAGGGAGAAGACAATCAATACCGCGAGCAGAAGCAGAAGTTGAGTTCTCATCGTGGTACCTCGCTTTTGGCTATGATTCCTCACCGGTACGGCAGACTCGAATCACGCTGTCACGATGCCGCAATCAGAATAATGATCAGCGAGAAAACCGTAATCGCGCCGACAAACTTGAAGAAGCTACCGATAGGATCGCTCTTCGCTGCAATTTTGCGTTGATCGAATTCCTGTTTGACGATTTGCCTGACCATCGAGCGCAGTTCGTCCTCCGTCATATAGGCGATCGATTCTTTCGGCAATACGGGAACATCCCCCTCACTCACCCGGCTCTGATCGATCCTCTTCAGGATCCGGATCAGGTCTTCGCGGCTTAGCGAATCCAGATTTCCTTCGAGAGCTGTGGCGGATTCCATCTGCTGCTGGGCGGGCATTTGGGATTCACCTTCAGTCGGCTGGACGGACGCGGGCTGCTGCCGCGTCTGTACTTTTTCAGGCAATGGAGGAAGCGCGGCACCGCAGTTCTTGCAGAATCTGGCATCCGCGCGGTTGGGTGTGCCGCAAGCGGGGCAATACCGTTGAGGCTGATCAGGTTCAGATTGTGCGAACAGTGCTGAGACAGTAAATAAAACGAGCAAAATCGACAGCGCGATGATCACGCGTTGGCCGATCATCCCCCCTCCGCGTATGATTACGAAAAAGTACGGCAGTCGATTTCTTCAATACAACTGCGAAAAGTTGATTTATGAATTTGAGATACATTTTGAAATGTCGGATTGATCTTGCTTGAACGTTCTGTAAAGTCTTGCGCAAGCGAGTACCCCGTGAAACCCGGTCCCGACCATTCGGGACCGGGCCACCCAGTCGTTAGAAAAGGAACCCGACTTGGAACAAATAGACCCTGTTGGACGAGCCAACAGGGTCAATTTTTTGACTCGCTTGGTTTCGTCCGCCCGCGAAGTTTTGGCGCGATACCGCGTCGAACGTCAGGTTCGCTACCACAAACTGGCGATGCTGGCGGTGGCGACGTTCAGCAGTTGCTGCGGGAAAAGGCCGATCAGCAGAATCAGAATCGCGCAGATGAACACCGCCTGGGCCATCTCCGACTGCCAGAACAGAGGAGCTTCGCTCGCCTCTTCGCGATCCTTGAGGAACATGTTGACGACCAGGCGGAGGTAGTAGTAAACGCTCGCCGCGCTGTTGAGCACGCCGATCACCGCGAGCCCGACGAAGCCGCTGCGGACCGCCGCGCTGAAGATGTAGTACTTTCCGAAGAATCCCGCCGTGGGCGGAATGCCCGCCAGCGAGAGCATGAAGATCAGCATCGCGATCGCCATCCACGGCCTACGGTATGCGAGGCCCCGGTATTCGTCGTAGCTGTATCCCTTCTCGACGTTCTCATCGCGGTTCGCCGCGATCGCCACTACGAACGCGCCGATGTTCATGAACGCGTAGGCAACGAGGTAAAAGAGGATCGCCGCCGCACCCATCGCCTCGAAGGTGAGAAACGCAACGACGAGATAGCCGGCGTGAGTGATTGAGGAGAACGCGAGCATCCGTTTGACGCTGTCCTGGCGCAACGCGAGCAGGTTTCCGAAGGTCATCGTGAGCACCGCGATCCACCAGAGCACCGGCGTCCACCCTGCCGTAAGATCCGCAAAACCAACGAAAAAGACGCGGATAAAGGCCGCGAACGCCGCCGCTTTCGGCGCAGTGGACATGAACGCGGTCACCGTGGTCGGCGCACCCTCATAGGCGTCCGGCGACCACCAGTGGAAGGGTACGAGCGCCGTTTTGAAGGCGAGGGCGACAAGGATCAGGCCGCTCGCCGCCCAGCCGAGCAGCGGGATTTTCGCGGAGCCGTGGAAAAACGCCAGGATGTCCACGAGATTCGTCGAGCCGGTGAGGCCGAACATCAGCGCGATGCCGTACAGCAGGAACGCCGTGGTAAAGGCGCCGAGCAGAAAGTACTTGAGCGCGCCTTCGTTGCTGGCATGGCGGTGGCGGCTGAGCCCGACCAGCGTGTAGAGGCCGATGGACATCGTTTCGATGCCGAGGAACAGGATCAGCAGGTCCTGCGCCATCACCATCAGTTCCATCCCGAAGAGGCTGAACAACAGCATCAGGTAATATTCGCCGATCCGGATCCGCGCGCGTTCGAGGAAGCCTTCGCTGACGAAGACGATGAAAATCGTAATCAGCGGGAGGATGAGGCGGAAGAAGAAGGTGAAATGGTCCACCATCACCATACCGCCGAACGCCGGGCCGGTATCATTTACGGTGAAGACGGCGGAGGCGATCACGAGCAGCAGCCCGACGAGGGTAACGGCCTGCACGCCACGCGTGGTGCGCCCCCGCGGCAGGACAACGTCCGTGACCAGCGCCGCGATCGCAACGACAATCGTGAGGATTTCCGGCAGGATGCGTCCGACGTGCATACCGGCGATCAGGTTGTCAAACATCGTCATCCTCTTCCGTTACCGCACCACCTGGGACAGGAAGTGCTGGATGGACACGGCGAATTTGCCCATAAAGGTCATCGGGTGGACGCCGATCCAGAAAATGAAGACCAGCAGCGGGAGCAGGCTCGCCCACTCCGCCGGCCGCAGGTCCTTGAGCTGCTTGTTCTCTTCGTGTGTGATCTCGCCGAAGAACACCCGGCGAACCATCCACAACAGGTACACCGCCGCGAGAATCACGCCCGAGGCGCTGAAAATCGCCCACACCGGATTTGCCTTGTAGGTGCCGATCAAGACGAGGAACTCCCCGATGAAGCCGTTGAGGCCGGGAAGACCGATGGACGAGAGCGCGACGATAGTGAACACCACGGCGTACCAAGGCATCACCTTCGCGATGCCGCCGTAATCGGAGATCAAACGTGTGTGACGCCGGTCATAGACAACGCCGACGAGAAGGAACAACGCCCCCGTGCTGAGGCCGTGGTTGACCATCTGGATCAGCGCTCCGGACACCGCCTGGGTGTTCAACGCGAAAAGGCCAAGCATGACGAAGCCGAGGTGGCTGACCGAACTGAAGGCGACCAGTTTCTTCATGTCCGGCTGGACGATGGAGACCATCGCGCCATAGACGATACCGATCGCGGCGAGGGTCAACATCAGCGGCCGGAAGGCTTCGACTCCCGCGGGGAACATCGGCATCGCGAAACGGATGAACCCATAGGTGCCCATTTTCAGCAGCACCCCGGCGAGGATCACCGAACCGGCAGTGGGCGCCTGCACGTGTGCATCGGGGAGCCACGTGTGGAACGGGAACATCGGCACCTTGATCGCGAAGGCGAGCGCGAACGCGGCGAACAGCCAGAGCTGCGCCTTGACGGAAAGCGACGCGTGCTGCACGAGCAACGTGTAGTCAAAGGTGTGGCCGACGCCGGGAATGCTGACGTTGAAGTAGATCCAGAGGATCCCGACGAGCATCAGCAAGCTGCCGATCATCGTATAAATAAAGAACTTGAGTGCGGCGTAAATGCGCTCCACCCCGCCCCAGATGCCGATCAGGAAATACATCGGGATCAGCATCACCTCCCAGAAGATGTAGAAAAGGAACAGATCGAGGGCGAGGAAGGTGCCGAGCATGCCGGTCTGCAGGATCAGCATGCTGATGAAATACCCCTTGAGGTGCTTGGTCACACCGGCGCTGCCGAGCACCACCACCGGGCCGAGCAGGGTCGTGAGCAGCACGAGCAGCAGGCTGATGCCGTCGAGCCCGAGGTGGTACTGAATCCCGATCGAGGGAATCCAGTCCATTCGCTCGACGAATTGGAAGTCAGCCGTGTCCGGATTGTACATCCAGAACAACGGCAGGCTGACCAGGAAGCCGATGATCATCACCCCGAGCGCCCAGCCGCGGAGCAGCGCGGATTTTCCGCTGGGCAGCAGCAGCATCAACAGCGCTCCCGCCAGGGGGATAAAGATGACTGCACTCAGCCAGAAAGACATCATTCTCTCCCGAATCGAACCGGCCTCAGCGGACCAGCGCCACCGCCAGTATGACCACCACGCCGATCGCCAGCATCAGCGCGTAGTTGCCGACAATTCCCGTCTGCAGGCGCCGCAGGTAGCCGCCCGCCCCAAACACCGTGCGCGCACTGCCCAACACCATACCTCGGTCGATCACCGCGTCGTCGAATTTGTTCCAGGCGAGACGGCAGAAACCGATCAGCGGCTTGACAACGCTCGCGTCGTAGATCTCATCCACGTAGTACTTGCGCCAGATGACCCTGCCGAGGCCGGCCTGCTCCGCATCGGGTTTCGCCACCCTGCGCTGGCGGATGTACATCACGTTGGCGATCACGATGCCCAACAGCGCCGCGACCACCGAAACACCGATCAACATCCACTCGAGGGACATCGTCGGGTGGTGTGCGTGGTAGTGGACAGCCGCAAACGCCGGCTCGAACACCGGATCCAGCCACGCTTTGAACAGGTGGAGTTTCTCGCCGAAGACCGCCGGAAGCCCGATGTAGCCGCCGACCACCGACAGCAGCCCGAGCACGATCAACGGTATGGTCATCACCGGCGGACTCTCGTGCAGCGCCTCCTCGCTCCCGCGCGGCCCCCTGTATTCGCCGAAGAAAGTGAGGTAAACCAGGCGGAACATGTAGAACGCGGTGATAACCGCGGCGATCAGGCCCAGCGCGTAGGGCAGGTAACTACCGTGCGCAAACGTTGAGGCGAGGATTTCATCCTTGCTGAAGAAGCCGGAGAAACCGGGGATGCCGCAGATCGCCAGCGTGGCGAGCAGAAAGGTCACGTACGTGATCGGGATTTTCTTGCGCAGGCCGCCCATGTTGCGAATATCCTGCGGATCGGTAGTGTGATCGTTGACGTGGTGCAGGCCGCCGTGCATCGTATGGATCACCGCTCCGGAACCGAGGAACAGCAGCGCCTTGAAAAAGGCGTGGGTCATCAAGTGGAAGATGCCGGAGCTGAATGCCGCGACTCCGGTCGCCATCACCATGTAGCCGAGCTGGCTGACGGTCGAGTAGGCGAGGACTTTCTTGATGTCGAACTGTTTGATGCCGATGGTTGCCGCGAAGATCGCGGTGAACGCTCCGACGAGCGCGACAACGGTCATCGAGGCCGGAGCCAGCATGTAGAGCATGTTGCTGCGTGCGATCATGTAGACGCCGGCGGTGACCATCGTCGCCGCGTGGATCAACGCGGAAACGGGCGTCGGACCGGCCATCGCGTCGGGAAGCCATACATACAGCGGAAACTGCGCGCTCTTGCCCGCCGCGCCGAGCAGCAGCATCAGCGTGATCGCCACCACCGGGGCGGCGTTGGCGGTGTGGCCCCAGGTTGCCGCGGCGCGAGGAAAGACCTCCGTAAAATTCAGCGTCCCGAGGTACTTGAACATGAGGAACATCGCGATCAACATGCCGAAGTCGCCGATGCGGTTGACGATAAAGGCCTTCAGGCCCGCCTTGGCCTTCTCCATGTCCTCCCACCAGAAGCCGATCAGCAGGTAGCTGCAGAGGCCGACGCCCTCCCAGCCGATGAAGAGGATCGGGTAACTGCTGCCGAGCACGAGGGTGAGCATGAAAAAGACGAAGAGGTTCATGTAGGTGAAAAACGCCCGCACCCTTGGATCGCCATGCATGTAACCGATACTGTAAATGTGGATGATCGCGCTGATTCCGGTGACCACCAGCAGCATCACGGCGGAGAGCGGATCGATCAGGAAGGCGAAGTCGAGGTTCAACCGGCCGACGTGCAGCCAGTTGAAGACAATCACCTCCACCGAGCGCTGACCCGGCTCGAGGCCGGCGAGCTGCAGCGTGAGGCTCACCGCGACGGCGAAGCTGGCGACGATCATCAGACTGCCGAACCAGCCGACAATCTTTTCAGGCAGGCGGCGGGCCAAAAGACCGTTGACGATCACACCGACCAGCGGAAAGATCAACAGCCAGACGGCATAGCCCATGTCGACCGATGCGGCTGCACTCCGGGCCATCTCAAGAGCGTGGTGTTCCACAGAAACCCTCCCTGCGTTCGCAGGATTCTCTTACCTCGCAAGTTCAAACACCAAGAAAACACTTTAAAACAGGATGTACAGGATTTACATGATGTTAACTGCTTGTTCTTTTGTTTTTACCATCCTGTGTATCCTGTTTCCAGGTTTCAGTTTTTCAAAAGGTTCAGCTTTGTGATGTCCAGCGATTCGATGTTGCGGAAGATGGTGACCACGATCGCCAGACCGATGCCCACTTCCGCCGCGGCGACGGTCATGCTGAAAAAGACGAAAACCTGCCCGGCGATCATCTCCGAGTAATGGCTGAAGGCGATCAGGGTCAGGTTCGCGGAGTTCAACATCAATTCAACGGACATGAAGATGATGAGGATGTTGCGCCGCGTCAGCACGCCGATCGCCCCGATTGCGAACAGGGCGGCCGCGAGCCACAGATAGTAGTTAAGTCCCAGTTCGATCATCGTCACACCCGAGTTTTCTTCGCCAGGGCCACCGCCCCGATCACTGCCGCGAGCAACAGTACGCCCGCGATCTCAACGGCGAACACATAGTCGGTGAACAGTTCCTTGCCCAGCCAGCGGGCGCTGCCGATCACATACGCCTGCGGCGAAGGCTGGAAGATCGTCACCCCCACCCCGCTACGCACCAGGTACGCCAGAAGCACCAAACCGACGCCGATCCCGACGATCGCGCCGAGTGCAATCCAGACCGGCTTGCGCTCCTCCAGTTTCTCCGGCTCGCGCAGGTTGAGCATCATGACAACGAAAAGGAAGAGCACCATGATTGCGCCGGCGTAGACCACGATCTGCACCGCGGCGAGGAAAAACGCCCCGAGCAGGACGTACAGCCCCGCGAAACTGAAGAAGGTCAGCACCAGCCAGAGAATGCTGAACACGGGATTCCGCCGGGTGATGACCATGATCGCCCCGAACAGGGCGACAACGGCCAGCATGGCGAACATGATTGTCTGCATCACTTTTGCTCTCCACCGCGAGAGTGTTTGTTTCAGAACGACCGCCGCGTCCGTACGAACGCGGTGACCGCCGCCACAAGCCGGCGATCAATCCTTGTAGAAAATCGGACCGCCGACCTTCTCGGTCAGCATCTCCTTCGTGTAGATCAACTTGTCCCGACTGTCCTCGGCGAACTCGTAGAACGGCGTCAGGAAGATCGCCGCCTCCGGGCACGCCTCTTCGCACATGCCGCAGTAGATGCAGCGCAGCATGTCGATTTCATAGGTGACAGCATAGCGTTCGGTGGTGTGCAGATGGCGGCGTTCGGACGGCACCTCCCCCGCCTGAATGGTGATCGCATCGGCCGGGCACGCCAGTTCGCACATCTGGCAACCGACACACCGCTCACGGCCGAATTCATCCCGTTTGAGCACATGACGGCCGCGCCAGCGATGGCTCACCTCCCACTTCTCCTCCGGGTACTGAATCGTAACCGGCTTCTTGAAGAAGTGGGAAATCGTCACCCCCATGCCCTTCATGATCGCTGGCAGGTAGAGCCGCTCCATCAACGTCAAGTGGTATTTCCGGTATGGATCGTTTTCGTACGTGCGCGTTGTTGACACACTTGCCTCCAGCTTGCAAGCTTCACTCAGGAACGGAAGAAACAGGATGCACACGATGATGCAAGATGTACAGGATTGTTTCTCCCCTTTCTACGCGTAAAGGCGTTTATACTCCAGTTTCGGCCTACCAAAATTCAGCAAAAGAGCAGTTTTTAAACCTGTTGCTTTTAAATAATTGATAACCTGTGCCTGATGCTCAGGAATCAACGCTTTTACCGTCTTCAATTCACACAAGATCATTTTTTCAACGATCAAATCGGCAATATATTTTCCAACAACCTCGCCACGAAATTGAACCTCTAAAGGAACTTGCGTTTCCACCTTAAATCCTTCACTACGTAATGCTAAAGACAACGCTCCCTCATAAACATGTTCGAGAAACCCTGCACCCAATTCATTAAGAACTTGAAAACTTATACCAATTATTTTCCCCGTTAATTCGTCTTTTTTATCCTTTGAATCCTGTTTATCCTGCATGTTTTATCCTGTACATCCTGTTTCACTCTGTTCTTTTATTTTGCAACGCCGAGCGACTGGAAAATTGTCAGCAGCGCGGCGGTGAAGAAAATATTGAAGACGCCGAGCGGGATCAGCCGTTTCCAGCCGAGTCCCATCAGCTGGTCATAGCGGAAGCGGGGGATCGTCCACCTCACCCAGATGAACACGAACATGAAGAAGAAAGTCTTCACCCAGAACACGCCCATCGACAGCAGACCCCACCAAATGGACGGATCGGCGGGAGGCGTCACCCAGGGGATCGACCAGCCGCCGAAATAGAGGGTCGCCATCAACCCACTGGCCATGGTCATGTGGACATACTCGCCCAGCATGAACAAACCGTATTTCATCGCCGAGTACTCAGTGTGGTACCCCCCCACCAACTCGTTCTCCGCTTCCGGCAGGTCGAAGGGGATGCGAGCGGATTCGGCGAACGCAGCGGTCATGAAAATGACAAAACCGATCGGGTGGCTGAAGACGCTCCAATGCCAAACGGCGCCGGTCTGGTTGAGCACGATCTGGCGCAGGCTGAGCGTACCGTGATCGAGGATCAACGCCACGAGCGCGAGCCCCATCGCGATCTCGTAGGAGATCATCTGCGAGGAGGCGCGCAGCCCGCCCATCAGGCTGTACTTGTTGTTACTCGCCCAGCCGCCGGTGATGATCCCGTACACCCCCAGCGAGCTGATCGCAAGGATGTAGAGGATGCCGACGTTCAGGTCGGTAATCTGCAGGGGGATGACATGGCCGGCGATTGTCAACCGGTCTCCGAACGGCATCACCGCCATCAGGAACCCGGCGGCCATGAAAGTGAAGGTCGGCGCGATGACGAAAAGCAATTTGTTCGCGCGATCGGGGATGAATTCCTCTTTCATGAAGAACTTGACGCCGTCCGCGATCGGTTGCAGCAATCCGAAGGGACCCGCGCGGTTGGGGCCGTACCGATCCTGCAGGAAACCGGCGTACTTGCGCTCGGCGAGGGTTGTCCAGGCGACGACGGTCAGGACGGCGATGAACATGACCACCGCGACCAGGGTTTTCTCGATGAGAAAGACAGCGATCTCAGGCATTTTCCAGCTCCGCCACGGTTTTCGGGATTCCCGCCCCGGTAGTAATGTCCGCGTCCCCCTCGATGGTCCAGTCGTCGAGGTTGTAATGCTCGAAGCGACATTCGTCGCAGATCATGCTTTTCATCACACGGTGTTCATCCATGCGTGCGGTTACACGATAGATTTTCCCGTGGTACAGGCCGAGCATCACCTTGCAGCCGTGCTTGCAGTCCTTGCGGTAGGCCGGGACGTGCTCGAGGTCCCAGACCCTCGCGCTGAAACGCATTTTCTTGTCGGTAAGCGCTCCCACCGGGCAGATGTCGATCAGGTTGCCCGCCCATTCGGAGGGCACCGCCGCCTCGATGTAGCTGCCGATTTCCATGTGGTCGCCGCGGTTGAGCGCTCCGATGTGATGAACGCCGAGATAGTCTTCGGAAAGACGGATGCAGCGTCGGCAATGGATGCAGCGGTTCATCTCCTTGGCGATCTTCTCGCCGTAGTCCGTCTTCGGATAGGTTCGCTTGACGTGGCGGTAACGGCCGACGGGGAAACCGAACTTGTAGCCGTAATCCTGCAGGTCGCACTCCCCCGCCTGGTCACAGATCGGGCAGTCGAGGGGATGGTGGATGAGCAGGAACTCCATCACCCCGCGGCGGGCTTTGAACACCCGGTTGTTGTTGGTGCGAACGACCATGCCGTCGCGGATCGGCGTGTTGCAGGCGATCTGCAGCTTGCCCATCCCCTCCACCTCGACGAGGCAGATGCGGCAGTTTCCCTGCGGTGGAAACCAAGGGTAGTAGCAGTAAGTCGGGATTTCCACCCCTGCCTTGCGCGCCGCCCAGAGGATCGTCACACCATCGGGTGCGTCAACCTGTTTGCCGTCTATGATCACATTCGGCATCTGAACTCTCCTGGAAAACGGTAACGGTTACTTCCATATCCCCCGCGTCACCTACGCCTTCCGATCAACTTCCCACTCCTTCCACTTCTCCGGATCGGTCCCGGGAGTCCGGGCAATTCCCTGGAAGGTGGTGGTGAAATCTTCGGGCTGCGGATAGTTGAACGGCATTCCGCGCCGCCAGTTCTCGGGTTTCGCTTCCACTGCGCGGGCGGCGAGACGGGTTTTGCCGGTGACCATCGACTTGCCCTCGCGGATGTAGTATTCGAACTCCTCCGGCCACTTCTCCATCATCGACTTGATCGGCATCACGATGCTGTCGCCGAGCGGGCAGATGGTGTTGCCGAAGATTTCGTCGAACACGTCCAGCATCAGATCCTTGACGCCCGGCTGCGGCTGCCCGGCTTCGATGTCGAGCAACATTTTGTGCACCCAACCGGTCCCCTCGCGGCAAGGCGTGCACTGGCCGCAGGATTCATGGTGGTAGAACGTGGCGAGCACGGTGGCCATTTCCACAAGGCAGGTCTGCTCGTCCATGACGATCATCCCGCCGGAACCGAGCATCGAACCGTGCTCGGCGATGGATTCATAATCCATGTTGCAGGCGAAGAATTCCTCAGGAGTCAGCGCGGGGACCGACGATCCGCCGGGGATCACAGCCTTCAGTTTGCGGTCCTTCCAGACGCCGCCCACCTCCTCCTCGAAGAATTTCTTCATCGGATAGCCGAGTGGAACCTCGTAGACGCCGGGCCGCTCGACGTGCCCGCATACGGACCAGAGCTTGGTGCCCACCGACTTCTCCGTGCCCCATTGCCGGTACCATTCCGCGCCGTGCTCGAGGATCTTGGCGACGGCGGTCAATGTCTCGACGTTGTTGACGACGGTTGGATTGCGGAAGAAGCCTTCGACCGCCGGGAAGGGAGGTTTGATCCTGGGGTGGCCGCGCTTGCCCTCGAGCGATTCGATCAGCGCGGTTTCCTCGCCGCAGATGTAGGCACCCGCGCCGCGATGGGTCCAGATGTCAACGTCGAACCCGCTGCCGAGCACGTTGACGCCGATGTACCCGGCTTCGCGGGCTTGAGCGAGGGCGGCTTCAATTGTCTTCCAGGCTTTGACAAATTCGCCGCGGAGATAGACATACGCGGTGCGCACACCGATTGCGTACGCCGCGATCAGCATGCCTTCGAGCAGCTGGTGGGGATTTTTCTCAAGGATCTCACGGTCCTTGAAGGTCCCCGGCTCGGACTCGTCGGCGTTGCAGAGCAGGTATTTTGGTTTGTCGTTTTTCGGCACGAATGACCATTTGAGGCCCGTGGGGAAACCCGCGCCGCCGCGCCCGCGCAATCCCGAGTTCTTGACGATCTCGGTGACCTGTTCGGGCGTCATCTTGTCGGCGAGGATGCGTTTCCAGGTCTTGTATCCCCCGTGCTGCTCGTAGACCTTGAGCTCCGTCATGCCCGGGACGTCGATGCCACCGAAGACGTATTTCGTGAGGGCCATGAACACTCCCAATTCGACAGCTGCCTAAAACACCTTCTTTAACAGGATGCGCAGGATTCACATGATTTCTAAAACAGTGTCTTTTAAATCCTGTCCATCCAGTTTCAAGATTTCTCTTTTCCGTTCCCGCCAGATGCGCGCCAGCCCTCGATCAGTTCGTCGATCTTGTCGAAGGTGAGGTTCTCGTAGTAGTCGTCGTTCACCTGCATCACCGGAGAATTTCCACAGGCGCCGAGGCATTCGACGCGGTGCAGGCAGAACAGCCCATCCTCCGTCACCTTGTCCTCCTCGATCCCGTGCGCGTCCTTGAAGTACTGAATCATCGCCTCGGAGTCGCGCAGGTTGCAGGAGATATTGTGGCAGACCTGGATGTGATATTTCCCCACGGGCTTCCGGGGGAAGTAGGTGTAGAAGGTCATCGCCTCGTACACATGGATCGCTGGCACACCGAGCAATTCCGCGACGTGATCGCAGGCCTCCCTGTCCAGCCAGCCGCGCTCCTCGACGACGATGTGCAGTGCGGGCAGGATCGCGGACATGGGGTGCGGATAGTGGGTCATCGCCTCCTTGACCCGCTGTTGGTTCTCCTTGGAAAGCTGATAAGCCATCCGTGCGCTCCTTATCGTTCCAGCTCGCCGGCGATCACGTTGACGCTCGACATGGTCATCACGGCGTCCGCGATCAAGCCACCGCGCAACAGCTCCTCAATGGACTGGTAGTAGTAGAGACAGGGGCTGCGGAAATGCAGGCGGTAGGGATTCGGGCCGCCATCGGACACACAATAAAAACCCAATTCCCCGTTCGGAGATTCCACTGCCTGGTAGACTTCGCCCATCGGCGGCCGGATGCCGTGCATGATGATCTTGAAGTGGTAGATCATCGCCTCCATGCTGGAATAGACGTCCTTCTTTTCCGGCAGGAAGACTTCGGGGATGTCCGCGTGCCACGGACCCTCGGGCAGGTTGTTGACCGCCTGCTCGATGATTTTCAGGCTCTGCTCCATCTCGTTCATGCAGACCATGTAACGGTCATACACGTCGCCAGTGGTACCCAGCGGAATGTCAAAATCGAAGTCGCTGTAAGAGCTGTAAGGCTCCGCCTTGCGCAAGTCGTAGTTCACGCCAGTGGCGCGCAGGTTGGGTCCGGTGTAGCCGTACTCGAGGGCGCGTTCGGCGCTGACCGGGCTGACATCGCGTGTGCGCTCGATGAAGATGCGGTTGCGGGTCATCAGCGTGTGGAACTCCCACAGCACCTTGGGGATCGGGCGAATCCATTCGAGCACGTCTTCGACGAACTCAGGATAGAGCGGTTTGTCGAGGCCTCCGACCCGTCCGAACGTCGTCGTGAGGCGCGCGCCGGTCATTTTCTCGATGATCTTGTACGCACGTTCGCGCTGCTCGTAAAAGTAGAGGAACCCGGTGTAGGCGCCGGAATCGACGCCGAGGATGCCGACCCGGACGAGGTGGTCCATGATCCGGTTCATCTCCATCGCGATCACGCGGACGTACTGGACAAGTATCGGGACTTCGATGCCGAGCAGTTTTTCCGCGGCGAGCGTCCAGCCGACGTTGTTGGCCATCGAGGAGACGTAGTTCATCCGGTCGGTGATGGTCAGCACCTGATTGTAGCTGTAATGCTCGGAAAGCTTCTCGAAGCTGCGGTGGCAGTAACCGATGTGGGCTTCCACGTCGACGATCCGTTCGCCGTCCAATTTCACGCGATTTTCGAGGATGCCGTGCGTCGCCGGATGGGATGGCCCGAGGTTCAGGTCGTAGTAGTCGTGATGCTCCGGCCCTTCCTCCGCGATGTGGGTTTCGGCGACCGCCCTGTCGATGACCTGTTTAAGCATCGCCGTCCTCCCCGGCTTTTACTTCCTTTGACCTCATCGGCTCGCGTTTCGACTCCCAGGGGGTGTTCGGCAGCAGCTGGTCCGCGGGCTTCGGTTTCGTCTGCCTGGCGACGATCGGCTCACGCCGCTTGTTGCTGATCACGGTTCCGCGCGGGAAACTGCCGCGGTGCCTGCCTTTCACCGGGAAATCCTTGCGCAGTGGGTGTCCCTGGAAATCGTCCGGGCTCAAGATCCGTGTCATCCGCGGATGGCCGGTGAACCGAATGCCCATCAGGTCGAACACTTCCCGCTCGGTCCACAACGCGCCGATGAACAGGTCGGTGTGGGTGGGAATCTCCGGCAACGTGTTTTCGTCGCCCGTGTCCTTGAGCGGCGCTTTCAGCCTGACTTTCAGGTTGTGGCTGTGGCTGCGCAGGTGGATCACAACCTCAAAACGCTCCTCTGCGGAGGTGCCGTGATCGACGGAGGTGATGTCGATGAAGTGGTTGAACTGCCACTCCTTGTGGTCTTTCAGCCAGGCGACGGCATCGTGGAGCGCCGTGGCTTCGAGCACCACCACCGGCATTCCGTAGTTCATTTCCGCGCTGCGAACCTTGTCGCCGAACTGGGCCTTGATGTTCTCGAGGACCTTCGCCTGCTTCTCCTCGCGCGTCATCGCCCCTCCCCGAGCAGGTTCTGGTTCTGGACCTTCTCCTGCAGCTTGGTGTAGGCGAGCATCAGCGTTTCAGGGCGCGGCGGGCAGCCGGGCACGTAAATGTCCACCGGGAACAGGGTATCCACGCCCTGGACCACGCTGTAGGTGTCGAACATTCCGCCGCAGGACGCGCAGGCGCCCATCGCGATCACCGCCTTCGGCTCCGCCATCTGGTCGTAGATCCGTTTCAGCACCGGGGCCATCTTGATGCAGATGGTTCCAATGACGATCAGCAGGTCCGCCTGGCGCGGGCTGAAACTCGGACGCTCCCAACCGAATCGGCCCTGGTCATAACGGGAGGCCATCGTGGACATGTACTCGATGCCGCAGCAGGCCGTCGCGAACGGCATCGGCCACTGGCTGTATTTGCGCGCCCAACCGACGAACTCGGAGATCTTCGTCGTCACCGCTTCGCCACCGGGCCATTGCGTCACTCCCATTCGAGGGCTCCTTTCTTCCACTCGTACAGCAGACCGACAAACAGCAGGACGAGAAAGATCCCCATCGTCGCCAGCCCGAACGCACCGAGTTGACGGAAATTGACCGCCCACGGATACATGAAAACGACTTCAAGGTCGAACAAGACAAACAGCACGGCGACGAGGTAGAATTTCACGGAAAACCGCGCGCGGCTGTCGCCGACGTAGTCGACGCCGCACTCATAGGTGTCCTGTTTGATCGGATCGTATTTCTTTGGACCGAGCAGGTGAGTGAGCAGCAGCGCGAACCACGCGAATCCGCCCACGAGCACAAAGGTCATCAGCACGGGAACAAAATCACGAGGCATCATGACAACACCTCTCCTCGCAAGAATGAAGTGTCTGCGAATTCACGCGTTCTGAAGCAAATCAAACGGTCTTGGGGATTCCGCCCTTTTGCCGGCGACTACGTTCCCCGTGTCACAAGGACGCTCGCGCAAGGTCGTCCTAACTCCCATAACATCAGGATGTTGCACGACATTTACGCGCTCGAGAATCGGCACTAATATAGGGCACCGGTTCGCATTGGTCAACGGAAGGAACTCCCGAAATTGCGCGTTTCTTCACTCATAAATAAAGCCCAATGCAGAATTGGTACAAGCCCAGCACAAAGAGAATCAACTGCTTATCATTTAGATATTTGCACGCCTTCCAAGAGGGATGACTCGAGAGACGGTTGGATTCGATCCGGGAAACGCGTTGAATGGCGTGAAGAGATGGATAATTTGACCTCTATGATTTATCTGCATTTCCTTTGAAAACACCGATGGGGGTTCCTTTGACAAGGATGATCGTGCGGTTTGTCCTCCCGATCGTACTGCTGAGCGACGTTTCCGGAGTCTTCGCCCAGTCAACCGGAGATTTTCGAGACTATCAGTTCGACGGGTCAATGCTCGAAATCGCCACTACCGGTGCAGACCTTCGCCTTGCGTTCGTCCGTGGCGACATCGTTCGCGTCGAATACCTCCCCACGGACCCAACCGAATTTGATTCCTCCCTCTCCGTGGTCCCGGAAGCGGATGTGCCTCAATCCGCGACGGTCGCCGAGTCGGAATCGACGTTGACCTTCTCCGGCGGGACGCTCTCGCTGAAGATCGACAAAAACCCGGTCAGACTTTCGTTCTTCTACAACAGTGAGCTGAAGACCCGTGAGCCGGATCTCAATGCCTACGCGTTCTCGGATTCATCCTCGCAGGTCGCCTGGACAGCCGACGCCGACGAAAGTTTCTATGGCACCGGGGAACACAACATCTCCTTCGACCTGCGCGGCACCATGGTCTATAACGTCAACGCCCCGGATTACGGTTATTCTTACCGTGAAGCGTTGATGAATATCTGCGCGCCCGTTCTGCTCTCCTCCGATGGATGGGGAGTGTTCATCGACAACCCGCACTTTGGTACGTGGGACATCGATTCAGGAGGTGATAGCGAAGTCCATTATTTTTGTGATGCTGGTCCGATGCGGTATTATCTCTTCGCCGGGGATGACATGCCGTCCCTGCTCGAGGCGTATACGTGGCTGACGGGACGCCAGCCGATGCCGCCTCGTTGGGCGCTCGGTTTTCTCCAATCGAAGTACGGCTACTTCAACGAAACTCAAACGATGAATGTCGCAAGTTCTCTGCGTGCGAACAATATCCCCGCGGACGCCGTGATCCTCGACCTCTACTGGTTTACGGGCATGGGGGACTACACCTGGAACCTGGAACGTTTTCCTGATCCCAAACAACTTGTAGCCAACCTGCTCGGCATGGGATTCTGGACCATCCTGATCAACGAACCTTACATCGTACAGGGTAGTTCCTCCTATCTCGTACTTCACGGTCGACCGGACCTGGTTGGCCGAACCGTCGAAGGTAACGCCTACGACCTGCCGGGATTCTGGTACGGCAACGCTCTGCTGCTTGATTTGACAAATCCCGACGCCGCGGACTGGTACCGTGAGAAGGCAGTCACAGAACTCGGAGACAGTATCGGCGGCCTGTGGACGGACCTAGGAGAACCGGAACTACATCCTCCGGATATGGTTCACCAGGGAGGGATGGCGAACGATGTACACAACTATTACAACCTGATCTGGTCCCGGACTGTGGCCGAGGCGTTCGAGCAGCAACGTCCAGGACAGCGCATTTTCAACCTGACGCGGTCAGGCTACGCGGGGAGCCAACGATACGGCGTGTTCACCTGGTCGGGAGATGTCGCTGCAGGTTGGACAGGATTCTCCGTGCAGCCCTCCTTCGTCCTGCAAATGGGACTTTCCGGTCTAGCCTATGAGGGATCGGACCTCGGCGGATTCACCAACCGGGCAAACGCCGATCTTTACACACGATGGCTTGCTCACGGCGCGCTAAGCCCGGTGATGCGCGCGCACGGCGACCATAAGACCACAGAACCCTACGGCTTCGACGAACAGCATACGGACTGGAACCGCCAGATCATCGAACTTCGCTACAGGCTGCTGCCCTATCTCTACACTCTCGCTCACGAGAATAGCGAAACGGGGATGCCCATAGTACGGCCGCTATTTTTCATTGATCCGGACGATCTTCGCCTCCGCAACGAGGATACCGCCTACCTGTTCGGCGACCGGTTGCTTGTCGCGCCGGTGATGGTGGACGGAGCAGAAGGCCGTAACGTTCCCTTCCCCAGCGGCAATTGGATAGACTACTGGACCGACGACATCCATCTCGGTTCGCACGATGAATTCGTAGCCTCTCCGTTGGGAACAATTCCGCTGTTGGTTCGCGCGGGAAGCCTGTTGCCGCTCGCGCCGGTGATGCAGTACAGTTGGGAACGCCCGCTCGACACGCTGTTCGTCCACTCCTACCCCACGGTCAGCGGATCGGACGAGTTCAACCTTTACGAGGACGACGGGATCAGCTACGACTACCGGGCTGGAGCGTACACGGAGCTTCCGCTGGAGGCGATATGGACCGAGGGAAGCCACACGGTGCGCATCGGCCCTCGCAGCGGCAACGGATTTGACGGGCTGGTGGCGGAGCGGACATTCCTGGTGGAAGTGCATCGAGCTTCCGAACCGCCGGACTCGGTGCGGCTGAACGGATCAATGCTGCCGATGGTCGCGTCCCTCGCAACGTTGCGTGAATCCCCCCAGGGCTATACTTACGATGCCGAAAACCATCTGCTCTACGTGCAGTGCATTTCAACGATGCAACAGCAGGATGAAGTGGAGATCTCCGGTTTCGTCACGAACGTCGTAGAGACTGCACAGCAGCCGGAACGTTTCAAGGTGTCCAATGCTTACCCCAATCCCTTTAACTCAACTACACGTGTGACGGTAACCCTTCCGCAAGCCGGAACGATTCGCGCCGACCTCTACGACATCACAGGTCGGCTGGTGCGGACGCTTGTCAACGGCACTCTAAACACCGGAGCACACAACGTCGTGGTTGATGGGGATGGTCTGGCGAGCGGGATTTACCTATTGCGGATCGCCAACGGCAACGACGTGCGGGCGCGCAAGCTGGTGCTGGTGAAATAATCATGAGAAACCCGATCCCGACCACTCGGGATTGGGCCACCCTGCCATTTGTCATCCCCGCGTAGGCGGGGATCCATGTTCATGCGAAGAAGACAGCGAGATTGCTTCGTCGTCCCGACTGGTCGGGACTCCTCGCAATGACACCTTGTTGAAGGATCGTTTCACTGTCATTGCCCGGCTCGATTGGGCAATCCAGACAGGAAGCAACTTGGAGATTAAACCACAAATTAAAAGGGGACACGTACCTTTTAATTTCC
>CAZIDZ010000008.1:22577-41199 GCA_964538455.1 uncultured bacterium
TTTTAATTTCCTTTTCGCAACGACTGTCACCTTTGCCAGGAACGATCGAATCCTTGTTACACAGCGATAGCGTGGCCGAGGCCGCTCATGATGTTCACCGCGTCGTCCGGGCAGACCTGTGCACAAAGGCCGCAGCCGATGCACAGGTCGGCGTGAATCGTGTATTTCCCGTTTTCGAGCTGCTCGATGCACCCCTTGACCGGACAGACTTTCGCGCACTCGCCCGTTCCCGTGCACTGTGCTTCGGCGATGTAGAACACCGGCCGGCTTCCCGCTCGCTTGTCCACAAGGCTGTCGGTGGGGCATTTGTGCACGGCGACGATCGGATCGTCCTCGATCTGGTAGTTGAAGACCGGGAGGAAGTTGTCGGCCATAGTGATCTGGCCGGAAGGCGCCACTTTCGGATTCGCACAGAGGGTGCAGCCGGTGCAGCCGATCTTGCACACCGCCTTGACCTCCTTGGCGCGGCCGGGATTCTTGCAGGCGATGAAAACGTTCGCCGTGCGGGGGATCAGGTCCATGATGTCGCGTGGGCAGGCCTCTACGCATAGGCCGCATCCGGTGCAGTTGTCGTCGAGTACCTTCGGGAGGCGATCGTCGCCCATGATCATCGCGTCGAACGGGCACGCCCGGACGCAGTCGCCGTACCCGAGGCAACCCCAGTCGCAGGCTTTGTGGCCGTGCCCAACCTGCTCCGAAGCGGTGCAGGATTCGAACCCGTGGTAATCAAAACGGTCATGGCAGAGGTCGGGGCTCCCCTGGCAGCGGACCACGGCGACCAGATCCTCCGCCGTCTCCACCGACGCTCCCATGATGGCCGCAATCCGTTCCCGCGCCTCCGCGCTGGCGACGGGGCAGGCGGCGGCGGTCAGTTCGCCATCGACCACTTTGAGCGCCATCTGGCGACAGCCAGCGAGTCCGCAGGCGCCGCAATTCGCGCCGGGCAGCTCCTCGTCGATCTGCTCCACGCGGGGATCGACGTAGACGTGGAATTTTCTCGAGGCGTAGGCGAGCCCGCCCCCGAAAACCAGTCCCATCCCCCCCACCGAGGCAATTGCACCAAGAACCGAAATGTCGACCATGTTCCGTCCGAGTTAACCGCAAAACCAACATATAAAACAGGATGCACAGGATGAGCAGGATGTAAAACCTGCCCATTTACTAAACTTATTCCTTCTCTTTGTCCTGTCCATCCTCTACATCTTGTTCCTCTACACTTCCCGCCCATTTCAGCCGAAGCTGAGACCGCTGAAGCCGAGGAACGCGATTGCCATCAGGCCCGCCATGAGGAAGGCAATGGGCACACCCTGCAACGGTTTCGGGATGTCCGCGGTGTCGAGCCGTTCACGGATGCCCGCCATCAGGATCAGGGCGAGGGTGAATCCGACACCCGCCGACGCGGCGTTGACCAGCGATTCGATCAGTGTGTAGCTCTCGTCGATATTGAGCACCGCGACGCCGAGCACGGCGCAGTTTGTGGTGATCAGCGGCAGGTAGATGCCCAGCGCCTGATAGAGAGCGGGCGCGAGTTTCTGGATCACCATCTCGACAAACTGCACGAGGCTCGCGATGACGAGGATGAAAGCGATGGTTCGCAGAAACGTCAGATCTACGCCCCAGACACTGGTCGCCGGGTCGAGCAGGTAGTAGTAGATCAGCCACGAGGCGAGGCTGGCGAGGGTCATGACGAAAATCACCGCCATGCCCATACCGATCGCGCTCGACAGTTTCTTCGACACGCCGATGTAGGGGCAGATGCCGAGGAACCGGGCGAGGACGAAGTTGTTGATCAGGATTGAACCGACGACAATTACCAGCAGGTTCGAGAGGTCCATCTTAGGCCTCCTTCCTGCTGCGTGCGAACCCGGCCTTTACGACCGATTCCATCTTGTCCCGCTCCGCCTTGCGCTGATCCATCCAATTCACGAAGCCGAGCACCAGCCCCATGGTGAGGAACGCTCCCGGCGCGAGCATCATCAGCAGCACCGGTTCAAACCCGGAAGGCGTCACACTGATTCCGTACCAGGTGCCGTTGCCGAGAATTTCGCGCACCGTGGCGATCACCAGCAGCGCAAGGGTGAAACCAACGCCCATGCCGAAGCCATCCACGACGGAGAGCAGCGGAGTGTTCTTGCTGGCGAAGGCCTCCGCCCTGCCGAGGATGATGCAGTTGACCACGATCAGCGGCACAAAAATCCCGAGCGCGCGGAAGAGGTCCGGCTGGTACGCGGCCATCACCATCTCGACGATCGAAACGAACGCGGCGATAATCACGATGTAGACCGGGATCCGGATCTTGCTCGGCACCCCCTTGCGGACCAGGCTGATGAGCAGGTTGCTCATCACCAGCACAAACGTCGCGGAGATCCCCATTCCGATGGCGTTTTCCACCGAGGAGGAAACGGCCAGCGACGGGCAAAGCCCCAAGGCCAGCCTGAGCACGGGGTTCTCCTTGATCAGCCCCTTGGTGAATTCGCTGCGCACACTCATGGCTGCTCCTCCCGGCTCGCGGCGGAGCCGATTTCGGCGGCGAGAGTGTCCGACAACGCCGGCTGTCCGATCGGAACCGGCTCATGTGCCACCGCATCTTTCACTTTCAACGCGGCCTCCCGCACGGAATTAGTCACGGCGCGGGAGGTGATCGTCGCGCCGGTGATCGCGTCAATATCTCCGCGGTCCTTTTTCACTGCGAGAGTGGTCGCATCCTTGCCGGCGAACTGCTGCAGGAACCAGGGCGTCGTCTCCCCCTTTCGAATCTCCTGGGATTTCGTCCCCAGCCCAGGAGTTTCCTGCTGGAAGGTGATTTTCAGACCTGCAACGTGAAACGTGGTGTCGTAGCCGGCGACAGTTTCGACGGTGCTGCTGTACCCCTTTCCGCGGGCGACTGTGACGTACCCGATCAGCACGCCGCGTTCGTCGAAGGCGCGGTAGTACACGAGGCCATCGTCCGCAACCCGTTTCTCAAACCGTGTGACCCCGAGCGAGCGCATCACCTCGGTTCGCGCCTGTTCCTGCTCGCGGGCCTTGTTCTCGGCGATCACCGGGGCGGTCTGGGTGTTGAGCAGCGCCAGCCCACCCGAGGCGAGAGCGGCGATCAGCATCAAAAGTAAACCGAGTCTAAGGATCATCACACCCCCCTCGCCGCGACGGCGGCAGCCTTCTTCGGATCGTGCCCGAACCTGCGCGGGACAGTCCAACGGTCGATCAACGGCGTCAGCAGGTTCATCAGCAGGATGGCGTAACTGACCCCCTCCGGATACCCCCCGACGAGACGAATGAGGATGGTGAGCACCCCCGCCCCTGCGCCGAAGATGAGGTGGCCTTTCTTCGTGATCGGCGTGGTCACCATGTCGGTCGCCATATAGAACGCGCCGAGGATCAGGCCGCCGGCGAAGATGTGGAACAGGACGTCCCCGCCGAACAGTTCGCTGCCGCCGAACATCCACCCGCCGAGGGCAACGACACCGATGAAGGAGAACGGGGTGCGCCAGTCGATGTAGTTCTTGTAGAACAGGTAGGCCGCTCCGACGAGCAGCAGCAGCGCGGAAGTCTCCCCGATACAGCCGCCTACGGTGCCCACCGCCAGGTCAACCACCTGCTGCCCGGTGTTGTGCAGCTGGTCAAGCGCCTGGGAGACGATGTTGACGGGCAGATTGGCCTGGTCCCAGACAGTCTTGAGCGCCGTTTTGTGCGCCTCAAGGGGGGTGGCGAAACTGACTCCGTCAACGAGGATCGACTGCGGGTTGACGCGCCAGGCGAAGAACGAGAATCCCTCTCTTTTCCACCAGAACGCGGGCAGCCAGTCTTTCGTCATGTGCAGCGGCCAGCTGGCGAGCAGAAACGCCCGTCCGGCCAACGCGGGATTCATCGGGTTCCAGCCAAGTCCTCCGAATGGCATTTTCGCGATCCCGATCGCGAACACCGACCCGACGACGGGGATCCACCAGGGAACTCCCGGCGGAATGTTGAAGCTAACGAGCACGCCGGTGAGCAGCGCGGAGGCGTCGCCGATGGTCGTCTTCATGCCGAACACGCGTTCGATCAACCACTCGGTGAACACCGCGGCCAGCGCCCCGAGCAGAATCAGCCAGAGCGCCCGCAAGCCGAACACCCAGGTCGCGCCGAGGGCGGCGGGGACAAGCGTCAACGTGACCGTAATCATGATCCGCGACACCGATTCCACATCCCTCAGATGCGGGGACGAGGAGAGCGTGAAGCGGCGTGGGAGCGGCTTCGCAGCAGCAGCCTCCGGTGCAGCTTCCGGCCTCTTTTCAGCCGGTGCAGCGGGCTTATCCGGTGCTTCGCCACCCTCCGGTTGAGGTGCTGTGTCCTTGGGAGTCTCCATCCCTGCCATCCCTTGTCAGGCTGTCTTTTTCTGCAGCTGTTTGCGCCGCGCCGCCGCGATCGACGCCTTGCCGAAACGAATGTGCTGCACCAGGTTTCGTTTCGAGGGACAAATGTAGGTGCAGGAACCGCATTCGATGCATTCCGAGGCACCCAAACGCTCCGCTTCGTCGAACATCTCAAGCTGGCTGAACCGCGCGATGTTCGTGGGCAGCAGGAACACCGGACAGACGGAAACACACCGTCCGCAACCGATGCAGGGCTGTTCCCTGCCAAGTTTCGCATCGTTCTTGTTGAGCACGACAATGCCGCTGGTCCCCTTGACCACCGGCACGGCATCCGTCCACTGCGCGAGTCCCATCATTGGACCACCCATCAGCAGTTTCGCCGCGTTGTCGCGATAGCCCCCCGCCTTTCCCACCAACTCCGCGAACGGCGTTCCGATCTTGGCGATCAGGTTAACCGGTTTTTTCACCCCCGACCCGGTGACGGTGACATACCTCTCGATCAGGGGGCGGTTGTACCGGACGGCTTCGTAGATGGCGACGCAGGAACCGACGTTCTGGACGAGGCAGCCGACATCCATCGGCAACCCCGGAGGAGGAGGAACCTCGCGGCCGGTGAGCGCGTTGATCAGCTGCTTTTCCGCGCCCTGCGGGTATTTCACAGGGAGCATTTCGACGCTGACGAGGGTGAACTCGGTGGCAGCCTTCTTCAATTTCTCAAACGCATCCGGCTTGTTGTTTTCGAGGGCGATGATAATCTTTGCTGCACCAACGGCCCTGGCGACGAGCATCGCTCCGCGGATGAGATCGTCGGGTCGTTCGAGCATCAGCCGGTGGTCGCTTGTCAGGTAGGGTTCGCACTCGGCGCCGTTGATAATCACGGTATCGACCGGCTTGTCCTTGGGGGGACTCAACTTGACATGCGTCGGAAATGCTGCTCCGCCCATTCCCGCCAAGCCCGCATTTTTCACCCGCTCACGGATCTGTTCGGGGCTCGCCTCCTGCCAACCGTGATTCTCCTTGATCCCTTCGTACAAGGCGTCCTCGCCGTCCGCCTCAATCGTCACCGTGGGCAGCTCACGGCCCACCGGATTCGCGTAACTGCCAACATTCTTGACGGTGCCGCTGATGCTCGCGTGCACCGGGACGCTGACGAACCCCTCCGGTTCGGTCAACGGTTGCCCGATCTTGACCGTATCCCCCTTCGCCACGATCACGTTGCCGGCGGCTCCGATGTGCTGGCTTACAGGGATGTAAACAACCTGCGGCTCCGGCATGCGTTCAGCTTTCTTTCCCGCCGTCAGCTTGAACTCCGGCGGATGCGTCCCACCGCGAAAGGTTTTCTTCACGTTAGCCTCTTGACCTCTTGAGTGAATTCCCCGGCGTCCTCGAATCTGCGGTAAACGGACGCGTAGCGGATATACGCCACCTCGTCGAGTTTGCGCAGGCCGTTCATCACCCGTTCACCGATTTCACGGCTGGCCACCTCTTTTTCCGCCCGTGCGAACAGCTCGCGCTCCACGGAAGAGACGAGCTGATCGAGGTCATCCATCGACACCGGCCGCTTGGCAGCGGCCAGGCGAATCCCGGTGGCGAGCTTGTTGCGGTCGTACTCCACCACCCTGCCGTCCCGCTTCTTCACCTGCAGCGCGATATCTTCCACATACTCATACGTCGTGTACCGGTTGCCGCAGTTCAGGCATTCCCGGCGGCGTCGCACCGAACGCTCATCGCGCGAGGGACGGCTGTCGATGACCTTGTCTCCCGTCGTGCCACAGAACGGACACTTCATCCGGCAACCCCATATGCATCCCTACGTTCTGCGATGGTACGCCTCGATTGTTCACCAACGAGTATGAAATTCGATCCTTCTCGCACGAAAAGGAAATCGGTGCTCCGACTTCCTTCACGTTACTATCTTCACACAAACTACAATTCATAGTAGAGGTATTTCCATCAATTAGGCGAGCTTAAAGGGCCCGTCTACCAGGCGAAGTGCGGGAACGAGGTGGCGACCTCTTTCACCTCGGCGCGCACGCTCTCCTGCAAGGTCGTGTTCTCAATATCGCCCAGCACGCGTTCGATCCAGCCGGCGATTTTCTTCATCTCGTCCGTCCCCATGCCGCGGGTGGTGAGGGCGGGAGTGCCAATGCGGATGCCGCTGGTCTTGAACGGCGAGCGGGTGTCGCCGGGCACCATATTCTTGTTGGTCGTGATCCCGGCGTTTTCCAAGGCCTTTTCGGCCTCTTTGCCGGTGTATTCCCGGGAGCGAAGATCCATCAGCATCAGGTGGTTGTCCGTGCCGCCGGAAACGAGATCGAATCCCCGGGCGATCAACTCTTCCGCGAGAATTTTTGCGTTCTCAACGACCTTTTCGATATAGGTCTTGAACTCGGGCTGCAACGCCTCCTGGAAGGCGACAGCCTTCGCAGCGATGATGTGCATCAGAGGACCGCCCTGGAGTCCGGGGAAGGTGACCGAATCGATTGCCTCGGTGACCGTTTTCTGCTTCGGCATTCCGTCCAGCAGGATCTCGCCGCCCTCATAATTCGAGAGGATCAGGCCGCCTCGCGGTCCGCGCAGAGTTTTGTGAGTCGTCGAGGTCACCGCGTGGCAACAGGGAAGCGGATCCGGGTGCAGCTTAGCCGCAACCTGGCCGGCCACGTGCGCGATGTCCGCCACCAGCCACGCTCCAACCTCATCCGCGATTTCCCGGAATTTCGCGTAGTCCCAAAATCGGGGATAGGCGGACGCCCCGGTCATGATCAGGCGCGGCTTCACCTCGCGGGCCATCCTGGCGACGGCGTCCATGTCCAGACGACCCGTATCCATATTCACTTCGTAGGCGTGGACATCGTAGAACCGGCCCGAGACGTTCACCGGACTCCCGTGCGTGAGGTGGCCGCCGTGGTTGAGGTGCAGCCCCATGATCGGGATTTTCTTCCCCCCCTCCTTGAACGGATCGAGCAGGGAGAAATAGACCGCCTGATTCGCCTGGGAACCGCTGTGCGGTTGGACGTTAACCCATGTCGCACCAAACAGCTGCTTCGCCCTGTCGCGCGCCAGATCCTCCGCCTCATCCACGTAAGTGCAGCCGCCGTAGTAACGCTTTTTCGGATACCCCTCCGCGTATTTGTTGGTCATCACAGAACCGGCCGCTTCCATGACCGCAGGGCTGACGATGTTCTCCGAGGCGATCATCTCCAGCGTTTCGGTCTGGCGAGCCAGCTCATGTTCGATCGACTCAGCGATCTCAGGATCGAAGGTTTTGAGGTGTTCAGGCGCGCCCATGGCACTCCCCACATCCGGTCAACGGAAGCTATGTTCTGCTCGCATCAAACGCGCAGAGGAAGCGATAATATAATACTTGTGTCCAGCCTTTGCCGAACCTGCGCTCGGAGGTAGCAATCAAATAATTAAGAGTTTGCGATCACTAAATGGGAATGCAAAGGCACCTGCGGGGCAAAACTGGAAGGCGCGTACTCGCTGGTCTTTGCCGAATTTACGGACACACAAACTTTAAAGACCCTGCCGATCCGGTCCATCGACTATCCGACGGCCAAAATCCTAAAAACGCCAATAAAATAGGGACAGTCCCTCTTTTATCGTGAAATCAGTATCAATGATTTGACGAATCCATGTCCTTGATCTTATTGACTCTACGTTCGTGCCGCTCGCCGCCGTGCTGGGTTTTCAGCCAAGCCTGCACCGCCTCCCACGCGGTGTCCGGCGCCGTGATCCTGCCCCCCAGCGCGACCATGTTGGCGAAGTTGTGCTCAGCGGCGAGACGACCCTCCTCGGCGCTGTTGATCTTCGCGCAACGGATTCCCTTGATCTTGTTCGCGGCGATCGACATTCCGATCCCGGTCCCACAGATCAGGATCCCGCCATCGTACACACCGTCCGCGACGAGCTTCGCCGCTTTGAACGCATAATCGGGGTAGTCGACGCTGGCGGGTCCGTGTGTCCCAATATCCTCGATCTCATAGCCCGCCTCTCTCAGCCGTTCCGCGAGGCTATCCTTCAAATCCGCTCCCGCGTGATCTGCGGCAAGGATCAGTTTCATCTCCCCCTCTCCCGAAGAAAACAACGAGGGGGAATCCAGGATTCCCCCATCGATTTCTCCACTCATGCGCCATCGCCGGGATCACTTGCTTTTGGCGAGAGCGTCCAGGTACTGCTGCAGGAACGCGACCTCGGGCCAGCCCGGCTGAATCCACGAAAAGCATTCCCGCGCGGGCATCTTCCGATCTTGCGCCATGAACCAGTCGGCATATTGCGGGATGAACTTGTTCTGCTCGAAGAACTGAATCCGCCGGTTCGCCTTCTCCTGGACGGCGTAGTCTTCGCTGTTGGCGGCCTTTTTGAAGAGGCCGTAGGCGATTGCCAACACGAGCTTGTCGTCGTACTCAATTCCACGCCCCTTCGAGCAGGCGTCAGAGCTGGCTTCGTACACCTGGCCGAGCATATAATCGCCCTCGGCGAGGGTGCCCCCGGCCGCTTTCTTCGCCTGCAGAATCCAGTCGCGAGCGTTGACCCAGTCGCCGAGCTGGCGGTAATTGTCGGCGATGCGAAGACGGGCTTCGCTGTCGTTCGGATCCTGTTTCAACAGGGCGGCGTAAGCGTTGATCGCGTCCTTGGATTTGCCGAGGTTTTCGTACGCCTGTGCCTTGCGCCGGAAGGCTTCAAGGCGGTTCGGGTCGAGTTTAAGCACGCTGTTTGCCTGGCCGATCACCTTGTCATTGAGGTTCTGATCGGAATAGGCCAGCAGCAGCTCCATCTGTTTCTCGACATCATTTGGATTGCCCGCCACCTCCTCTTCGAGGTGCTTGATATAATCCTCGGGCGCGCGGTACTTGCGCAGCAGGTAGCCGAGCTTATCCTTGACGCTTTGATCGTCCGGGACGATCTTCTGCAGCTGTTCATAAGCGGCGATCGCCTGATCCGGCATCTCCTTCGCCTCGTAAAGCTCAGCGATTTTCTTGCGGTACTCCACGTTCCCCGTGTCGAGCGCCGACGCCATTTTGTAGAGCACAAGGGCGCTGTCCAGATTCCCCTGGGTTTTCAGCATGAACCCGAGGGTGCTGCTGAGGAACGGATCATCCTGGTGGTACTTGAGGCCCAGGCCGAGGACATACTGCGCGCTGTCCGGCTGGTTCGTGTTCATGTAGCTCTGGTACAGGCGTGACCAGTCGTTGTACTGATTCTTGACATCGAGCCTGACGACCTTCCAGAGATAGCGGCGCGCTTCCTCCCACTGACTCTGCTTCAACTTGTCGTAAGCAAACATGCGCGCGATCTTCAGCTCGCGTTCGTTGGCTTTGGCGATCGAATCCTGCATCCGGGCGAGTTCTTCCGGGCTGGGCTGTTTCACCTGCTGCTGCACGGCGCAGCCCACAAGAAACAAGGTTCCGGCAAATGCAAGAATCACTGCTGCACTTCCAAATACTCGAATCCGCATGATGTTTTCCTCCAAGCCGTCGGCTCCGGCTTGCCCCTCCGTTATCAATCAATCGTGCTTTTCATCCTATTTGCCGCGGCGCACGAACCAGCTCTCGGTGCTGCTGAATCCCAAACGGATTCCAGTCACCCGTTCGCGCACTCCGACTCCATTCGCCGCAGTATCCCCGCGCCAATCCATGGTCAGGGCGAGGTCCAGCATCCCCATGTGAGTCCGCACGGGAATGCCTACGCCGAGAGCGAGCCCGAACGTCTTCACCGGGTCGCTGCCCGCGCTCACGTACTCTTTTCCGAAGTGTCCCCCCGCCCGGTACGTCCACTTCTGGTACCAGGGCTCCAGCGGGGAGCGTGACGGCAATAGTTCGAAACCGGCGTTCGCGAGCCACGCGTTCAAGTAGGTGTCGGATACTCCGATTACATCCTGCGCCGTCGAACCCCAGGCGGCGAACGACCCCTGCCCGTAGGTTCGCTTCCGGCCGGACGTCCACGCCGCACCAACGCTCAGCGATAGCGGCATCTCCAGGGATCCGGCCGAGATGCCCAGCGAATCGCCGCCGACAATCTCCAGGGAGCGGTGCACGCTGATCGACGCGGGGAGCTGCACTGTTGCGGCGGCCATCAACGGAGTCCCGGAGTATTGGGCACCGAAGCGCACGGCGATGCCGGACAACTGGTTTCGGATCGTCTTCCCGGACTCGGTGAATCCACCGGTGTCAAACGTCATCTGCCAGATGCGGTCCAACTTTCCGAAAACATAGTCGAGAGCGACGCCCATCGCCAGAGAATTGCCGAGACGGACTCCGAAATTCGAGGAGAAGGCGGACAGGCCTCCGACTCCGCTGAACGTCTCGGTCAGGTGATACGAGGCGAGCGTGTCCTCCGGAAGCAGATCGGTGACCGTGGAGGTTCTGCGAATCAGGAACGAGTAGTCCGTCACCGTTTTGTAAGCGAATCCGATTCCCAGTGTGCGATAGATCGGCATCGCGAGGGCAACGGTCGGGAACTGCAGATCGCTCGCTCCATCCTTCCCGGAGAGTACATCCTGCGAGGAGCTGATGCGCACGTTCGAGGCCATCAGGAAACGGGTGCGGCCGGAGCTGTTCCACCCCGCCGGGTTCATCGTCGAGAGGTACACGGAATCCGCGGTGAGAATGTCCACTCCGCCCAACGCGGCGCTGCGGACGCTCAAGGGGTCCACCATCACTCCCGCCCCCAGCGTGGCGAACGGGGACGACGCGGACGCAGCGAGGGCGCCGGTGAGCAGCAGGACAATGGCGAGTGTGGTTGTCCGCATCTTCATTCCGAATAGTCCGTGTAGAGCACGCGTACGTACGGCCGCAATGTCGTATCGGGGACAGTGATGTCGTAAAAAACCGCACGCCCCATGGTGTTACCAGCGTTTGTCTGCCGGATCGCTAAGCCCTTGTTCTCGGTCGGATGCTTCTCCAGCTCGCGGGCGAGGTCGGTGATGTCCATAGTCACCTGCGCCGCGCCCTCCCCGATCACCTGCGCCACGGACGGCCAGTAGAGCAGGCCGAGCGAATCCGGGTACTCATCCCACTCGGTGGTCACCTGGTACGCAGTGAACAAACCCGGATCGCCGAAGGCATAGACACTCGCCGTGTCCACCTTGAGAAACAGCTGCGCCGAGTTGATGCTGGCGGTTCTCGGCGAGAGCGAGGAAAAGTCGGCTTTGAACAGCATCTGCCGCTGGTACCCGTTGGTGAGGTACAAACGGTTGTCGCCCACCGGAAGCGTCACGTCGTTCGCGAGGTATGTTGTGTAGGTCGGCCTCATCTCGATCAGCGAGTCGGGGTGCAGCTCTCCCCCGTCGATCACGGACGCGCGAAATTTCAACAGCGGCACAAGGCTGTCGCTTTTCACCGTAAAGGTGTAGAACCGTTTCAGGAACGTGGCGGTACCCTCGTCCACGCGCAGCAGGATTCCGTTGCGAAGCGAATCGACCTCCCAGCGGTGCAGGGTCACCGTGTCAATGGGAAATTCAATCGAGTCGTCCGGCGCAGGAGTGCCGATCCCCGCGACGCCGATCATCTCGCTGACAAAGGGATAGTCGTAGTCGATCTCGGACGAATCGTAGGGTTCATCGATGCGCAGCACATTCGCCTGCCAGGGAGTCCAATCGGTCACGTTGGCGGAGTCGACAAGCCCGTAGGTGTGCAGCACGACCACGGCCGAATCGTAGGAAAGAATCGAATCCACGTAGGTCTTCTGATCCGGAAAGCGCATCAGAATATCCGCCTGCATCCCGTTCTGTTCGCCCGCGTAGAGCAGGGATGTTGTGGATTTCATTTCGTCCCCGACGATCCGCGTCCGGGACTGCTGGATCTGGAGCACGGTGTCCCGCAGCACGCCTTCGAGCTGCTGGCCGACGACGGACGAGCCCACCTCGCTGTTATACTGGCCGCACCCCGCAGCGAGCGCCGCAGCCAATGAAACGGCGATCAGCAGCAACGAAACGCGCACGAGGACCACCCTTCCCCCTGATTTCGCCGATCCCTTCGTCCGCATGTGACTCCTTGATTCCGTTCCAGAACGGGCAATGTACGTCCGGTGACCAGAGCTCGCAAGGCATCGCCGGTCGTCGATCTCCCCGCAACTGTCAGAAATTTGTCAACCTACGGCCTTGCGAGAACGATTCCCAGCGCCGTTCCACAGGTTGCACAGGACCCGTCATCGTTCACGCCGGAAGTGTCCACAGACCATCCCGAGCGGCGGATCGCCACCCGCCCGCAGTTGGGACAAACGGTGTCCGCACGCCGTCCGGAGGGGATGTTGCCCAGGTACACATGCCTGAGGCTGGTACGCGCAAGGTCCCACGCTCGTTCCATGAACTCGAGCAGGGTGGGAGGTTCCGTGGCAAGATGCCGTGGGAAATAGCGGGAAAGATGGAGCGGGATATCCGGGTTGACCGAAGCGATCCACTCCGCTATCCCTCTCACTCCCCGGTCATTGTCCGCCATGCCAGTGACCAGGAGATGAGTGATTTCGACATGCACACCTGCAGCGACCATCTTCTCGATCGTTCTCTGCACGACTTCGAGGCGGCCTTTCGATCCCTTTTTGTAGAGCTGGGGGTCGGAGAACTTGAGATCGACATTCGCGGCGTCGATCAACGGGAGCAGTTCATCCAGAGGAGCCTCGTCCACGTAGCCGTTCGTCACGAGAACATTCACTCCCCCCGCCTCGCGCACGAGCGGCGCCGTGTCGCGGATGGTCTCGAACCAGATCAGCGGTTCGGAGTAGGTGTAGGCGAGACCCACCGACTCCCCCGCGAGAGCCCGTGAGGCGAGAATTTCCGGGGAAACGTAGTGAGTGGGAGCATCAAACTGGCTGATATCGCAGTTCTGGCACCACCTGCAGCGCAGGTTGCAGCCGTTCGGCCCGGTGGAGGCGATCACCGTTCCAGGCAGGAAGTGATAGAGCGGCTTTTTCTCTATGGGATCATGGTGAAAGCTGACGACTCTGCCATAGTTGAGCGCCACCAGCTCCCCGTCCACCACTCCCCGTCCGCGGCAGATACCGACCTGTCCTTCGGAGAGCTTGCAGTGGACCGGGCAGATCTCGCAGACGATCCTGTTTCGATCGACGCGGAAATAGGGTACGGGAATTCTGGGTTGTTCAACCGCTCGCATCATCAGGCTTGTTCCTGATCGCTTCCAAGGCCGCTTTCAATTCCTCATAGGATTCCTGCAGCGCTTGGCTGAGCACTTTGGTCTCACCGATGGTCGGCATAAAGTTGGTGTCGCCGTCCCACCTCGGGACGACGTGCTGGTGGATGTGCGAATCGAGACCCGCCCCGGCGACCCGGCCGATGTTCCAGCCGATATTGAACCCGTGCGGCTTCATCGTCCGCTCCATCGCCTCGACGATGACAGCGGTGAGCAGGCCGATCTCCGCCCACTCCTCGGGCGACAGGTGCCGCGGGTCGGAGAGATGGCGCAGCGGGGCGATCATCACGTGGCCGTTGGAATAAGGATAGCGGTTCATCAGGATTACCGCGTGCTCGCCCCGGTGCAGCAGCAGGTTCTCACGGTCCTTTGCCGGGTCCGCCGCCAGATGCTCGCAGATGAAACAGCCGTCCGCGCCGCCGTTGCTCTCCCGGATCCAGGCCATCCGCCACGGCGCCCAAAGACGCTCCAGTTTGCCTTTTCCCTCACCCATCCCGCCTCCTGAATCTACTGGGACAGTATACTCATAAACGTGTTCATCGTTTGTGAGTATACTGTCCCTAATCCGGAAATTAAAAAGGGGACACTTTACGTTTAGGGTCAATCCTAGTTTAGAAAGTCATCCTGACGCGCCGAAGGCGCGAGAAGGATCTCTATTTTCGATGTAAGTTACTGATAAAACAAAGATTCTTCACTTCGTTCAGAATGACTGAAGTGAATCCAATGAGCCGTCTATTTTCATCTCGCTTTACTGAAGCTGTTTTTATTGGTAGCAAAGGAAAATTCATCTCAAGATTGTCACTGTTCCGGTATTGACCCTACTTTTAATTCCGGAATCGTTTCGAATGCTGAAGATGTGATTAGGAAACTAAAAGTAAAGTGTCCCCTTTTTGATTTCGCACATGAAAAAGCCGGACGGGGTCCGGCTTGATGTTTCAAGACACGGCTAAGTGATATTGCGAACCTTAAGCGGTTTATGGCAGCGAATAACATGAGGTCTTCTTTTGACTAATTGTATAGGAATCATTACCAGGCTCTGAGAGAAAACACTTATTCAGAGATATTAATTGATCCGCTTGCGCAACGATCCAGCGCAGTCGTAGTATACTATGGAAATAAAACCTATTCGGCGCATCGACGCTTGTTTACGAATTGATCGTAATGACTCCAACAGGAGCGGCGGAGATTGCCATGAATGCAGTTGGCTGCGAAGATAGGTATCGTAGACTTCAGGGAAATCCTTGCCCGCACACCGTTGAAACGATGTCCCACCCTGCTTCGATTGTATTCCCGATCACCTCGATTCTGACGCTAGTGGCGTTCTCCAACGTGGAATTATGCTTGTTAAATAAAGCACTTCTGACGGAGTGATATCGATGGACAGGCGTTTCTTACTGATTGCCTGTTTGCTCGGCTTGTTGTTGCTGTCCTGCACGGAACCGGGGGATGAAGAACCACCGGTGAGCGCACCAAAGGAGTGGCATTACCTGGGTCTCGGCGAGGAGAGCGTCACCGCAATCGCCGTCGATCCTACTGATGAGAATATCCTCTACGCCGGGAGTGGTAGCAATTTCAGCGATGGAACAGTTGGCGGCATCTTCAAATCCGCTGACGGCGGCGCTGTGTGGGACACACTCATACGCGGAGTTACTGTCCGCGATATCGATTTCCACCCGAACAATCCCCGGACCATCTACGTCACCTGTGGCATCAACTTCCTGACCCCCCAAGGTCTCCTCCGCAGCAAAGATGGCGGTCTGTCCTGGGAGTGGGCGGATACGGGACTGCACCATGATGTCGAGGAGGGATTGTCTGTCCTCGTGATCGATCCTCTGCACTCCGACACGATGTATCTGGGGACGAGCGGCGTCATGGGCGGGAGCCTGTACAGGAGCATCGACGGCGCCCGGACCTGGACTAGGAATACGAATATCGCCCTGGATAACGGTGTCACAGCGCTCGAAATCGATGCGGAAAGCCCAAACGTTCTCTTCGCCGGAACGGCCTGGACCGGATCAATGTTGAAGAGTACAGATTGCGGGGAAACCTGGACGCTGCTCGATTTCCCCGAAGTGGGTCTTGTCATGCAAATAAAATATGTATCGAATAACCCGCGAATGCTCTGCGTAGGAACTTCAGACTATGGTTTCTTTTACAGTCTCGATAACGGTGATGCATGGATGCAAGCAAATGAAGGGCTTCCTAACCCGATTCATGTAAATTCGATTTGCGACTTGCACAATGACAGTCTCTACGTAGCAGCCAATTACAACGGAATAGGTGCTATGTATTCCAGTGGATTGGATTCTATTCGTTGGAATGTCTTTGATGATTCGCTTTTCAAAAATGTAAGCAATGTCTATACAAGTATTATCTATGCAGATTATAACAACACGTTATATGTCGGAACAAGTGGGATTTACGTTTTCAAATAGCCATATAGTATCAAATATAAGTACTATTGCGGTGAGTCAGCAGTAAAGATTCATAAAACTCACCTCCTTGCACATATACAAGACAAAGGAGGCATTATGTGTGCGAACAGGTTAAAATCGCCCCTGTGTAGTTTGTTATGCTTCATGTTACTGGCGGCTATGGCTTCAACAGCGAATGCACAGGAAACCATCGGCGGCAAGGCGATCCTGCAGGGAACGTGGCAGGGCCGACAGATTGAGTATGTAGAGGGTGAGATCGCCATTATCCTCGAATCGGAAATGGGAACTTCGGCGGTGCAGACGTTGGTACAAGAATATGATGCAACCTTTCTCCAGAATTTTGACGGACAGGGTTGGGGATTGATCGAACTCCCCGAAGAAGCTGATGTCCTCGAAATTGCGGAGGAATTGGCAGAAGATGAAAATATCCGATCCGCTGAGCCTAACATGGTCATTCATACAATGGATGACACAAACGATCCCTATTACACGGATGGCCACCAGTGGGCGCTGAAGAACACAGGGCAATCGCCGCCGGGAGGTACTTCTGATGCCGACATTGACGCGCCGGAGGCATGGCACTACACAATGGGTGGTACGTCTGACACAATCGCCATTCTCGATACCGGCATTCCAATGCAGAACAATAGCCTATCACATCCAGACTTGGACGCATCAAGCAAATTTATTCTAGGACCGGATTATGTAGGAGATGGTAATAGTGTAAAAGACAACAATGGCCACGGTACTCACGTGACGGGAATCGCCTCGGCCGAAACAAACAATTCAACGGGAATTTCCGGTGTAGCGGGAAACTGCAAGATTCTTGTCATCCAAGTGTTCAATTATTATGGCAGTGGAACCTGGTCCTATTTCTACAACGGGGTTGTTTATGCAGTGAATCATGGGGTAAAAGTCATTAACTTCAGCGGCTCAGGAGGCTCGAGCTCTACGGCCGAACTAGCCGTTGAGTACGCTGATGATCACGATGTCATTCTGGTTGCTGCAGCCGGGAATTATGGTAGTTATGTCAGGTGGCCAGCAGCTTATTCCTCCGATTACTCCAACGTCATCGCCGTCGGAGCGACGGACGCTGATGATAACATTGCGAGTTACTCCGACGTTGGCCCGGAAATAAACGTCGTCGCACCCGGTGGATATGGGGGTACGTTTGACAGCGACGACATCTATTCAACGATGCCGAACTACACTGTTTATCTCAACATTTACTATGGCGTTTCTCAGAACTACGGTTACCTGGCGGGTACTTCCATGGCGACTCCTCACGTGACAGGTCTTGCCGCAATGGTATTGGATATTTGTCCAAGCAAGACGCCGGCTCAGGTACGTGAGATCATCGAAAAATCTGCGGACGACTTAGGACCCACCGGTTTTGACACTACCTATGGCTATGGGCGGATTAACGAATTCTATGCTGTTGCACCGCCTGACGTACCGACAAACCTCTCGTTGACGAGGAACGGGAACGATAATCCGGTCCTGGATTGGGATGCGCCTGCCGCTCCAGACGTAAAAAACTATCGTATCAAGCGCAGAATGCAGGGATTTGGCGGTGGTTTTACAACGACCTACTTTACGACAACGTCAACCACTTGGACGGATACAGACATATCGACCTACGGTACCTATTGGATCTACTATTCCGTTCGTGCAGAAGACTACACGGATCAATATTCATCCTACACCAGTGAAGTATCGACAAGATTCGACGGCGGGATCGGCAGCGACGGTTCAGGCGCGCAGATCGCATTGAATCCGACTTCGATTCCCGAAGAGTTCACACTTGACGCACCAGCGCCGAATCCCTTTAATGCATCGACAACGGTGAGGTTCGGATTGCCAGCGACCGGTAATGTGCGGCTCGATATTTACGACATTAGCGGCAGACATGTGACAACGCTGCTCGACAAGGAGTGCTCAATAGGGTGGCACACCATCAGCTGGAACGCGCAGGAAGTCGCATCAGGAACATACTTCTTGCTTGCTCGCATGGGTAGTCAGGTTTGGAACAGAAAACTGACCGTCATCAAGTAAATTGCCCGTTCCAAAATTCGAAAGGCGGTCTCAATTTTGAGACCGCCTTTCCTCTATTTCCGTATGGGAGCAAATTAAAAAGGGGACACTTTGCTTTTAATTTCAGAATAGTTTCGAATGCTGAAGATGTGATTAGGAAATTAAAAGTAAAGTGTCCCCTTTTTAATTTCCCACATGAAAAAGCCGGACGAGGTCCGGCTTGGTTGTTTCAAGGTCTGGCGATTCAGCCCTGTTCGGCCGCGCGCTTCTCCTGGTACTCATGGATCAGCTTCTGCTGAAGGTCCCCGGGGACCTCCTCGTAGTGGGAGAACTTGCGGCGGAACATCCCCCGCCCCGATGTCAGCGAGCGCAGCGTGTTCGCGTACTTGTACAATTCCGCAAGCGGCACCTTGGCCTTGATCACCTGCCATTTGCCCTCGCTGTCCATGCTCGCCACCTTGCCGCGGCGAGAGGAGATATCCCCCATCACGTCGCCCATGTTCTCCTGCGGGATCTTCACCTCGAGGTCGTAAATCGGCTCAAGAATCGCCTGCTTGCACTGAGCGAAGGCCTCACGGAAGCCGATGCTGCCCGCCATCTTGAACGAGAACTCGTCCGAGTCGACGGTGTGGTATTTGCCGTCGAACACTGTCGC
>CAZIDZ010000008.1:41299-95597 GCA_964538455.1 uncultured bacterium
TCGTGCTCGAAGCGGAAGGTCGGGTCGGCTTTGTGCAGCGTGGTGAGCCCGGCGGAGATCTTCTCCTCGTCGCCGGTGTTCTTGCTGCGGATGGCGGAGCGGATGATCGGTTCCGGGAATTTCGGCGGGTCCAGCACCAGCGGTTTTCCGGGAGCGGCGAGGGTGTCACCGGTGTTGGTGGAGCGGAGTTTCACCAGCACTCCCATGTCCCCGGCGGTGGCGTGATCGATGCCGCTCCGCTGCTTGCCGAGCGAGGCGAAGATCTGGTTGACCTTCTCATGCTCCCCGTTGCTCGTGTTCAGCAGATCGTCGCCGGTTTTGACCGAGCCGCTATACACTCGGAAAAAGCTCATCTCCCCGACATGCGCCTCCGATGTGGTCTTGAAGACAAGCAGCGCCGCCGGGCTCTCCGGATCGCAGGCGAGCTGAAGCTGTTCCCCGCTCTTGGAATCGCGGGCGGTTTCCCCCTTGCGATCCGCGGGGCTGGGAGCGTACGTCACGAGAAACTCGAGCAACGGTGAGACACCCACCTGCGCCGTCGCCGCGCCGCAGAGCACCGGGTAGATCGTCCCTTCAAGGATGCCTTTGCGCAGCCCCTGCTCGATCTGCTCCTGCGTGAGCTCACCCGCGTCGAAGTACTTCTCCATCAACGCGTCGTCGGCCTCCGCGGCGCGTTCGATCAACGATTGGCGCATCTTGTCCGCACGTTCCTTGAGGTCGCCGGGAATCTCCGCAACCGTGACCTTGCCGCCGTCGAAAGTGAACAGCTTCATGCTCAACAGGTCGACGATCCGGTTGAAGCCGGGTCCCGGGTTGACCGGGAAATTGATCAGCGCCGGGTTGGTGAAGCTCTCGTTCAAATCCGCGAGGACATCGTCAAATTTCACATTTTCCCTGTCGAGCTGGTTGACGAAGATCGCTCGCGGGATCTTGTCCTCGGCGGCGTATTCCCAGACCTGCTCGGTGACCACCTCGACGCCCGACCCGCCGTGGATGACGACGAGCGCGAGGTCGGAAACCCGCAGCGAGCCCTTGACCTCGCCGATGAAGTCGCCGAAGCCGGGAGTGTCGAGCAGGTTGAATTTGACGCCTTTCTCCTTGTTCTCCGCGGTGAGCAGACTGGCGGAGATTGAGCTGCCGCGCTCGATCTCCTCTTTCAGGTGGTCGCTGTGGGTCGAGCCCTCCTCAACGCTGCCCATACGGTCGATGGCGTTCATCGCGAAAAGCATCGCCTCGCTCAGGGTGGTTTTACCGCAAAAGCCATGTCCGATTAAACTTACGTTGCGGATTGCGGTCACAGGATAATCCTTCACGATACCTCCAAGAAACGACGGGATTGTTGTTCGCGGCTGCAGGGCCAAGACAGGCAAAGATACACGAGAGGCCCGGATACGTCAACCCCACCCACTCCCGGCAGAATCCCGGAAATAGCGGCGAAAACAGGACCGGGGATTTTCAACCGGCGCGGACACTGTCGCGTTCCGATTCATAGGCTCGAGGGGTTGGAATAAGGGGAATTCAAGCGGCCTGAAACCTCAATCCCGACTCCGGGGTACCGCACGGAGAACAAGAATTTATGGTCTTAGAACGCGATAACTTCGTATTTTTTGTGATTGTTGCATCGCCGTCAAAGGATAGCCGGGCGTGAACGAAGCGCAGAACCATCGGTGACAAGGCTCACACGTTCTTGGCATTGAAGGATTTATACTATTTTGTATTCCAAAAGGGGCAGGTTTTCAATCCGGAAGGGATGAGTGCAGCCGGATTTGAGGTGGAGATCGGAGATGCGCTGGATTGTTCGATCATGGGTTGTGCTTTCGCTGCTGTTTTCGGGCATCAACGCCTTCGCAACGGATTATTACGTCAATCCGGTGGATAGTACGTACGGAGACGATGGCGTGGGCATTGATACCACGGCGCGTGATGGGCTGAGTCCCAACACGGCCTGGGCGACGTTGAGCTATGCGTTCACGAGGATTACCTCAGGAACGAATAACACGATCAACATCATGGAAGGCGTGCTCACGGATAACCTTGATTGGAATCAGCAACCAGGCACAGATTATATAGTCATTCCATCCGCTCTTGATGATCTGACCATCGAGGGTAGCGGACCTTCATCTACTGTCTTTGATCCCTCAACCTTTCCGACTTGGAAACACTTCTACATCTTCACCGCAAATGGCAATTCGAACTTGACCATACGGAATCTAGGCCTTGTTGACGGCCGGGCATTCCTGCTTGCGAACAACACCACCGGCACGCTGACCGTCGACAACGTTTCCATCCAGAATCCGGTTGTCGGATCCTACGGCAACCTCCCTCCGATTCACGTACACGGACACACCGGTGACGTCGCGATCAGCGATATCACCACGAGCGGCACGCGCAGCGACGGGGATGGCATCGACTCCTACGGAGGTGGTTCGATCCTCGTCCACGATGTTTCCGGCGACGTCAGCCTGTCGAACATTACCGCGGACGGTTGCGTCGCTCCCTGGATGAACGGCGGAGCGTTCTGCATCAATAACGTTGGCGGTTCGCTGGACATCGAAAATGTCGTTGCGACCAACAACCAGTCCAGCGGGAATGGCGGCGCCTTCTATATCGGAACGGTTTTCGGCCCCGTATCGATCAGTAACGTGAACTTCACGAGCCCTTACAGCCAGTATGGCAGCGGCGGCGCTATCGCAGTTAACGACGCGAGATCAACGGTCACGATAAGCAACATTTCGATCACCGGTGGATATGCCAACCAGGATGGCGCCGGAATCGCGATTCAAAACGTTCGTGACCGGTTGACCTTGACCGGCATGTCGATCTCGAGCAACGACATCATCTGGGGAACCGGTGGTGCGATCAGCATCAAGACGTTGCTGGCAAGCGGTCTCCATGTCACCGTCTCCAACTCCACACTCAGCGGGAACAGCGCGAACTCCAGCAACGGCGGCGCGCTGGCTGTAAACGGCACGAACGCCGACGACGACACACTTACGATGAACAACCTCGTGATCAAGGACAACACCGCCGGGACATGGGGTGACGGTGGCGGGTTCTGGGTTGAAAAAGTGTCCGTAGTTGAGCTGCTCAACAGCACAATTAAGAACAACTCCCTTAGCGAGTCGAACAATGGCTATTCCGGTGGCGGCGGGTACATCCACAACGTCGAGAACCTTGTGGTAGACAACGTGGCTTTCATCGAAAACACCAGCAACGGCAACGGCGGCGGGCTCGCGGTGCCCAATGCCAACAACGTCAACGACACGCAGACCTACCACCAGGTGGCCTTCATCGACAATGAAGCTGACGGGAACAAATGGACGGGCGACGGCGGCGGACTATACACAACGCAGGCGGGGAATGTCACCGTTGACTACGCCCTGTTCGCGGGGAATTACGCCTCCGATGACGGCGGCGCGATGCTGTTCGACCGGTTCAACAACAACAGCGCCCTGCACATCAGTTCGATCACCATGGCGTACAACGAAGCGGTCGATGACGGCAGCGCTATCCTCAACACTCAAGCCCTGGCAAATGATAGCCTGACTATCGATAACTCGATCGTCTGGGCAAACGGCGACACCAGCCGCACCGTGGACCCGGCGACTCTTTCAACCGAAGACGCCATCGAAGGAAATCTGAACAACCTGGACGTCAGCTTCTCAAACGTTCAGACATCGGATACGTCGGGATACAGTGCAGATGGAAACCTCAACGTCGATCCTTTCTTCAGCGACCCGACGGCGAACGACTACTCGGTGCTGCCCGGCAGCCCGATGATCGACCAGGGCGACTCGACCTCGAGCGTCTCCGAGGAAGCTGAACCGAACAACGGCATCATCAACATCGGCTACACACCTCCGACAACAATCGATCCCGTAACCGGGGAGACCATCGCGGCGCCTGTCGGCAGCACGGCGGAACCGGTCTCTGTCGGCACAGTAACCGCCGCCTCTCTGGCAAGCATACGATCGTACCGGAACAAGTACATGATGATGGGTTCGCCGGTGGTCCCCGATCCTTCGAAGCATTTCGCGAACCCCGACAGCGCCTGGGGCGACGATCTGAACGGGACTTCGCCGGGAATTGCGGATCAGACATGGCGCTTCAGCCGTTTCATCAACAAACCTGATACAAGTTTCGCGGTGGACACGACCACCTATGTGGGTTTCTTCGGCTACGTCAGGCAGGGTGAGCCGGAACAGGTGGTTTTGAACAATGTCAGCTACGACGTAGAAATCCACAATCCGCCTCCAATCCACCCAGGCTATGGCTATTGGTTTGTGTACGGTGACGGCGCCTACACCAAAATGGACAAGGCTGTCCGGGATACGACCGTACTGGGGATCGGCCCGGCAGTCGCAGGTGGGATGGTCAGCGGCGGGACATCCCCCTATGTATTGCCGCTTGACCCCAAGCCGAGCGACACGGCCGGTTATACGAATCCGCCGCCCTTCGGTTACAACATGATGGCGAACCCCTGGCCGTTCCCCATCTCCTGGCAGGATGTCCGTTTCGGAACGTCCGCCAGCGGGCCGTGGGTGACCCCGACGGAAGCCGCGACCAGCGGCTGGGTGGACGCCTACGCGATCACCTGGGACAACGTCAACCTGGGCTACGTGCCGAAGACCGGCCAGCTCGCGCCGTGGGAGGGATTCTGGGTGATCGTGCGAAAGGACACGTCGCTATGGATCCAATTCAACCCGGAATCGGTACCCTCCTCGGCCCCAGCGATGGCCCCGCAGTTCGTCAAGCAGATGCAGCAGTCGTTGAGCTGGTCAACACTGGTCACTATTCGAGCCACGCACGGCAGCCTCGGCGATCTGAACACCTGGATCGGCCTCGGTCCGAACCTCAGCGATGACTACGACACGTACGACGCCAACGACCCGAACCCGGTAGCGTGGGAGGCGCTCTACAACCGCGTCCGATTGGTAACGGATAGCACTCACACATCTCCTACCACACTGAGCCGGGACTATCGAAAAGACGACTTGGGTACTTCAGGTTTCAAAGCGTGGCTGATTACTCCCATCTATTTCCTGGATAGCGGCAATCCCTGGAACAAAACGATGGCGAGTGGAGTTGATGTCAGGCTGCAGTTTCCGACCATTGGTACGATGCCTGACAATGTTAAGCTCTCCCTGTACGCCGCCACACCTGGCGACTACGCATTCAGCCCAACAGACGAGACGGAATTGATACCTGACCTCGCCCAGACACCCGATACAATCGTCACTCTGGACTGGGGTGGCGGAGAGTACCGCTACAAATACTTCTGGGTCGTCGCCACGTTGCGAGATGAGGGATCAGGAACTTCACTAACGGATTTGCCCGAGGGCAATCCCGGTCTTCCCCGGCGCACAGAGCTCTCCACCGTGTACCCGAACCCGTTCAACAGTTCGATCTCGGTGCGCTATAGCATCGCGAGACCCAACCGAGCGTTGATGCGCATCTACGATGTGCTCGGCCGGGAGGTGACGACGCTTATCAACGAATCGCGGCCTGTCGGACGCTTCCAGGTAGTATGGAACGCCCAGGGCTATGCGAGTGGAGTGTACTTCATCCGTTTCGACGTGCCCGGCGAACAGGTTCATCAGGTGCGGAAGATCGTTTATCAGAAGTAGACAATTAAATCGTTCCGTCAGGCCAGAAAACGCTATTCAGTAAAATTGGGTGGCCCGACTTGCTCGCAAGTCGGATGTCTCAATCGAATCTGGTTTAACTGGGAAACCCGACTCGCGAGCAAGTCGGGCCACCCACCGCAATTAATTCGTAGGGCGGGCCTCCGTGCCCGTCGAATGCTGTTCCCCGCGGGCAGGGACGCCCGCGCCACTGTTCGAACATGGGTGCCGTTCAAACCTGACTATCGTTCGAGCATATACTGACATTTGCTGTCCCGGAAATCACCGGAGGAGTGATGAGCAGGCTTGGCTTCGCTGCTTTCGTTATCCTTTTTTCATCGTCCGCATTCGCGGCCGATTTCTACGTGGCGACAAATGGCACCGATGCGCCCGGCCGCGGCGGACAATTCACTCCCTTCCGCACGATCGGATACGCCGTCGCGGTCTCCGACACGACTCCCGGAAAACCGCACACGATCCACCTGGCGTCGGGGACATGGACACGCTCCGACGAGCTGTTTCCGATCAGCCTGCCCGACAGCACGACCCTCACCGGCAGCGGCATGGGCGCAACCATCCTCGACGGCCTCGGACAATCCGGAAACGTGCTGACGTTCGCGGGGGACACGCTGATCACCGTGGAAAAGTTGACTGTCAAAGGCGGTTACTCACCCCAGGGCGGCGGGATCATCGTTGGCACCTACGCAGACCGAATCACCTTGCAATACGTTGAAATCAGCGGCAACACGGCCAGCTCAATCCCCGGCAAAACTTTCTCGTCCAACGGCCTCGGCGGCGGGGTGCTGATTACGGACGCATCCGAGATTACGATCCGGAACTGCCTTTTCCGTGGCAACGTTTCCGACTTCGAGGGGGGCGCGATCGCAGTTGTCAACGCCTCCCCTCTGCTCGCCAACCTCACCATCACCGGAAACAGCAGCACCTACTCCCCGGGCGCTGCGGCGATCTCATCCAGTTCCGCAAGCGGTACTGACACAACGTTTCTGAAAAACTCCATTGTCTGGGGCAATCCCGCGGATGACGGCCTCACCGCGACGATAAGCGGCGGCGTTACGGTTTCCTACAGCATCGTCGAGAACTCAGGGGGAACAGCATGGCCGGGCACGGGCAATCTGTGGGATGATCCTCTTTTCGCAGACGCCGCAGATCACGATTACACACTGGTTCCCGGTTCGATTGCGGTGGACGCGGGCGATCCGGGTGACGACGCCTCGGCTGAGCCATCGCCCAACGGCGGTATTATCAACGCGGGTGCATTCGGGGGAACTTCCAACGCCACGATCAGCGGTGTGAACCTGACGGTGAACAGCGACCAACTGTACTTTATCGGGATGCCCGTACAACCATCGAACACAAATCCCACGTACGTGTTCGGTGATGATTTTGAAACTGTTCAGAGCGATTCAACCTGGGGCCTATTCACAGACTTCATGAACCTTTCTTTTTCCGGACCCACAGCGCCTGAATTTACCCTAACACCCGGGAACGGCTACATCTTTCGTCAGCGCCAGGCTGCCAGCTTCACGGTGAACGCGGATGGACACGCTCTTCCGCAAAACACCACGTTCGCCAGATCATTGAATGACATCAGCGAAAACAACGGGGAACGCACTTACAGTTTTGTAGCAAATCCATTCCCCTATCCGATCCATCTCCAGCACACACAAATCGACGGACAGAGCTTCCTCGACGCCGGCGCGTCCGAATGGGCGCTGGTGCTACAGCCGAACGGACGCTATATCCCCCTGTCCGGCGTTTTGCAGCCGTGGCAGGGAGCCGTGATTGTAAACGGCAACGGGACCTGGCAGGTTCCACCTGACCGAAACCTCGAACAGCTCTACGATCCGCTCGCAAGCACGAATTGGGCGTTACAGGTCGATTTTCGAACTATTGGCAGCGCGGATACACTGGTCTCGGACAATGGACATCTCTTCGGACTTGGAGCGGATCGCCTCGACGGTTTTGACCCTCACGACGCGTTGAGCCTGTCCCTGTTCGACACGGTATTCTGCGCCACGAGTGTAGTGGAAACCGACGATTTGTACCACGATTTCCGCGCATGCAACCGTTCCCTGAATCCTCTCTGGGTCTGGCATGTTCGTGGGGACGACAATCTGCCCGACAGCATTGAAGTGCAGATTACCGGTATCGACACGACCGAAGGAATGCAGTACCCGGATTCCACCATCGGCTTTTATGCGAGTGTTGGAGACCTGCGAGGGGAACCCCAGCCACAGCCTCAATTCAACCTGCGCGAGCAGTTCGCCTTTCGCGTTCCCTTCCCGGAGAATGGAGATGGTTTGCGAGAAGCCTGGGTAACGATCTGGGCCGATTCAATCGGTTGGCAGTGGTCGTCCGCGCCGGAAAAACCGGCCTCGTCCCTGCCCGTGCGCTTTGCAATTAAAAACGTCTACCCGAATCCGTTCAATCCAGTGACGACGATTACGCTTGCGCTCCCGGAAAAAGGACACCTGGACCTTCGTGTCTACGACCTGCTCGGGCGGCAGGTGGCTGTTCTTGCGAATACCTTCCAACAGGCGGGAACCCACCGTTTCACTTTCGACGGACGAAGGCTTGCGAGTGGGGCTTATTTCATCCGGGCGGAGGGCCCTGGCGGTGTGACGGACACTCGAAGGGTGGTTTATCTGAAATAGCGCATACGGCGGAAAAGCGCTTCAGATAAGATGTTTTCCGACATTCGGAGCTGTCACGAAGAATAGTTACCAGGAAGGTTTCGGGATTACCCACGTCTGATATTATTGACTAAGCAGCTGTTCCTGCGTCCGCTGGATCCGTTCACATTAACGGTTGCGGTAAAGTGCTACGAACCCCCAGACAGTTTGGGAGGTCGTTTCTATCAAACTGTCTGGGAAATACAGACGGTTTGAAAACAAAATCCTCCCAAACCGTCTGGGATGCGATACATGACGAATTAGAGTAAACCCTGTTTGCAAGCAAACAGGGGCACGTAGCACTGAAACATTCACCATTATCCGCTGGCTTAAAACCCAAAGTCACGCCGCTTCCGTGCCGGTTTTCTTCAATTCCCGCTTGAGAAATTGCCCCGTATAGCTCTTCTTGACTTTCGCCACGTCCTCCGGGGATCCGGCGGCGATGATCTCCCCGCCCTGGTCGCCGCCCTCGGGTCCGAGGTCGATGATCCAATCGGCGGTCTTGATTACATCCAGGTTGTGCTCGATGACGATTACGGTGTTGCCCTTGTCCACCAGTTTGCGCAGCACCTTGAGCAGCAGCTTGACGTCGGCGAAATGGAGGCCCGTGGTCGGTTCGTCGAGGATGTACACCGTGTTTCCGGTGGCGACCTTGCCCAGTTCGCTCGCCAGCTTGACCCGTTGAGCCTCGCCGCCGGAGAGGGTGGTCGCCTGCTGGCCGAGATGGATATACCCCAAACCGACGTCATTCAGGACTTTCAGTTTGCGCTTCAACCGCGGGATCGGCTGGAAGAACTCGTACGCTTCTTCCACGGTCATATCCAGGACATCGGCGATTGACTTCCCGCGATACTTCACTTCCAACGTCTCCCGGTTGTACCTTTTCCCGCGGCACTCCTCGCAGGTGACATAGACGTCCGGGAGGAAGTGCATTTCGATCTTGATGATTCCATCGCCCTGGCAGTGCTCGCAGCGTCCCCCCTTGACGTTGAAGCTGAACCTCCCCGGTTTGTACCCACGGGCGCGGGCTTCAGGAAGCTGTGAAAAGAGGTCACGAATGTCCGTAAAAATCCCCGTGTAGGTCGCGGGATTGCTTCGTGGTGTGCGGCCGATGGGCGACTGGTCGATGTCGACAACCTTGTCGACGTATTTCAGCCCCAAAATGTCATCATGTGGCAGCGGCACCTCGCGGCTGCCGTTCAGGGAGCGCGCGAGCGCCGGGAACAGGGTTTCGTTGACCAATGTGGATTTTCCCGACCCGGACACGCCCGTAACCACGGTGAACAGCCCGAGGGGAAAGCGTGCTTCGACGTTTTTCAGATTGTGGCCGCGGGCGTTGCGGATTGTGATCCAGCGGTTCTTCGCAGGAACATGGCGCCGATCCGGCGTTTCGATTGTTTCCGAGCCGGCGAGATAGCGGCCTGTAATGCTGCGGCTGGTGTTCATGATCTGTTTCGGCGTCCCCTGAGCGACCACCTCCCCGCCGTGCCGCCCCGCACCGGGTCCGAGATCGACAACATAGTCTGCGCGCTGAATCGTTTCGCGATCGTGTTCGACGACGATCACCGTGTTTCCCAGGTCGCGCAACCGTTCCAGCGTGGCGATCAGCCGTGCATTGTCGCGCTGATGGAGACCGATGGAAGGTTCGTCGAGAATATAGAGGACGCCGACGAGCTGGCTGCCGATCTGCGTCGCGAGACGGATCCGCTGAGCCTCACCGCCCGAGAGCGTGCCCGCGGAACGGTCGAGCGAGAGGTAATCGAGCCCGACATTCACCAGAAAGCCGAGACGCTCCCGGATTTCCTTGAGTACCTGCACGGCAATTGTCTGATCCCGCTCTGAAAGTTCGAGAGTACTGAAGAAATCCAGCGCCTCATGGATCGAGAAACCGGCGACCTCGGCGATGTTCCGGTCGGCAATGCGCACCGAAAGAGATTCCGGTTTCAACCGCTTTCCCCCGCAGACGTTGCAGGGCACCCGCCCCATGAATTCCTCGATCCACTCGCGAATGTAGCCGGAGGAGGTCTGGCGGTAGCGACGCTCCAGGTTTCGGATCACCCCCTCCCATTTCGCCTCATAGTCCCACGTCCCGTTCACTTGCTGAGTCTGCCGTTCCCAACGAAAGCGAAGCTTGTCCGGGCTGCCGTAGAGCACGATGTCCTGCTGCTTTTTCGTCAGCTTGCGCCACGGTGTTCCGAGCGAGAATTTGTAGTGGCGCGCGACCTGCTCGAGCATCCGGAAATACCACGCCTCCCGCGGACTGCCAAGGCTTTCGACGGCTCCTTCGCGGATCGATTTCGACTCGTTGGGCACGACGCGGCGGGGATCGATCTCCATCTTGAATCCGAGACCGTCGCAAGCCGGGCACGCGCCGAAGGGACTGTTGAACGAAAAATTGCGCGGCTGCGGCTCCTCGAAAAAGATGTTGCACTCGTGGCAGCCGTACAGTTCGGAGTAGAGCTTCTCCTCGCCCGCTTCGGTGAGAACCGTGACCAACCCCTCCGCCTGCTGCAACGCCACCTCGATGGAGTCGGTAAGCCTATTCTTAATCTCCGGCTTGATCACGAGCCGGTCGATTACGATTTCCAGGGTGTGTTTGCGCTTCTTGTCGATCTTCGGGATCTCACCGATCGCATGGACCGTACCGTCCAAACGCATGCGGACAAATCCGTCGCGCTCGATATCCTCGATCAGCTTGCGATATTCGCCCTTGCGCCCGCGGACAACCGGAGCGAGCACCTGGATTTTCGTTCCCTTGGGAAGTGTGAGCACGGCGTCCGTGATTTGCTGCACTGTCTGCCGCTGGATGCGCTTTCCACAGTTCGGACAGTAGATCACCCCGATGCGCGCAAACAGCAGGCGCAGGTAATCGTAAATCTCGGTGACCGTGGCGACGGTGGAGCGGGGGTTGCGGCTGGTGGCCTTCTGCTCGATGCTGATCGCGGGGCTGAGCCCTTCGATCATGTCCACATCCGGTTTCTCCATCAATCCGAGGAACTGGCGTGCGTAGGCTGAAAGCGACTCGACATACCGCCGCTGCCCCTCCGCGTAGAGAGTGTCGAAGGCGAGCGATGATTTGCCGCTTCCACTGAGCCCAGTGATAACACAGAGACGGCTGCGAGGGATGGAAACGTCAATGTTTTTCAGGTTGTGTTCGCGTGCGCCGAGGATAATCAGCGTATCGGGTTCGTGAGGGGCCATGAATGTCGCTCGCTCAAGGGTTGTCGTGCAGCACCGGATACTGAACATAAGAACAGTAACAGGGTAAAATGCAAGCGGTGAAAGTCATTTCAGGGAGACTTTTTCGGGGAAAAACGCCCCCACAACGTTCACTGCATCTATTGCGATTTCCCCGCTGGAGGTTTCCCGCTTCAACCGCTTGCAGATTCATCGCGGGGCGCCAGTTCCAGAATCCAAAACCTCCACTTTAAATCCAAATTAACAGGTAGTTAAAAAAATATCCAAAGGTCAAGCAAAACGGCATCGATCCCTGCGCAAGCGGTCAGTGTCGCTCGCCAACCCGCAGAACCCACTTGCACTTTTTCAACGGATTGGCGCACCGTTTCTTTGGTAGATAAGCAACTATTCGTTCGAGAGCACAAGGAAAGCGAAAATTCCGATAAGGAAAGAGACCAACAAGGTCGTTTGTGGGATGAGCACGCGGCTCGCCACACGGGGCAAACCCTGCGCCTTGCCCCGAAGACGGCGGGCCGTTGTGCGTCAGGCCGTTTGATCGCTCCCCGTCCGCCCCTATCTTGCATCGTTCGCCCACAACCAGAAGAGTCTGAGATGAGCCCTGAACCCGCCGGCCGACTGCTGCTGCTGCACACACCGTCTGTTGAAACGGGACCGGTGTTAAACGAGCTGCGCCGCTGCGGCATCGACGTCCTATCGGAACCGCTCCCACCGGGTGGTTCTCCAATCTCTTCGCCCGCTGCCTTGAAATCCCCGTTGCAGGTGTGGCTTCTGGACTCGATCGAATCCACGGTGCTCGAGGACCTGGAAACGCTTCGCGGCGCTTTGCCTCAGGTACAGGTGTGCCTGATCGCTGCTAACGTGACCGGCGACGTCGCGCTCCAGGGATTCCGTTCCGGAGCGTGTGAGGTGTTCGCCCCGGACAAGGTGAAACCGGGCTTGCAGGCCTTCCTGCGACGCGCAAAGCAGCGGATTTCGCAGCTCCAGCGACAGTTCAACCGTGGGAAGTACGACGCCGCCGGAGCGGGATTCCAGCACGGTGTCGCACGGCTGTTGCACGATATGAACAGTCCGATCACCGCGATCCAGAACTCCTTCGAGATGATCGAGATGGAGCGCGAGGTGGAAGGAGCGGAGCTGTCACCGAAGGAAAAACTGATCGCCAAGGGGATCGGCGGCGCGCAGGCGATCACCAACCACTGGCACGAGTATCTACGTGCACAGGAAAGGCTGACGGCTGTGTGCGACCTTCACGCGGCGATCCACACCGCCGCCGAGGTCGTCCTGTCGGAGCATCCGGAGATTGCGCTCGAGGCGGAACCGGAATACCTCTCCCCCGCATTTGAAGGAACCATCCCCGAACGGACGATCCAGGGAGACCCCTTCACGTACGAGTTGATCTTTTTCCATCTGTATGCCAACGCCGCAGAGGCGCTCGAGGACGCAGCGGGCGGAAAAGTCCGGATCGAGCTGAACGAGCGGGATTCCCTGCTGACAATCACCATCGAGGACAATGGACCGGGCATTCATCCGCACGTAAAAAACACGTTGTGGAAAGATTTCCAAACCACCAAGAGCGAGCGGGGGCATTTCGGATTGGGATTGGGTGTCGTGCGCTACCTGCTGATGACCGTGGGAGGATCGATCCGTTTTGCCGATACGAAAAAACTGGGCGGCGCGGCCTTCATGGTCGAACTGCGTCCCCGGCCGCCTCGAGACCCTGCGCGGGAATAGGACAATCAGAACGGATTCGCGAATCTGCGGCGCAGCTCATTGATCCTGTTGTACCACCACTCCAGGTCCATGACGCGGGTGATCACGGGGACCAGCCGCTCGCTCTGGATCAACCCATAGAGAACACCAAGAACCATAATCGGGTGGGCGTACCAAGGAACACGGCGTCTTCTGAAGAGGCTCACTCTCTCCCCCTCCCATCGCACACTTCCATCTTCGCCCAGCAGGCTCAACAAGCTACGGCGGACAACCCGCTCGAACAAGCTGTCCGGATTCCACACTGCGAGGCCGCCTCTGGCTCACCCTGCGGGGCATGCGTATCTTGGCCTACGCCAGCGAAAAAGAGGGGAGTGCGGGGATGGCGAAAAAAAGCGCAGAGGCCGGGAGTCGAGGCGAGGACGTGCGTTCGGATGCGTGGGTGTCGCTGCGCCGAACCTCCTCCGGTGGACCCGTCGTAAAGATTCGGAGCAAGGTCAAGGCCCTGTACGGCGAGTCAATCGAAGAGTTGATGCACGAGGGTCTCGCCCATTTCGGCATCGAGCACGCCGTTGTGACCGTCGAGGACCGGGGTGCATTGCCCTTCGTCCTGATGTCGCGCCTTGAGGGGGCCGTTCGCCGTCTGGACCCAACACACCTCTATTCCCCGTGGCTGCCCTCCGCAGGACCCGACCCGAAACCGAGCGACCGCAGCCGTCCCCGGCGCAGCCGGCTCTACCTGCCGGGCAACAATCCAAAATTCATGGTCAACGCTGCGATGCACCGGCCCGACGGCCTGATCCTCGATCTCGAAGATTCCGTCGCCCCGGCGGAAAAGGACACGGCGCGCATCCTCGTCCGCAATGCGCTGCGGCATCTCGATTTCCTCGAATCGGAGCGGATGGTCCGTGTCAACCAGGGCCAGCGGGGCATCGACGATCTCCCCTACGTCGTGCCCTGCGGGGTGAATCTGATCCTTGTCCCGAAAGTCGAGTCAGCAGAGGAATTGCGGAGATTCGATGAAGCGTTGCATGAAGTTAAAAGGGAGCACCAAATCAAGCATCCGGTGTGGCTGATGCCAATCGTGGAGTCCGCAAAAGGCGCGTGGTTCGCCTACGAAATCGCCAGCGCGTCGGAACACGTAGCAGCGTTGACCATCGGGCTCGAGGATTATGCGGCGGACCTCGGAGTGCAGCGGACTGCAGAAGGCCGTGAATCCCTGTGGGCGCGCCAGCAGGTGGTCAACGGCGCGCGTGCGGCGGGAGTCCAGCCGATCGACAGCGTTTTCTCCGACGTGGACGACAGCGAAGGGCTGCTGTCGTCCGTCCGTGAGGCGAAGGCACTCGGCTTTGTGGGCAAAGGTTGCATCCACCCCCGCCAAATCGCAGTCATCCACCAGGGCTTCGCCTCCACCCCGGAAGAGATCAATGCGGCGCAGAAAATCGTGTCCGCTTTCGAAGCCGCGGAGAAACAAGGCGTGGGAGTCGTCAGCCTCGGCAGCAAGATGATCGACGCTCCCGTTGTCAAGCGCGCACGGCACACGATCGAGCAGGCCGAACGGGAGGGTCTGCTGAGGAAAGACCGGCGAAAAGAGCGTCAAAAACGTTGAACGGACACGCGCCTCTCACTCCTCCAGCGCACTTAACGATCGAGCGGGAAAAGAACACGGCGATGGGAAGAACATGATTGAAGATCGAGCAGTGCATGTCACGCTGCGGGACGTGAAAGACACGGATCTCCCGTTTTTTTTCGAACACCAACTGGACGAAGAAGCCAACCGCATGGCGGCGTTCACGGCCGAAGATCCCAGCGACAGAAACGCTTTTAACGCGCACTGGAAGAAGATCCTCGGGGACGATTCGATCCTCATTAAAACCATCCTTTATCACGACGAGGTGGCCGGCCACATCGCAAGCTTCATACGCTCGGGTGATCTGGAAGTTACCTATTGGATTGGCAGGGACCACTGGAGCCGTGGCATCGCAAGCGCCGCGCTGGCACAATTCCTCGAAATCCAAGAGGAACGTCCGATTTACGCACGAGCGGCAAAGGACAATTTCGCCTCGCTCCGTGTGCTGGAAAAATGCCACTTTACCATTTCTGGCGAGGACAAAGGGTTCGCCAACGCGCGCGGCACTGAGGCCGAAGAATACATCCTCGAACTCCGCGCCGAATAAGACGATATAGCGGATTATCTCAATGACTACAAGGAATTTGGGGACTGGGGAACTTCACTGAATGATCGCTGGTAAGAAAAGGAATCAAATGTGAATTCCCAACCCGCCGACTGGGAACGATTCTCGCCGTGATTCCCATGCGCTCGTAAAAACGATCAACCCACACACATCTCAAGCAGTTTCAACACCGTCCTCCAGTTGCGGATCGTGCACGTAGTGGCGAGCGTTCTGTCGAAATAGTCGTTTGTGAGTCTGGTGCGCGCGAAACCGTTAGGACAATGCAGATAGACCTCGTGTCCATGGACGGCAAATTCATCGGGACGGGACCGGCTGGGATCGAGGGCCCCTACTTTTTCCGCGTCAGGCCGGTCCGCGATAAAAGCCACGTGCAGTTTTCCCTCGTCCGCACCGCGATTAAGGAACGGGTTGTTGCGGGCAACGTCGCGGAGTTCGTCCGAGGTTCTTGTCACAACGGGTACTCTGATGCCATAACGATCGAGTATGGCCCTGGCGATCAAGCCGGGGACGCGTATGGCCAGGGATTTTGCGGCGCTGAAGATCACATTGCCGCTCTGGATGTAGGTCCGGACATCGCTGCACCCCGCGTTGTCAAACAGCGCCGCGAGCTCCTTCATCGGTAGTTTGTTTTTACCGCCGACATTGATTCCGCGAAGCAACGCCACATAGACATCCGCCATCACTGCACCTCCATTTCCTAAAGAGAGTTCTCAATTTGTGCCAACACCCATCAAGGATCGTTACATGCGGGTCCGGCGGTTCCGCGTCTCCCTCACTCCCGTCAGGTAAGTGGAGAGGAAGATCAGTCCGAAGGGGATCCAAGTACCCAGCGGGCTGGTGAACATCTCCAGGCTGTGGTTGATGACCAGCGCCACAAGGAAAAAGTCCATGAAGAGAACAATGCCGAGGAAGGCCAGGGCAGTAGCGAGCGGCGAGGTAAAATGCCAACGTTTGAAGTAGATCCAACTGATTACGCCGAAGATCACGGGCGCCCCGGCGGCGTGAATATTCAGGGTGGTCGCGAGGGAAGTCAGCGACATCCCAACGAACATGATGGCGCCGCACAACGCCCATCCGACCAGACCCAAGCCGAGAATTAAAAGCGCTTGCTGGAATCGCGTCATGTATTCAATCCCCTTCCGGCACATTCCCGGTGTAATCATCCCGCAAGCCGCACTGTTTCGCCCAAGGTAGTACTGACCCGATCTATGTGTCCAGCTCTTCGGACGGAGATCAGGTCGAGCAATCGAAGCCGCGAGAGTGATGGCTTCCAAACCTCACTTTATCCGACCGATATGGAATTTCCGAATCGGGTAGCTCCCTCCGTTACCCCCAAGGATTGTTCATAACACAGAACACCAGCGTCTTACGTTTCACACTGTCAGCGGGAAGCAGATCGATTCCCTCAAATAAAAAATCCCCCGCGAACGAAGGGGATTACGTGTCTAGAGCTTAGAATCAATACGAGTTGAACGACTGCAACACCTGTACGGCTGGCTCGCTCATCACTCCGGCCTTTTGAACAATTCCACCTTTTCCGGAGATGAAAGCAACTTGTCAAAGGCGTCCGTATCAGACACTTCCATCATGACTGTCATATTGCTTCGATTACTGACGTCCTGGAAGATACGAATATTCTGAGCGCCGGCATCGTGCAGGTTACCCGTATCGCCCTCAAAAAAGGGAAGCCTCGCTTACAAATCTTTCACTTCGTGCGTAACCGCGAAGGTGAACATAGGGTACTCCTTTCCTTTGAAGGCCCCCTCACAGTCGCGGAACATGGCTCGAATCATAAATACTGAAAACGGATATGGTCGATTTCTCAAATAATCCTAGGAGAGCGATAATTGAAGATCTCGACAATCATTTCGGAATCTTTCGCGACTCGCTGTACTGAAACGAAGAAATCTATTTCCCATAAAAACCAAGCGAAACGCTTTGCCTTGGCTCCCCGGGAGGGACTTGAATCCCAATGCCGAAGCGTCGGCATAACCGCCTTCCTGATCGCCGGAAATAGCTTCATGGCCAACAACTCATGCACAGAAAAGCCAGACGATCTGTCTGGCTTTCCCAACAGGCGAAAGATTGGATTTTTCAGCCCTCCAAAGGCGAATCAGGACAGGAACGCTCCCGCCCACGGACTTGTCCTCCGTCCATGAGGCTGGTGTTCGCAAGCCTCTCCTCGGTTTTCGTCATTTTTGGAAGACCATCTTCTTCGTCTCGATAAAACCATTTGCGTTCAGCCGATAAAAATAGATGCCGCTCGTTAGGTTGGAACCGTCAAACGGTATTTCGTAGCTGCCCGCACCGAGATCTTGGTTGACGAGAACGGCCACCCTCTGGCCTTGAACATTGTAAACCTCGAGGGTGACGTGGGATTTCTTTCCAAGTTCGAATGGGATGATCGTACTCGGATTGAACGGATTGGGATAGTTCTGGTCGAGTGCCCAACCTGCCGGTACGTTCGACGGCGAATTGTCCACTGAGCTAACGCTCGCGGGTGTCAACACTCCCCCATTGACAAGCGAATAGACCTGGCCGCCAAGGTAGGCATTCTCCGTAAGCCCGGCGTCATAATGGACATCGTTGCCGTTTCCCACAATATTGGCAACCGTCTGTCCCGAAATCCCCTCAGGATCGGCCAGAATAGTCAGGGTCGAATTTTCAGTAACATTCCAGGCGCTGCTCGCGTCCATCGTCAACGAAGCGTTCTGTATGGATCCCGTCAACGAAGTAGAAAACAGTAGGCTTGCGTCGAGTGAACTGGTTTCGTCCGCAAGAAGGTTGCCAGCCAACGTATCCGCTTCAACGGAAAACGATGCGGTGCTTGCTCCTGATACATTCACCAGCGTACCGGAACCAGCACTGATTGCCGCTCCATTCGCCACAAAAATCTCTACATTGGCGGGATTGCCGGTTTCGCCGGTAATGAGAAAGGCATCGCCGTTTGTCGATGTCAGCGATCCTCCATAAATCGCAAGGGTAGCAGACCCGGTATCGGGAGCAGTTTTCCAGACCTTAATCCCCTCAACGACGCCGGTCAAATCCGTATTGGTAAGCGCCATGGTGTTGGGTCCATCTATCACGCCACCGCAATCCCCCATCGATGTCACAGTGGCATCGCTCACCGCGATATCACCCGTTGAATAAATGCCTGCCGAATGGCTGCCTGGCGTGGTAGCATTTGCAGCGATTGCCCCGCCGTTGACCACCACAGATCCACCACCAATGTCCGTAGCCAGAGCTGAGGAATTATCTCCTGTCGTGGTGACATTCACGTCGGTGAGGGAAATGACTCCTCCATTGGTAGCGTCAATCCCGTGCGAACCTGAACCAAAAGTGCTGATTTCCCCATTCGACATGGTAACCGCCGACCCGGAACCCGTCGCAAAAAGGCCATTGCCGCCACTTGCGTTGGTTGTCACCGACCCCCCGACGATCGCAATAATTCCAGCAGAGTTCGCCAACGCTCCGGCGTTGACCCCGTTTTCGCTGCTGTTGCCCACGTCGGACGCGTCACCCGTCTTTGTCATCGTGCAGTTCGTCAAAATGACATACCCAGCATTGAGCACATAGACCGCGGATTGATCGGTTTGGGTCGCCGCAAACGTTTGGCTTGTCTGTGCCGCGGTTTGGCCGTTTACCGTATAGACCCCGGTTTGCGCTCGAGCCTGTGGGAGAAAAACGGTCATCGCCGAAAGGATTACGGCCACTGCAACTGAAAGCTGTTTCACTACACCGTTTGCAAATGTTGGATCATTCCTGTCCCCCGATGTTGTTACCTTGTGCATCCCTTCACTCCTTTCCGCAGTACTCCTGCCGTTTGCACGACTGTCGTTCCCCGCTCAGGCACTGATGAGATCGGGATTTGTTCGGGACAGATTCATCCGCTCGATAAGCCACGTGGAACAGGAGAGAGATACAAAACCCTTATCCGGTCCCGTGACCCATTGATTACGACGCAGTCAACCTTCCTTTTTAAACGCCGGCTGGGGAGATTCGTTTCACGGGGTTTTCAACTTTTCGGAGATTACTGGATCCCATCCACCCCCGAATACGTCGTCGGGAAATCGCCGTGCCAGGGAAGAGAAAGAGTACCTTAATATTGAAAAGTAAAATTATGTTAATTAAGCGTTTAACTAGTTATATCCTGAGTTCAATAGCAGGGTCAAATACGGGCAAAGAAGGAAGGACGTAGCACGTTTTTCAGGAGCCGTAGTATCCAAGCTGTTTGATACACATTCGTAAGCGAGTGATGCAGCCAAACACAAACGATTCGCAAGGGATTCAGCAAATTGAGCTTCCATGATTCCAATCCCGAGGACAATCGAACGGTATGCCGGTTCTGATAGCCCGAATCGGGAATCGCTGAAAGGGTGAATACCGCGACACCGAGAGTAGGACCTTGCTCTTGCAATCGGGGTATCCGTAAGGTTTATTAATGCGGTCCTGAAAACAGGATTGCTCTCAGCGATTCCCCGGTAGCTCAATTGGCAGAGCGGGTGGCTGTTAACCACTAGGTTGGGGGTTCAAGTCCCTCCCGGGGAGCCAACGAAGCCAGGCAAATTGCCTGGCTTTTCTATCTGAGCGCATTCTTAGGATAGTATCTTTTAATTTTCAAGGATGCATTTCTCACGACTATAGCTCGTCCGTATCCAATCAGGAGCCTGCGGGCTGATGAGACGCTATCTCCGCTTTCTATTTCCCTTGGTGATCCTGCTCCTGCTCGTGCTTGCGATCTGGGGTCTGAATCGAGAGTTGGAAGAAGTCAGATTCCACGATGTTCTTCGCGCAATCCGCCAGATCCCCCTGACTCATTTGATCTTTGCCTTCATTTTCACGTTTCTCTCTTATGCTTCATTGAGCGCCTATGATTTCCTTGGCCTGCATTATGTAAAAGAGCATCTCCCGATTCCGAAAGTCCTCTTTACATCGTTCGTGTCCTACTCCATGAGCAACAATATCGGCCTCGCTTCGCTGGGTGGGTCGGCGATCAGGTACCGCCTCTATTTCGCATCGAACGTTCCGGGTTTAAGCATCGCGCGTCTGATCATGTTCACCGGTATCATGTTTTGGACAGGCCTCTGTTTCGTCGGAGGACTGACATCGATCTTACACCCTGTGATGGTGCCCCACGCACTTCACATCGTTTTCGAATCATCCTTTCCTCTTGGACTACTCCTGCTTGCCCTGCTCGCCGCTTATTTGACAGTAACCTTAGTCAATAAACGCCCACTCCACCTTGGCAAATGGGAAATCGAACTTCCTTCATTCCGGGAAGCCCTTCTCCAGATTCTATTTGCATCTCTCGATCTGATACTGACCGCAATGGTTCTGTTTATCCTGCTCCCCAGCGGGTCAGGCATATCCTATATCACCTTGCTGGGAATTTTCACATTCGGCATCATCGCAGGCATCATCAGCAATGTCCCGGGCGGAATCGGAGTGTTCGAGTTGGTCGTCCTTGCCCTGATGCCCGCGGAAATCCCTCGAGCCTCATTACTCAGCACCCTCATCATCTACCGTCTCGCCTATTACCTCGTGCCACTCGCCATCAGCATCCTGCTGCTTGGAATCTATGAGATTCAACGCTCGCGCGAGCGCATCCGGCCCGCCTTTCGCAGCGTTCAAAACCTGTTGACCATGTTTATCCCGCGGCTGCTTTCCGTGTTGATTTTCAGCGCCGGAGTGATCCTCCTGCTGTCCGGGGCGACTCCCAACCTTCCCCATCGGTTGGAAATATTGAGGGATATTCTCCCCCTGCCGATGATCGAGCTATCTCATTTCCTGGGAAGTCTGCTCGGTGTGGCACTCCTCTTTCTTGCCTTCGGGATACGTCAACGGCTGGATGCCTCCTACGTTCTATCCCTGATACTGCTCGCCCTTGGAGTTGCCGCCTCCCTGCTGAAGGGACTCGACTACGAGGAGGCCGCGTTTCTCGGAGTCAGCCTGCTGCTGTTGCTCCCATCGCACAAGTACTTCTACCGAAAATCCGCTCTCTCCTCATTCTGGTTGAGCCGGACCTCTTTTCTCGCCATCGCCACCGCGCTGATCGGGTCAATCTGGTTGGGCTTTTTCGCCTACAGGCATGTCGAATACAGCACTGAGCTGTGGTGGAAATTCGAGTTTGAGGGCGACGTTTCACGATTCCTTCGCGCCACGGTTGGCGCCGCGGTGCTTCTGGTCAGTCTTTCGCTGGCTCGACTCCTGCGCCCGTCACGACCGAAGATGAGCCTCTCCGTCCCCTCGGATCTGGAAGCCGTGACACGAATCATCACCTCCCCCGAATGCGATTCAACAATCGCCTGGCTGGCATTCCTCGGTGACAAACAATTCCTCTTCAGCCAATCGAGAAATTCTTTCCTGATGTATGCGATTTCGGGGCGAAGCTGGATCACGATGGGCGATCCAATCGGGGATCGCGAGGAGGCTCAGGAATTGATCCTGGAATTTCGCAGGCAATGTGAACGAGCCGGCGCATGGTCTGTCTTTTACGAGACAAAAGAAGAGAACCTTGGGGTGTACATCGACCAGGGATTGACACTGATGAAAATCGGCGAGGATGCCATCGTCGATCTCGACAGGTTTTCCATCGAGGGCGGCGCGCGAAAAACCCTTCGTTATACGATCCGTCATTTGGAGCAGAAAGACGGAGCGCATTTTGAGATTTTTCCCCCGGACCAGGTGCGTGCACGAATGCGTGAGCTGCAAGAGATTTCAGATTCCTGGCTAAAGGAAAAACACACCCGGGAAAAGAGATTCTCACTCGGCTATTTCAACGAGGACTATCTCTCGTTGTTCCCTATCGCCACAGTGATGATCCAGAACAGAATCGTCGCCTTTGCCAATGTCTGGATCAGCGGTTCGAGGGAGGAACTGTCCGTTGATTTGATGCGATACGGAAAAGAGGCACCCCACAGCACAATGGACTACCTCTTTATGAAATTGTTGCTGTGGGGCAAGGAACAGGGATTCCGCCGGTTCAACCTCGGGCTGGCTCCTCTCGCCGGTTTCGTGAACACACCGACCTCCAGCCTCTGGCAACAGACCGGACATCTGCTTTACAAGTACGGCGAATACTTCTACAATTTCCGTGGATTGCACGATTACAAGAAGAAATTCGATCCCCTCTGGAAACCTCGGTATATAGCCGGTCCCAGCGGATTCGCCGTGCCTCAGGTGGTCATCAATCTCGCTTCGTTGATCTCCGGCGGCATCACGGGGATCATCGGCGAATAACCGTCCTCAACCCGCTCTCCCGGGGGCACCGCCACGCAATATCGCTGTATCTCCCGCCCATGTTCTCCATGCTATACTCTGGGCATCAACCACGAAACAGATACTACGGTGAGGAGATAAGATGCCTGCGACCAAGCAGCGGACGCTGAAATGCAGCGTTTGCCATCGTGAGTACGGGTCATCCAAATGCACGAGCATTTCCATGATCCGCCCCGCATTGACCGATTTCATCCTGACTCGTCATCCCGACATTCACGTAGAGGAGGGAGTTATCTGCCGTTCCTGCCTGGGTGATGAGCGCACCGCGTACGTCCTCGACCAGCTCAAACAGGAGCGTGGCGAACTCTCCAGGTTGGAGACGGAAGTGTCACAAAAAGCGGTAAAACACGTCGCCATTACCGAACATCTAGAGGAGCAGTTCTCCCAGGGCCTCACCTACGGTCAGCATCTCGCCGATCGTGTGGCTACCATCGGAGGCTCATGGCCGTTTGTGATCGGGTTTGCCCTCGCCCTCGCGATCTGGATTGCATGGAATTCACTGATTTTGAAAAACAGTGCGTTCGATCCCTTCCCCTACATCCTGCTCAACCTGGCACTCTCCACTCTCGCAGCCATTCAGGCACCCATCATCATGATGAGCCAGAATCGCGCCGCGGCGCGCGACAGAATGGAGGCGGACGAGGATTTCAAGGTGAACCTGAAATCCGAACTTGAAATCGCTGCTTTGCATGACAAGTTGGATCACATGCTTCATGTCCAATGGGAACGGATGGCCGAGATTCAGCAAATGCAGCTGGATCTGCTCGATCAGTTGGCGAAGCGTTAGAAGTGAAAGGCGAACTCAATAAACTTCACGGGAGCCCTGTTCGCATGAGCGCCCGAAAGCTGTTTGCGCTGCTGCAATCCGAGACTGTTTCGATGGTCAGACCGAATTCAGGAGGGTGATCGACCCGGGAGCCTGTTGGACGATTTCCTGGATGAGACCTAAATCGGGCTCATAGCGCATGTCGCGAGGAGTGCCGTGCTGATGGGTGGGCTCCATCTCCCACCCCTCGCTGTGGTCGTGGATCTTCCCCTCCGCCGCACAAACCGGGCAAAAGACGGTATCCCCATCTCCCTTCGATCGGGGCAGTGCGACAACAGGACCGCAGCGAGGACAGGTAACCATCGGACGGCCCTCGTCGCTGTGCCCCTGAATCGAATCGAGCAGGCCACGTTCAGAAAGTGATACAATTGCATCGACAGACTTCCGCTCGAATTGAGTATCGCTGGCTTCGAGCAGCCGTTCAATCGCTTTGTTAATGGGCATCCCTTTTCTATAGGGACGGTTGCTGGTCATCGCGTCAAGGGCGTCCGCCACGCTTACGGCTCTCGTAATCACCGAGATCTGGTTGGAATGCAGCCCATAAGGATACCCCTGCCCGTCCATCCGCTCATGGTGCCCGAGAATGGCTTTGTACACCATGTCGCGCAACGGATGCTCAGACATAATCGTTCCCCCGACGATGGGATGGGTTTTCATCGTTTCGAATTCCGCGTCGTCCAAGCGGCTTTCCTTGCGGAGGATCGCATCCGGTACGCCCACTTTCCCGAGGTCATGCAGGAATCCACACATACGCGCCTGAAAAACGGGTTCGGCATCGAGTCCGAGCTCGCGGCCGATCTCCTCCGTGTAGCGCGACACCCGCCAGAGATGACCCCCTGTGTAGGGATCGCGCGCCTCGATTACAAAACCCATGATAATCAAGGATTTAAGAACAGAAGTGTCGAGCTCGATGCGCATCGCTGCTCCGTCTTTGGCTTGAAGGGAAGAAAAGCTTATGGATCAGGGAAAATGGCAACGCGTGCCCGATACTTCAAGTGACCGCTGTCCTTTTTCCTTCTGCGATCGCCTCAGGAATCGACGCGTTCCACACCGTTTTGTCCAGCAATAGCGCCGGAACAGGCCATCACCTCTCCAAGATTTCCGCTCGACCGAGGAAAGCACACGCACGCTGGTAGTGCCACCTGAGGGGAAAGGTACACATCCGACCACATTCGCAGTGCACCAGGGAACAGGATGAGCCAGTGGATCCTGAACAGGCCACCTATTTCTGTTCCGGTTCAGGTTCCATCCGTCCCTGGCACGCCTGCCGCAGCGCATGCATGACGTAGGCGAAGCTGAAGTGGTAGAGCGAAAGAAAGGCGCTCATCACGATCAGGAACACGCCGACAAAGCGCACCCCCATATCCTGCATGAAAAGCAGTACAATCCCGATGATCGGTCCGAAAACGAGGAGGACCAGGCCCAGCGCCTCCAGCAGCTTCATCATGCGCCCGTAGCCATCCCAGAATTTTTCCTCGTTCATCTCTGCTCCTTTCTTCCCCCCGGATCAACACGTTCACGTGAGCGAATAGACGCTTTTCTATCGAGCCATGAGCCAACGCCGGAACGATTGAGGTTCAAGATTCCGGGGAAAATGGCGAATCTATTCGGATTCGAGTTTCCTCCGCTTTTCGAGTTCCCTGATTTTCAGAATCACAATGGCCAGGAAAAGAGCGAAGAGGCCCAGCGCAACCAGGAATCCTTTTCGACGAAACATGGCGTTTTCGATGCCTTTATTCCCGATGTCTTCCACTCCCTGGAGCATGGCCAATGTCTTCTGGTCCGCGGTTTTCAGCGTGTCGAGGTCGAAGAGATGTACGAGAACACGCATCTTGGTGATTTCCGAATTGGCCTTGTCCAATTGGACGAATCCGCCATCCACGTTGACCAGGTAGGATTCCGCGAGTCGAAGCTTATCCCGCGCCTCCAGGCTTTTCGCGTCGAGCACCGTGAACATCTCATGCACCTGGTCCGGTGCGCTGCCGGGATCATGACACTTGACGCAGATACTCCCCGGTTGAGTGGAGAGCATCGCATCCGTGGGATGCTTGATGGCGTGGTGCCCGTGACAGCTGCTGCACTGCTCCATGCCCCTCAATTCAAAGATTCCGCGGTGCACTGAAAGCTTGAAGAGAGTGGCGTTGCGGACGTGGCACTGGCCGCAGACGTTGGCGATGTTATCCACTTCGGGCGGTTTCGCGCCATGATTTCCATGACAGTCGTTGCATGCCGGCGCCGAGACGTCACCCTTGTCCAACAGCGCCTTTCCGTGCACGCTTTCGCGATAATCCTCGTAGGGATTGGTCTGGATGCCGTAGGCTTTCATCAGATCGCCGTTGCCGTGGCACTTGTTGCATGTTTCGGGAACGTTCACCGCATAGACGGGCGACAGCGGATCTTTGGCGGCACGGATCTTGTGGACGCCGTGGCAACTGACGCAGGTGGCTACGTTTTTGTCGAAGGGATTCCTGGACAACGCCTGGCCGTGACCGCTAAGTGCGTATTGGGAGAGCTGATCCGTCGAGATTCCCGGCACAAAACCGTTCATGTATTCGGGTTTTGAATGGCAGCGGGCACAGAACGGTCCAACGTCCGCCGGCCGTTTCGGCACTCCGATAAACCCTTCCTCCGGGCTCATCGCCTTCTCGTCCTGGAGCAACGGATTGCCGCCGTGACAGCCATCGCAGGATATTTGCTTGTCGGCGTGGACGTCGTCGCTGAATCCGGCCACCAAATCGGGGGTCAGCTCTCGATGACAGGTGATGCAGCTGCTCTCGCCAAACAATTGCTCGACCGAAGTGGAGATGTTCGAGCTCAGCTCCAGCCCCTTGTCCACCTCCTTGCGGAAACGGGCCAGGTCGAAGTAGTGGATGCTCTGGCGCGCGCGTTGGAGCTGGGTTCTCACTTGTTCGAGTATCTTGATCTGGGCATCGACGTTTTTCCCCGCTCGCTGCGCCTCGACGATCATTGCCTGGCCCTGGGTGAATTCCTTCTCGATCTTGTCCATCAATGACCGGAAAACATCAGGCGAATCACCCGGATTATGGCATTTCGAGCAAATCGTGCCCGGACCGGTGCCGAGCATTTCGACGGTAGGACTCGTGATCGAATGGCTGCCGTGGCAGGTGATACAGACTGGAACCTTTGTCAACTCCCAGACACGCTGGTGCTTCGAGGTCTTGAACGCCTTTGCTTCCCTCTGGTGGCACAGCGAGCAGGCTTCGTCGAATGAGGCCACGTTTTCGTTGTGGCTGCTGTGACTGTCGTGGCAGCCGATGCAGGACGGCGCCGCATCGTTGTCCCTCGTCAGCAGCTCCCGTCCATGGACGCTGTTGCGGTACTCGTTGGGAATTTTGGGCGAAAGGTTGTGGCGGGCCATCATCGCCGAATCCGCGTGGCACGCGCTGCAGGTTTGCAGCACCGCCGTTCTGTTCACAGGCGATTTGACATCCTGGATTTTGTAAATCGGATGGAATCCGTGGCAGCGTGTGCAGCCGGGAAGATCAGGATCGGGATTCTCCCCGAGCACTCCCCGATGAGGTCCCGTTCCAAGTTTTTTCACGACTTGCGTGTGGCAGGAGCCGCACCGCTTCACGGACTCCGAAGCGGTCCACGGCGGCGGCGCAAAATCCGCGGTCCCGTGCGCCGCGTCCATGTCGTCCGGAGCGGCATCGGGATTGCCACCGTGACACCCCACACAGGGATGCTGATTGGCGGCGTGAACGTCCTCATGAAAGGCGTCCATCAATTCCGGCGTAAAATCCGAGTGGCAGGTGATGCACGCGTCCGCCGCATACGACACCTGTCCGCCGAAAAAGAGCAGCAAGGCCGCGGTCAGCGCCAGGATCCACGTTGGCGGAACATTCATCACGTTTGACAGCCTCATCTTCTTTCTCCGCTTTAATGTCCTGGAGCCACGTAGCCGAGGATCGTGAACACAACTATGAACAAGATGACCAGAATACCGGCGGTTTTCGGCAGCCAGTGGCGTTGCTCGCGGCTGGACCACCTGTCCCAGAAGGGGACCATCAACAGACCCAGGCCGCCCACGCCAAAACTGAAGAGCGCGACCACCTTTCCGCTCAGCCCGAGTATCTTGCCGGGGAAGTATTTCAACGACTGGTACATGAACATGAAATACCACTCAGGCTTGATCCCCACCGGCGTGGGATCGAAGGCGGAGGCCTTCTCCTGCAAATCGAGCGGGATGAAGACGGAATCAAAGGGATAGAACACCGCGAGAAACGCCAGCAGCAGCAGGCAGAAACTCCAGACGGCCAACTCCCGGTAGACAAAATCCGGGAAGAATCTCATCGTCTTTTCGGTCGTGTCCCCGATCGGCTTGCTGATCCCCTGGTATTGGACGAGATAGAGATGGATAGCGAGGAACAGCAGGGTGAGGCCGGGCAGAATCGCCACATGGATGGCGAAGAAGCGGGTGAGCGTCGCGCCGGACACCTCATCGCCGCCCTGCAGGAATTTCATCAGGAAATTGCCGATCAACGGAGTTACGCCGGCGATCTCGATGCCCACCTTCGTCGCGAAAAAGGAGAGTTTGTTCCACGGCAGCAGGTACCCCGAGAATCCGAAGCCCATACCGAGGAACAACAGCAACACCCCAAGAATCCAGGTCATCTCGCGGGGCTTGCGATACCCTTTAAGGAACCAGTTGGAGAACAGGTGCAGGAACGAGGCGAGGATCATCAGGTTCGCCGACCACGCGTGCACGTTGCGGATCAGCCAGCCGAAATACACCTCGCTCTCGATGAAGTGAACGCTTTCATACGCGCTCTCCGCCGTCGGCTTGTAGTAGAGCAACAGGAACAAGCCGGTGACGATCTGCACGAGGAAAAAGAATAGGGCGATCCCGCCGAAGAAATACCAGTGAAAGTCTTTCGTTCGGGGGACGGTCTTGTGTTCCGAGTATTGCATCAGGTAGTCGATGGGAAGGCGTTCACGGAACCACGAGGCGAGTTTCGATCGTTTCTGCTCCATCATGCCCCCTGAACCGCTACGATGATTTTTCCTTTCTGGATTTCAACCCGGTAGACGGGGAGCGCGCTCGGCGGCGGCCCAGAAAGTACCTGTCCCTGCAGGTTGAACCGTCCGTTGTGGCATGCACAGAAAATCTGACCGCTGGCGTTTTCGTATTGGACGGTGCAATGGAGATGGGTGCAGACCGCGCTGAGCGCGTGGTAGGATTCGGGGGCGTTGGCGTCAACGCCCGTTCGAATGATAATCGCCGGTTTCCGGTTGAACTCGAAAATCTTGAACGCTCCCCTGGCCAGCGCGCCCACCTCCATGACCGTCATCGTCAGGTTGTTCGGCTCGCTCTGCGGCGGGGGGAGAATAAACTTGAGCACCGGATAGGCGATCGTCCCCAAGACTCCCGCGCCCGTCACCCACAGCAGGTAATCCACGAATGAGCGTCGAGTAAGCTTCTTCTCCTCCATTCTCTCCCTCTTGCAATCCTGTCGACCGTACTCTTTTACAGGGTGAAGCCCATGACCGTTCGCATCCGATCAGACCACGGCACCCGTGTATTCTGGAAAGGTATTGTATCCCCCGCCGATTCGTTTGATTCACATCGTGCAGGGTGATTTCAGAAAGCAGAAAAATGTAGTGTACACATTTTTCTGCTTTGAACGATCTAGATTTTCAAGTGTAACCTATTTCATAACTTCACGTAATCACCAGTACTTAGGAGTGACTAACGCTGATTTTTTTCGCCGCGGGAGAAGCTGTCGGAGGCTCTTTTTCGCTCTCCTCTCCGCCCGCAGTTTCCACATGTATCTTTGCATCTGAACGTCTTAACGGGAACCGTTCCTCCCCCAGGCCAAGCGGCTCGGGGAAAGGATTGCCCTCCCCCCAGCACGGAGTTCGTATGGACTACATCCATCTTGGTCGAACCGGTTTGAAGGTCAGCCGTCTTTGTCTCGGGACGATGAACTTTGGAGTCCACACCGAGGAGAAGGATAGCCACCGCATCCTCGACGCCGCCCTGGAAAACGGAGTCAATTTCATCGACACCGCGAACGTGTACGGTAACATTTACGGCGGAGACCGCAGGGGAAAGACCGAAGAGATCCTCGGCAACTGGTTTGCGGCGGACCCAAAGAACCGTGAGAACGTGGTGCTCGCCACGAAGGTGTACGGGGTCATGAGCGAGGCGGTCAACGACCGCGGCCTCTCCGCATACAATATCCGGAAGGCGTGCGACGCCAGCCTGCGCCGGATGAAGACGGACCACATCGACCTGTACCAGATGCATCACGTAGATCGCAGCGTACCCTGGGAGGAGATCTGGCAAGCGATGGAACAGCTGGTGCGCGAGGGAAAGATTCTATACGTGGGCAGCAGCAATTTCGCAGGGTGGCACATCGCACGAGCGAATGAAACCGCTCGACGCCGCAACTTCCTCGGCCTGGTAAGCGAACAGAGCATTTACAATCTGAACAACCGCTCGCTGGAGCTTGAAGTGCTTCCCGCCTGCCGCCAGTACGGCATGGCGGTAATCCCTTGGAGCCCGCTGGACCGTGGCCTGCTGGCAGGAGTGCTGGACAATCCGGACGGGGCGCGCCGCAAACGTGGCAGCGTCGCCGGCCGCGTCGAACAGCTCAGGCCGCAACTCGAAAAGTGGGAAGGTTTTTGCAAGGAACGGGGAGATCTCCCGGCGGTGGTGGCGCTCGGCTGGCTGCTGCATCAGCAGGACGTCACGGCGCCGATCGTCGGTCCGCGTACGCTTGAGCAGTTTGAACAGCAGCTCAAAGCCGTGGATGTAACGCTGTCCGAGGAGGAGTTGCAGAAGCTGGATGAAATCTGGCCCGGACCGGGCGGCACCGCTCCTGAAGCCTACGCCTGGTAAACTCCCGCCGGATCAGCCGGCGGCTTCGTCCCGCCTGCCCGAAGTAGAATCCAAGGACCGCGAGGATTCGACCCCCCGGATGAATCCGGAGTGGCCGTTTCAGCACGCCTGAGCGTAGCCATGAGGGTCGGAAACACTTCCTTACTCGTTCAATTATGCCACGTGATGAACACGGCGTTCGTGTCTGGCCTGGCGACGATGGAACTGTCCGAGAGGGCAATGGCGTTGAGCGTCCAGGCATCCTGCATTACGGCCAGGCTATCCAACTGACGGTCGTCGATCTGCGTGTACTGCCTCCTCATTGCCGCAGCTTCGGCAATTACCACTGAATCCGCGACCTCGGTTTCAGGGGTTCGCGGCAGCCAGCCAATCCTGCGTTGCAGCGCCATCGCCATACGCCGGATGTACTCCACGTCCACCGTATACCTCAGGGGCATCGGGATGATCGAAACGAGCAACGCCATTTCGTGCGGCGTCAGTTGGCTGAGGTTCTTTCCGAAATGGTAGTAGGCTCCGGCCTCGACGCCGAAGAAGCCCGGCCCCATCTCGATAACGTTCAGATAGAGCTCCATGATCCGTCGTTTTCCAAGCAGCCGTTCGAGCAGCACAGTGAGCACCGCTTCGCGGAATTTTCGCGTAAGGCTCCGTTTCGGTGAGAGAAACAGGTTCTTCGCGAGTTGCTGCGAGATCGTGCTCGCTCCCGCCCGGACATGGCCGCTTTTGATGTTCTTCTCCGCGGCCATACGGATCCCTTCCCAGTCGAATCCGTGATGAGTCCAGAAGCCGTCATCTTCCGCCCCGACGACAGCGACGGGCAGCTCCGGCGGCATCGAATCCAGCGGCACCCACACCCGGTGGATCAGGTAGGGCAGGTTCCGCCGCTGAGCCTGCCGCACACGGATCCTCATCAGCGCTGTGGTTTCTGGATTGTGCTGTTTCAGGTGAAGGACCTGGAGAGCCGAGACCGAGAGGGCAAGGACGCCGGCCGCGGCCAACGCCGCGAGCAGAGTCAGAAAGAAGCGCAAACGTATCCGCAAATGCGGGCCACTGGACGTCATTTGGAGTTCCGCGCTGAGCACAGCCGGTTTTGCCGCGTCAAATCACCCGTGAGCGCAAAAAATACGAAAGGCGGCGCCCATTTTCACCTCACTCCCGCTCAAGGAGAGCTACCGTTTCCACGTGGGGAGTCTGCGGAAACATGTCGAAGGCAAGAACTTCCCTCAAGCGGTACCCCTCCAGCGCGTCAAGGTCTTCGGCAAAGCTCCGAAGGTTGCAGGAGACGTAAATGATCCGTTTCGCGCCAAGGCGGACCAGTTTTCGAGTCACTTTAGGGGCGAGACCGCTACGTGGAGGATCGACCACCACGGTGTCGGGTACGGGTCCGTCGTAAAACGCCAGAAAGTGGTTAGCGTTGTCGTGGATGAAGTCAGCTTGCACGCCGTTTTGTTCAGCATTGATCCGCGCGAGCCGAATATTCTCCTCAAAGACCTCAACACCGACCAGCCGGTCGATCCGGTCAGACACGGAGATGCCAATCGCACCGAGGCCGCAGAAGAGGTCCAGCGTGAATCCACGTGCGTGCTCGGCGATGAAATCGAACATACTATCCACGAGCAGCAAGTTGTTCTGGAAAAACGCATTCGGGCTGATCCTGAATTCCCTGCCGCGGACGTTCTGGACAATCGTTTCCGCACCAATGATCCTGTGAACGACGCCGACGGATGTGTCGCCGGATCGCGGCTGGATAGACCAGACCGCGGACTCGCATACCGTGGCCAGCCGCGCCAGCAACGGCTCGACGCCGCTGTTCTCGGAGGCTGTCACGGCGATCGCCATCAACTGATCGCTACTGAAGGCTTGACGGAAAGTCAGGTAGCGGAGGTCGCCGCTTTTGGTCACCAGGTTATAGGTATCAATCTCGAATTCGCGGATCCATTCGTGGAGTGATGCCAGCACACTCGCAACCCTCGGCTGAACGAGGTGGCACTCGCTCAAACCGACCACGCTTTTCGCATCCCCGCGCTTCCTTAATCCCACCTTGCCGAAAGCAACAACGTAATCCATGCGGTGACGGTAGCCGTAAGGCTCGGGACTCGGGACGATGCCGACTGTGCGGCTCAGCGTACGGCTGACCTGCTCCGCTTTGGCCGCAAGTTGATCAGCGTAGGGAACATCCTGAAACGCGCACCCGCCGCATTCGCCGAAGTGGACGCAGCGGGGAGTGGCGGTCCTTGGCAGCGTGTCCGGAAGCTGCAATACCATGGCCGGTCCTTACGATAAGTTGTCGCGCTAACGAGCGACAGAGATATATTCCACACCCTGATCCGAAATGGGCGGAGATACCGATTTAGAGCATTTCGAACCCGGAAATCATCAAGCATATAAACAAATTACAAAACTCAAATAAGGTTCTCTCTGATTCTTCGCGAGAGCCAAAAAACATCAATATTCATCGTACAAGACTCTGTTCCATGGATTTGATTGCTAGAGCAGCTATAGCGGAGGGGCAATGTTTCACAGCGTCCTTCCGTCTGTTTCATACCATCCATTCTCAAACGGCTCTTCGCCCCCGTTCGCTACTCTCCGGCCAAGGTAGGCGTTTCGCCTGCCGCGATTCAATCTCAAGCTGTGCGGTGGAGTAAACAGCAAAGCGCCCGGCTGCCGCCGGGCGCCATAAAGCGCGGGAATGACACAAGGATAGCGCCGTCGATCCATGAGCGGTTTAGTTCTTAGCGGTCCTTTCCACCTTGCGGAACATCACGGGGATGTTTGTTTCTGTGGGATTGCCGATCTGCACGAGCTGCCAATCTTTCCCGTAGTCATTGATCATGCGGCGCAGGCACTCGACACGGATTTCGGTCGGCTCTTCGCAGTCCTCCCAATCCATGATCTCCACACGGTAGGTGTAGGTCTTCTTCTTGCCGTTAACCCGGACATCGATCTCGATGGTGTGCTCGGCATCCAGCGGTGGCAATTGAATGGTGATCCCGGCCATCAGCCCTCCTCCTTCACGGCTCACGAATCCGCAGACAGACCACGTCCGCCGGTCTCGGACGGGAAAACGGGACTCAAGCAAGATAACTCACCCAAGAGAGCACTTACCAATTCTATGCCAAAAGATTCTCATAATAAAAACAGGTGTTTAGCGGATACCTCCGAGCTGCAAAAAAAGAGATATGTACGGCTACGCTACACGAAGCCGTCCGTTACCGGGCGTGATTAGCCTTCGATCTTGCCTGGTTTGAAAGGCAATCCAGGTCACTCGGCAATTCCAGCGTTTGTGTGGATTCCCTGGTTCAACCGGGGGATGACTTAAAAGGCCGACAGCGACGACCAGGATCGGCAGGATTCCGTCCGTGGATCGGGCGTCCCTGCCCGCGTTGTCGAATGAACGGCCGAGTCCACCACGAAGGACCCTCTACTGTGTTCAAAATGAAGAGGTCGCGTTTAGAACAACCTGGCGCGGCGGGTGAGGCTAGAGTGTGAGATGAAACGTCGCCCCCTCCCCAGCCTTTGACTGGACGGACAGCGTTCCCTTGTGAAGGCGCATGATTTGCCGTGAGAGGGATAGCCCAATCCCTGTCCCTTCCTCGCGAGTGGTGAAAAATGGGACGAAAACTTTCTCCAGTTCATCCTCCGGTATTCCGGGGCCGTTGTCCTGCACCGAAAGGCGCGCCCGGCCGCGTGAGTCGATGGCAGCGGTCACGTTCAGCCTCGGCTCCGCCACACCCGACAGCGCCTGCAAGGCATTCGTGATCAGGTTGATCATCACCTGCTCGATCAAATCGCGGTCGGCGATCAGCTCGAAGGTGGACGGGTTGCTGCAGAAACGGGCCTCGATGCCTCGCTCGTCGAGGGTTTGGCGGAAGAATGTTTCCAGCTGATCGAGAAACTCGTTGATCTCGAATCGACTCAGGTTCGGTTTCGGAATTTTATAAAGGCTGCGGAATGCCTCGACGAAATTGAGCAATCCCTTCGACCGGTTCCGTATAGTCCGCACCGCCAGCCGCGCGTCCTCGAGCCTCTCCCCGGAATCATCGGGAACCATCTCCTGTTCAAGCAGCTCCCCGGTTGTGCCCGCGAGCGAAGCGATGGGAGTGATCGTGTTGCGAATCTCGTGAGTGAGCACGCGAATCAAGTTCTGCCACGCCGACAACTCCTTTTCCTCGAGTTCGCTTCCGATATCCTGGATGCTGACGAGCATCAACCGCCTGCCCTGCCGTTTGAATTGTGTAGCCCGAACGGCGAGTTGAAGCAGGTCGCCCTCGTCCATCATTTTGACAACCCGCTGCTCCCCGGGGTGCAGCGTCAGCAGCGTTTTCACCAGGTCCTCGCTGGACGACGCGAGCTGCTTCACGTTGCGGAGACGGTTCACCTTGAACAATCGTTTCGCGGCGGAGTTAACCAGGTCGATCTCACCGGCGGCATCGTACGCGATCAGCGCAATGCCAACGTGCTGAACGACTGTCTCCAGGTAGAGCATCTGCTCCTCGCGTTGGGCGCGGACCATCCGGAAATCGTCCATGATGCGTGTGAATTCTTCGTTCAGCTGTTTCGCGAAGATGCTGCGATGGTTGGAAAATGTTTCGAAGAAATCCTCGTATTTCACCGCTTCGAGGAACCGCGTGAGATCCCGCTCGATGCGCTCCACGTAACGGATCAGTCCCCAGATCTGCCCGATCAAGACGACGGCGAGCACGAACACAGTCATTACATAGCTGGTTTTGGCGAAGACGTAGAACAGGACGGCCAGGTTCAGGATGATCCCGACCACACGCAGGAGTACACCGGCTCGAAAACGGTTATAGACCATACTTTTCTATCCGCCGGTAGAGGGAGGTCCGTGTCAACCCCAAGTCCTCCGCGGCGCGGGAGATGTTGCCTCCATGTTTTCGAATCGCCTTGAGAATCACCGAGCGTTCCACATTCTCGAGGTTGAACGAATCGAGATCGACGCCGTCGCCGCCCAAATCCTCCGCGGCCGCAAAGAAAAAGTCCGTAGGCTGCAGGACCTTGGCATCACTCATGATTACGGCGCGCTCGATGGCGTGCTTCAGCTCGCGAACATTTCCCGGCCAGTTGTAACGCTCCAACTTGCGCAGCGCGGGCGAACTGACGGAAATCCCATCCCGCCTGTATTTCCTCCCGAAATGTTCAAGATAGTGTTTGACGATCAGCGGGATATCGCTGCGCCGGTCGCGAAGTGGAGGTAGCTGGATTTCCACGGTGTTAATCCGGTAGAGCAGATCCTGGCGGAATTGCTTCTGCTGAACGAGGTCATACAACGGAGTATTGGTCGCAGAGATGAGGCGAATGTCAACGTTGCGGGGCGTGTTGCTGCCCACTCGCACGACCTGCCGGTTTTCCAGCGCCGTCAGCAGTTTCGCCTGATGGGCCGGAGTCAGGCTTCCGATCTCATCGAGGAAGAGTGTGCCCTTTGAGGCAACTTCGAAACGGCCCGGCCGGTCCTGCTTTGCATCGGTGAACGCTCCCCGCGTGTGCCCGAACATCTCCGACTCGAACAGATTCTCGCTAATCGCCCCCATGTCCACCGAGATGAAAACCTCATCCCTTCTCGGACTGTTGCGGTGGATAGCCCTGGCCACCAGCTCCTTCCCGGTGCCGTTTTCGCCCTGGATCAGGACATTGGCGTCGGTCTTCGCGACTTTTTCGATGGTCTCGAACACCTGGAGCATGACCGAAGATTTGCCGACGATATCCTGGAAATTCTGCTCGATGTCTTCCGAGAGTTGACGCTGCCTCTGGCGCAGGGTTGTCACTTCGCTGCGAGATGTACGGAGCTTGAGAGCGGCGTTCACCGTGGCCAGCAACTTCTCATTCTGCCACGGCTTCAGCACAAAATCCACCGCGCCTTCCCTGATCGCACGGACGGCGGTTTCCACGTCGCCGTAGGCGGTGATCATCACCACCACGGCCGCCGGGTCCCGGGTCAGGATCTGGTCCAGCCAATGAAACCCCTCCCGCCCCGACGTCGAATCCTTGCCAAAGTTCATGTCGAGGAGGATGACGTCATAATCCGCCTCTCGCATGCGCACGGGAAGATTGTCGGGATTGCTCTCCGTGTGCACGTACTCCGCGTGAGATTTCAGCAACAGGCGCATTGCGGTGAGAATGTCCTCGTCGTCATCCACGACCAGGATTCTACCGCGTTCTCCGTTCAGCACTCGATCCTCCACGTCAACCTCTTCATTCGGCGATATCATCCTCGCAGGGAGCGAATACGCACCCCACCTCCCCAGCTCATTCATAGTGCAACGTCGTCACCGGGTCCAGATTCGCCGCGCGCCAGGTGACGGCAACGACCACCAACAGCGATATCAACAACACCCCCGCTCCCGTCAACAGGAACGGGACAACCGTCAACTCGATGTGATAGGGGAAATTCTGCAGCCAGCTCTTCAGCGCGAACCAGGAGACCGGCCAGGCGACGAGATTCGCGATCACTACAGGAATGGCGAAGTCACGTGCAAACAGTCCGATGATCCGGGCGGCATCCGCGCCGAGCACCTTGCGCACGCCGATCTCTTTCTTCCTGCGCTCGGTGACAAACGCGGTCAGCCCGAGCAGTCCGAGCGCCGCGACGATCAAAGCCAGCGAGGAGAATCCCGTGAGGATCTCGCTCAGCCGGTTCTCCGCGCGATAGGCGTTCTCAAGCGCATCGTCGAGGAAGGTGTACTCGAGTTCCATACCCGGTTCGTATTTCTTCCACACGGTCTGCAGAAAGTCGACCACCTCTTTGACAGGTCCCGGCGAGATGCGCAAGGCGACGTACCTCCGGTCGAACATGTTGTTCGGGCGAAGGGTGCCGATTACCACCGGCTCGGTCTCGTGGTAAAGCGGACGGATATTGAAGTCGGCGAGAATGCCGACCGCTTCGCCAAAAGGTCCACCTCCGTAAATTGTCATCCTCGGGTCTTTCGCGGGATCGATTCCTATCGCATCGGCCGCGGCTTTGTTGATTAAAAAGACGTCTTTCCGCTTCTCGTCGTCGGCATTGAACGTGCGGCCCCAGAGGAGTTTCAAGCCGAGGGTTTTCTCGAGGTCGGAATCGCCGAAGATGGCGAAGATGCCCATCGTTTCGTCACGGTCGCGCATGGCTGGAGTCTGGATCGACCAGCCTCCCCCATCCACCTTTCCGATGATCCGTGATACTACACTCGCGGAAACGATGCGTGGATTTGACTCGAAATCGGCCTTCAACGCTTCCGCTTTCTGCTTCACCTGATCCGTCCGCATCCGGACGTATATGAGGTTCTCCCGTTCAAAACCGATGTCGCGATGCTGCATGAACCTGAGCTGACGGAAAACGGTGATCGTCCCGATGATCATGGCGACAGTCAGGGTAAACTGAGTCACCACGAGCACGCGGCGAAAGCCGCTCTTTGTCCGTCCCGTAGCTGCGTCACCCTTCAACGTTCGAGCCGGCGTATGGGAGGAAAGGAAGAATGCTGGATAGATCCCGGCGAGAACTCCGACGAGCACGGCGAAGAGCACGATACCGAGCATAAACAGCGGTTCGGTGAATAGCGGAATGGTGAATGGACTGTCGGCGAGATTCGTGAACCAGGGAAGCATCAACTCGGCGAGCACTAGGCCGAGAATTGTTGCGATCAGGGTAACGAGCACCGATTCGCCGAGGAACTGCGCGATCAACGCCCGGCGCGTTCCACCCATCACCTTGCGCAGGCCGATCTCCCGCGCCCGCTGGACGCTTCGTGCGGTCGTCAGGTTGACGAAGTTCATCATCGCGATCGCGAGGATAAACGCTCCAACCAGCGCAAAAATCGTGATGCGGGTGTAGTCGCCGTTAAGGTGAAGGCCGAGCAACGGTTCAAGGTAGGGTTTCATCTCAGCAGGCATCTCGCCGTTGTACTGTCGCGCGATAAAATCGGGGAGCTTCGCCTCAAGCGCCTTCGCGTCCGCACCATCCGCGAGCAGCAGATAGGTCGGGAAATTGAACGTGTTCCAGTAGCTGAGCAGATCGAAGTCACCCCATGCAAAATCGGGCGTGCGGAAGGTTTCCATCGAGAGCAACAGGTCAGGTCGCAGGTAGCTGTTGGAGGGAAGGTCTTTGTACACCGCGACGACCTCAAAGGGAGTCTTGCTGTCGAAGTAGATCGTTTTGCCAAGCGGGGATTGAACGCCGAACAACTTGTTCGCGGTGGATGCACTTAGAGCGACAGTGTTCGGCCGCTGCAATCCGGCCATCGGATCGCCCGCCTCCACCGCCACGGTGAAAATGGAGAAGAACGAGGGATCGGCGAAGTTCGCATCAACGAGGTACTTTTTATCCCCCACGAGGAACGGCGCTTCACCCCAGTGCCGCACCCGTACAAAATCCTCAACCTGCGAGAATTCCTTGACCGCTTCGGGTCCAAATCCGGGCTGTGCCTCGCCGATCCGTGTCCACTTTCCACCCCAGTAGAGATCGTAATCCGCGAGCACGATTCGTTTGGCGTTCCTGTTGTATCGATCGTAGCTCAACTGGTAGCGAATGAACAGGGCGAGCAGCAGTACAGTCGCGATGCCGATGGCGAATCCGCTTATATTGATGGCCGAATATCCCTTGCTGCGCCACAAGTTGCGCCATGCGATTTTCAGGCTATTTGAAAGCATCGGCTCCCTTTACCCATGCCGTATGGTTATACCGGACTGTCGGATTCGACGCGACCGTCCAGCAGTTCGACGATCCGGTCGGCGTACCGCGCCCACTCCTCGTTGTGCGTCACCTGGATGATCGTGGTTCGCTCTTCCTCATTCAGTTTCTTGAGCAGGTCCATGATCTCCTTTCCCTGGCGGCTGTTGAGGTTTCCGGTCGGTTCGTCCGCGAGGATCAGTTTCGGGCGCGTGATCAAGGCGCGAGCAATCCCGACGAGCTGCTGCTGGCCGCCGGAGAGCTGGCTCGGAAAGAGATCCTTCTTGGCGACGATCTGGAAACGGTCGAGCATGTCGTTGACGAGCCCTTTGCGTTCGGAGCTTTTCACCTTCTTATACAGCAACGGGGTTTCGAGGTTTTCGTAAACCGTCAGATCGTCGATCAGGTGGTATTGTTGAAAAACGAATCCGATGTGTTCGCGGTGGATCTCGGTCCGCTTCTTCTCATTGAGCTTGTGCACGGGCTGATCGTAGAAGAGGTATTCCCCGCTGCTCTCGCTGTCCAGCATACCAAGGATGTAGAGCAGGGTCGATTTTCCCGCACCCGAAGGTCCCATCACCGAGAGGAATTCTCCCTCCTCGACGGTCAACGACACATCCTGCAGGACGTAGGTCTTGACAAAACCATTGGTGTAGTACTTGAAGAGGTTCTGGATCTCGATCATTGTGGCTCCCGGGTGGATTCGCATCCGCTTGAGATCTCACACAGCCGTGAAACAGGCTATGCGCGCCGCACTGGACACTGCCTGGACCGGACGAACGATCACGGCGGGTACGGCGCGCATCAGAGTCGCCGGAGGACTAGAGAAGCTGGTGCTCGTTGACGTTTTCCGTCACCACATGGCCGTCGAAGAGATGGATGATCCGGTGCGAATATTCCGCGTCCGACGGCGAGTGGGTCACCATGATCACCGTCGTCCCGGTTTCGTTGAGGCTGGTGAGCAGTTTCATCACCTCTTCACCGTGGGCGGAGTCAAGGTTTCCTGTCGGCTCGTCCGCGAGAATCATCTTGGGCTTGGCGACAACGGCGCGCGCGACCGCCACACGCTGCTGCTGGCCGCCGGAAAGCTGTTGCGGGAAGTGGTTTTTTCGATGCATAATCTGCATGTTTTCAAGCACTTCCGAAACCCGGGACTTGCGCTCGTTGGCGGGAACGCCGAGGTACAGCAGGGGCAGTTCGACGTTCTCGAAGACGGTCAGTTCGTCGATCAGGTTGAAGCTCTGGAAGACGAAGCCGATGTTGGCCTTGCGCAGGTTGGCGCGCTGGCGCTCGCTGAATCCCGAAACCTCCCTGCCGAGAAAGTGATACTCCCCCTCCGTCGGATTGTCGAGCAATCCGAGCAGGTTCAGCAGGGTGGATTTTCCGCACCCGGAGGGCCCCATGATGGCCACGAACTCGCCCTCGTTGATTTCGATGTTGACACGATTCAGGGCGGTGGTTTCCACCTCTTCGGTGGTGTAGACTTTTTTCAGGTCGATTGTTTTGATCATCCCTGGCCTCCTCGTTGCCGGCAGCTGCGCGCTCCGCTCACGGCCGCTACGGACTTTTATGGACTGAACTTTGTTTTCCGTTGGACGGCTTGAACAACGTTATCGTTTCAGTACAAGCCGATCGACATCGCCGAAGGTGTCGTAGCTCGACGTGATCACTTTCTCGCCCGGCTCCAATCCGTCGAGCACCTCGTAGTACTGGGGATTCTGGCGGCCGATCTGGATATGCCGTTTCACCGCGTAGTCGCCGCCCGAGCCGACGACATACACCCACTGCCCGCCGGTGCTCTGGTAGAATCCTCCGCGCGACAGCAGAATCGCCTCGTTGCTCCCGCCGAGTTCGAGCCGGATGCGAACGGTCTGGCCGCGGCGGATCCCGCCTGGCTCCTTACCATCAAACTCCAGATCGACCTCAAACCGCCCGTTGACCACTTCCGGATAAACCTTGGTGATCGTCAGGTTATAGGTGTTGTTGTCAAAGTCAAACTCGCCCTTCAGTCCCGTCTGGATGCGGGCGATGAAGTGTTCGTCGATCCCCGCACGCACCTTGAATCCGTCGAGCATGTCCACCTGGCCGAGGCGCTGTCCGGACGCCTTCGACTGGCCCACTTCGGCGTTGAGGCTTGTCAACTGCCCGCGAATCGGCGAGCGCAGCGTCAGCTTGTCCTGCCGCTCCTTGATCAACTCGAGATTGCTCCGCATTCGATCCACACCCTCCTCGAGCTGCTCGATTTGCGCGCTGCGGAAAGTGCTGTCGATCCGGTGGTTCTCGAGCGTGAGCGTGCGGCGCTGCTGCAGGTAGTGGTACTGATCCCGCGAATCCTCGTATTGAATCTTGCTGATCAGGTTCTTGTCGTAAAGTTCCTTATCCCGCTGGAACGCCCGCCGCTGATCGGCGATCTGGTTGTCCAGCTCCAGTAATGCGGACTTCAGGGAGAGCTCATTCTGCTGCATCGAGAGGCGCGTGTTGCGAAGGTTGTTGATCTGTTGGAACAGTTCCGCCTCGCGGTACATAATGTCGAGCAGCAGGTTGGTGTTGGTCAGGCGGAGGATCGGCTGCCCCTCCTTGAGCACCGCACCCTCCTCGACGAACAACGTGTCGACCTGCCCTCCTTCGACGGCGTCGAGATACACGGTTTTCAACGGCATCACGGTGCCGTTGGCGGGGATATAGTCGAGAAACAGCCCCCGCTGAACGTCGGATATCGTCAACCGGTCCGCGTGGACATTCAGCCTGCTCTCATGGCTGGCAAAGACCAGGCTGTAGACGATTGCAGCGAGCACGAGCGCACCAAACGCGTACATCGCAATTTTCTTCGGAGGCCATTTTTTCTTCTCGATGATACGATCCATGATCGATCCTCTTTTTCGCCCGGCACGGTTACGCATGCGAACCGCGTGCCTCTTTCCCGGCCATTAATTTTATTGAAATTACATTTTCCAGGCGGAGGTAGAATGTCCTCTTCAAGGACATTACCTGTTCGAAATCGTACACTCCGCTTTGCAGCGAGAGCAAGCGTCTCGGCTCAAAATACCTAAATTTTCGACACTTCATGGAACATTAACGCACACCCCGCGTATCCTCAGCGAACATTTTGAGGCGCCTCGCCTTGAACACTACCTTCCCTGCATTCGTCGTTTCGTCGCAACCGTGGAGGAGTAATTAAATGGGTAAACCCGCCGAAATTCGAACCGTTCCCTACCGCCAAACGGATGAGCCGTCGAGAAAAGCGGCAATCGTTCCGGTCGAGGTAGATCTCAGCCGGTTCGACGATGACGAGATCCAACTGCTGGGCCACTTGATCGACGCCTGCAACGGAATGAATCCCATCTTCCGCGATCAGTTCGAGCCGCTCACGGAACCGCTGCGGGAGTTGCTGGTACGCATGGCCGGGGCGTCCACGGCCGAGGAAAAAAGTTTGCTAGAGAATTACCTCACGGTGCTCGACCTGCAAAACGCGCCGTGGAGCCTGCTCCCCCGCAAGAATCATCTGCTGGAGATTCCCCGCGACCGGCTGCTAGAACTCGCATCGGAGAGTTTCGCCGGCACCCCGGACGAGCTGGACGCCCTGCTGGCGATCCTCACCACGGGCCGCGAAACCCCCGGCAAGGCGAATTTCTACCCCGGCGAGATCAGCGAGGAGGAGTTGAAATCCCTGGGGGAATCCGGCAAGCTCGTCAACACCAGCGTCGTCCGGGACCAGGAGGGCAAACTGCACGTCGTGTTCAACGAGGAGCGGTACAGCGAGACCCTCGGGCCCGTGCTCGACCATCTCGCGGCGGCCCGCGACCTCGCGAAGGATATCGGACTGCGGCTTTATCTCGACGCGAAAATTCTTGAGTTGAACACAGGCAGCGAGGAGGCCCGGCGGCTTTCGGATTTCACCTGGGTCCGTCACGACAGCCCGATCGACATCGTGATTTCGACGGCGCTGGAGGTGTACCTGGACGATTGGAAGAACTTCCGCGGATCGGCCACCGGCGGCGTCTACGTCATCGACGAGTCGATGAACACACTGCTGAAGGCGCTGATCCAGCGTGTTCCCGCCTGGGAAAAGCAGGCGCCGTGGAGCTACCGGCGCGAGCAGGTGAATCCCGAAACCATTCCGAAGCTGAAGTTCGTGGATGTGCTGGCGTGGTCAGGGGATTACGTCACCGGACCGTTCACGACCCTCGCCCAGAGCCTGCCCAACGAAGAGTGGGTGGCGAAGAACATCGGCACAGTCAATATGGTGTACGTCAACACCGGCAAGGCGATTCACCGTGTTTCGGGCGACCTGGCCGCCGAAGCATTTCTGACGAAAGCGGAATTCGAGCGGTACGGCAAGAAGCTTTTCGACGCCAATCAGCTGCATTCCGCGCTGCATGAGATCGGCCACACGACGGGACGGCAGGCGCCGGAAGCGAGCGAAGGGCAGCCAAGCGGCTATCTCGAGGAGGAATACTCCTGGCTCGAGGAAACCCGCGCCGAACTGTTCGGTCTGTTCGCGCTGGACCTGCTGCTGGAGGAAAAGGTAATCGACGGAGAAACCTTCCGGGCGTGCTATGACGGCATGTTGATCAGCATGCTGATGAGCCTCAAGTTCGATCCGGTGCAGGCCCACACCAAGGCGCGGAACGGGATGTTTCATGTGTTTGACAAGGCGGGGCTGATCGATCGGGTCAAGGAGAGCGGCGAAGTTAAATTCGCGTTCGACCATGACAAGGCCCCGGCGGAAGTGAAGCGGTTTTTAAAGACGATCGCGGACCTGAAAGCAAAAGGCGACAAGGCGGGAGCCGCCGCCCTGCGTGAAGAGTACATCCACACCGATGACCTGAAAGACGAGGTGGAACGGCGCACCGCCGATTTTCCCCTCGGCAGAGGACTGGTCTTCCCGAAACTGAAAAAGGACGGCGACAAGTACACCCGCGAGCTGGAATATTCCACGGAATTCAGCGGGCAGGAGAAGTTTTCGCTGAAGATGCGCGATTAGCGGATTCACGTATCGCTATCAGACCCGGATGTGAAAGGTGACCCAGGCAACACCGTCAGTTCTGCGCTTCATCGATAAACCGACAGGGCAAACGCGGGATTCGACAACAAGAGAAACCGCCCATCTCGAGAGGAGATGAGCGGTTTGTCTGATGTGATGAGTGAAATCCGGGGCGGAATCCCTCTTGACGCCTCGGGTTACGGATATCGAATCATAACGCTTTTTTCATCAACTACCTGAATCTGCAGCGCTCCCGCCCGGAATATCCGCTTGTTGGAATCCACTCGACTCCCGGCTTGATTGGTTCACGGGGTGAGCGCTTCGTCCGCTCGTTTCGCCGCGTTGGCCATGATCTCCGGTTCCGTGACCTGCAGGGTGCTGAGTCCCGCCACAGCTTGCTCGGGCCGGAGCTCATACCCCGGGTTGTGCCCGCGCAGATAGAGCAGCGCGGGATTGATGTCCCGCACGATCCTGTCAACCCAGACCAGTTCCGCCTCCGTCGCACCGAGTTCATGAAGATCGTGACGGACCATCCTCGCCCAGGAACGCTGATTCTCCGTATCTCCTCCCGCGAAGAGGGTTCCGAGCGCTGTCAACGCCCAGCGGTTCAGACGCCGGTCGACCACGATCTCGTGGACATCCGCGATCGCCTTGAACGCCTTGCTCCCAAGGCCGGTTTTCCAGGCCTCAAGGTGGACCTGCTCCAGCGCGTTCAGCCGGAGCACGCGCCGCACCGGATTTCCCCTCCAGCAGGGGATCAGCTCCTCGAGCAGGCCGTGTTTGTCAAGCCAACCGATGCCGAGGTGGCGGTGAGGCGCCGCGAGGATGCCCCAGAACTCCTTTCTGCATGCGTGTGGATCGCGAATGATCGGGCGAGGAGCGGTTGCAAGGGCATCCACCAGATGCGGCGGCGCCTGACTGTCGGGATTTTCAGCGAGGATGCGGGCCAGGGTTATCCACAAAACAGGGTCTTTCTGATAATTTTCAACGTTTTCGCCGATTGGGCTCGCCATTGCACTGCGCCTCCTCGTTACCTGGGACACCGGTGATGACGGCATCCCTCACCTCTACTCGCGGGGCGCCGTTTTGTTCCCCCGGCGAAGAGGAACGGCCGGCCCCGTCGAATCCCTAAAGTAGTCGGCATCGGTTCCGAGGGTGAGACAATAGCGTTTGTCAAAACGGTTTGCACGTCTCCCGGAGGCGGAGTGAGAACAGGCATCCTCCCGGCATAAAGAAAAGGCCGTTCCTTTCTAGGAACAGCCTGTCCGGGGCTTCATCACAGTGTTTGCCAAGTTTCAGTCCAGCACCGACCTTAGGTTGAACGACCCGCCTGAAAGCACGGCCGCTCACCTGTAAAATCAGAAGGTATCTATCGAAAACGGATGCTGTGTTTCGAAATCCTCGCTGGCCAGGGTGAAATACCCAGTTCGCTGGCTCGAGGTGGCGGCATCGAAGAAGAAGCGGATCACCTCCTCGCCGTCGACGGCAGAATTACCTGTGCCGCTCCCATCCGCCTCGAAGGCAAACGCTGACGAAAATTGCAGCTCAACGGTGGACGAGATGATAGGGCCAACATTCCCGGGATCCGTAAACACGACCGTCAAATCCACGTCATAGTCGCCGCTGTAATCATTCGGATCGACAGCTACGTCGGTCCAGCCTACGGAGGTGGAAAACTCGGTCGACTCCTCCATATCGGAGACGCTTTCGAGCACCATACTCATCGTGCCGCTTCCGCTGACCAGCGTGCGCTCGGTGTTGATCGTGTTGGCCATATCACCGGAAACCGTGTAACTGCCGAACAGCTGATCGGACAGCACCAGCGAGAACTCCATTTCCGTCGTTGTGATCGGCAATCCCTCGTTCCCTGCGGCCCAAATATCCGGCGTCAATCGGATTCGGAACAGAAGGGCTAAAAATGATGCTTCTTCCCCCGTCGTGTCCGACCACTCGTACCACCCCTGTGCGTCGGGACCCGTCCAAATGGTGTCCGGTGGAGATGCTAAAGACCGGTCCACGGGGGCATGTTCAGAGGTGACACCCAACAGCCCTCCGACGAAGAAATAAGGCAGATCGGCGAAATCTCCATTTTCCATCATGTCGGTCATGCCACGGACGGATCCAATGCTACTGACACCATTTTCAGCGACCGCTTCGGCCATTTCCACCTGGTCGGCGATGGAAAAATCGGTAAATCCCTTCTCCTTTTCCTTGTCCCCGTCCGTCGAGTCCTTCTCGCACGCCGAGATCAGTACCGTACTCGCAACTAGAACAAATACAAAGCCTAACGCCGACACCCGCATCAGCTTCTTCATGGGCACCTCCCTCATCTTTTGCCCTCACCCGGTCGCAAATGTTGGGGCGAGAATCCAGTCCGCCGGTCAAAATGCACCGATCTCGCATTTTGCCGCTCTTTCGCCGCGGCAGGTAACGCGAGTAACAACAATCCGTTGACCCTTTGGCAGGAATCATCCTGAAACTGGAATTGTGCAGGGCGGGCCTATTATGTTCAGGAACCTTCTACAGCAGGTACGTCAGCTTATGCAGGGTCTGCGTCAAAGTACAAAGGCCGCAGTTACATGTCCAGTTTTCTCAAAACGCTTTCCGGGGAATCCGCCATCCTTGTCGGTGGCGGCGAGAGGCTCGCCAAGGTGTTGGGAAGCCGCTTCAAGCATCTGGTCTCCGTCGATCCGCACCGGACGCTCACAGGCTCGCCCCGCCATGAAAAGATTGAAGACAGCGAAGTGGTTTATGTCAGCGGGAAATCCACGTCGCCTTCGGAGATGCCCCGGGATGTGGATGCCGTCGTGCTTGCTTTTCTCCTCGCGTCGAGCGACGATCCGGAGCGGCTGATCGAACCGTGGGCGAAACTGCTGAAGAACCGGGGCAAGCTGGTGCTGATCGAGTGGGCGTCACGTCAGCTTCGCGGGAACGGCGAGCGCACCGTTCACTCCAAGACCCTTGACATTCTTGAAGATGAGGGCAAATTCCATCCTCCCACCAGCCGGGAGATGGTGCAGTGGCTGCGGGGGAACGGGCTGATTCACGCGCGTCAACAGACGGAATCGGCGTCCGGGTTGCTCAACGAACAGGACTGCGCCTTCGTCGCCGCCGAGGGGATCAGCCAGCTCGTTTCGCTGGGGATGGGAGATTCCGAGCTGGTTGAGGAGTTGCGCAGCTCAACGCTGCGACCGGCCCCGGTAACGATCGCCTATGCGACCTACAAACGGGTTGAGGATCCCGCCGCTGCTCGAGCCCGTATCGAGTCGAACAACGCGGTCGCTGAGACGGAGGCTGTCAGCCTCGAATCCCTGGGAGAGCTCCCGCAGTGGGAAGGCAACCTGCTCGATCTACTCTCCAGCGCGCTGTCCGGCGCTGTTAAGGACCCGAAACAGACCGCCCACCGCCTGCTTAGAACCCTTGGAGGAAAGGCGCTCTCCGGCATTCGCGACACGTCGCTGCTGATGGAGGTTGCGAATCTGCCGGAACAAGCCGCGAAAAAGCTGGTCGGCATCCTCGCGCTCGGCGAGCGACTGTTCGGCCCTCACCAGCAGCATGTCGTTGAAATCCACGGACCCGAGGACGCCTACCGTTACCTGGGCCCCCAACTTCACGAACTGACCCGGGAGTATTTCCGGGGGCTGTACCTGAACGTAAAAGGGGTTCTCGTCGCGGACGAAATCATCAGCATCGGTACGCTCACCGCCTCGCTCGTCCATCCGCGGGAAGTGTATGGACCGGCCCTCGAAGGGCGCTGCCACGCCGTGCTGATCGCCCACAACCACCCTTCCGGCGACCCGAATCCCTCCGCCGAGGACATCCACATTACACGGGAACTGGCGGAGGCCGGCCGCCTACTGGGAATCGAATTGCTTGACCACATCATCATCGGCAGTGACAGCTACATCTCGTTGAAGGAACGCGGAATTTTCTAAGCCAATTCGTTCTCTCCAAGGCACTTCCCTCCCTTGGACTACCTTGAAACTGTTCTCCCGCCGGACTACTCTATAAGCGCAGTTCGGAAAGCTTAACAATTCGCGTTTCGCCCGAGATCGAATTCGCAGGCGAAACGTCCGATTAACGGTTTTGGAGGACAGATGAAAGCCAACCATGAAGTGAAGGCCCTCCCCTACGCGTATGACTCGCTGAAGGGGATCTCCAAGCAGGTTAACGAGTGGCATCACGACAAGCATTACGCCGGATATGTCGCCAAGCGCAACGAGATCGAGAAGAAGATCGCCGAGCTAAAGGAGAAGGCGGGCAACGCCAATTACAGCGAATTCGGTGAAATGAAGCGGCGCGAAAGCTTCAACGCCTCCGGTCAGATCCTGCATGAGATCTACTACGACATCATGGGTGGAGACGGCAACATCGACGAGAGCCTCGACGTGGTGAAGAAAATCGTCGCGGATTTCGGCAGCGTGGACGCCTGGAAAGAGGATTTCAAGCTGACCGCGATGAGCGCCCTCGGATGGGCGATCCTCTGCTACGACCCCACCGACGGCAGCCTGCACAACTTCCTCGTGGACCTGCACAACAACGGCGCGGTCTGGGGAAGTAGCCCGCTGGTCCCGGTCGATGTTTTCGAGCACGCCTACTATTACGACTACGGCCCCGACCGCGGCAAGTACGTGGACGCGTTCCTCGGCAACCTCAACTGGGCAAAGATCAACGAGCTGTACAAGCACGCGACACGCTAAATATGACAGCCACTTGCACTGCGCGCTGGGTATCCAGCGCGCTTTTTTTGTAACTGACTTTGGAAGAGTCCCCGCTACACCTCCAGTCATCGGGATTTGGGATTCCTAACACATTGACTTCAAATAACCTAAGACAATACTGTACCCGAGTGTCCCGGATCGGGAGAGCGCGTGATGCCGATAATCCCTGGCACCATGTGGACAACGGGGTCGCCGTGCAAGGAGTGTTTCTGAGGTGATCTTCTGACAGCGGCAACATCCCCTCTCCTCTTTCCTACTGAACTCAACAGCGAAGAAAAACCGATACGGCAAAGGAGGGTACGATGGCCTACACACTTCCCGAATTGCCCTACGAGTATGACGAGCTCGAACCACATTACGACAAGGAGACGGTGACGCTTCACCATGACAAGCACCACGCGGGATATGTCAAGGGGCTCAATGCGGCGCTGGAAAAGCTCGAAGCGGCCCGTGCAGCGGGCGATTTCGCGGCGGTAAAGGCTCTTTCCAAGGAAGTCGCGTTCCACGGCAGCGGACACATGCTCCACTCGATTTTCTGGACCAACATGAAACCGGGCGGAGGCGGGCAGCCGTCAGGAGAGATCGCCGCCCAGATCGAGAAGGATTTCGGCTCCTTTGACGGATTCAAGAAGCAATTCCTCGCCGCCACGAACGCAGTCGAGGGGAGCGGGTGGGGAATCCTCGACTGGCATCACGAACTCGGCAAGCTGATCGTACTGCAGGCGGAGATTCATCAGAATCTCACCGTGCAGGGGAGTATCCCGCTACTCGTCTGCGATGTCTGGGAGCACGCCTACTACCTGAAGTACCAGAACAAGCGGGCGGACTGGACGACGACGTTCCTCGAGCACCTGGTCAACTGGGACGACGTGAACACCCGGTTTCTCGCAGCGAAATGAAGCGCTCGGTGAACGGCGGAGGTCGAAAAACAGTTGAATTGAAACAAAAAACGAGACTCGGACTGTTTTGGGTTTTGTTAGCGGCGGGCAAGTGATTGTGCCTCCCGTGAGGCGGCGCAGTCGCGGCCGGGTGGCCACATTTCGGGTGCCTCGTTCCATCACATAGCGTGCCAGGCAGGACTGTATCTGTCAAGAAGAAGGCGAGCGAAAAGGCAGTCTGTCGCTCTTGTTAACGGGCGACGGATGCGTACATTCGACTACCCGGCTGTACCTCCCCCCCGAAATGTTTGACCCGAACACAACAGCAATCCTTCAGCAACGGCGGCGGTCGTGAAGGAGGAAACATGCCCGACGAAGTGCCCCATGGATGTGTAGAACCCGTCGAAGGCCCAATCCTGCCGGAGCAGGAAGCGGGTCAGGACAAGGATTCAGACAAACAGGGAGAAGCGACGATGCACGTTACGGTCGGCCAGGAAGCGCCCGATTTCGTGGCCACTGCGTACCATGAGGGCGGCTTCAAGAACATCAAACTCTCGGACTACCGGGGCTCGTGGGTGCTCCTTTGCTTCTACCCCGGCGATTTTACCTTCGTTTGACCCACCGAACTGTCGGCGGTCGCCGACAAAGCCGAAGAATTCAGGAAACTGGGCGTGCAGGTTCTCTCCTGCAGCACCGACAGCCGTTTCGTGCACAAAATCTGGCAGGAGCAGGAACTGTCGAAGATGGTCGAGGGCGGCTTCCCCTTCCCGATGCTCTCTGATGCCGGTGGGAAAATTGGAGCAGTGTACGGCGTGTACGATGCGGCAGGAGGCGTCGATGTCCGTGGTAGGTTCATCATCGACCCGGACGGCGTGATCCAGGCCATCGAGATCCTTACACCGCCTGTGGGGCGAAGGGTGGCCGAGTCGATCCGCCAGCTCCAGGCGTTTCAACACGTGCGGAAAACGAAAGGCGCGGAGGTCTGCCCCGCGGGGTGGGAGCCGGGAAAACCGACGCTCAAAGTGGGACCGGAACTCGCCGGCCACGTCTGGGAGGTCTGGAAGCCGAACGAATAAGCCTGTCGCCGAGATTCGCAGGAGGTTGATTCTGAGAAGGCAGGTTCCTGTTCTTCGCATCCCGCGTGTGCTGTCAACAGGACCGGGTGATATTCACAGATCGCTCCAGATCAGAACGGCGCGAATCCTCCCGCCGCCCAGTAGTCCTCCTTTAGAGCAGACTGCTGGCGCGAGAGCATCTCATAGTGACCCTGTTCCCACTCTGCAAGTTCGAGGAAAAAACTCCGCACCACCGGATCATCGTGCAGCGCCGACTGCTGCTGGTAGAACTTGATCGTGTTCAATTCGAGCTGAATGCCAATCGCGAGGACACTCATCTCAATGTGAGCGTCTGAAATGCTCTCGCGCAGCTTCTCGGAGAAAACAGGGTGAGTTTTCGAACCTGAAGAGTGTTCAGGCAGTTTCGCGTCCGGATCCGGCTTTCCGGTGCTGAGAAAGGCGTTGTAATGCGCACGGAGAAAGGCGGCGTGCGCGGACTCTTCGCGGGCAAGCATATCGAGCACCTCCTTGCCCTTCGGATCCGTCGTGCTGTTGGCCGCCATCCTGTAAAAGTTATACCCGTCCCCCTCCAACTGGATCGCCGCTTTCAGCCCCTCGACAACCGCCTGATCCGCGGTGTTCATTCGTCCTTTCCCCCACTCGATCAGCTTTCTACTCCGGCTTCGGACTCTCCAGCGGCGGAGAGCCCGCCCGCGACATCAACTCCTACCCTCCCGCTTCCAGGTTGAACTCGGGAAAGTCGAAAAAATAACCGCTCCCCGACAGCGCATCGATTTCGGCGCGGACGATCGCGAGGTGGCCCCTCTCAATCTCGAGGAATCGAGCGAACATCTGCTGCGCCTCCGCCTCGAGCTGCTCGACCATACTCGCGTAGAATTCGCTCACCTCAGTCTCGACAACCTCGGCTTTTTTCAGCATCTCGATTTCCTGACCGCGCGCATCTCCATCGAGCTTCGCCGAGAGGTCCCTGGCGAGTTCATTGATCTTATCCTGCGGCGGAATCACCGTCTTCAGCCTCTCGGGCGTGATCTTGCCCGTTCCGCGCCACTCCTCGAGACGGCTCTGCAGATAATCCAGATGCCCCTGCTCCTCGGACGCAAGGAGTTTGAAGACCCGTTCGCCCGTTGCGTCCGACGAGACTTTCGCAGCATCCTGGTAGGTGTTGCGGACACGCGTTTCGAATGCGATCGCCGTGGTGATCGCCTCCTCCACGCCGCTGACGATCTTGTTGCCGGCGCCCATCGGGATCCTCCTCTTGATTGTGAGTGAACGAACATTTACCCAACTCCCCTCGCCCGGTACGATACAATAGACGAGCGGTCGGCGGAACGCAAGCGCAGCCTCCCGGATGTTGACCCGTCCCCGCCACCGGTAGAGTTAAGTCACAACTCCCGACGATACTCCTTGAAAGCGGCGCGGGCATCGGATACCGCTTTCAACAGTTCGGCCTCGCGCTCGTCCCAGGCCTCAAGCCAACCGTCCCTCTCCAAAACACCCTGCAGTTCACGGCAGAGGCGGAGTACGACTTCCGCGCCCAACGTTCCCGCCGAGCCACCGAGACTGTGAACCGCGTTCTTCAGCTCGTCGCGATCTCCGGTGCTGCGCGCCTCCCGCATTCTCTTCAGGTACACCTCCTCGCCACGCAGGTACGCGTCAATGATCTGCCGGACGCTCTCTTTGCCCGAAGGTCCGAACAGTTCACGCAGCTCGTCCAGGACACTGCGATCCAAGGGGACGTCGGATGTGTTATGATTTTGAGATTTCACATGTTACCTCTGTCTAATCATTGCGGTTCCGGTCCGGACAAAATCTAAAACCGTTCGCGGCATGAATGCCATGGCTAAAGTATAATCCCATAAAACACCAAACCCCGCCTGAGCGGCGGGGTATCTCCGGCATCGTCCAGTCCGCGCGACAAGATCTATTCCGCGGGACGGTTGCCGAGCTCGCTGTCGAGGAAGTAAAGCCCCGGACGGAAATCTCCGATCTGCTCCAGGCGCTGGATCACCCGATCCACCGAAGACTCCTCCTCAACCTGCTCATCCACGAACCACTTGAGGAAACTCACCGTGGCGTGGTCCTTCTCCTCCTGCGCCTGATCGACGAGCTTGTGAATCCGGCCGGTAACCGTCTTCTCATGCTTCAAAGCCGTCTTGAAGGCCGCCAGCGGGCTGTCATACTTCACGGCGGGTTTGTCGAGGGCACCGTATTCCGCTTGCGCGAGACGCTCCTCGACGTACGCCTTGAACTTCATCCCGTGCGCCCATTCCTCCTGCGCCTGCTTCGACATCCAGGAAGCCATGCCGTTCAGGTTCTGCTGGGAGAAATAGGAAGCCATGCCGAGATAGATGTATGACGAGTTGAGTTCAAACGTCATCTGCTCGTTGAGTGCCTTATGCATCTTCTTGCTAAGCATCTCCGTGTTCCTTTCTGCGTTGCTGTATCGATGGTAGTGGTGTTCTATCGTCTACGAACGAGCGCGAATCTATGTCGTTACGCACGTTCGATAGGGTTCCGTTCCGTTCAGTTCAGGCGCCGCCCGTTTTTTCTGCGGCTTTCTGCTGCTTTCGGCAGCGAGCGCACAATCCTTCGAACTCAAGACGCATCGTCACTGCGCCGTAGGCCCCGGTTTTCGCGACCAGCGCCCCGAGGTTCGGGACCTTGTCGAGTTTCACGTCGTCTACTCGGCCGCAGTTGACACAGCGCACGTGATAATGAGAGCTCAAATCGCCGTCGAAACGACGCGGGCGGCCGGGAATATCGATGACACGGATACGGCCGTCCTCGACCAACCGCTCTAGGTTTCGATACACCGTGGCGAGGCTGACGCGCGGCAACTTGACGCGCAGACGGCTATGCAGCTCATCCGCGGTCGGGTGATCGTGCGTCGCCTTCAATTCATCCAGCAACGCGGACCGCTGGCGTGTCATCCGTGTCTCTCCCCGTGTCATGGCGGGGCCCTCCGCTATTCCTGTTTCCTGCCGGTTCCCGTTAGCCAGCTAAACAATAATAGGAATCATTTGCAATAATAACCGAATTTCAGGCGACAAGCAAGTGCGGGATTAAAAGAGACTCTCCTGAGAGAACGTAGGGAGTGAGAGAGAAGCGTTGCGATTTTTCAGGGGGAATGCAGGATTGTCGCCTAATTGCCCGGACGATAGCAGAAACCCGTCCCGAAGCTTCCGGACGGCCGGGCCACCCATTCAAATCCCCTGCCGTGTCATCCTCGCGAAGGCGGGGATCCATTATCTCTAAGAATTAGAATACACCCTGTTTGCAAGCAAACAGGGGCAAATGCCTATTATTGTCATTGCGAGGAACGAAGTGACGAAGCAATCTCGAAGTCTCTAAAGCGATTAGGAGAAACCCGGCCAGCTCGCCTCCGCAGTGAGGAATATGTCGAAGCAGTCGAGCGAGCTGGCCGGGCCACCCGAACAGCTATTCAATTTCCCGGAGAAGCCTCCCCGGACTATGGGCCTACGGTAGAGTCAGCGTTTTTGCAGGACCGACAGGCATCTCCGAACCGGCGGCATCAGAGTTTTTTCAACGCCTGGTTGAGGTCGTCCATGATATCTCGGGAATCCTCGATGCCCACGG
>CAZIDZ010000009.1:0-20161 GCA_964538455.1 uncultured bacterium
CGAGGTGATGGAAGTCTATGACCAGGTTCTGGGTATTCAAGCGTGACCGGTGGATTCAAGCACCACGTGCAACAGCGCGTGGAAAAGGGCGGCGGCCAATGGTCATCGGCAGCTACAGCTAGTTTCCCACGTTGTCATTGCCCGGCTTGACCGGGCAATCCAGGTGAAAAAAGGAAGATCTCTGAGTGTCTGGATTCCCCGGGTAAACCGGACGATGACACAAACACATCGTCAAGAATGACCAATGTTTAAATCATTTCGGCAATAGCAGGAAGGAGAGTGCTGCACTTCAAAGTTGAATCCACCAGTCACCGTTTAATTAGATGTGCCTGTAAATCCACTCCAGCCGGTCGAGGTAGGCTTCACGTTCGAATCTCTCGAGGAAGCGTTCGCGAGCGGCCCGGCCCATTCGTTCGCGCAGGGAATCGTCCGCGAACAGCGACCCCAGCGCCTCAGCCAGCGCACTCGGATCACGCGCGGGAACCACGTACCCGGTGACACCGTGTTCCACCACTTCGGGCATCCCGCCCACGGAGGTGCACACACACGGACGGCCCGCCCGGTGCGCTTCGATTAGAGCCAGCGACAGCCCCTCCCGAGGCCAGCTGGCGAGCGCGACAACATCCGCCGCAGCGAGCAGCGTGGCCGTATCCTGCACGAATCCCGGAAAGCGGACACGGTCCGTGATGTTCAAATGCGATGCCGTCTCCTCAAGCTCCTCCCGCATCGGCCCCTCTCCGGCGATCACCAGGATGACATCGGGTAGCAGCGAAACGGCGTCGAGCAGCACCGGAATCCCCTTGTGCGGCGTCAGCGAGGCGAGGGTGACCGCCACCGCTGCGTGCTCGGGCAGTTTGAGGCGGCGTCGCGCCGTCCCCGAGTGCAGCGGGTCCGCGTCCGGGAGCCCCCCGGAAAGCACTTCGATCTTCCCAGGATCGATCCCGATCCTCGCCACCAGATCCTCCATCACAGCGTGGCTGACCGCGAGGATCCGACCCCCTTTGTTCGCGAGACGGCGTTCGACCCAGCGCTGAAATCCGTTGAGACGGTGGGAAATGGAAAGGTCGGTGTGCACGTGGTATATCGTCCGCATCCCTTGGCCGGTCAGCGCGATCCGTCCGATACGGCCAGCCGGCAAACCGTGGAAATGAACGACGTCCGGCGTGGGCGCCATCACCGCTTTCCGCACCTTGCGCAGCGCCGATAGCCCTATCTTGCGGACACCGAGGACCGCGAGGGCCACGCCGCTCTGCTGTAGCCGGTCGGCGGTTTTCCCCCCCGCGGTGAGGCACACCACCCGTACCTCCTCCCCGCGCTCGATCTGCCCCAGGACGATGCCCTCGATCAGGTGCTCGAGGCCGCCGGACTTCAAATCCTGGACAACGTGGACGATTCTCATGCGGCCGGTTTTCCCCGCAGCGCGTTGAACAGCATCCGCAACTCTCCCACGGTGGTTGCACGAATGAGGAAGAGCAAACCCGTGTAGACCAGCACGAACAGGACGACACTCGCGGCCCCCGGAATCAACGCCGCAATCCGTCCGCTGCCTTCCGGGAGTGGAACACCCCAGCGCAGCAGGCTCCAGGCCGCCGCTCCCGCGAGCAGGGACGCCGTCATCGGCTTCAGCCAACTGGCGCGCAGGAACGTGCCGATGCGCAGTTTCAACCCCGGCAGCACCAGCGTGATCAGCCAGCCCTGGCCCAGCAGCACGGCGAGCAGAGTCCCCAGCAGAACGCCCCGGAATCCGAGCAGCAGAAACAGCAGGATCGAGAGCACGACGTTCGCCACCGCCTGGAGCAGGGAGGCGCGCGCCTCCCATCCCGGACGCCCGATGCCGCGCGCGACCGACCGCAACGGTGCCGTCAGCGCCATCCCCACGTACGCGACGGCGAGGAATCCCATCGCCTCCGCCATCCGCGGGTTCGCGCTGCTCCCGATCCAGATCCGCAGCAACGCGTGCCCCGTCGAGATCAGCAACAGGATCAGCGGAAACCCGATCAATGCAGCGTAGCGCCCGGAACGCTCCACCAGCAGGTGGAGTTTTGCCGTTTCCTTTCCGGCGTGAAACCGCGCCGCCTCCGGTTCGACGACAGGCATCATCACCAGCGGTCCCTGCTGCGCGACCCCGGCGGCCTTCGCCCCGATGTCGTACCAGGCAACCACGCTCAGCCCGAGTGTGCGCCCCAGCAGCAGCCTGTCGAACGTGGAGTAGATCACATCGGCGATGCGGGAGACGATCACACGCAGCCCGAAATTCCAGAATTTCCGGATCACCGCACCGCGAACCGAACCGGGCGAAAGTCGGAATCCCGGCGTCCCGGCGGCTCCGACACTGAAGATCGATGCCAACCGCAGCACCGCGACGCACACTACGGCGAGCGCGAGACCGATCAATCCTCCCCCGAGCGCGAGCGCAACTGCAATCGCGATCCCCCTCAGCACTGCGAGCGTCGTGTTCAGCATCCCGAGCGTGGCAACGCGGTGGGTTGACATCAACAGGGCACGTCCGTAGCTGGTGATAAAGCCGAGCGAAAGCACCAGCATCATCGAACGCCACGCCCAGTTCGCGGCGATGCCGAGATCGCGTGAGCCCGGGAAGAAATCCAGAACCCACCTCTCAACCGCCAGGCCTGCGAGGAGGACGAAAACCGCCACGCCGAACAGGTAGAGGAAGGCGCTCGAGAAATATTCCCGCCGCTGCTGGGCGTCGCCGGTCGTCAGCGCGTTGACGAAATGGTAGTTGAGCGCCGCGGCGAAACCGAGATCGGTGAGGTTCAGGTAGGTCGCGACGGCGTAGATCAACGCCCAGTAACCGTAGGCGGCGCCGCCGAGCTGGTACAGCATGTACGGCACGAGCAGGAAACTGACGCCGACCTCGGTGAGCCTCTGCATCGCGAAAGAGGCCGTGCCCCTCGTCATTCTCCGCCGGATCGCAAGCGCTTCATCCCGCTCCGGATCGCTGAACTCTTGCATCGATCGTCCCATGCCAGGTTTCGCCTAAGGTACGCACCCGCCGGGGAAGCGGCCACTCCCGCTGCGGTTGGATGCGACCCCGTCCGCGCATCGGAACATGTTCTCCGCTCTGTTCGCACGACCTGTCATTGCGTATGTTAAACGGGTACGACACTCCGGAAAACGATGACGAGCCGATCCAAAACCTCCGTGCACTTTGGCGACACCCTGCCCCGGGCGCCGATGCGCACACGGCAGCCAAACGCCGTGAGAACGCTGCCGATAATCGCCTACGCCGTGTACGGCGCATGGCTGAAAACCACCCACCCGTCGCCCCCCGCCCCGATGATCCCGGCGGCGGACCAGGTCAAACGCCTGCTCGCCGTTCAACTCGAACGCCTCGGCGACCTCGTCCTGATCGAGCCCGCGCTGCGGGCGCTGCGCCTCCTCTTCCCCGGCGCCGAACGCGTTCTCATCGCTCCGCCTGCCGCAAAAGATCTTTACGCGGGAACCGGCTGGGGAGAAATCCTTCCGCCGGACGAATTGGAAAAATTGGGAAAAGACCGGGAGAGCTCATTCGATCTCGCGGTTGATTTGACGGGCCGGGTGGAATACCGCATCGCCCGCACCCTTGCCCGTAGCGGCATTGAACACAGGATCGGCTACGACCGTGCGGGCCGCGGCGTTTATCACACTCTCCCGCTGCTGTGGCCGGACATCAGCCTGCCGATGCGCAGTGTCTACCTCGCCCTCGCCCAGGCGCTCGGTTCAACCATGAACGACAGCGTCCCACGCCTGCCGCGGGGGGATGACCGCCTCCAGCGGGGACGGGCGCTGTGGCGCGAGCATCGCATCGACTCGCCCGTGGTGCTCCTACCCGGCGCCTACCAGCCGCAGCAACGGTGGGCGCTGGACAATTTCGCCGTCGCCGGAAGGACGCTGCTGAAGCAGGGTGTGGAAACCGCCGTGGTCTGCGGGCCGGGCGAGGAGGGATTTGCCGGGGCGCTGGCCCAGGAGATCGAGGTGCCCCTCGTCTCGGGGCCGTCGATGATCGAACTGATGGATCTGCTCGCCACCAGCCGCGTCGCCGTCTGCAACAACACCGGCCCCCTGCACCTCGCCGCCGCCCTCGGAGTGGCGACGATCTCGACGATGGGGCCGACGATCCCGTGGAGGTGGTGGCCCGTCTCCGACGCTCCTGCCATCGTCTTCCGCGCGGGTTCGCAGGGCGCCGTCGCGGACATGAAGCTGATTGACCCGCTCGAGGTCGCCGCCGCCGTGCTCCATCTGCTCGAAGAATAGACAGCGAAAAAGGGGACAGTATACTCACAATGCTGTTTTTTCGCGTTGTGAGTATACTGTCCCGGGAATACAACACCCGCGGCCGCGCTTCAGATCATCTCGATGTCGGGCTTGAAGCGGATCACCCGGCCGCCGCGATCGAGGAACGGATCGAGGCGTTCGAGCAACTCCTCCTGCCTCCGTTCCGAGCTGACCAGCACGGCATCGTAATCGTGGTGGTTGTCGATCGCGTCCATCTGTTCGATGGAAAACTCGCTGCCCGAGAGCACAGCCCCGTAGCGCGTCTTGTCCGTGGTTACCACACGGCGCACCATCGACCCGATGTCCGCGTAATACAGCATGTCCACACTCGGCGTGCCGGCTCCGAGGATCACGATCCCCTTGGGGCACTGTTTCGCGAGCAGCGCGGGCAACTGCTCCGCAAGCCGATCCTTGCGCTCGAGGAACGCATCCACATCCTCGAACGCCGCCTCCACCTCTTCGTCGCTGGGCGGCACGGGTTTCAGCGCCTCTTCCCCCTTGTCCGGCATCTGGGCGAACATCGCGATATAGGATTCCTCGAAGCCCCCGATGATATCCATCCCCTGCAGCGTGACCGCGTACCGCAGGGTGGGCACGGTCCAGTAGATATGGTGGTGGAAGGAGAAACCGCCGAAGCCGCTTCTGCGGAAAACACGCCCGGCGTTCGGTACCTCCACCGCCAACAGTCCGTTCGGGTTCAGCAGGTTGTTGATTGCCGCGAGGAAGGTGGTCGGTTCGGGAACGTGCTCGAGGATGGAGCGCATCACGATCATGTCGAAGCGCTCGTCATCGTACAGCCCCTCCTCAAAACGCCCTTCCTTCACTTCGAATCCCTGCTTCCGCGCCAGGGCGGCAGCACGCGGGTCCGCGTCGATCCCCTGCACCTGGTAGCCCCACGCCTTCAGCTTTTTCATCACCGTCCCGGTCCCGCAGCCGATTTCGAGCACGCGGCCCTTCGCCGGCGCGTACCGGCGCAACCCCTCGAGGAAGCGATCCGTCTCCGCCACTTCCATCCCCGTCTCCTCGATCGAGAGAGGGTGGGGCTGCCGCAACAGCATCGCGTCGAGCTCTTCCATCGAAACCGGGGTGAGCTGGAAAACGCTGCTGCAGACGCGACACATCCCAATGGAAAGTGTACCGGTGGGGATCTTCTTGGCCTCGGAGGCTTGAACCGCGCCATTTCCAGCGTGAGGATATTCATCCAGTGCGATTAATTCCTCAATGTCGCTGGCGCTGCAGACGGGACACTGCTCCCGTGTCATGGCCTCCTCGTGTTGATCAGGATGGTTGTCGTATTGTGCCTCGCCGACTGCTGAGATCAAAGTAGGATTCGCCTTTCTGAACTGTCAAGCCGCCCCGGCGTCCACACCCTCGTAATCGGTACCTCTGAGGACTCAACCGGACCCGCCGCCAAAGTACATCTCAAGCCAGATCCCGATGTTGGCGAGCATCCACAGCTTCATTCCCTCCTGCTTGCCACGCGCGTTCCGCAGCATGTTCTCAAGACGCGTCAACTTGAAAAGTTCGCCCATCCGACGCGTCAGGACCCGTTGTGCCGCCCACTCATTCCGCGATCCGAACATCCACGAGTCGAGCGGAACCGGGAACGCCGTCTTCGGCCGCATCAGGATCTCGTCCGGGATGGTCCCCGCGAAGGCAAGCCGCAGCAGGTACTTCCCCATGTCCAGCTTGCCCGCCGCCTCCATCGACGTCAGCGTCCTCGCCTGCCGCTCCTGCTCCGGACCCAGCCAGCGAACCTTGTAGTGCAACGGCTGCGCCGCGCACCACTCGACGAGGTCGCGGTCGGTGAACGGAACCCGCCCCTCCACGCCCTCCGCCATCGTCGTCGCGTCCAGCCGAAGCAGCAGCGCCGAAAGGTGAATCTCCTCGAGAATGGCGAGCACTTTCTCGTAGGGATCGAGGCCGGAAGCGTCCAGCTCCGACCACACCGATTCCCACTCCTCCAGGATCTCCCGTTCAATCTTCTCCACGGGGACCGCCGGGGAAAAGAGCTGTTCCCGCTCCGCTTTCGGAATCCACTGGTAGAGGCGGAGAAACTGCTCTCCCTGGTTTCGGAAAGTGGTGGTGCCGTAAAGCTGCTGCAGCGAGCGCTCAATCTTCGCCTTCTCCTCGCCGGAAAAGGCGCCCTCCGCGAGACCGCGCGCCAACAGCCAGTCGTGGGGGCTGCGCACCAGCGCCTGGTATCCGCCCAGCAGCTCGTCCGCCCCCTCCCCCGAGAGCACGACGGTCATCACCTTCTTCAGGTGGCGCGAGAGAAACCGCAGCGGCACTTCGTTCGGGACCGACAGCGGGGTGTCTTTGACATTCACCAGCGCTTCAAATTCCTTGAAATACCCCTCTTCGGTCAAGGTGACGATGCTGTGCGACACCCCGAGGCTGCGCGACACCTGCTTGGCGTACTCGAACTCGTTGTAGCCCTGCTCCTCGAAGCCGATCGAAAACGTGATCAGCTTCTTTTTCATCATCGACCGCATCAGGGTAACGATCACCGCGCTGTCGATCCCCCCCGAAAGGTAGGCCCCAAGGGGCACGTCCGACATCAGCCGCCGCCGCACCGCCAGCGTCAGATGCTTCCGGAATTCCGCCGCGGTCCGCTCCTCCCCGAGGTCGCTTTTGTCGCTCTCGCGCACCCGCGGCAGCGACCAGTAGCGCTCCTCGCGCCGCCGTTTCCCCTCCCAGACGATGTAGCTGCCGGCGGAGACTTCCTGAATTCCGTGAAAAAGCGTGTTCCCGCGGAACGACAGCCGGTAGTGCGCCATGTAGTTCACCAGCGCCGTCTGATCGACATTTCGCGGGAACGATGGATCGGCGAGGATCGTTTTCATCTCGCTGCCGAAGCGCACGAGTCCGCCGCGCATCGCCCAGTAGAGCGGTTTGATCCCGAGATGGTCGCGGGCGAGAGTCAGCCTCCGCGGCCCCGGCTCCCACCAGCCGAACGCGTACATCCCCCGGATCTTCTCCAGGGTCGTGTCGATCCCCCAATGCACCAGCGCCTTGGCCAGAACCTCGGTGTCGCACCTGCTGGTAAAAGGAACCCCTGCCGCCTCCAGCTCCTTGCGAAGCCGGACGTGATTGTAGATCTCGCCGTTGTACGTCAGCACCGAGCCGGTTTCGTCATCCACCCACGGCTGCGCCCCGCCTTCCGGATCGATGATCGCGAGACGGCGGTGCCCGAACCCCGCTCCCGCGCCCAACCAGACCCCGCGGCCGTCCGGACCGCGGTGGACCAGCGAGTCCGTCATCCGTTCGAGCAGCGCACGATCCGGTTCAATCCGCGCGTCCAAGGCAACCAGTCCCGTGATCCCGCACACCGCGTTTCTCCCTTGTCGATGGTGACGTTTTTCTTGTTTGCGCCTATCGGTTAACGTACACGAAAAACTTCTACGCGAGCAAGGAGCCCGGCGGTTGAATCGGCGTGCAACGTCTTGAACGGCCCCGCCTGCGCTGCGTACCTTTGCCAGAGACGATCGCCCCCCATCACACAAACCTACCCTTTTACGGGAGTAGCAATGAAGTACGCGCTCCAGGGCGAACGCCGGAATGTGCTGATCGTCGATGATGACGCCGATATGCGGGACATCCTGCATACGGCGCTCACTGGCCTCGGATTTACGACGTATATCGCCGAGGACGGGGATGTTGCGCTCTCGATCTACCTCGAATATCGGCCCGACCTCGTGCTCTCCGATGTCTACATGCCCCGCTTCGACGGCATCCGGCTGCTGCGGGAGATTAAAAAAATCTCTTCGGACACGCCGGTGATCCTAATCACCGGATTTTCCAATTCGGATGCCTTCTGCGATTCGGAAGGCGAAAACGGCGTCCGGCCGGACGCCGTGCTGAGAAAACCCTTCAACCTTCACACCCTGATCGAGACGATCGGGCAGGTCCTGGAAATGTAGCGCCCGCCGGCCGGTGCATCCGGACCGTAGTAACAGACGCCCTTTCCGATAGGTGCTAAAGAAAACCCGCCGTCAGGCGGGTGAACTTTTTGGGACCGTATCACATGCTGCGCAGCAGCCGTCCCAGCGAGAGCAGGTCGTCCTCGAGTTTGACCAGCGCGGTCGTCGGATCGTTGAAGTAATCGTCCCCGGTCATCACATTGCTCGCCGGTTCCCGCGATCCGGTGACGTAGTGGTAATAGCTCAACGGCCGCAGCCGCGCACGCCCGACGACGGTGTCGCGCGTAAAACCCTTGCCCTCCTTTTCCCGGCCGGTCTCGATCACCCGCTCGATCAGGGTCTCGGCGGCGATATCGAACCCCTCGACGCGGGCCTTCCAGGTCTCACGGTCGGTTCGATGGACTGGAAGCAGCTCTTTTAAGCGGGCGAGCAGATAATCCGCCGAGGCTTCGCTCTCGACAAAATGGTGTACCACTGTCCGCAGCTTTTCCGCCAGCGCTTCATCGATGAAGGTCAGGCCCGGTTTTGCCATTCACACCTCCCAGGAGACGTTTCCGTCTCTCCCCCCTTTCCTGCTGAAATATAGCCCGCTTCAGGGAATCCTAACAACGTCAATTCCCGGCATTTACAACATCGGCTGCGAGCAGCCGTGTGAGCTCGCCGAGCCGCTCGATGTGTTCGATATCGTACACCATCCGCTTCAGCTGCTCGCGGCGACCGGCGCTCAGCACCTTTTCCGCGAGGCTGTTGAATTTCGCGTCGAGCGCGGGCTCGGGAATCGGGTGGCGGGGATCGCCCATCGGATAGTCCACATACTTCACATGGCTCCGGCCGTCCGCCGTCACAATCGTCACCTCGTTCGGCTGCTTCGCCGGAAACAGCGCCTCGTAGCCCGGTTCCGCCGTCACTTTCAGTTTCCCGAGCTGGGCGCGGATCGTCGGGTCGAAAATCTTCCGCTCGCTGAAACTCGACGGTGTGATCGCCCGGTCGACCACCGCCACCGCCATGCAGTAGGGAAGGCTGTGGTCCGCCGATTCGCGCGTTTGTGGGTCGTACTTGCTCGGGTCGCTGAGGATGTCCGCCGCACGCGCGATTGTCTTCAGACGGATCTCCACGATCTCATCGGGCTGAATGTCGTGCTCGCTGACCAGTTCGATCGCAGCGGTCAACGGCGCGTGAGTCAGCGCTTCCGTGGGAAACGCCTTGAGCCCGCACTGGGGAATGCGCCAGCTCTCGCCGAGGCCCTCCGTGAGCACTTCGCCCTTCCACTCTGGGCCGAACGCCTCGAACAGGCCCTCCTTGCCCTCGATGATATGCTCCGGTCCTTCGAAGCCGCGCGCGGCGAGCTCCGCGGCGAAAACCCCCGATTGCACGGCGAGCGGATCGGCCGTGTTCTTCATCATCGTCAACCGTCCTGCGGTGATTGCGCCGAAGGTCCCGTGACGGCCGCCCGAGATCCCGATCGCGTGAGCGATCTGTTCCCCGTTAAGCCCCATTATCCTGCCGCAGGCGACCGGCGCGGCGAACGCTGTCAGCGTGGCGTGGTGCCATTTCCGCTCACGGATGCCGGGGAATCCCGCTTCGCAGAGGCGCATCTCGACCTCATGGCCGATCGCGATCGCCAGCAGCAAATCTTTGCCCGATTTGCCCATCCGCTCGCCGAGTCCGAGCGGTCCGGGAATGATGTCGCTCGGGTGACTCGGGTCCTGTTTCCAGTAGATGTCGTTGAAATCGAGGGCGCGCACCATCAGCGCGTTGAGCAGCGCCGCCTCGACCGCCGGGAGTTTCTTCCCCGAGCCGATTACCGTCGCCTCCTCCACGCCCCCTTTCTCTTCCAGCCAGCCACGCATGATGCCCACGTCGTGCGTGCCGTACCCGCCGAGCGCGCAGCCGAGCGAGTCGTAGAGGATGGTCTTCGCCGCCTGCACCGCCTCCGGGGAAAGATCCTCGAAGGAGGTGTTTGCCGCCCATTGACCGATTTGTTGAGCAATCGTCTCGGCCGCCATACAGATCCCTGACCCTCATTGGATGCAGCAGTGAAGTTGCTTTTGCCCGTCCCGGTGCGGGAACGTAGTCAGGACAGGCGGAGCCGTCAAGCCGCTCGGAGACCGGCGAAGTCGCTGAAGCCAAGGGCCGCGCTGGGCTTCACACTCGGCCTGCGGAGCCGCTGGAGCCATGTGCCGTGTCAAAGTTGCTTGAACCGCAGAGGAGTTGTCATTGTCCGGCGGAGTGGCCCGGGATGTGGACCGAAGGTCCATTTCCCGGGTTTCACAGTCCCATTAACGACGATCTATTCACTCCACAAAAAGTGAAAACCTGTGCACGTTCTGAAGCCCGAGTAATTCCTATTAGCGTGCCGATGCTTTGGGGAACGGTAAGAACTGTCATTGCGAGGAATGCCGACACTTCGGCATGACGAAGCAATCTCGCCGTTTCCAGATTCACCCCATCCGGCGCGCAATTGCACCGGATCACGGCCGGGCTGCCTTGCCGTGCCGTCGACAATTCATGTATGGAGAGATAAATGCCTTATCTTTCTCAGGGTTGTAACAAATAGACTGCCCGATGTGTCTATATGTCGGAAAGCACATACCTGGAGACGATCATGATCCGTAATTATCTTCGAATCGCCTTCCGGAACTTGGTACGCCAACCCTCCTATTCACTGCTGAACGTGTTCGGGCTCGCCATCGGAATGGCTTCGAGTGTGCTCATCTTTGCGTTCATTCGTGTCGATTTGACGTGGGATACGTTTCATCACAATGCAAACCGGATCGCGCGTGTGGTGGAATTGCAGGATTTTGGCGGCAACGAACTCACCGACGTCGCCTGGACGATGGGACCGTTGGGACCGATGCTGGTTCGCGAGTTGCCCGAAGTGGAGATGACGACCCGTTATTACACCGAATCGGATATTCTCTTCGGCAGAGGAGATGTCCGCCGGTATGTAAAATCCGTCGCCTACGTCGATTCCGTTTTCTTCGCCATGTTTGACTTTGCGTTTGTGGCGGGAAACCCGGCGACAGCTCTGAATCGTCCGGATGCGCTGATTATGACTGAATCTTTGGCGAAGTCCTTTTTCAACGGCATCCCGACACTTCCACAGACCGTTCTTGTGGGCAACCAGCCCTTCGTGCTGACCGCGGTTCTCAAGGATTTACCCGCGAACACCCATTTTCAATTCAAGGCGCTGATCTCCTTTGAATCGAAGAAAGACGATGAAGAACTCTACAGCAGTTGGGGCAACAACAACCTTTCGACCTACCTGATGCTGATCCATCCCATGGATGTTTCGGGACTGGGTGAAAAGATCACCGAGGCGTATCACAACAAGTATGGCGGATGGGAAGGCCTCAAGTTTTACGTTCAACCGCTGTTGGAGATGCACCTCCATTCGGACCACATCGAGTTTGACCGCAACTGGGGCAAATCGGACCTGAATTCGCTGTACACCCTCGGCAGCATTGCAATTCTGATCCTGCTCATCGCCTCGATCAATTTTGTCAACCTGGCCACCGCTCGTTCAATCCGCCGATCTCGTGAGGTGGGACTGCGAAAAGTGGTGGGAGCGAACCGGCTGTCGCTGATGATACAGTTTCTCGGTGAATCTCTGTTGATCTCCTTCATTGCCATGATTTTGGCAGGGATCGTAGCACAACTATTCAAGCCGGTGTTCGCCAACCTGACCGGGAGAGCCCTGCCCCTTCACCTCCTGAACGGAGGCTTCGGCACGTTGGTGCTGATCGCCCTAGCCGCAGTCACCGGCCTGCTCGCCGGGCTGTATCCGGCGTTCGTCCTCGCCTCCTATCGACCGGCGAGCGTGCTGAAATCAGGAGCAGGCGGACGGGCTCCCGGGGGTGTGCTGCTCCGCCGCGGACTGGTGACGCTGCAGTTCGCGGTCACCGTGATCCTGCTGATCGCCACTGCGGTTGTCTACCGGCAGGTGAACTACATGCGGAACAAACCTCTCGGGTACGACAAGGAACAGGTCTTGTCGATCCCGTTGCACGGCCACATCGAGCGGGAACAGAAACTGGCGCTGCGTGATCGATTCCTTCAAATCCCGGGCGTGGAGTCTGCTACGATTTCGTCAGGAACGCCTACTCGAGGTGCCGGCCAGAGTGGCATGCTCTTCGAAGGGCAAACAGATTCGAAGATGACGGAACAGCTTATTTGCGACCCGGAGTATGCGGATGTTTTCAAACTCACAATTGTACAGGGCAGGTTTTTCAGTTCGGAATACCCAAGCGATCTGGCTGATTACGACAAGGGCACCGGCGCGGTGGTTGTCAACGAAGCCGCCGTGCGTGAAGCCGGCTGGACTGATCCGATCGGCAAAACGGTGAAGATGTGGGGCATGAGCATGCCGGTCGTCGGTGTCGTCAAAGACTACCACCTCCGAGGCCCTCAGAGGGAAATCGTCCCCATCGTCTCGATCTGTTCGGATTACAGGGGACGTCTGATGAGTCTCCGGTTGCATCCCGGTTCGATACCGCAGACGTTGGCTTCACTCGAAAAGGTGTGGGATCAGTATGTCCCCGAGTATCCTTTCGATTATTCCTTCGTCGATGAGCAGTTTGAAGCCAATTTCCGGTTGTACGTCCGTCAGGCACAGGTTTTAGAGACCTTTGCCGGAATCTCGATTTTCGTCGCTCTGCTCGGACTGGTCGGGCTGGTTTCCTACGCCACCGAACGCCGCAGCCGGGAAATCGGTGTCCGCAAGGTGCTCGGCGCAACTGAATCACAGATCCTCGGTTTGATGAGTAGGGAATTTCTCCTGCTGATCCTGCTGTCGAACCTGATTGCCTGGCCGGTGGCCGGCTATCTGATGAATGGTTGGCTTCAGGAGTTCCCGTATCGGACAAATCTGGGGTTCTGGCTGTTTCCGTCCGCGGCTTTGGTGGTGCTGTTTGTCGCCTGGACGACTCTGATCCTCGTCAGCTGGCGCGCTTCGCGCTTGAATCCCGCGGATGTGCTGCGGTACGAATAGAGAAGCTTGGGACTGAAGTCCCGAACCATCTTTTTTCGTCTCGGTCGTAGACAAAGAAAGACGTCATTGCCCGGATTGACCGGGCAATCCACGTGCACCAGGTACACCCATAGATTGTCTGGATCCCCCGGTTAAACCGGGGGATGACAGAAAGACGGCGTCACGGACGAGTTGAGCTCAAGTCATTCCAGCAGCAGCTGGAAGAGCTTGTTACACTTCAAGGTTGAACCCGCCTGTCACTCTTTTTCCGCTTCCGGCAGCAGACGCCAGCTTGTCCCCTCGAGCAGGACGCGGAAGACGGTGTCGGGGATCGCTTCCCGGTCGAGCGCGGCGCGGAGGCTGTCAATCGGTTCGGTCTGCCCATCGTCCGCGAGCGGAAAGGTTCCGAAGTGGATACCGAGCGAATGGCGCGATTCGAGAATCCCGTGTGCTTTCACCGCTTCCGCCGGGCTGAGGTGAACCGGCCCCATGAACCACTTGGGAAGGAACGCGCCGATCGGCAGCATGCTCAGCCGCATCGGCCCGAAAACCTTGCGGAGATCCTGGAAGAACGGCGCGAAACCGGTGTCCCCGGCGAAATAGACCGGGCCGCTGCCGGTTTCGATCACGAACCCTCCCCACAACGCCTTGTTGCGGTCCCACATCCCCCGCGAGGAAAAATGCTGCGCCGGAACGAAATCGAAACGGGTCCCCTTGATCGTCACCTGGTCCCACCAGTCCAGCTCCACTCCCCCGGCGATGCCCATCTCCTCCAGGTCTTCATCCGAGCCAAGCCCGGCCAAAATCGCCGGAGAATCGCGCTCGACGAGACGCTGCAGCGTGCCCTCGTCCATGTGGTCGAAGTGGTTGTGGCTGATCATCACGACGTCGATTTTCGGCAGGTCCTCGAAGCGAATGCCCGGCTTGCGGTACCGTTTCGGCCCCGCCCACTTCACCGGCGAGCAGCGCTCGGACCAGATCGGGTCCGTGAGGATGTTTACCCCGTTCGTCTGCAGCAGGACCGTCGAATGGTTGATGAAGGTCACGAGCAGGGTGTCACCGTAAACCCTCGGCGGTGGCGGCGGCCCCGGCTCGCTGGGGATCCAGTACCACGGTTCGCGATTGCCCCGCGAGGAGACCCAGCGGAGGAACGCGAAGAAGTTGCCATGCGGCTCCGCACCCGGATTGAAGAACGTGTCCCCATTGCTGTGCGGCACATCCGGCGCGTTGGGGATGTGCTCGACGGTCTGCGCGAGCGCTGGCACGGCGAGCAGCGCCAACAGCGTCAAGATCAGAACAATGGAGCGCCGAATACCGTTGCTGTTATGCATCCGTGACTCTATTTTCAGCATCATTGAGGGTGGCCTTCCGGTCATCCGCACTTTGTCGTGATACGAACCTACGGGCAAAACGGTTTCCCCGTCCAGCGCAAGGCCGACGAGAGGGAGACACCACGTTTGACGGAGAATGTTTCGATGGACGCCTACATCCGCAGCAGAGACGGCTACACGGTCAGCGATCAGCGGGACCGCCTCGACCTCGACGTGATCCACGGGTTCATCACACGCTCCTACTGGGCAACCGGAATCAAGCGTGAGCGGGTGCAGCGGGCGATGGACAACTCGTTCTGCTTCGGCCTCTACGAGGGGGACGTCCAGATCGGTTTCGCCCGGGTGCTCAGCGACCTCTCCGCCATCGCCTACCTGATGGATGTGTTTGTGCTCGAGGACCACCGCGGCAGGGGGCTCGGTAAATGGTTGACCCAGTGCGTGCTGGAGTATCCGGCTTTCGAGCCGGTGCGGCGCTGGGTGCTCGCCACGCACGACGCCCATGCTCTATATGAGAAATTCGGCTTTGAGCCCTACGCTCCCGCCGACAACCTGATGATGAAGTATGATCCGGACAAATACAAAAACGAGTGATCGCCCAACAGCATCCGCAGGGATACTGAATCTGTATCGCATGAATGAAGGTATCAGATAATTAGAGACTTAGGGGAAAGGTTAGCGTGTAAAACCGAATCTTTCTTCCCCATCGTTTGAATGATCGTCATGCTCGGGGGTGCATCATGGCCTATTCTGCAAACAATTCGCGCAACAGCGCTGCTGGACGCACCCTGGGCGCGAGCGCAGCGCTCGCGCCGCACCTCCCCTTTCTCTACGCGGACGCCAATGGCTTGGGATCGGACATCGACGCCGTTCTCGACCTGCTGGCAGCTCACGCTACTGATACGTTCTCAACCGCTCTCGATCTGGGTTGCGGCAAGGGGGATGTCGCGATCGCCATCGCAAAGCGTTTCGGCTGGCGTGTGACAGGTATCGACGCTTGTAAGCCGTTCATCGAAACCGCCTCTGTCGAAGCGGAACGTGCCGGGGTGCGGCAGTTGTGCACGTTCCACGTCGGTGACATCCTCCGTCTCGACGATAAACCCGCCCCCGCGGACGTCGTCCTCTGTCTCGATCTGGGAGCGATCCGCGGAGATCACTCCTCAACAATTCGGTGGCTAAGCGGATTCGTCGCTCCGGAAGGCCTGCTTCTCTATGCGGATGCCGAAATCCTTCCCGACCGCAAAGAGACCGCGGATTGGTTCCTGAACTACCCGGAAGCTTCCGAAATGGAAGCTGTGCTTGAGAGCGGCGGCATGGCGATTGCCGAAGCGCGCAGGCCGGGTGCACTCGAGGAAAGCGAGAGAGCCGAACGGTTGCTCTCATCACTTATAAAGCGCGGCGTGGCGCTAGCTCAAAAACACCCCGATATCCGCGGCGAGCTCGAACGGTACCTGGATTTCATGGCACGCGAACAGGCTCGGCATGGACGGGACATCGTCTCAGTCACCTGGCTGCTGCGTCACCCGGCGTAATCCAATCCGGATCAATTTCTCAGGTCGGCGCCGTGCAGCACCGTTCCCGCGCCGCCCCGCAGGTAACGCTCGCCGAACGCCTCCCGGATCAACTCCGTCGCCCGGTCGCCGGTGCAATGTGTCGGCACGACGTACGAGATGCCGTGCGTCCGGAACGCCTCGATCACATCCCTGATCGCGCGGTCCGAGGCATTCCCGAGGTGGAATCCGCCGATGTAGAGCAGCGGTTTTTTACCGGTGATCTTCGCCGCTTCATCGAGAATCCGGGGCACGCCGGGATGAGAACATCCGGCGACGATCAGCGTTCCCTCTTCGGCCACCAGCACCAGCGACCGTTCCGGTTCGATCGCCGGAAGCGTTCTCGTCAGGCGCACACCGGGGAAAAGCTCCATCTCCTTCTCGACGATCCTCACCTCTCCGCCCCACTCGTCGAGCGCCTTGCGAACGGTCCGGTCCGGGCGCTTCGGCAGGATCACCGGCACATCACCGAGTTCTCCGAGCAGCGAGGGGAGCCCGCCGATATGATCCCAATGGTTGTGCGAAATGACCACGGCCTCGAGCGTCGACGGATCGATTCCGAGCTCTCGCATGTTCTCGCGAACGACGCCGCTCGAACCGGTGTCAAAGAGAAAACGGTGCTCTCCCGTTTCCACGAGGCAGGCGAATCCCCATTCGGCGGTGAGCCCCTCGAGCCGGGGTGCGGTGTTGTCGTAGAGAACTGTCAGGCGAAGGCTGTCAAGATTCACGACACCCTCCTCCGCTCCGGCAACTCCCGGTTTGGCTGCGGTGAGCAGGGTCGCGGCGAGCAGCAGCAGCAGGTTGTGTCTGGAAAGGACATGCATGATCCCCCCACAAAGACCGGGGACTCGGCTCGAATCAAAGGTAATGAGAATTCTCCCCCTCACCCTGCGTCACGCTTTACCAGTCGACGCACATTCCGTTCCTTATCTTTCGATCGGAGCAGGCATCAGCAAAGGACAATTGGGTGAGCACCGACCCTTCGCGAAAAGAAGCTGGCAATACGGCGTTGAACTTGCGTGAGTTTCTCGACCACCTCGAAGCGGATGACCGTTTCGCCCGGGAGATCGCACACCACGAAATCATCGAAGGTCTCAAGGCGAGATACGCTCCGCTCGACCCCCCGCCTCCGGACTCGTTGAGCGCGGGGCTGCGCGCGACGGGGATCGGGAAATTCTACACCCATCAGGTCGAGGCGATCCAACTCGCGCGCCGGGGAAAGAACGTCGTCTCCGTCACCCCCACTGCCTCGGGAAAATCCCTCTCGTACTTGATCCCGATTCTTGAACGGCTGCACGACGATCCGGAGGCGCGCGCTTTGCTGCTGTTCCCGATCAAGGCGCTCGCCCAGGACCAGCTCAAGCACATCCGTGAGTTGCTCGCCGCCGCGTCCATGGAAACGGTCCGCGCCGAGATTTACGACGGCGACACTCCGGCGAGCCGCCGCGCAAAGATCCGCCAGAATCCGCCGCAGATCCTGCTCACCAACCCGGACATGATCCATCACGGCATCCTCCCCTTTCACCAGCAGTGGGAGCAGATGCTCGAAAACTTGAAATTCGTCGTCATCGACGAACTGCACGGCTACAAGGGAATTTTCGGGTCGCACGTGCTCCAGGTGCTGCACCGTCTCCGCCGCGTCGCAGCCTTCCACCGCAGCCGCCCTCAGTTTCTCGCGGCTTCGGCGACAATCGCGAATCCCGGCGAGCTCGCCGCGGAGCTGACCGGCCTCCCCTTCGAGGTGGTGGAAGCGTCTGGCGCCGCGAGGGCCGAACGCCATTTCGTGTTCATGAATCCCACCGCCAGCCTTTACACCGCCGCGGTGAAACTGCTCACCGATTCCGCGCACGCCGGGCTGAAAACCATCGTCTTCACCAAGGCGCGGAAAATGACGGAACTGATCCACAACTGGACGATCCAGTCGGCGCCGGACCTCGCCGGACGGATCAGCGCCTACCGCGCCGGGTATCTCCCCGGCGAACGGCGCGAAATCGAGAAAGCCTTGCAGGACGGGGATCTGGACGGCGTCGTGGCAACCAGCGCGCTCGAAATGGGAATCGACATCGGCGGACTCGACGTCGCGGTGCTCGTCGGCTATCCGGGATCGATCTCGGCGACGTGGCAGCGGGGCGGCAGGGCCGGACGACGCGACCGCGACTCGGCGATTTTCCTGCTCGCCCTCCCCGATGCGCTGGACCAGTACTTCATGCGCCACCCGCAGGATTTCTTCGCACGTCCCGTCGAAAGTGCGGTGGTCGATGCGGGCAACCCGTTCCTGCTGAGCAGCCACCTGCTCTGCGCCGCACAGGAACTCCCGCTCCGCCTCGACGATCCGACGTGGCCGAAAACAGTCAGCGAACCCGCGATCCGCCAACTCGCCGCCGAAGGTGAACTGCTCGAAGCGGCGGGCGGCGCCGTGTTTTTCCCGAGGACGAAGCAGCCGCAGCGGGATGTGGACATCCGCGGCGGCGGCGAAACCTACGGCATTTTCGAGGAAACCTCGCGGAAACTGGTCGGCCGCGTCAACGGCTGGCAGGCGCTCACCGAGTGCCACCAGGGCGCGATCTACCTCCACCATGGGCAGTCCTACCTCGTCAACAGGCTCGACCTCGCAACCCGGGAAGCGTTTGTCCGCAGGGCGAATGTGGCCTACTACACCCAGGCGCGAACCAGCAAGGACACCGAGATCCTCGAGGTTTACGATTCCAGGGAGAACGACCGCTACCGGTTGTACCTCGGCAAGCTGCGCGTCACCGAGACAGTCACCGGGTATGAAAAACGCTCCACCGCGTCCCGCGAAAAGCTGTCCGACCACGAGCTGGACCTGCCGCCCGTGGTGTACGATACGATCGGGACGTGGTTCATGCCCACCGATGAGGCGATCGCGGGGCTGCTCGAGGAAAAACGGCACCCGATGGGGGCGCTGCACGCCGCCGAGCACGCCAGCCTCGCGCTGCTGCCGCTGTTCGCCCTCTGCGACCGCAATGACCTCGGCGGGATCTCGTTCACTCGTCACGCCCAGGCGGGAGGCGCCGCGGTGTTCCTCTACGACGGCCACCCCGGAGGCGTCGGACTCGCCAACCGCGCCTACGAGGTGATGGACAGCCTGCTCGAACGGGTGCTGCACCTCGTCGAGGAGTGCGACTGCGAGGAGGGGTGCCCGAGCTGCATTCACTCGCCGAAATGCGGGAACGGCAACCAGCCCTTGGACAAGAAGGGAGCGATTCGCCTGCTCCAGCACCTCACCGGCGGCACGGAACTGGCGGGCGATCCAGCGACATATTCGCAGGAATTTCCGGAGGGACGGCACGCGCAGACGGAACCGCTTGAAACCCGGCTGACAGGGCAGACGGGCCACGCGACAAAAGAGAAAAAAGGCAAGGACAGTAAGGACACAGCGCCTTACATCTCGAGACTTCCCATTGTCGAAGGGCGCGACGTCGTCGTCTTCGACCTGGAAACCCAGCTCTCCGCCGACGAAGTGGGCGGCTGGCACAACGCCCACCTGATGAAACTCGCCCTCGCGATCACCTATGAGCGGCGCAGCGATGCCTTCGCAACGTGGCATGAGCAGGACGCCGAGGCGCTGATCGGGCGTCTTGCCGAGGCGGAACTGGTCGTCGGCTACAACCACAAGAAATTCGACTACGCCGTGCTCATCCCCTATGTCCCGCTCGACAGGGATGGCGTTCCCATCGTGGATTTCCGCGCCCTCCCCTCCCTCGACCTGCTCGAGGAGCTGGCCGCCGCCAACGGTTTCCGGGCGAAGTTGGCGGATGTCGCCTCGGCGACGCTCGGGGCGACGAAGACGGCGGACGGCCTCCAGTCCCTGCAATGGTGGAAGGAGGGAAAAGTGGACCTGATCGAGGAGTACTGCCGGATGGATGTGAGACTCACCGCGCAGCTCTTCGATCACGCCCTCGAGCACGGGCACGTGTTGCTCGACCGCAGGGACCAGGGAATCGTCCGCATTCCCCTTGTGCTCCCCGTGGAAGAATGGCTCAACATCTGAAACAGGATACACAGGATTAACAGGATGGCTATAATGTCTATTAGCGGTCCTTTATCATTCCCTTGCCATGTCTCACCCCGTACCCACTTGTCACCCCCGCTCCA